>NZ_JBIALR010000001.1:593821-652593 GCF_042873675.1 Kitasatospora sp. NPDC004614
GTGGAAGTCCCGTCCGGAGTGGGGAGTTCACTTCGGGCGGAGGAGGGGAGGTCGAGCGCGTGCGGGTGGGCACTGCGGCGCATGTCGGCATCCCGCTGCCCTCCGGACCCCGCCGCTGGCCCCCTGCCCCCGTCCCGACCGCTTCCCCGGCCGCCTGCGGCACGCCGGGCACAGCCGACCCGTGGAAGTCCCGTCCGGAGTGGGGAGTTCACTTCGGGCGGAGGAGGGGAGGTCGAGCGCGTGCGGGTGGGCACTGCGGCGCATGTCGGCATCCCGCCGTCCTCCGGACCCCGCCGCCGGTCCCCTGCCCCCGTCCCGACCGCTTCCCGGCCGTCCGCGGCACGCCGGGCGCAGCCGACCCGCAGAAGTCCCGTCCGGAGAGGGGAGTTCACTCCGCGCGGGGGAGCCGGGCGGCCAGTGAGGTGAGGAGCAGGCCGAGTGCGAGCGGGTAGGCGCTGCGGCGCATGTCGGCATCCCGCCGCCCTTCGGCCCCTGCCGCCGTCGCCCTGCTCCCGCCCCCACGGCGGACCGCCGGTGGCACGCCGGGCGCAGCGGATCCGCAGAAGTCCCGTCCGGAGAGGGGGGGTCACTCCGCGCGGGGGAGCCGGGCGGCCAGTGAGGTGAGGAGCAGGTCGAGCGCCAGCGGGTAGGCGCTGCGGCGCATGTCGGCATCCCGCCGTCCTCCGGCCCCCGCCGCCGTCGCCCTGCTCCCGCCCCCACGGCGGACCGCCGGTGGCACGCCGGGCGCAGCGGATCCGCAGAAGTCCCGTTCGGAGAGGGGGGTTCACTGCTGCTGGGGGAGGCGGGCGGCCAGTGAGGTGAGGAGCAGGTCGAGCGCCAGCGGGTAGGCGCTGCGGCGCATGTCGGCGGCGAGCAGGTGGGTGGTGGCGGCGATGTGGGGGTGGGTGGTGGGGGAGAGGGTGCGGTAGGCGGTGTCCCAGACGGCGAGGTCGGCGTGCTGGGCGGGCGCGGGGAGGGCGAGCATCGCGGAGTCGAGGACGGCGAAGCCCAGGGCCTGGTCGATGAAGGCGTGGTACAGGCTGACGGCGTCCGGGTCGGGGAAGCCCGCGTCGCGCAGGATGCCGAGCATGGTTTCGATGGCGCGGATCTCGTTGGCGCGGCCGGTGGTGCGGTACGCGGCGAGGACGGCGGCCTGCGGGTGGGCGAGTGAGTGGGCGTGGATGCGCAGGCCGACCTCGCGCAGGTCGGCCTGCCAGTCGCCGGTGGGCTGCCAGCCGTGCAGGCCGCGGCCGATGAGTTCGTCGGCGACGGCGAGCAGCAGGTCGTCCGCGCTGTGGAAGTAGCGGTAGACCGCGCTCGGGTCCGCGCCGAGCGCCGCGCCGAGGCGGCGGACGGTGAACGCCTGTGCGCCGTGCTGGCCGACCAGGCGCAGCGCGGTGTCGATGATGACCTGCTCGGAGAGCACGGTGCCCTGCTTGGTGGGGCGCCGCCGCCGGCGTGCGGCCTCGGGGACGACTCGATCGCTCATGGTCGTCGAGCTTACGACAACAGCATTGACGTGTGAAGCGGAGCGCAGGTTTCATGGCGTGCCACCGGCCCTCCCGCCGGAGCACCCCCCACCCCGGCGCGCCGCCTGCTTCGCGGCCCGCCGTCGCACCTCCGCGCCCGCCGCCGAACCCGGCCGAAGCGCCCCCAACTCGCGCCCGCCGCACGGGCGTTCCCCCATGACTGAATCGGCGGTGACCCCTTGGCAACGATGCTCAAGGACAACGGCAGCAGTACCTCCACCCCGGACGCGATGCGCAAGTCGGTCGGCGTCGGCGCGGTGGTGGTGATCGCCGCGTCCAGCACGGCCGCCACCACCTCGATCGGCATCGGCCTGGGCCTGATGGCGGGCGTGGTCGGGCTGCACCTGCCGGCCATCATGCTGCTGGCGTTCCTGCCGGTGCTGGGCATCGCCTGCGGCTACGGGCGGCTCAACCGGGTCGAGCCGGACGCGGGCAGCTCGTACCGCTGGGTGGGCCGGGTGCTGAGCCCCTGGCTGGGCTTCCTGACCGGCTGGGTCAACATCCTCACCACCATCGTCTTCATGGCGTACACCACCACGGTGACCGGCTCGGCGCTCATCCAACTGGTCGGAAAGGCGGGCCTGCACGCGCTGCCCGGCGTGGAGCTGGACGCGGACTCCAGCCTCCAGTGCACACTGATCGGCATGCTGGTGCTGGTGGGCGCGACGGTGGTCGCGGTACGCGGACTCGACCTGGCAGCGGCGTTGCAGAAGTACCTGCTGATCTTCGAGTACGCGGTGCTGATCGCGTTCTGCGGATACGGGCTGATCGCCGGCGACCAGCCGTTCAGCCTGTCCTGGTTCAACCCCTTCGAGCTGACCTCGCTGAGCGCGCTCGCCCAGGGCATGGTGCTGGCGGTGTTCTGCTACTGGGGGTTCGAGTCGGTGTTCAGCGTCGGCGAGGAGGTGCACGACCCGAAGGACGCCACCCGCGGCGGCCTGTGGTCGCTGCTGCTGATGCTCGGCCTGTTCCTGTTCGCCGGCACGGCCTTCCAGCGGGTGCTGCCGCTGGACGAGTTGGCCGACAACGGCGCCACCGGCCTGGCCTACTTCGCCGAGAAGCTCGCCGACCAGCCGCTGGCCGCACTGCCGCTGGTGGCTCTGACCTGCTCGGCGGCGGCCTCGCTGCAGGCCTCGGTGATCCCGACCGCGCGCGGCGCGCTCGCGATGGGCCGCGACGGCACCCTCGGCAAGGTGTGGACGCGCCTGCACCCGCGCCACCGCACCCCGTCCACCGGCACCTGGCTGATCACCGGCATCTCGCTGACGCTGGCCAGTCTGTCGCTGGTGATACCGACCGTCACCGAACTGATCTCGGCGACTGTCAACGCGATCGGCATCGTGGTCGCCCTCTACTACGCGCTGGTGGCGATCGCCTCCGCCGTGCGGTTCCGGCACCTGCTGCGCGAGGACTTCGTCGAGGGGCTGAAGGCGGTCGTCGCACCGCTGCTCGGCGGATCGGTGCTGCTGCTGGTCGGCGGCTACCTCGCCTGGACCTTCTACGACTCCACCGACCACTTCGAACTCGCCGCCGACAACGGCTGGTTCGAGCTCTCGGTGCCGGTGCTGATGATCGGCTCCGGACTGCTGGCCGCGGCCTGGTCGTGCTGGGGGCGCCGCTCGCCGTACTTCACCACCAACAACTGACGTATCGTCACATCCTCTGCGCCACTTGGAGATTCCCGCATGAACCACGCCGACCTGGTCTTCACCGGAGGGCCGATCCACACCGGCGACGCCGCCCGCACCCGGGCCAGCGCGCTGGCCGTCACCGGCGAGCAGATCACCGCCGTCGGCCACGACGAAGTCCGGGACCTGATCGGCCCGGGCACCGAAGTCGTCGACCTGCACGGCAAGTTGCTGATCGCCGGCTTCCAGGACGCGCACATCCACGCGGTCTACGGCGGCAACGAGATGGCCTCCTGCGACCTCACCGGCACCGTCACCGTCGACGAATACCTGCAGCGGATCGGCGAGTACGCGGCCGCCCACCCCGAGAAGGAGTGGATCACCGGCGGCGGCTGGTCGCTGGAGAGCTTCGACGGCGGACTGCCGACCCGGCAGCTGCTCGACCGGGTGGTGCCCGACCGGCCGGTGCTGCTCGCCAACCGCGACCACCACGGCGCCTGGGCCAACTCCCGTGCGCTGGAAGCCGCCGGGCTCGACCGGCACACCCCGGACCCGGCCGACGGCCGGATCGAACGGGAGGCCGACGGCACCCCGAGCGGCATGCTCCAGGAGGGCGCGGTCGGACTGGTCGGCCGGCACGCCCCGTCCGCCACCGCCGCCGACCTCCTGGCCGCCCTGCTGAGCGCCCAGCGGATGCTGCACTCGCGCGGCATCACCGCCTGGCAGGACGCCCTGCTCGGCGAGTTCGGCGGCAACCCCGACCCGTCCGACGCCTACCTCACCGCCGCGCAGGACGGCACGCTGACCGCCCGGGTGGTCGGCGCACTCTGGTGGGACCGCGAGCGCGGCGCCGACCAGATCCCCGAACTCGTCGCCCGCCGCGAGAAGTACAGCCACGGACGGTTCCGCGCCGGGGCGGTGAAGATCATGCAGGACGGCATCGCGGAGAACTTCACCGCCGCCCTCACCAGCCCGTACCTGGACGGCTGCGGCTGTGCCACCGGCAACAGCGGCCTGAGCTTCGTCGACCCGCTCGCGCTGCGCGAACACGTCACCGCACTGGACGCGCTCGACTTCCAGGTGCACTTCCACGCCCTCGGCGACCGCGCCGTCCGCGAGGCACTGGACGCCGTCGAGGCCGCCATCACCGCCAACGGCCGGCGCGGCAACCGCCACCACCTCGCCCACCTGCAACTCGTCCACCCCGACGACGTGCCCCGGTTCGCCGCACTCGGCGCGATCGCCAACATCCAGCCGCTGTGGGCCGCCCACGAACCCCAGATGGACGAACTCACCATCCCCTTCCTCGGCCCCGAACGCGCCGCCTGGCAGTACCCGTTCGGTGACCTCCTGCGCGCCGGCGCCACCCTCGCCGCCGGCAGCGACTGGCCGGTCTCCAGCCCCGTCCCGCTCGAAGGCCTGCACGTCGCCGTCAACCGCCGCGAACCCGAAGCCGACCCCACCACCCCCGTCTTCCTCCCCGACCAGCGCCTCGACCTCGCCACCGCCCTGGCCGCCTACACCTCCGGCACCGCCCACCTCAACCACCTCGACACCACCGGCACCCTCCGCCCCGGCCACCTCGCCGACCTGGTCGTCCTGGACCGCGACCCCTTCGCCGCCCCCGCCGAAGAAATCGCCGAAACCCGCGTCCTGCGGACGTATGTGGGTGGCCGGGCGGTCTTCACCGCAGAGTGAGCGAACGCAGTGTCAGGCTGGGGCGACCCGGCCTGACACGGTGTCCGTTGCCCAGGTTCCGGTGGCGCGCATAGCGTCCGTGCACGCGGGGAGGGCCGGAGTTCAGGGAAGGCAGGGCTGGTGGACATGACCACCGTCAATGGCGGCGTCTCGTTCTGGTATGCGGCGAGTGGGCTGCCCGAGCGGCGGGCGGGGCTGGTGGGGGAGGTGGAGGCGGACGTCTGTGTGGTCGGGGGCGGGTACACCGGGCTGTGGGCCGCCTACTACCTGAAGCAGGCCGCGCCCCAGCTCGAAGTGGTGGTGGTGGAAGGGGAGTTCTGCGGGTACGGGGCGTCCGGGCGCAATGGCGGGTGGCTGTACAACGGGATCGCCGGGCGCGGGCGGTACGCCCGGTCGCACGGGGAGGATGCGGCGCGGCGGCTCCAACTCGCCATGAACGACACGGTGTCGGAGACGCTGCGGGCCGCCGCCGCGGAGGGCATCGACTGCGACGCGCACCGGGGTGGGGTGCTGGAAATCGCCACCTCGCCCGCCCAACTGGCCCGGCTGAAGGA
Source organism: Kitasatospora sp. NPDC004614 (assembly GCF_042873675.1). Classification (NCBI taxonomy): domain Bacteria; kingdom Bacillati; phylum Actinomycetota; class Actinomycetes; order Kitasatosporales; family Streptomycetaceae; genus Kitasatospora; species Kitasatospora sp. NPDC004614. The sequence continues at coordinate 599,231 of NZ_JBIALR010000001.1, forward strand.
GAGGTTCGCGCACGAGCAGGCGTTCGGCGCGGACCAGGTGGAGTTGCTGAGCGCTGCGGAGACGGCCGAACGGCTGTACGTGCCGGGCGCGTTGGGGGCGACCTGGACGCCGAACGGGGCGCGGGTGCACCCGGCGAAGCTGGTGGTCGGGCTGGCCGCGGCCGTCGAGCGGTCGGGGGTGAGGATCTACGAGTCGACGCCCGTCACCGCGATCGCGCCCCGGAAGGTGAGTACGGCGCGGGGCGGGGTGAAGGCCCGGGTGGTGCTCCGGTGCACGGAGGGCTTCACGGCCAACATCGCGGGCCAGAAGCGCAGTTGGCTGCCGATGAACTCCTCGATGATCGCCACCGAGCCGCTGCCCGCCGAGGTGTGGGAGGCGATCGGCTGGGAAGGCCGCGAGGTGCTCGGCGACGAGGCGCACGCGTACATGTACGCGCAGCGCACCGCCGACGACCGGATCGCGCTCGGCGGTCGCGGCTACCCGTACCGGTACGGCTCGCGGATCGACCAGGACGGTGCCACTCCCGACGGCACGGTGGCCCAACTCCGGGAGATCCTGCGGAAGATGTTCCCGGCCGCGGCCGAGGCCCGGATCGACCACGCCTGGTCCGGCGTGCTCGGCGTGCCGCGCGACTGGTGCGCCACCGTCGCTCTCGATCCGGCGACCGGAGTCGGCTTCGCGGGCGGCTACGTCGGCAGCGGCGTCGCCACCACCAACCTGGCCGGCCGTACGCTGCGCGACCTGACGCTGCGCCACCTCGGCAAGGGCGGGCGGACCGAACTCACCGAGCTGCCCTGGGTCGGCCACCGGGTCCGCCGCTGGGAGCCCGAACCGCTGCGCTGGCTCGGCGTGCACGCGCTGTACGCCGTCTACCGGCACGCCGACCGCCACGAGCACGCCCGCACCTCCGCGCTCGCCACCCTCGCCGACCGGATCAGCGGGCGAGGGTGAGTCGCGGGTGAGCCGCGGATGAGTCGGAGATGAGCCGGGGATGAGCCGCACCGGACAGGTGCGGGTGAGCCGCGGATGAGTCGGAGATGAGCCGGGGATGAGCCGCACCGGACAGGTGCGGGTGAGCCGCGGATGAGTCGGAGATGAGCCAGGGATGAGCCGCACCGGACAGGTGCGGGTGAGCCGCGGATGAGTCGGAGATGAGCCGGGGATGAGCCGCACCGGACAGGCCCTGAGCAGGGCTTCGATGTCCGGATGCCGGAAACGATTCGCACACCTGTCGTGCGGGCGTGATAGGAATCTCCGTCCGGGGCGGCCTCACGGCGGCCCCTGTGGATCGGTACGGCGCAAGGGGACCGTGGGGATGGGACTGTTCGACAGGCTGTTGGGTCGGCTGGGCAAGGGCGCGCCCGCGCTCGACCCGACATTCGGCGACCCGGAGCTGAAGCTGCTGCTGGAACGCGGCCGGGCCGGCGACTGGCCGGGCGTCCGGGCCGTGCTGGAGCAGGCCCGGGACCAGGCCGACCTGGTGCTGATGCTCGACCTGGTCTCCGACCTGTCGGGCAGCGAGGAGTGGCTGGCCCGCGCCGTCGAGCAGGATCCCGAGGATGCCCTCGCGCTGCTGGTCTGCGGTGCGCGGCAGCTGGTCTGGGGCTGGGAGGCCCGTAGCGGCGCCTACGCCAAGTACGTTCGCGAGGAGCAGTGGAGGCTGTTCGGCGAGCGCCTGGAGCGTGCCGAGGAGCAGCTGTTCGAGGTCGCCGAGCGGGAGCCCGACTGGCTGGGCCCCTGGTACTTCCTGCAGGTCACCGGCCGTGGCATCTCCGTCGCGACGGGCGTCGCGACCCAGCGCTTCGACGCCGCCGTGCGTCGCTTTCCGCACCACCCGGCCTCGTACCGGCAGCGGCTGCAGCAGCTGTGCGCGAAGTGGGGCGGCTCGCACGAGGAGATGCACGACTTCGCCCGCACCTCGATGCTCGCCGCCCCGGAGGGCAGCCGGCTCGGCGAACTCGTCGCGCTCGCGCACATCGAGCACTGGCTCAGCCTCGACAACGGCGAGGACGGCCGCTACATCCGCGACGCCGCGGTCGCCCGCTCCCTGCACGAGGCCGCCGAACGCTCCATCTGGCACCCCGGGTTCGTCCGTGACCGGACCTGGATCGGCGCCCACAACGCGTTCGCGATGGCGTTCTCGCTGAGTGGTGAACACCGGGCCGCAGGCCGGGTGTTCACCGAGCTCGACGGCCGCGTCACCAGGTCCCCGTGGCAGTACCTCGGCGACCCGGCGGACGCCTACCGGAGCCGCCGCGCCATCGCCCCGTGACCCGCACCGATTCCAGAAGCGAACCCCGAAGCGAAGGACCCGCCCGGTGACCCCGAACGACCCCAGCGCGCACACCTTCCAGGTGGACCTGCGCGGACTGGTCGACCTGCTCTCCCACCACCTGTACTCCAGCCCGCGCGTCTACCTGCGCGAGCTGCTGCAGAACGCCGTCGACGCGATCACCGCCCGGCAGCAGCTGGACCCGGCCGCGCCGGCCGCGATCACCGTCACCACCGGCGACGAGTTCTCGGTGGCCGACACCGGCGTCGGCCTCACCGAGGCCGACGTGCACACCTTTCTCGCCACCATCGGCCGCAGCTCCAAGCGCACCCCGGACGGCGCCCTGGACGCCGGTCAACTCGCCGACGCCCGCGAGGAGTTCATCGGCCAGTTCGGCATCGGCCTGCTGGCCTGCTTCGTGGTCGCCGACGAGATCACCGTCCGCACCCGCTCCGCCCGCACCCCCGACGCCCCGGTGATCGAATGGCGCGGCCGCTCCGACGGCCGCTACACCATCACCACGCTGCCCGCCTCCGCCCGCCGCGAGCCCGGCACCACCGTCACCCTCACCCCGCGCGCCGACGCCGAGGAGTGGACGTCCACCCGCCGGGTCACCGAACTCGCCCGGCACTACGGCAGCCTGCTGCGCCACCAGGTGACGGTCGTGGACGCGGCCGGGCACCGGACGCGGATCAGCGAGACCCCCGCGCCCTGGGCCCGCCGCCACGACACCCCGGCCGCCCGCCGCGCCGCGCTCACCGCGCACTGCCGCGACACCTTCGACTTCACCCCGCTCGACACCATCGAGCTCGACCTGCCGCTGGTCGGCCTCAGCGGCGTCGCCTACGTGCTGCCCGAGGCCGTCCCGCCGTCCCGCCGCGCCGGGCACCGGGTGCACCTCAAGGGCATGCTGCTCTCCGACCAGGCCGACGAACTGCTGCCCGACTGGGCGTTCTTCGTGCGCTGCGTGGTCGACGCCGAGCGCCTGCGCCCCACCGCCTCCCGCGAGGCGCTGTACGCCGACGAGACACTCGCCGCCGTCCGCGAGGCGCTCGGGCTGCGGATCCGCGACTGGCTGACCGGCCTGTCCGCGTCCGACCCGGCGCTGCTGCACCGCTTCCTGTCCGTGCACCACCTGGCCGTCAAGTCGCTGGCCCGGCACGACGACCAGCTACTGCGGATGCTGCTGCCCTGGCTGCCGTTCGAGACCACCGACGGCAACGTCACGCTCGACGAGTTCGCCCGCGCCCACCCCGTCATCCTGGTCACCCGCACCGTCGAGGAGTTCCGTCAGGTCGCCCCGATCGCCGGCGCCGCCGGCCTCGGCGTCGTCAACGGCGGCTACACCTACGACCGCGACCTGGTGCACCGGCTGCCCGAGATCCGCACCGGCACCACCGTCGCCGACCTCGACCCGGCCACCGTCACCGCACACCTCGACAACGTCGACCAGGCCACCGAACTCGCCGCCGCCGCGTTCCTCGCCACCGCCCGCGAAGCACTCGGCCGGTTCGACTGCGACGTCGCGCTGCGCACCTTCCACCCCAGCAGCGCCCCCGCCCTGCTGCTCGACGACCGGGAAGCCCGGCACGAGCGCACCCGCAGCCAACTCGCCGACCAGGCCGACGGGTTGTGGGCCGACATCCTCGGCTCGCTGGGCAGCTCGGTGCCGCGCGCCCAGCTCGTCCTGAACCACCTCAACCCGCTGGTCCGCCGCGCCGCAGCGATCCGCAACCCCGAACTCGCCACCACCACCGTCGAAGCGCTGTACGGCCAGGCCCTGCTGCTCACCCGGCGCCCACTCAAGGCGAGCGAATCCGCCCTGCTCAACCGCTCGTTCCTCGCCCTGCTCGACCACGCCATGCTCGGCCACGAGCCCACCACGCCGCACCGGGAGCCGTGATGCTCGACACCATCGACGCCGTCCGCGCCGCCCTGCGCGCCAACGACGAACAGCCGCACGGCCGGCAGCGCACCGTCACCGCCGAGGAACTCGCCGACGCCGCCGAGCAGTTCGACGACCCCGAGCTGCTCGCCTACGCCCTCCTCGACCTGATGGAGGCGTACGAGAACGACGCCGAACGGCGCAAGCTCCCGGTGGTCTTCGCCCGGATCGTCACCCTGCGTAAGAAGCACCCCGAAGGCTTCGACGGCTGGGCCGAACGGGCCACCGACTGGCGCTACAAGTGGGTCGCGCACGCCCTGCGCAGCGTCCCGGACGTCCCGCTGGAGGCGGTCCGCCGCTGGCACGGCGAACTGCGCGAGCACTACCGCACCGCCGGCCACGACCTGCAGCCCTACTACGGCGAGCAGTACCACCTCGCCGCGCTCACCGGCCAGGGCGCCGAGAACGCCTTCGACCTGTGGGCCGGCCGCTCGCGCTCCTCGCTCAGCGACTGCCGCGCCTGCGAACTGCGCGCCCAGGCAAAGCACTTCGTCCGCCTCGGCAACGACGCGCGGGCGCTGGAGACATGGCGTCCGGTGCTGGACGGCGAACAGTCCTGCGGCGAGGAGCCGCACGTCAGCCGCGCCCACGCACTGCTGCCGCTGCTGCGGGCCGGCCGCACCGACGAGGCCCGCTCCTGCCACCTCACCGGCTACCGGTGGGCCCGCGGCCGCGCCCGCGCCGCCGAGGAGATAGGCCTGCACCTGGAGTTCTGCGCCCTCACCGGCAACGAACCGCGCGGCCTGGAGATCCTCGCCGACAACCGCGACCTGTTCGGCCGGCACGGCGATCCACTGGCCCGCCTGCACTTCCTGACCGGCACCCAGCAGTTGCTCGCCCGGCTCGCCGCCACCGGCCACGGCGACGTCCCGGTGGCCGGCCCGCCCGGCAGGAACTGGACCGTCACCGCGCTGCTCACCGAGCTCGGCACCGAGGGCGACGCGCTCGCCGCCCGCTTCGACGACCGGGGCGGCACCACCGCCGTCGGCGACGCCCGCCGCGAACGCCTGGCCCGCACCCCGCTGTTCGCCGAACCGCTCGCCCTCGGCCTGCGCGCCGCCACCCCTGTGCCCGCGCCGGTGCCCGCCGCCGCCCAGCCTGCGGAGAGCGCCCCCGCCGCCACCGAGACGCTGCCCGAACTCGTCGCCCGCGCCCGCGAGTTGCACGAGCAGCGGCACCCCGAGGCGCTCGCCCTGTGGCGGCGCATCGACGCCCTGGTCGGCGCCGACGGCTACCGGCACCCCGACGACCCCGACCTCGGGTCGCTCGCCCTGCTGCGCGCCGAGATCGCCGAACAGCGCGCCCGCCGCGACGGCCTGAGCGACGACGAACTGGCCGCGCACTTCACCGAGGCCGCCGAGCACTACGAGCAGGCCGACCGCCCCGCCCAGGCCCTCGGCTGCCGCGCCCTCGCCGCCGCCCTGCCCGAGCAGGACGCCGACACCGACGCCGCGACCACGGCGGAGCTCGACCGGATGGAGGAGCGGGCCCGCGAGCTCGTCGAGGCCGGGGCCACCCGGGCCGGCGACGCCCTGCTCACCGTGCTGAACGCCAAGGCCGTCGTCGCGATCCGCCAGGACCTGCCGGACGCCCACCAGTACGCCGCCAACGGCCCCGAACCGTGCGACCTCAGCCGCGCCGAGGCCGCCGTCACCCGCCTGCGCGAGGAGGCCGCCCGGCAGGACGACACCCTGATGGAGGTCACCGCCCGGCAACTCCTCGCCCGCGCCTACTTCCTGACCGGCCGCAAGCAGGAGAGCGCCGAGCTGATCCGGGAGTCCGAGCGCCGGATCGAGGCCGCGGGCCTCCCGTGGAAGCTGGTCGGCATCCACGGCTGGCTGGCCGAAATCGCCCTGGATGCCCAAGAGTTGGACCGCGCCGAGGAACTCGCCCAGCGCGGGCTGAAGCTCGCCGCCCAGTACGGCGACCGCACCGCCGTCCCCGCCCGGGTGCAACTGCTGCTGGCCCGGGTGCACCTCGCCCGCGACGAGTACGAGTCCGCCGCCCGCGCGTTCACCGAGGCCGCCGCCCGCCACGACCACGCCGGGCAGGCCGACGAGGCCGCCTCCGCCCGCGGCCGGCTCGGCCAGGTGCTGGCCGCCGCCGGCCGGTTCTCCGACGCCGCCGCCGTCCTGGAAGCCGTCCGCCTGGAGCCCGGCTTCGCCGACCTCGCCATCCACGAACAGGTGCACATCCGGCTCAACCTCGCCCGCACCCTGCGCGAACTCGACGAACACCGGGACTCCGCCGAGGAGTTCCTGCGCGTCGCCGACATCGCCGCCGGGTGGGACGACCGCGAGATGCACACCATCGTCGCCTGCGAGGCCGCCGTCGCCCTGGCCCGCACCGGCCAGTGGCCCGCCGCCGACCTTGCCCGGCAGCGCGCCCTCGACAGCCACCGCACCGCACCTCACGCCGACGCCGCCTTCGACATGCTGCTGCGCCTCGCCCGGTTCACCGCCGACACCCGCGGCCCGGACGGCGAGGACGAAGCCGTCGCCCGGCTCGCCGAGGCGGCCGAACTGGTCGAAGCCGCCCGGCGGGACGGCCACGCACTCGCCTGCGACAGCGCCGAAGGCAGCCTGCACGACACCCGCGCCCGCACCCTGATCGGCCTCCGGCGCCCCGAGGAGGCCCTCGCCGAGATGGAGCTGGCGATCGAGGCGTTCGGCGCCGCCGGCCCCGAGGGCCACCTCGCCCGCGCCGAATCGATCCGCTACGCGGCCCTGATCGAGGGCAGCCGCCTCGACCGCACCCAGGAGGCACTGACCAGGCTGGAGGCCGCCAGCGCCTGGTGCCGCGAGATCGGCGAACCGCAGGCCGCCGAAGTCCTCGACGGCCTGCACGCCCACCTGCGCCGCCAGCACTGACCCGTTGGTGTGCGGACGGCCCGCCGGGGATCCAACTCCCGGCGGGCCGTTCGTCCTTGGAAGCACGGCTACTTGCCGCGCAGCACCGCCTGCTCGAAGTCCCGGAAGGCGCCCTCCATCTGCCACTCCAGCGCCGCCTTCGGGTTCTCCCGCAGCAGCGCCGCGCACGCGCCCGTCGGCGTCGTCCCCAGCGGGCGGTCCTGGCACTCCGCCACCGGCAGGTACCCGTCGCGGTCCTTCCACAGGCTGCGCCCGGCGACGAAGCCGTACTCCAGCGAGGTGCGCGCCAGGTCCTTCAAGTCCCGGTAGCTCAACCGGTAGGTCAGGGCAGCCCGGACGTACTCGTGGGTGATGTCGATCCGCTCCACCCCGGGGTCGTCCGTGGACAGCGCCACCGGCACGCCGTTCTTCCGGTACAGCGCGATCGGGTGGTCCTGGCCGGAGACCTGGAGGATCTGCTCGTTGGAGGTGAGCGGCACCTCGATCAGCACCTTGCGCTCGGCCAGGGTGCGCAGCAGCTCCGCCGAATCGTCCTCCTGCGCCACGTCGACGCCGTGCCCGATCCGCTCGGCGTGGCCGGTCAGCACCGCCTGGCGGATGTGGAAACGCAGGTCCTCGGGCTTGACCAGGCCCGGCACCAACTCGCCCGCGTGCAGGCTGATGTGGGCGTTCGGGTAGAACGGGTGCAGGAAGTCCAGCATCCGCATCTGGAGGCTGTAGTTGTCCAGCGCGGCCCGGTGGTCCTCCGGCTGCACCAGGTTCACGGCGACGAACCGCTCGTCCTGCGAGGCGAGTTCCATGCCGAGCAGCAGCTCGGTGAAGACCCGCGCCGGGCCGGCCGCCCGGGACACCTGGGACTGGACCCGCACCGTCACCGCGCAGCCCGGGCGGGCCTGCTTGGTGCCGCACTGCTCGGTGTCCTGGTACTCGGCCGTCGCGTGGTCGAGGTCGGCGCGGGCCTGGTCCACCAGCCGCTGGACCTGGCCGTCCGCCAGCAGCTTCTCGCGCAGCGCCGTGAAGTCCGGGTCGAAGCCGACCTTCGCCGCCAGCGCCGCCGGCCCGCCGAAGGCCGGCGTCACCATGGTCTCCAGGTACATCTGGTGCTGGGCGGCCATGGTGTCGGTGACCTCGGCCAGCATTCGGCCCGGGTGGCGCCAGCTGGCCTCGCCGAACTTGCCGAAGGTGGCGAAGAAGTGGTCGTGGCCGGACTCCTCACCCGGCGTGAAGTCCTGCATCGACCAGGCGCGGATCACCTGGGCGCGGAACTCCTGGTCGGTGACCGCGTCCTTCGCGGGGCGGGCGGTGCCCTCGCACGGGCCGGTCGCCGCGACGAACGTCCCCGAGTCGATGCACAGTTCGTCCTCGGCGGCCAGCTGGATCAGCAGTTCGGTCGACACCGCACCCGACAGATGATTGTGCAGGTCACCGCCCTTGGGCAGGGCCCGCAGGAAGGCGTCCAGCCGGGCCGGGTCCTGCCGGATGCCGTCCAGGTAGGCGGCGACCCTTCCCTCCATCGGGCGCCCGCCGGGCAGTGGCGCCCCGGCCCGGGCGGGGGCCAGCGGCGCGAGCAGTGCCGCGCAGGCGACGAGAGCGGCCGTGGTGGTACGGCGTAGCGAGATCATGGACGTCATGCTGACGATCCGTCAGGTGCCGTACCACGTACGGCCGCTCGTGTCGCGCGGCACCATCCGAAAGAGTGGCGGCCGGGTCTCTCAGGCCTTCGCCAGCACCTCGCCCACCAGGCCGCGGGCCTCGTCCTGGACCTTCGTCAGATGGTCGGCGCCGAGGAAGCTCTCCGCGTAGATCTTGTACACGTCCTCGGTGCCGGACGGGCGGGCCGCGAACCAGGCGTTCTCGGTGCGGACCTTCAGGCCGCCGATCGCCGCGCCGTTGCCCGGGGCGTGAGTGAGGACGGCGGTGATCGGCTCACCGGCCAGCGTGCCGGCGGTGACCCGGGACGCGTCGAGCGCCGCCAGGGCGGCCTTCTGCTCACGGTCGGCGGGGGCGTCCACCCGGGCGTAGACCGGGTCGCCGTGCCGGGCGGTGAGGTCGCGGTAGTGCTCGGACGGGGTGCGGTTGGTGACGGCGGTGATCTCGGAGGCCAGCAGGGCGAGCAGGATGCCGTCCTTGTCGGTGGTCCACGGCGAGCCGTCGAGGCGCAGGAACGACGCCCCGGCCGACTCCTCGCCGCCGAACGCCACCGTCCCGTTCAGCAGCCCGTCCACGAACCACTTGAAGCCGACCGGGACTTCGAGCAGCTCCCGGCCGAGCGCACCGGCCACCCGGTCGATCATCGAGGAGGACACCAGCGTCTTGCCGACCGCGGCCGCCGCCGGCCAGCCGTCACGGTGCCGGAACAGGTAGTCGATGGCGACGGCCAGATAGTGGTTCGGGTTCATCAACCCGCCGTCGGGGGTGACGATGCCGTGCCGGTCGGCGTCCGCGTCGTTGCTGGTGGCCAGCGTGAACGCGTCCCGCTTGCCGATCAACGAGGCCATCGCGTAGGGGGAGGAGCAGTCCATCCGGATCTTCCCGTCCCAGTCCAGCGTCATGAACCGCCAGGTCGGATCGGTCAGCGGGTTGACCACCGTCAGGTCAAGCCGGTGCGTCTCGGCGATCCGCCCCCAGTACGCGACGGACGCGCCGCCCAGCGGGTCCGCGCCGATCCGCACGCCCGCCGCCCGCACCGCGTCCAGGTCCAGGACGGCCGGCAGATCGTTCACGTACCCGCCGAGGAAGTCGTAACGCCCGGTGGTGCCGGCCGCCAACGCCCGGGCGTACGGCACTCGTTGGACGTCCTTCAGCCCCGCCGCCAGCAACTCGTTGGCGCGGCGCTCGATCCAGCCGGTCGCGGTCGAATCGGCCGGGCCGCCGTGCGGCGGGTTGTACTTGAACCCGCCGTCACCGGGCGGGTTGTGCGAGGGCGTCACCACGATGCCGTCCGCGAGCGCTGACGGACGGGGGCGGCCGGTGGCCCGGTTGTGGGTGAGGACGGCGTGCGAGACCGCGGGCGTCGGGGTGTAGCCGTCCGCCGAGTCCAGCAGCACCGTCACACCGTTCGCCGCCAGCACCTCCAGCGTGGTGACCCGGGCCGGCTCGGACAGCGCGTGGGTGTCGATGCCGAGGAACAGCGGCCCTGTGGTGCCCTGTTCGGCCCGGTAGTCGCAGATCGCCTGCGCTGTCGCCGCGATGTGGTCCTCGTTGAACGCCGCCCGCACCGAGGAACCCCGGTGACCGGACGTGCCGAACGCCACCCGCTGCCCCACCTCCGCCGGGTCCGGATGCAGCGCGTAGTAGGCCGTCACCAGGCGAGCGACGTCGATCAGATCCTGCGGCTGCGCCGGCTGCCCGGCCCGTGCGTGCACCATCGTGGCTCTCTCCTCGGTCGGTACGGCAAGGATGCCTGCCGACCATGATGCGGGCCACACCGCGCCAACTGCGGGAACGCGACAGCGAAGCCGACGACGGCTCAGCGCTTGCGGCCCCGCGCCGACGACGGCTCAGCGCTTGCGGCCCCGCGCCGACGACGGCTCAGCGCTTGCGGCCCCGCTTCGCCTGGCCCTGCTTCGCCTGGCCCTGCTTCGCCTGGCCCTGCCGGGTGGTGGCGGCGCGCTGGCCCGGCCGCGGCTTCTGCTGCCGACCGCCCGGCTGCGCCTGGGACTTGGCGGGAGCCTTCTTCGCCGCGGGCTGCTTCTTCGCGGGCTCGGTGGCGGCCCGGCCGCGGGAGCTGTTCGCGGTGCGGCCGCGCACGATGCCGATGAACTCCTCGACCAGGTCGGTGGTCGCCTCCTCCGGCCAGGCCAGCGCCACCTGCGACTGCGGGACGTCCGCCAGCACGCGGTAGGTCAGGTCGCGCCGGTGGTGCAGCCGGGCCAGCGACTGCGGCACCGCCAGCACGCCGACGTTCGCCGCCACCAGCTCGATCGCGTCGGCCGTGGTCTCCGGACGTTCGAACGCCGGGCGTCCCGGCAGCCCCTCCGGCCACTCCAGCACGTCGTCCTGCGGGTGGAAGACGATCTCCTCCGCGAGGTCCGCGACCGAGACCTCCTCGGCGGCGCCCTCGGCGGCGGCCAGCCAGTGGTCCTTCGGGAACACCACCACGGTGGTCTCGGTGTACAGCGGGATCGCGCTCAGCACCGTCCGGTCCACCGGCAGCCGCACCAGGCCCGCGTCCGCGCCGCCCGACAGCAGAAGCTGGTTGCCGGCGACGGGCGTGGACTGCAACAGTTCCAGCGGGACGCCGGGCAGTCGCTCACCCCACACCCGCAGCCACTTGGTCGGCGTCACACCGGGCACGTACACCAGGCGGAAGGAAGGGGAAGGCTGCTCGATCTCGGTCACACCGTCCAGGCTACCTACCGTGACCTGGGCAGGTGCGCGCTCCCTATACCCTTGGTGCATGACTACGCCCAAGCCCAAGAGCTCCCAGACCATGAAGCCCGCGACTGCGGCCAAGAAGCTGGGGATCTACCTGGCGGCGACCCCCGCCGAGTTCCAGGCGGGCGTCGTCTCCCGCGACGAGCTCAACGCCATGCAGGCCACCCCGCCGCAGTGGCTCGCCGACCTGCGCCGCAACGGCCCGCACCCGCGCCAGACGGTCGCCGCCCGCCTCGGCATCTCCGTCACCGGCCTCAACCGGGCCGGCATCGCCGAGGCGCTCACCACCGAGCAGATCGACGCCCTCCGCGAGGAGAACCCCGACTGGCTGCAGCGCGAGCGCACCATCCAGGCCGAGGTCCGCAAGGAGGCCCAGCGGCTCAAGGACAAGCCGGCGCCGAAGAAGAAGTAACCCCGGTACTCACGCGCGGGGCGGTTCGTCCGCCCCGCGCGTTCTTGCGTCAGCTGCCGGTCTTCGCGCCCGCGATGAGCTTGGTGAAGTCCACCGTGTCGCTCTCGTTCGGGGCGGTGGCCGCGACCGCGGTGCCGTAGTCGGAGTAGGTCGCCGTCGCGGTGATCTCGCCGGCCTTGCTCTGCATCTGCTCGACCTTCTTCACCAGCAGGTTGTCACCGGTGACCCACACCTCGATGTGGTCGCTGGTGATCCCGGCGGTGGTGAACTGCTTCTGCAGCGCGTCCGCCTGCTCCTGGGTGAGCCCCTTGGCGGTGGCCTGCGCGATGTCGGTCACCGACAGGTCACCGCTGTACTTGGTGGCCTGGGCGCCGTTCACGGTCTCCGTCCCGGCCTTGGTGACCTTGCCGGAGGCGATCAGGGCCCGCACCGAGGCGACCGGGTCGGAGCTCTGCAGCTGGCTCTTCAGGCTGTCGCCGGCCGGGCCCATCAGCCGGGCGAGGTCCGCGTAGTTGTACTTGATCCAGTGCGCGCCGCCGAGCTGGGAAGCCATCGCCGAGCCCATGTTGACGTACATGGCGTCGCTCAGATAGCGCGCCGTGAAGTTGCCGTCACTGCCGGCCTTGGCGAGGTTCTCGGCCATCGCCCCGCCCATGGTGCCGGTCAGCTCGCCCAGGAGACCGTGCTCCCAGGAGATCGCGCCCTTCACGGTGGTGGCCTTGCCGGTGCCGACCTGCATGGTGACCTCGGACTTGGCGGACTTGGCCGCGGTGGTCTTCTCGCCCACCAGCGCGAGCGCCGCGGCGGGCGCCAGCTCGGGGGCCGAGGAGGTGGCCGCGCCGCCCTTGTTGCTTACGACATTGCCGTCGGCGTCCTTGTTGCCGCAGGCGGTCGCGGTCAGTGCGAGCACGACGGCGGTGGCGGCGAGGAACGTACGTCCGGTCCTGAACATTCTGGTTCTCCCCCTGGAAACGGTCCCGTACCGCTCCCATCTCTTTCGTGGCGGACTCTAGCTCACGGCGGAGACAACCCCGCAGGGGGTTTCCCGTCCACCCTGCGGCGGGCTTCGCGGCGACCGTGCGGGGGGCTCGCGGCGACCCTCCGGATGTTGCATTGCGATGCTTCATGTTCGAAGATGTTTGATGTGATGGTCGAACCGAGAGGGAGCGCCGCCGTGCACAAGACGGTGACCAAGCTGGCCGACGGCCGCGAACTGGTCTACTACGACACCGAGCCCGCCGTGCGCGACGCGGTCGACGCGCGGCCGCTGGACCCGGCGGCCAGCGCCTCCGAAGTCCGGGTCGACCCGTTCACCGGCGACGCGGTCACCATTGCCGCGCACCGGCAGGGCCGCACCTACCACCCGCCGGCCGACGAATGCCCGCTCTGCCCGTCACGGGACGGCCGGCTCAGCGAAGTACCCGCCGCGGACTACCAGGTGGCGGTGTTCGAGAACCGCTTCCCGTCGCTGGCCGGCTCCTCCGCCGCACGCGTCACCCCCTGGTCGGACGGCCCGTACACGCTCACGCCCGGCACCGGACGGTGCGAGGTGGTCTGCTTCACCCCCGACCACGGCGCGTCCTTCGCCGACCTGACCGAACAGCAGGCCCGCCTGGTCCTCGACGCCTGGACCGACCGCACCGCCGAACTGCACACCCGCGCCGACGTCCGCCAGGTCTACTGCTTCGAGAACCGCGGCGCCGACATCGGCGTCACCCTCGGCCACCCGCACGGCCAGATCTACGCCCTCCCGTTCACCACCCCCCGCACCGCCCAGGCCATCGCCAAGGTCACCGAGTACGCACGCGCCACCGGCCGCAACCTGTACGACGACGTCCTCGCCGCCGAACGCGCCACCCTCGGCCACCCCGACACCCGCGTGGTCCTGACCGGCGACCACTGGACGGCATTCGTCCCGTTCGCCGCCCGCTGGCCCTACGAGGTGCACCTGTACCCCAACCGCCGGGTCGCCGACCTCACCGAACTCGACGAGCCGGCCCGCGCCGAATTCCCCCGGATCTACCTCGACCTGCTGCGCCGCTTCGACCGCCTCTTCCCCGAACCGGCCCCCTACATCGCCGCCTGGCACCAGTCGCCGCGCCCCGCCGAGGCCGAACTCGCCCTCCACCTCGAGCTGTTCACCATCCGCCGGACGGCCGGCAAGCTCAAGTACCTGGCCGGCACCGAATCCGGCATGGGCGCATTCATGAACGACATCCGCCCCGAGACCGCCGCCCGCACGCTGCGCGAGATCTAGGCTCCTTTTACGCGAAGCCCCGCCCGGGGAAGGGAAGTTCCCGGGCGGGGCTTCGTTCTCTGTTTCCTACTTGACGCGGTGGGCGCCCTGCGACGGGACCGCCGGGAACACGTACGGGTCGACGAACCCGGCCCCGGCGAACGCGGCGCGTACGGCCTGTTCGACGGCGTCCAGCCGGTCGGTGTCGACCAGGGCCAGCACCGAACCGCCGAAGCCGCCGCCCATCATCCGGGCACCCAGCGCGCCGGCCGCGTTCGCGGCGGACACCGCCAGGTCGGTCTCCGGGCAGGACACCCGGTAGTCGTCGCGCAGCGAGGCGTGCCCCGCGGTCAGCACCGGGCCGAGCGCCCGCGGCTCGCCCGCGTCCAGCAGCCGGATGGTGTCCAGCACCCGCTGGTCCTCCGTCACCACGTGCCGCACCAGCGGCCGCAGTTCGGCGGGCAGCTTCTCCTCGGCCGCCGCCAGCTCCGCGATGCCGATGTCGCGCAGCGCCCGCACGCCCAGCAGCCCGGCCGCCCGCTCGCAGCCCGCCCGCAGGGCGGCGTACGCGCCGTCGCCCAGGTCGTGCTTGACCCGGGTGTCGATCACCAGCAGCGACAGGCCGACGGCGGGCAGGTCGAGCGGCACCTGGCGGCCGGTCAGCGTCCGGGTGTCCAGGAAGAACGCGTGACCGGCGACGCAGCAGCTGGACGCCATCTGGTCGAGCGCGCCGCACGGCACACCCACGAAGTCGTTCTCGGCTCGCTGGGCGAGCAGCGCCCGGGTCGGGGCGTCCAGGCCGAGACCGAACAGCTCGTCCAGGGCGATCGCGGTGGCGCACTCCAGCGCCGCCGAGGAGGACAGGCCCGCGCCGGTCGGCACGTCCGAGGTGAACGCCAGGTCCGCGCCGCCCACCGGGTGACCGGCCTGCGCCAGCGCCCAGAACACGCCCGCCGGGTACGCCGCCCAGCCCGGCACCGCGCCCGGCGCGAGGCCCTCGAGGTCCAGCTCGGTGACCTTCCCGTCGCCCTGCACGCTGGTCAGCCGGATCCGGCCGTCGGTGCGGCGGCGGGCCGCGACCCGGGTGGTGTGCGGGAGCGCCGCCGGCAGCACGAACCCCTCGTTGTAGTCAGTGTGTTCACCGATCACATTGATCCGGCCGGGCGCGGCCCACACGCCGTCGGGGGCGTCACCGTAGGCGGCGGCGAAGGCTTCGGCGGCGTCGGTGGTCATCGGGCAACTCCAGCGGGCAATCGCGGGTCTGGTGAGACAGTCAACACATTCAAACACACAGCACCAGACCCGAACAGCGTCCAACCCGTCGACTATGCTGGCGGCTCCCCAACACCCCGGCGGAGGACCAAGTGACCGACGGCGTACTGCTCGCCGCCCAGCGACGAGCGCTGATCCTGGACCAGGTACGCCGGGACGGAGCCGTCAAGGTCGCCGAACTCGTCGACCGGCTCGGCGTCTCCGACATGACCGTCCGCCGCGACCTCGACGCCCTCGCCCGCACCGGCGCCGTCCGCAAGGTCTACGGCGGAGCCGTCGCCCGCACCGCCACAGCAGAAGAACCGGCCTTCGAAGCCAAGTCCGGCCTGGAGACCGACACCAAGGCCGCACTCGCCGAAGCCGCCGCCGCCCAGGTCCAGCCCGGCAGCGTGGTCGCCCTCTCGGCCGGCACCACCACCTACGCCGTCGCCACCCGCCTGCTCGACATCCCCGGCCTCACCGTCGTCACCAACTCCCTCCCCGTCGCCGAACTCCTCCGCACCCACACCGCCGAGGACGGCCCTGACCTCCTCCTCACCGGCGGCGCCCCCACCCGCTCCGCCGCACTCGTCGGCCCCCTCGCCGACCAGGCCATCCGCTCCCTGCACGTCGACCTCCTCATCATCGGCGCCCACGGAGTCAGCGAACACGCCGGCCTCACCACCCCCAACCTCGCCGAGGCCCAGACCAACCGCGCCCTCATCGCCTCCGCCCACCGCACCGTCGCGGTCGCCGACCACACCAAATGGGGCATCGTCGGCCTCAGCAGCTTCGCCGCCCTCACCGACCTCGACTGCTTCATCACCGACCACGAAATCCCGGCGGACGCCCGCGTCAGCCTCACCGAATCCTGCGGCGAGCTGCTGATCGTCTGAGCTCGCCGGCCAAGACCAGGGTGTGCCCGGCGGGAGCAAGTTCGAGCAAGTTCATGGTGCGGTGGTGAGTTGCGCGGAAAGATTGTCCAAGGCGATCGGCTCCGACCTGCTGGGAGGCCCACCATGGCATTGCACAAGCTCGGACAAGACCCCAACAGCCCCGAAGGCAAGTCCCCGACGGTCTACTTCGACGACGCGACGGGCAACTACATCCTCCAGGGCTGGAAGGTGCTCGACCCGGAACGTCTCGCCCAGATGGACATCCCCGGGCACGAGACGGTGATCGAATTCCCCAGGCGCATGATGCAGTTCTTCCCGGAGGTGAACGGTGGCAGCAGCCCCATCGCTTGAGGATCTGCTGCGGACCTGTACCCGCTCGGCTCTCCACCTGGAGATGCGCGACGGATACATGCCGGACGACCCCTTGTTCCTCCGCTGGCTCGGCGGACAGCGCGACGACCCTGCCGACCGCCCGTCGTGGTGGAGCCCCTGGTTGCAGCTCATCGAGGAGACAACGAACCGCGGCGTTGAGGTGCTGCGCGCGCGGGTCGTCTCGGAACCGGTGAGTGAGTACATCCGGTTCGAGCACGAGATCACGTTCCGGAACCTCGCCGCCGGCGAACAGGTCAGGTGGCTTCCCCGTCGGAAGGCGACCGGCCTGGCACTTCCGGGCAACGACTTCTGGCTGATCGACGGACAACTCCTCCTGGTTCACCACTTCAGCGGTGACGGCGACTTCGTGGACGAGGACCTCATCACTGATCCGCAGACCGTGAAGCTCTGCGCCTCCGCCTTCGAGGCCGTCTGGGAACGGGCGGTCCCGCACGAGGACTTCCGGCTGCGCTGACTGTGTCCGCGTCATCCAGCGTTCAGCAAGCCAAGCAGGCCCTCGGCCAGCGTCTGCGCGACATCCGGCGAGACTCCGGACTCAGCGCACGGGCGCTGGCCGAAGCTGCTGGGTGGCACGAATCCAAATGTTCCAAGATCCAGAGCGGCCGGGTGATGCCCTCCGAGGCCGACCTGCGCACCTGGACCGCCATCTGCGGCGTCCCGCACCAGGCCGCCGACCTCATCGCGACGGCCCGGAACATCGAGGGAATGTACGTCGAGTGGCGACGCCTGGAGCGCGCCGGCCTCAAACGGGCTCAGGAGTCCGTACGCCCACTGTTCGGGCGCACTCGACGGTTCCGGATGTACCAGTCGTGGGTCATCCCCGGCCTTCTCCAGACAGCGGCCTACACACGCGAAGTGTTGAGCACGATCGTCTCGTTGCGCAGCACTCCCGACGATGTCGACGAAGCTGTCGCCGTCCGCATGGAGCGGCAGGAGGTGCTGCACACGGGAGACCACCGGTTCGCTTTCCTGATCGAGGAGTGGGTGCTGCGGACCGTCATCGGCACCCCGGACATCCTCGTCGGTCAGCTCGGCCACCTCATCACCGTAGGCTCCCTCCCATCGGTGAGTCTTGGTGTGATTCCCCTCGGCTCGACCAGAGGCGCCGGCTGGCCAGTTGAGTCCTTCACCATCTACGACGATGCGCAGGTGAACGTCGAGCTCGTCTCCGCCCACCTCACCGTCACCCAGCCGGCCGAGATTTTCGAGTACGGCCAGGCCTTCTCCGCGCTGGCCGGCATCGCTGTTTACGGTGCTGAGGCAAGAGCGCTCATCACTGGAGCCATCAACTCGCTCGGGTGAATAGCGAGCAAGCTCAAGCAAGTTCGTCGACCGCGCACCTCGCTGCTCCCTACCGTCTCTGAATGTCAACCAGACGTCCTTGGACCCCCGCCCTGTGCCGCATGGCACCCATGAACTCCCGGCCCGGTGATGAATGCGCCACCGAGGCCGGGGCGACACCCCAAAACCGGCTGACCTCCTGTCGTGACGGGCAGGGCCAACCCGATCGGAGAGACGAGTGAGCCTCACCATCATCGAACCCGACGCTGCAATCGGCGAGTTGGGCAAGTTCTTCACGATCGCCGGTCAGTTCTTCGAGGCCGGCCTCCCAGCCCCGAAGATGTTCTCCGGTGCCATCGACCTGGCCTGGCACCGGCTCACCGAGGACCCCAGCGAACACGACGCGTTCACCGTCAAGTACGCCGGCCGCAGGCTCCAGCACGTGGAGGGCGGCGGCGAGTGCTTCATCGACTGGGTGGGGGCCTACGAGAAGGCGTACGGCCCGCTGCCGGAGATCTGGTTCACCGACGCCGACGGCGAGTTGGACGCCGAGGCCCTCGGCCGGTACCGCATCACCGGCACCGTGTGGGCGGAGTGGGACTGCTCGCCCGTGCCCAGCGACGGCGACGAGCTGACCCCGGCAGCGTCCTGCCGGTGATCACCGCGCCGTCCGACGGAGCGTCCCGGCCGACCGCCGGGGCGCTCCGTCTCCTCGAAGCCCGGACGGAGAACCCGGTCAGTGTCGATGTGTACGGCTATCTCGCCGCGTTGTCCGAGCACTGCCCGTTCCTGCGGCCGTCCCTCCGGCGGGACATGACCGGGTGGACCGTCTACGAGGTCACCCCGGGCAGCCACCGGTGCGCCGTGGAAGCCGAGTTGTTCCACGCCGGGGTCCAGGCCGCTGAGTGGGTCCGCCCGTTGATGCGTCGGCCGTTCGGGACGCTGGTGTGCGAGAACGTGGTGCTGCTCGGGCACTGCGAGGACGCGGACCACCGGGAGTTGCTGGCCTGGCCGCACTGGGCGCTGAAGCACCTGTACGGACCGGTCGGAGTTATGTTCGGCAAGTTCGCCCGGGGCGCGGTCGAGGTCGGCAGGCGGGGGAAGAGCATCCCGCAGCCGCCGTTCTCGTTCCTGCCGGTGAGGGCTGGCGTGCGACCGCTGGACCCGAAGTTCCTCACGGAGACGCCCGATCTTGCGACGGCGTTGTCCGTTGCGGTGGACGACGGGCGCGACGTCTTCGAGCACATCTCTTGCGAGTGGAAGGCAGTTCGAGAATGGGCAAGTTCCCTGCCGAGGCCCGAGAAGCGGTGAAGGCCGCGAAGGCCCTCTGCGGCGGCCCGGTGGCGCTGGCGGAGATCACCGACCGGAGGGGCTCGGCGGTGTGGAAGGCCACCGGCCCGCACGGTGCGGTGAGCATCAAGCTCGGCACCGGCGACGCCGCCGAGGTCACCGCCCGCGAAGCCTCCGTGCTGGACCAGCTCCCCGCCTACTCCGTGACCGCAGGCCGGTACGCGGACGGTGTCTGGCTGGTCACCCCGTGGCTTGCCGGGGAGCCCACCTGGCTGGTCTTCCGGCCCTTTCGCAAGGGCGACGGCGGACGGGACGAGGCGCACGCCGCCGCAGTCGGGTTGTGCCGCGCCGTGGCGGACCTGCATGCCGACGGGTGGGTGCACGGTGACCTCCAGCCGCAGCACGGCATCCACGGCGAGGACGGTACGGCGCGCCTGATCGACTTCGCATGGTCCCGGAAGCTCGGCAGCACTCCGTGGCCCACGTTCGGCGGCACGATGCTCCACCTCACCGCCCCCGAACTGGCGGCTCGGATCATCACCGGCCCCCAACCGGTCACCACCACGCAGCCCGCCGACGTCCACGCCCTGGCCGGCACCCTGTGGACCTGCGCCACCGGGACATGGCCGCTGGACTACGAGGCCGCCGGCCTGAACCGGGAGACGCCGTTGGAAGACCGCCGCAAGGCCATCGCCGCCAGAGTCGTGCCGCTGTCCGGCACGTCGCCGTGGCCCACCCTCCAGGACCAGCTACGCCCTGTCCTCCTGGCCGAGCCGGACGACCGGCCCACCGCCGCCGAACTGGCCAAGCTCCTTGAGACGGTGGACGGTTGATCGAGCTGCGGGAGTTGGCCACCGGCGACGCCGAGGCCCTGCCGTGCATCTACAGTGCGGAGGCGGTGAAGTACCTGCCCCGGGCACCGATGGACGCTGCCGAAGCCCAGTGCTACGTGCGCGACGCCATAGCTGCGGCAGCACAGGTCCCTCGCACGCTGTACGTGCTCGGGCTGGTCGTGGACGGCGCGATTGTCGGCGTCGTCAAGCTCCACCGGGACCGCCCCGTCGCCACCGTCAGCTACATCCTGCGCGCCGATGCCTGGGGGCGGGGCTACGCCACCGAGGGCGTCCGCAGGATCCTCGCCCTG
Source organism: Kitasatospora sp. NPDC004614 (assembly GCF_042873675.1). Lineage (NCBI taxonomy): Bacteria > Bacillati > Actinomycetota > Actinomycetes > Kitasatosporales > Streptomycetaceae > Kitasatospora > Kitasatospora sp. NPDC004614. The sequence goes on from NZ_JBIALR010000001.1 coordinate 619,599, forward strand.
GCCTTCGATCACCTCGGCCTCCCCGAGGTCCGCGCCAAGCACCACCCCGGCAACCCGGCCTCCGGCCGAGTCCTCATCAAGGCGGGCTTCGTGCCCACCGGCGAGCAGGCCGGACTTCCTACCTACGCCGTCCGGCCGCGCCCGCGTTCGAGATCTGCCGTGTCCCGTTGCTGAGCCGGGCTCGACCGGCTCAGTTCAGGAACGCAACCACCAGCGGGTCCGACTCCGGCGCGATGTAGTCGCAGGTCGAGGATTCGGCGTGCCAATGATGGCTTGCATCCGCCTCGGCGGCGAAGCCCTCGATGTTGTGGGTGAGGAGGTCGAGAGCTTCCCGTCCTCCCTCGATCCGCAGGATCTGGCCGTCCGTGACGATCGAAACGGTGTCGCGCTCCGGATCCTCCCGGAACGCGATCCCGGACAGCGACCGCTCGTAGGGAGAGGGGTCCCGGCTCTCCGAGAGATCGCAGCTTCCGGCCTTCCCCCGCAGCAACTGCCCGAGCGCCAGGAGCCGTTGGCGCGTCCCGGAGAGTTCGAGCTCTCTGGTCTTCCCGCTGTACAGAACCTGCAACGTCATGCCCCCTCCGACCTGCCGATCTTACCGATCACCAGGTGGGATCGTCCTGCCGGTTCTTCGGCCCCGGTCGGGTCCGAGGAGTTTGCTCGACGTTGCGGACCGGGTCACGGGCTGGTGGCTGCCCGTGATCGAATAAGGGGTATGGGGGACGAACGAAAGCACTACGGGCCGCTGGAAAATCTCGACGGACGCTGGGCCGTGGGGGATTCCACGCTGCTGGGCGGCCGCTGGGTGGAACTGCGGGCGGACGGCATGGTGTTGCACGTCGGTGACGCCGAGGGTGAGTTGATCGACTGGTCCCGGGTGACGTCCGGGATCCGCATCCAGGTCGGGCGCTTCGCGCGAGGAGGCGGCAACGCGGCCGGTGGTGGGTTCGACTACCCGTGGCCGTCGAAGCGGCCCGGTATCGGCTATCTCTTCCTGACCCTCCGCGACCCGGACGAGAGCCGCAGGCTGACCTTCAACCGGCATCCGGAGCAGTACAAGAGCGAAGAGGTGCTGCTGGCCGCCGAGTTGATGGCCTCAACGGTCGCCGCCGGTGAGGCCCACCGCCTCGGTGATCCGGAGTGGCTCGACCGGGCGGTCACCCGGGTGGCGGGTATCACGGGGTGGACGATGCGTTCGGTGCCTGCGGAGTTGGTGAAGGAAGCCCTGGAGCGCGAGGACTGACGGGCCCGGCGGTCCGGTTGCCGTCGTGCCTGGTCCGGCTGGGTAGAGTCGGGTGCGAACGGCAAGGGGAGGCGCGCGGATGGACGTCGCGGTGTGGGCGGCGGTGCGGCGGCGGCCCCTGGGGTTCTTGGTGTCCGGGTGGCCGTGGCGGGTCTGGGCGTTGTTGGTGAGCGGTGCGGTGCAGGGTGTGCTGGTGCTGCTGGTGCTGGCCGTTGGGGTGGTGGCGGGGGTCGCGCTGTCGGTGGTCGGGGTCGGGCTGCTGGTTCTGGCCGGGACGGCCGTTCTCGGGGTGCCGGTCGGAGTGGTGGAACGTCGACGGCTGCGACTGGTCGAGCCGGCTCAACTCGCCGATCCGCACCGGACGGTGGCGCGGCGTTGGCTTCGCACCCGGCTGCGTGAGCGGGCGACCTGGCGTGAACTCGGGTACGCCGCAGTGCAGTCGACGGTGTTCACCGCTGTCGGGCTGGTCTTCGCGGCGGGGATCGGGTTCAGTCTGCTCCTGCTGGCCGCGCCGCTGTTCATCTGGGCGGTGAGCCCGGACACCGTGATGCTGCTGCCCGGACGGGCGGTCTCGGGGCCGGTGGACGGGCTCGCGGCCAGCGCCGTCGGGCTGCTCGGACTGGTGGTCGCGGCGTACAGCGGTGCACTGGTGGCCGGTGCGCAAGTCAGGCTCGCCAGGCTGCTGTTGGGCCTCCGCGACGAGGACCTCGGGGCGCAGGTGGTCGAACTCACCCGCTCCCGGGCCCGGCTGGCGGACGCGTTCGAGGCCGAGCGGCGCCGCATCGAGCGAGACCTGCACGACGGAGCGCAGCAGCAACTCGTCGCCCTCGGAATGACGTTGGGCCTGGCCGAACTCGAACTGCGCGGCCAGGACACCCCCGCCGCCGCACTCGTCACCCGGGCCCGCGGCGAGGCGCGCCTCGCGCTCGACCAGCTCCGCACCCTGGTCCGCGGGATCCACCCGCAGGTGCTCACCGATCACGGACTCCCGGCCGCCGTCGCCGAGTTGGCGCTGCGCCACCCGGTGCCCGTGCTGATCGATCTCGACCTGCCGCACCGGCTGCCCGGCCCGGTGGAGAGTGCCGCGTACTTCACCGTCACCGAGGCGCTCACCAACGCCGCCAAGCACAGTGACGCCGACGAGATCGCCGTCCACGGCACGCTGGACGGTGACATCCTGGTGCTGTCCGTCACCGACAACGGCCGCGGCGGCGCCGACCCCGCCACCGGCGCCGGCCTGCAGGGCCTCGCCGACCGGGTGGCCATCCTGAAAGGACGCCTGACCGTGACCAGCCCCACCGGAGGGCCGACCCGCCTGCGCCTGGAGGTGCCGTGCTCCGGATCGTGATCGCCGAGGACGCCGTCCTGCTCCGGGCCGGCCTCGTAGAACTCCTCACCCGGCTCGGCCACCACGTCATCGCCTCCGTCGGCGACGCCGAACAGCTGATCCGCGCCGTCGACGAGGACCGCCCCGACATCGTCGTCACCGACGTGCGGATGCCCCCCGAACACCGCGACGAGGGCCTGCGCGCCGCGCTCCACCTGCGCGAACGCCACCCCGGCCTCCCCGTCCTGGTGCTCTCCCAGTACGTCGCCACCGCCTACGCGACCCGCCTGCTCGGCGCCGCCACAGCGGACCAGGGCGGCCTCGGCTACCTGCTCAAGGACCGCGTCATGGACGTCGCCGACTTCACCGACGCGCTCGAACGCGTCGCCGCCGGCCGGACCGTCATCGACCCCGAGGTCGTCCGCATCCTGCTCGCCCACCGCACCGCCGACGATCCGCTGCGCCGCCTCACCCCGCGCGAACACGAAGTCCTCGCGCTGATGGCCGAGGGCTTCAACAACCAGACCATCGCCCAGCGCCTGACCGTCACCGAAGCCTCCGTGGTCAAACACGCCGGCAACATCTTCATGAAACTCGACCTCGACCCCACCGAGGGCAACCGCCGCGTCCTCGCCGTCCTGGCCTACCGCGACCGCGAAGGAGTCGACACTGCCTGACGCATCCGGCTGCGGCGTACGCACTCACCATCCGTACGGCGGAGGCATCGATGTTCTGCCGACCCGCCCCGGACGTTGGCCGAGGAGTCCGCACAAGACTCCTGAGAATGACACTGGCGACCCAGGCACGGAACGGGCGAGGCCGACCGCGCTCAGGCTGCGGCGACGCCGGGGTCCTCGTCCTCGTCGCCGTCATCTGAGGAGCCGCCCCGTTCGTAGCCCGTAACGGGGACAACGCGTCCGTCAGCAAGGGTCCTCGTGTGCCCCGCTACCCGGTGCTTGACGGGGGATGTCCGTGGCTCGTTCACAGCCGCGGGGTCGGCGACCCACCCGGCGTCCTCGGCGTCTTCGGCGTCCTCGGTGGCGTTCTGTTCCTCTGCCTGCTTGGCGACCACGACAATGATGGTCAGGGCCGCGACCCCCAGGGCGGCACCGGCGGCGAGGATCTTCCCTCTGTGCTTCCCGTACAGGTTCTTTGCCTTCGCAGCGAAGGAAGTTGGCTCGCCGTCCTCGGGCGTGGAGTCATTCACCCACACACATCTACCGGAACATCCCGCTCCTGTCAGGAAATCACCCGACATCGCCGGGGCGGGACGCGGTCGGTGATCCGGCTCGACGGCAGCCGGTTCGCGGTGGACGCGGCCAAGGGGCTCGGAGACTCTTCACACTGGAGATGGTGTTCCGGTTCCACCTCACATGCCAGGCGGCTGCTTCGCGCCGGGCATCTCCGGCTGGCGGGCCGTCGCTTCACCGGCGAGGAGGGCGTTCAGGTGGGCGGCGGAAGCGTCCCAGGACCACGCCTGCTGGACCCAGTTGCGGCCGGCGCGGCCGAACTCGCGGGCGTGGGACGGGTCTTCGAGGTAGGAGGCGATGGCGTCGGCGATGACGGAGACGTCGCGGCCGTCCACGACGAGGCCGGTGCGGTGGGGGAGGACGGCGTCCGGGGCGCCGCCCGAGTGTCCGGCCACGACCGGGAGTTCGGCGGCGGAGGCCTCCAGGAAGACGATGCCGAGGCCCTCCGCCTCCAGGCCCGCGCGGCGGGTTCGGCACGGCATCGCGAAGACGTCGGCGGCCGCGTAGAACCGGGCGGTGTCGGCGTGGCGGTGGCCGCCCGCGAAGACCACCGCGCCCGGGGCGTGACGTTCGGCCAGGCCGCGCAGGCGGGTCTCGTCCGGGCCCTGACCGACCAGGAGGAGCGTGGCGCCCCGAACACGGCGGCGGATCAGCGGAAGGGCGCGGATCAGCATGTCCTGCCCCTTGCGGGGTACCAGTCGGGCCACGCACAGCACCACCGGGGCGTCCCAGAGGCCGAGTTGCTCGCGTATCGCCCGGCGCGCGGTGGGTGAGGGGCGGAACAGCGCCGGATCGACGCCCGGGACCAGCCGCTCAAGCGTCGCCTTCGGTCCCAGCGCGGGGCCGATCCGCCGCCGGGTGTACTCGCCGAGGTACGTGACGACGTCGCAGTGCGTGCCGATCCGCCGCAACAGGCTCCGGGCCCCGGGCGTCCGGGCCCACCAGATCTCGTGCCCGTGCGTGGTGGCCACCAGCCGTTCCACGCCGCCGCGCCGCAACGCCGGCGCCATCGCCGCGAGCGGGGCCGCCGCCCCGAACCACACCCGGTCACACCCGTGCGCCCGCGCGATCTCCACCGCCCGCCGCGAGACCCGCCCCGTGGGCAGCAGCATCCGCGACCGATCCCGAACCACCGGGAACGGCAACGTCGCGTCGTACGCCGCCGCGCCCGGCTCGGCCGAGGTGTAGACGACCACGTCGTGGTCCGGCACCCGGACGGCCATCGCGTGGACGAAGGTCTCGATGCCGCCCTGCCTGGGTGGGAAGTCGTTGGTGACGATCAGGGTGGTGGGCATGGGTGCCTCGCAGGGGAGTTGAGAGGGGCGGAGGGGAGGGGCGGTGGTCAGGAGTGGCGGCCGGCGGCCACCGGTTCGCGGGAGGTGGGGCGAGGTTCGGCGGTCGGCGAGGAGCTGGTCGCGAGTGGCACCGGCCGGCGGACTGCGTTCCGCGGGACGGGAGTTGACGTGCCACCGCCGGACGGTCGGCCGGAGGCGAGGCGGGTGAAGACGGCCAGGAACAGCGGCAGCGCCAGGTAGCCGAAGCGCCCGGCCGGTGCGAGCAGGAATGCCACGGACAGCCCGACCGCCAGGCGGTCGGCGGCGGCCACCGCCGTGGTGGGCGGGCGGCGGACCAGGGACACGGCCACCGCGCCCCCGCCGAGCAGGAGCAGGGCGAGTGCCAGCCACCAACCGCCAGCGCCGAGTTGGGCGAGCAGGCGTCCCGGCAGGGGGCTCGCGGCGGGGGTGCGCCAGTCGCCGAGGCCGAGCGGGAACTCGAACACCTGGCGCACCATCGGGCCGGGCGCCAGCACCAGCGACGGCGCCACCAGCGCGGTGGTGACCGTCACCGCGACACCGGCGCAGCGCCGGGCGGCCCGTCGTCCGGCCACGGCCCCGAGCAGGGCGACGGCCACCGGAACGGCCGGCCAGGCCGTCCACTTCATCGCACACGCCAGCGCCAAGGTGAGCCCGGCACCACCCGCGTGCCGCCGCGACGCGAGGGCGAGCGCCAGGCAGAGCAGGCCGGTCATCGGCAGATCGACCCCGCTCACCGCCAACGGCAACGCCACCACGGGCGAGGCCGCCAACGCGACCGCGCCAGGCGCCAACGACGTCCGAGCGTGGGGAAGTTGAGAGGCAGGCGACCCGCCCCCGGTCGAGGTACCCGGTGCGAGGGGAGCCCGGCTGAGCTGCCGCGTGGCGGTCCGCCCCGTGATCCGGCGACCAGGTGATCCTGCCATCGGCGCCAACGAGTTCCGGACGACGGGAAGTTGAGAGGAAGGAGACCCGCCTCCGGTCGAGGTACCTGGTGCGAAGGGAGCCCGGCTGAGCCACCGCAGGGCGGACAGCCCCGTGATCAGGCCGCCGGGTGATCCAGCCAACGGACGCCGGGCAGCCGGAAGTTGAGCGCCGGTCCGTGGCCGCCCCCGTCGCAGCGCCTGCCACGCGCCCCCCGCCGTCGCCAGGAACGCCACCGCGCACCACAGCCGTGGGTCGCCGAGCGCGGCACCCGCGCCGAGCAGCCCTCGCGGCAGGCCGAAGGCGGCCATGCCGGGCAGGTAGGGCGTCAGGTCCAGGACGGAGGCGGGGGACTCGAGGTACGGCGAGCCGTGGGCCAGCAGCTCCGTGCCGGCCCGGCCGATCACCGTGACCTCGCTCTGGCCCTCGCCCGAGCGGACGGCCAGCAGCAGGGGGAGCAGCCCGGAGACTCCGAGTGCCAGCAGAGCGGAGGGCAGACGGAAGTCGCGCCGCGGCAGCAGGACGAGGACGGCGGCCAGCAGGTAGCCGACGGCCGCGACGGTGCCCCAGTCGCGGTGCGGGCCGAGTGGGGAGACCACCGGGAAGGCGGCGGCCCAGGCCGCGCAGAGCAGCCAGCCGGCGGGCCACAACCAGCGGCGGTTCCAGCGAAGTTGGCGCGGAGGAGTGATCACCCGTCCATTTCAGTCGGCGGACCGGGAGGCGTCAGCGGGGCCAGGTCGAGACTTGATGGTCGACTTTTCCCTACCTGTCACCGGGGGCCGGCACCCGGCGACGGAAGGCGCCGCCGGCTGCGATGGTCTGGACCACTGGACGGCTCGAGGGGAGTCCGCGCACACTGGCGCGATGACGCTCCGACCGCCCGCCGGCCTGGAACTGCACGACCTGGACGTGCCCGATCCCGGGTTGCTGCCGTTCGCCGCCGGTAGTTTCGACTCCATCGGGCCGCTCTCCAAGGCGGACTTCCCGCACCGGCACTCGTTCTACGAACTGGTCTACGTGACCAAGGGGAGCGGGACGCACATCGTCGATCTCACGGAGTACCGGATCGAGCCGCCGGTGCTGTACGTGGTGCTGCCGGGGCAGGTGCACCACTGGGTGCGGGCGCGGCAACTCGACGGCTGGGTACTGCTGTTCAACGAGGACTTCCTGCACCGGCACCCGGAGGACCTTGCTCTGCTGCGGGCGCTGGCCGGTGCCACCGCGTCCCGGCCGACGCGTCAGGGTCACGGTGAACTCTCCCGGCTGCTGGCCGAGTTGAGCGCGGAGTACCGGGCCGGCCTGGACGGCGGGCTGGGGGTGCTGCAGGCGTTGCTGCACGTCCTGCTGGTGCGGGCACTGCGGGTGGCGCGGCAGCGCGAGGGTGTGGACGGGGGGTTGGTGCCGCGGGCGCCGGTGCATCCGCTGATGGACCGGTTCGCCCGGCTGATCGCGGAGTCGGACCGCGCGGACCGCTCGGTGCTCGCGCTGGCCCGTGAACTGGGCGTCTCCGCAGGGTACTTGCACGAGGTGGTGAAGGACTCCACCGGCCGCACCCCGGCCCGGCTGATCCGCGAGCAGCAGACCCTGGAGGCCAAACGGCTGCTCGCCACCACTGACATGACGGTCCGTCAAGTCGCGATGGCGGCCGGCTTCTCCGATCCGGCGTACTTCTGCCGCTTCTTCCGACGTGAAGTCGGCCGCACGCCGGGGGAGTTCCGCGAGCGGTCCGCATGACCGGCGGGCACCGTCAACGATGGGTAAAGCCCGGCTGAGGAATGCACCACGTCCGGCGGCCCCCGTCCATCGACGGCCCGCCCGGCAGGGCCTAGCGTCTGTGGCACCCCACAGCGTCGCCGCGCGGGGACACCCGACCTCTCCAGGTGTCATGTCCCTCCCAGGGGGATCCGCGCGGGCGGCGTCCGACGAAGCAGCCGAACGGAGAGCCATGTCCACCCCCCACAACCCCCTTGGCGACCGTCAGATCAGTCGCAAGAGCCTGCTCAAGGCGGCTGCCCTCGCGGGCGCCGTGCCGGTGCTGATCGGTGGCGGAACCGCCCTGGCCCGCGACACCGCCGCCGCCGGCGGAACGGCCCCGCTCACCCCCAACTGCCACGACGGCGACGCGCCCACCGGCGAGCAGATCGAGGGCCCCTACTTCAAGCCGGGCTCCCCGCTGCGCACCAACCTGGTCACCTCCGGCACCCCCGGGGTCCCGCTGACCGTCAGTGGCTACGTGTTCGGCCGCAACTGCGCCCCCATCTCCGGCGCGCTGCTGGACTTCTGGCAGGCCGACACCAACGGCACCTACGACAACAGCGGGTACACCTTCCGCGGCCACCAGTTCAGTGACGCCAACGGCGCGTACACGCTGACCACGATCGTCCCCGGGCTCTACCCCGGCCGCACCCGGCACATCCACGTGAAGGTGCAGGCCCCCGGGCAGCCGATCCTCACCACGCAGCTGTACTTCCCGAACGAGCCGCGCAACGCCACCGACAGCATCTTCGACCCGGCGCTGGTGATGACGGTCCAGCAGGTCGGCAACGGGCGCCAGGCCAGCTTCGACTTCGTGCTCAACGTCAACGGGACGCCCAGGCCGAGCAGCAGCCCGACCGGCAACTCGCCCAGCCCGAGTCCGAGTTCCTCCCCGGGCGGGACCACCACCTGGCAGGCCGGCGCCAGCTACAAGGTCGGCGACCAGGTCACCTACAACGGCGTCACGTACGTCTGCATCCAGGCGCACACCGCCTTCGCCGGCTGGGAGCCCCCGAACGTCCCCGCCCTCTGGACCCGCCGCTGACCGCGCCCACCCCCACGAGGGGCGGTCAGCGGCGACAGCCGCCCCAGGTGGCTGACAGCCAACCGAAGCGGCGGCGCGGCCCGCACTCCCGGGAGGGGAAAACCGGGAGTGCGGCCGTCGACCGTCAAGCGCCATGGCGGCCCGAGCGCGGGGTGCCCGAGCCGCCATGGCGCGTCACGGCCGGAGACACCGGCCGCCGAAGCCACCACCCGAAGCAACCAAGTGCCTCCCTCCCGCCCCCGTAGGCTCGGCCCATGACCGAGCCCCAGCACCTGGTGGTCACCACCACCCACGAGGACGAGGACACCGCCCGCGCCCTCGCCACCACCCTGGTCCGCGAACGTCTCGCCGCCTGCGCCCAGGTCCACGCCATCCGCTCCGTGTACTGGTGGGACGGCGAGCTCCAGGACGCCACCGAGTGGCGCATCGACCTCAAGACCAGGGCCGCACTGGCCCATCAACTCATCGACCGGATCGGTGAGTTGCACCCGTACGACACCCCGGAGGCGATCGCCGTACCGATCACCGCCGGGGCGCCCGGCTACCTGTCCTGGCTGGACACGGAGACTGCCGCGGCCGGTTGAATCGGCCGCGGTGCGCCGCGCCGGTACCGCCTCACAGTGGCTCGCTGTGCCAGGTCTCGAAGGTGCGGCGGTCGCGCCCGGGCAGGTCGGTGCGGCCGGTGGACCAGAGCAGGGTGGGCCACCGGTCGGTGTCGGCGGGTGCTTCGGGGAACAGCCGGGCCAGTGCGCGGTCGCACAGGTCGGCGGGCGGGTGCCAGGGCAGGCCGAGGGCGGCGGCCACGTCGTGGGTGTGGACCAGGGTCTCCACCACGCCCATCGCCGCGAAACCCTCCGGGTCCGACACCCCGTAGGAGTGGAACGCGCGGACCTGCGGAGCCGTTGTCCGGACCATGGCCGCCAGCAGCCCGCCGCCGGCGTCCAGCGCCTGCAACAGGCCCGCGGGGCCGACGGCGCGGTCCACGAAGATCACGCTCGCTGGTCCTTCCGGACGGTCGCGCTGCCAGCGCAGCGGCACGTAATCGTCCAACGGAGGCCGGGCGGGCGCGAGTTGGGCCGCGTAGGCGAACAGCCCGTCCGCCAGGTGCTCCAGGGTCTCCCAGCAGTCCCACTCCAGCCCGAAGGCTGTGGTCCGCCAGTCCGCGGTGAGCGCGTCCGTCAGGGTCGCGAGCGCGCGTCGGACGGCCTGGTCGACGTCGGCCGCCGCGACCGGCGTCCGCGAAGGGCGAGAGTCCCTCAACGATGCGGGATCCAGGTGGTGTTGCGACATGGACGCACACTAACCGAGGTCCCTCGGCCTCCCGGTCGGCGCCTCGGACTTGTCGGGGTGCGCGGTGGGCTGATCCCGCCCGCTACACTCCCGAACGCCCGGACGAATCTGCCGGGCGTTCGGCAGGTTCGGCACGGCGGCGGGTGCGTAGATGCGGGGATGGGGCAAGCTCGGCAAGGTGGCGCTGATCCTGGGGATCCTGGGCGCGCTGCTGGCGACCGGCGCGGTCGGGTACGGGATCCACCTCGGGCCCCGGCGGGTCGTGATCAGCTCCGGGGCGATGAAGCCCACCTACCAGCCCGGCCAGGTCGTGGTGGTGACGGCCGTCAAGCCCGAGCAGGTCAGGCGCGGGGACGTGGTGGTCCTCCGCTACGCCATTGAACCCGGTTCGCCGGCCGTCGCCGTCCCGAAGCGGGTGGTCGCCCTCGGCGGCGACCACATCTCCCAATGCGGCGACCAGCCCGTGCAGTTGAACGGCGCACCGCTCGACGAGCCGTACCTGCGGGGCGAGGACGTCAACGGTTACCGCGGGGAGGTCAACGGTTACCGCTGCTTCGACACCACTGTCCCCGACGGCCGGATGTTCGTGATGGGCGACGCCCGGGCGAACTCGATCGACTCCCGGACGTGGGGCCCCGTCCCGCTCGCCACGGTCGAATCCCGCGACCAGCCCGGCACCGTCCGCGCCATGGCGGCCGTCGGCGCGGCGGGCCTGCTCGGCCTGCTGGTCCTGGTGGCGGCCGCGATCCTCGGCGTGGTGGCCCGTCGCCGGCGTCGTCCCGAGACCGTCGAGTACCCGGCCTGGGCAGTGGATACCGCCGGGAGCGGCACTGTCGGTGATGGGTCCTAACATCGCACCCATGCGAGCATCAGGAACCTTCACCGTCCCCGAGTTCACCCCCGCGCCCGTCCCGGAGGGCGACATCAAGACCGCCGTCGGCGTCGGCGTCGCCACCATGCGCAAGGAGTTCCGGGGTGAGATCGAGGGCCGCTCCAGCACGCTGTTCACCTCGGCGTTCGACCACGCGGCCGGCGTCGGGACGTACCTCGCCATGGAGTCCTTCGCGGGCCAACTGCACGACGCCGAAGGGACGTTCAACTTCGCGCACTCCGCCACCACGCTGGGCGCGGGCCGCGAGGGCGAATACTTCGTGATCGTCCCCGGCAGCGGCACCGCCGGGCTGGCGGGCATCACCGGCACCGGCGGCATCGTCATCGACGAGGACGGCACCCACCGGATCCACCTGGACTACGAACTCCCTTCCTAGCACCGGCCGGTGGACCCGCGCTGCGCACTCCGCGCGGGTCCGGTCGGGCCTACTGGCGGTGCTTCGCGGCCCAGGCGCACAGCACCGGGACGCACTCCTCGGCGAAGTACTCGTAGTCCGCGGCGGTGTTGTACACGTGCGTGGAGAGCCGGAAGTAGCCCGTCCCGCCGAAGCTGGTGAACGCCGCCTCGACCCCGAACTCCGTTGCCAGCCGGTCGCGGAGGCCGTCCGCCTCCAGCCGGGTCCGCCCCATCCCGGCGGGCAGCTTGACCAGCCGCAGCGCGTTGACCGGCATGCCGACCTCCGCCGCGGCCGACTCCCCGGTGGCGGCGGTGAGCGCCTCGCCGATCAACTGCTGGGCGTAGTCGGCGAGTTCGGTCATGTAGTCGCGAGCTTGCGGCCAACCCCACTGCTCCGCAACGAAGTCGAGCGCGGTCGGCGCGGCCAGGTAGCTCGTCGCGTCCACCGTGCCCTGGGTGTCGAAACGCTCCGGGAACGGCTCCTCCGCACCCCAGGAGTCGATCAACGGGTAGAGCGCGTGCCGGAGTTCGCCCCGCGCGACGAGCGCGGCCGTGCCGCGCGGCGCGCAGCCGAACTTGTGCAGGTTGCCGACCCAGGCGTCGCAGTCCAGGCCCGCCCGCGGATCCGCCAGCAGGCCGGGGACGTGCGCGGCGTCCACCAGCAGCGGGATGCCGCGCTCACGGGCGGCCGGGCCGATCAGGTCGATCGGGAGACGGCGCGCGGTGGCGGAGGTGATCTGGTCCAGCACGATCAGCGCCGTCCGGTCGCCGATCCCCGCCAGCACCGCCGCCGCGGCCTCCTCCGGCCCCGCCGCCAACGGCACGTGCACCGTTCGCACCGAGCCGCCCCAGCGCCGGGCCAGCCGGGCCGCGCCCATGGTGACCGCCCCGTACCCGTGGTCGGTGACCAGCACCTCCCCGCCCGGCCGGTGCGGCAGGCTGTTGTACACCGCGCTCGCGCCCGCACTGGCGTTCGGCACCAGGGCGGTGAACTCGGCCGGGGCGCCCAGGAATTCGGCGATCACGGCACGCGCCCGGGCGACCCGCCGGGGGAGCGCCGGGAACCACACCACCGGGGCGCGCTCCATCTCGTCCCGCAGGTCCTGCTGCGCGCGCTGCGCGGCCAGCGGAACCGCCCCGAACGAACCATGGTTGAGATGCCGCAACGACGGATCCAGCGACCAGCCGGCCGCGGCCGGCCGCCCGTCCTGGAGCAGCAGCGGCTTGGGGGCGACGACGGTTCCCACAGTCCCTCTCCGATCCGGCCGCCGACGTCCTGACCCGGGAGCGGCCTGTCGCCACGATGCTGACACAGTGCCCGCCGGGCCCGACACGCGGGCTGCTCTGGCCCGTTCGGGTGGCTTCCCGTTGCGCCGTCCGGATGCGGCCGAGCGGGTGCCGCATGCTGATCGGACCCGACCCGCCCCGTCCCACGGGTGGGCCGCCGATCGAGAACGAGGATTCCCGCATGTTCCAGAAGTCCCAGCCGCCGGCCATCCCCGCCCCGCGCCGCCCGCTCGGCACCGTGCGCCCGCCCGCCCGGACACCCCGGCCGCCGCGCACCCGCCGCGAGCGCTGACCGCCCGGCCCCACTGACCGGCCCGCCCCCGGCCGACCCGTCTCCCGCGGCCGGGGCCGGGCCACCAAACCGCCGCCCGCGGCCGGCCCGCCGAGCCGTCGCCCGCGGCCAGGCTACGGCTCGATCGCCCAGTGGTTCGTCCGCAGCACCCGCCCGGCGAACACCACCTCGCGATCCCCGAGGAGCTCGAACCCGAGCGAGCGGCAGAGTGCGTTCGACGCGCCGTTCGTCGCCCCCGGGAACGCGTGCACCCGGCCCCAACGCCCGTCCGCCCCGGCCGCTTCGAGCACCTCGCCGACCGCCCGCTTGGCCAGCCCGCGGCCCTGGAACTCCGGCAGCACCATCCACCCGATCTCGGTGATCCGTTCGCTGTCCTCCTCGTGCGGCCACAGCGTCACCGTCCCGGCGACCACCTCCGGCCCGGCGCCGTCCGGCACGATCATCCGGACCCACCAGTCGTCCGCCGCCGTCCGCTCGACATCCAGCCGGACCTTGTCGGCCATGCCCTCGGCCGGCAGCGGCCCGCCCAACTCGGCCATCATCGCCGGGTCGCACCGCATCCGGACGTACGCCTCGACATCCCCCGGCTCGACATTGCGCAACCGCATCCCCATGCACCCCTTCCGCTCTGCCCGCAGCTAAGACCGTACCGACCGGGCCCGACGGTCCGTACAGTCCGATCGCATGACGACGGTCACCACTCGCACGGTCCGCTACCCCGCCGACGGCCTGACCATGGTCGGCCACCTCGCGCTGCCCGCCGGCACCGGCCGCCGGCCCGCGGTGCTGATCGGCCCCGAAGGCCCCGGCCTGAGCGACTTTCAGCGCGGCCTGGCCGACGCCCTCGCCGAACTCGGCTACGTGGCACTGCTGTTCGACATCAACGGCGGACGCTGGTTCGCCGACCCGCAGGAGATGCTGGCCCGCGCCCTCCCGTTGCTCGCCGACCCCGAGCGGATGCGGGAGATCGGCCGGGCGGGCCTCGACGTGCTGCTCGCCGAACCGCGCACCGACCCCGAGCGGATCGCCGCCATCGGCTACGGCACCGGCGGCGCCATCGCCCTCGAACTCGGCCGCGCCGGCACCCCGTTGCGCGCCATCGGCACGCTCAACGCCGTCACCACCGGCCGCCCCGGCGAGTCCGCGAACATCCCCTGCCCGGTCTGGGCGGGCGTCGGCTCGGAGGACCCGATCATGTCCGCCGACCGGCGCGAGGCCTTCACCGCCGAAATGCAGGAGGCGGGCGTCGACTGGCGTCTGACCGTCTACGGCGGCGCCCAGCACGCCTTCCACCACCCCACCGTCAACGCCGTCGTGCTGCCCGGCGTCGGCCACCACCCCCGTCAGGCCGACCGCGCCTGGCGCGACATGCTCGCCCTGCTGGCCGAATGCCTGCCCGTCACGGAGTCGGGCGATTCCGGCTCATGAGTGTTTGAGGAAGCGCAGGTAGCACGCGAGGAACACCAGCACGAGGCCGACGTTCACCAGCAGCCGGGGCCAGAAGTGGTCCCGGAAGAACGCGAAGTCCACCCCGACGATCAGGCCGACCATCGCCAGCACGTAGAGCAGCAGGCCCAGCTGTCTTCCCATGCTTCCTTTCTACTGCGCCGGGCCGCGCGGGGGGAGGGCAGGCTCCGAGCGGTCCCGGAACGCCGGGTAGCCGGGCAGCTCGGGCACGTCCCACCCCGCGGCGATCTCGGAGAGCAACAGCCGCATGGTGGCGGTGAAGGCCGGGTACCCCGTCAGCTCGAGCGCGCTCGTCCAGCGGTGCCGCAGCACCTGGCGGCGGGTGGGCACCGGCCGCCGGGTGCGGTGCGTCCACCCGTCCTCGGGCAGCGAGCGGCGCAGCAGGTGCACCGTCGTGTCGACCGTCCAGACCACCACCGCCTGTGCCATCCCGGCCTGCCAGTGCGTCTCCTCGGCCAGTTCCGGATACTGCGTCACCACCTCGGACCGGTAGGCCTCCTCGATCCGCGGGGCCAGGTCGGCCGGCAGCCGGTGGACGCACCAGCAGCTGGAGAACGGCATCCGGCAGTAGGCGGCGGTGAGGAAGACCGACTGGTAGCCGGCCGCCTCGAAGTCGATCAGCCGCAGGCCTTCCGCGGTGATCAGGTTGTTGTCGGGGCAGGTGTCCCCGGGGGTGAAGCCGGGGTACCGCTCGCCGCCGGCGGTGCCGATCGCGGTGAGCTCCTGGGCGAGCCCGGGCGGGGCGGTCAGGCCGCACTCGGTGAGCAGGTCGAGGAAGGCGTCGGCGTTCTGCAGCTGCCACGGCTCGTCCTCCCAGCTCGGCAGGCCCTGGGTGTGCTGTTGCCAGAGGGCCGCGAACTCGGCGCGCCGCGGCAGCGAAGAGGCCGCGAGCCGGCCCAGTCCGCGTGCCCACTCCAGCAGGCCGCGCTCGGCGGCCTTCGGATCGGTGCCCAGCAACAGGTCCGCCAGGGTGGGCGCGTCCCCGAGGTCCGCCATCACGAGCAGCCGCCGCTCGACGTCCGCGGCGAGCAACTCCGGTCCGGCCAGGCCGAGTGAGAGCCCGGCCGTCTCGCCGGTGTAGGCGCGCCGTGCCTCGGGCCCGTCGGCGAACGCCTTGACGATCACGCTGCCGCCGGTGGCCGTCCGGCAGCGCAGTACGGTGCTCCGCGAGCTGCCGCCGAGATCGACAGGGTCCCGGAGGGGCTGGCCCAGCAGCGCGCCCGCGGCGCGGATGATCTCGTCCACCCCGGCATCCTGCCAGCGCGCAGGTCCGGGCTCGACCCGATTTCGGTCCGGCTGTAGTTTCCCCAGGCGCTCCGCCGCGCCGTCCGTCCCCGCCCAGCCGTGATCAACGCCCAGGAGTACCACGTGAGTCAGACCGGCACGCTGTCCCCCGACGACCTTCAGGAGGAAACCACCCCCGACCGTCGGCCCTGGCTGGTGCGACGAGGGTTACTCCTCGAGTCCGGCCCCCAGCGCAGGCTGGCACTCGGGGGTTTCATCAACCAGCTCGGCACCGCGGCCTTCCTGGCCACGGCGCCGCTGTACGCCCTGCGGGTGATCGGCCTGCCGATCGGGCAGGTCGGCCTCGGCCTCGGGGTCGCCGGCGTGGTCGGCCTGCTCGCCGGCCCGCCCGTCGGGCACCTCGCCGACCGGCGCGGCCCGCACGGCGTCTTCCTGGTCACCCTGCTGATCCAGGCCGTGGCCATGGTGTCGCTGCTGTTCGCCCACTCGTTCGTGGCGTTCATGGTGGCGGTGGCGGTGACCGACCTGGCCGGTGCCTCGGGGGGTGCGGCACGCGGCCCGATGATCCGCCGGTTCGGCGGTGACGAGGTGCCGAAGTTCCGTTCCTACCTGCGCTCGGTCGCCTTCCTGGCCAGCACCTTCGGCGCGCTGGCCGCCGGTGCGGTGATCCAGCTCGACTCCGGCTCCGCCTACCGGGCGCTCATCCTCGCCAACGCCCTGACCTTCGTCGGCTGCGCGGCCGTCGTGCTCCGGCTGCCCAGGCTGGAGCCGCTGCCGGCCTCGACCGGGTCGGACCGGTGGCTCGCGCTGAAGGACAGGCCGTACATGGCGTTCGTCGTGCTGGACGGCGTCCTGTGGATCCAGGGCGAGGTGGTGACCTACGCGCTGCCGCTGTGGGTGGTCCTGCACACCCACGCACCGCGCTGGTTCACCGGCGTCGCGCTCGCCGTCAACACCGTGATGGTGGTCCTCCTGCAGGTCCGCACCAGCCGAGGGATCAAGGGCGGCCAGGTCGCCGGCCGGGCCACCCGGCGCGCCGGGCTGGCGTTCCTGGTCGGCATGGCGGTCATCGCGATGGCCCCGGGCCTGCCCGGCTGGGCCGCCGCGGCGATCATGACGGCCGGCGTCGCCGTCCACACGGTGGGTTCGCTGTGGCACGCGGCCGGGTCGATGGAGCTGCGGTTCCGGCTGGCCCCCGCACACGCGCAGGGACAGTACTCCGGCGTGTTCGGCATCGGCATGGGTCTCTGCTACACCGTCGCCCCCGGTCTGCTCGGCCTGCTCTGCCTGAGCTGGGGCGCCCCCGGCTGGCTGGTCATGGGCGGCGTCTTCGTCGCAGCCGGCCTGGCCATGCCGTTCGTGGTCCGGTGGGCCGGACAGTCCCGGGAACTCAACAGCTGACCTCGCGCACTCGGGCCCGGTCAGGGGCGGACGGCGCCCATGTACGGCATCACGTCCATGTCGACGATCTCGATGTTCTTGCCGGTGCGCGGGGCGTGCAGGAGCTTGCCGTTGCCGATGTAGATGCCGACGTGGTGCAGGTCGTTGTAGTAGAAGAGCAGGTCGCCGGGCTGGATGTCGGCCTTCGCGATGCGCTTGCCCGCGTTCCACTGGTCCTGCGAGACGCGGGGGAGGCCGACGCCGCCGGCCCGGAAGGCGGCCTGGGTGAGGCCCGAGCAGTCGAAGGAGTTGGGGCCGGTGGCGCCCCAGCCGTAGGGCTTGCCGATCTGGGCGTAGGCGAAGTCCAGGATCGCCTTGACCTGGCCGGTGGCGGGGCCGGTGTAGGTCTGGCCGCGGGTCGAACTGCGGGACGCGGCCTGGTTGTTGTCGCCGAGGACGCGGGCCCGGTCGGCGGCCTTGAGGCCGGCCAGGACGCGGCTCGCCTCGGCCAGGTTCTTCTGCACCTCGGTCTTCTTCGCCGCCATGGCGCTGCGGGCCTGCTCCAACTCGGCCAGCTTGTCGGCGGTTTCGGCCCGGTCCTGGTTCATCGACTGCTGGAGCCGCAGCGCGCTGCGCAGCGCGTCGGCCTGCTGTTCGCCGGCCATGTCCTGGAGTCCGGCCCGGCTCAGGTACTCGTCGGGGGAGGAGCTGAGCATCAGCTGCATGCTCGGGTCGATGCCGCCGCCGCGGTACTGGTCGGCGGCCAACGCGCCCAGGGTTTCCTGGAATTTCAGGATCTTCTCCTGCTGTTCGGCCAGCCGGTCCTGCAACTTCCCGGCCTGGTCCTGGAGTTGCTTGGCCCGCTCGTCCACCTTGTTGTACTGCTCGGTGGCCGCCTCGGCGTCCTCGTACAGGGCGTCGACCTTCGCCTTGACCTGGTCGGTGTTGCCGGTGCCGGGCTCGGCCCAGGCCGTGGTGGTGGGCAGCAGGACGGCGGCGCCGGCCGCCGCGCCGAGGACGGCCGTCCTGGTGCGTCCGGCGGGCCGGGGGCGGCGGTGCGTTCCCATCGCGGCGTCTCTCCTCAGAACTCCGGGGGCTGAACTACGAGACAACTTAGTAGTTCAGTAGAACGAGCGGCAAGCCACCCCGCGCCCACTACGATGAGCCGGACCACCCGGTGACCCGAAAAAGGACGGAACGGCAGTGCGCAGACTCGGCGACCTGGAGGCGGAGATCATGGACCGCCTGTGGACCTGGGACCGCCCCGCCACCGTCCGCGAGATCGTCGACGACCTCAACCGCTCCCGGCCGCTCGCGTACACCACCGTGATGACGGTCGCCGACATCCTGTACCGCAAGGGCATGCTGCGCCGCGAGAAGTCCGGCCGGGCCTGGAGCTACCGGCCCACCTGCACCCGCGAGGCGTACAGCGCCGCCCTGATGCGCGACGTCCTCGGCGAGAGCCCCAACCCCACCGGTGCCCTCGCCCACCTGGTCGAACAGCTCACCCCGGCCGAACTCGACGCGCTGCGCGCCGCCATCGACTCCGTCGACCGCGACCAGCCGGGCGGCAACGGCGCACCCGGGAGCGGCCGGTGACCGCCGCGTTCGCGCTGTTCGGGTACGCGCTGCTGGTCGGCGTGCTCGCCCCGCTGCCACTGGCCAGGGCGCGCTGGACGCACCGCGCGCCCCGGCTGGCCGTCGCGCTCTGGCAGGGTCTGGCGCTGTCCTTCCTCACCGCGCTGGTGCTGGCCGTCCACCACGTGGCCGTCCCGGGCGGCCACCTGCACCTCGGGCTGGTCGGCCTGATGCACCTGTGCGGCGTCGACCACCCCGCCGGGCCGACGCTCGACAGCGGCTGGCGGCTGCTGCTGCCCGCCGCGGCCGCGCTGTGGCCGCTCGGTCGGTTCGCCGCCGTGCTGGCCCGCGCCGCCCGGCACCGGCGCCGCCACCGCACGGTGCTCGACCTGGTCGCCGCCCGCGACCCGCGGCTCGGCGCGCACGTCCTCGACCACCACATCCCCGCCGCGTACTGCCTGCCCGGCCGCCGCTCCCGGATCGTGCTCACCCGCGGCGCCCTCGACGTCCTGACGGACGCTCAACTCGCCGCCGTCCTCGCCCACGAGCGCGCCCACGTCACCGGCCGCCACCACCTGGCCCGCACCGCCGCGGACGCGCTCGCCGCCGCGTTCCCGTTCCTCCCGCTGGCCCGCCTCGCCGCCCGGGAGACCCCGCTGCTGCTGGAGATGGCCGCCGACGACCGGGCCGTGCGCCGCCACCCGCGCGCCGTGCTCGCCGCCGCCATGTACCGGGTGGCCGGCGGCCAGGTCCCGCAGGCCGCGTTCGCCGCCGGCGGCCCCGCCGCGCTGCTCCGGGTCCGCCGCCTGCTCGCCCCCGCCACCGCCCCGCACCCCGCGCTGCGCGCCGCCGCCGCGCTCACCACGGCTGCCGCGCCCGTCCTGCCGCTGCTGTTCACCTGCGGTCCGGTGCTGCCCTGAACGCGGGGAAGCCGCTGCCCGCCCCGGACGGACCGGGACGGGCGGCTTCCGGTGACCGCACCGGGCCTACATCGGCTTCGGCTTGATCATCGCGAACGGCGCGCCCTGCGGGTCGGCGACCACCGTCATCCGGCCGGCCATCATGTCGAACGGCGGGACCAGCACGGTGCCCTTGCGCTTGGCCAGCGCGTCCACGGTGGAGTCGACGTCGTCCACCGCGAAGTACGTCAGCCAGTGCGCCGGAGTGCCGGGCGGGTCGTTCTTGAGCAGCGTGGCACCGCCGACCGCGCGGCCGCCGACCTCCAGCGCCCAGTAGTCCTTCGCGCCTTCCATCGGCTTGATCTCGATGCCGAACGCCTCGCCGTAGAAGGCGGTGGCCGCCGGGATGTCGCTGGTGTGCAGCTCGTTCCAGACCACCGCGCCGGCCTCGTTGACCACCTTGGCGCCGGCGAACTCAAGGGCCTGCCATACGCCGAACACCGCGCCCTGCGGGTCCTGGGCGATCAGCATCCGGCCGAGCTTGCCGACGTCCATCACCGGGGCCAGCAGCGTGCCGCCGGCCCGGACGATCGCGTCCTGGGTGGCCTGCGCGTCATTGGTGGCCAGGTAGCCGGTCCACACGGTGGGCGGTTCCGGCTGGCCCTCGGGCGCCATCGCCGGGCCGATCCCGGCGACGGCCTTGCCGTTCAGCTCGCAGACCGCGTACCCGCCGAACTCGGCCGGGCCGGGCTTGCCCTGCCAGCCGAACAGGTCGCGGTAGAAGTCCAGCGCCGCCTGCTGGTTCTTCGCCATCAGATCGACCCAGCACGGGGTGCCGGTCTTGTACGGTTCGGTGACTTCGGGCATCTCTCGCTCTTTCCGGTGAGGCGTTCCGGTGCTCCCCCGCAAGTCACCCTCGCCGCGCGGCCCGCGATCCGCCACCGGAGGGCGCACCCGCCGGGCGGGTGCGGCGGCGGGGCCGTGCCGGGGATGGGCCGTCCGGGGGAGTGCCGGGCGTGGGGGCCGGACCGGTGGATCGCGCCGGTGCCTACCGTGGCGGGCATGTGGCACGACATGTTCCAGGCGGGGATCTCGTACGGCGAGAAGACGCTGCGCACCGTGCTGGTGTACCTGGCGCTGCTCGCACTGCTGCGGGTGGTCGGCAAGCGCGGGCTCGCCCAGCTGAACACCTTCGACCTGGTGGTCATGCTGCTGCTGTCGAACGTGGTGCAGAACGCGGTGATCGGGAACGACAACTCGTTGGTCGGCGGCCTGTACGGGGCGCTGGTGCTGCTGGTCACGGACTGGGTGCTGGTGAAGCAGGCGGCCCGCTGGGACTGGTTCAACCGGCTGCTGGACGGGACGCCGACGGTGCTGGGCCAGGACGGCGGGTACGACCTGCGGGCGATCACCCGGGAGGGCATCCGGGTGCCCGACCTGGACGTGGCGATCCGGCACCAGGGCGGCGACGGGGTCGAGGAGACCTCGCTGATCGTGCTGGAGCCGGGCGGCACCCTGCTGGTGAAGCTGAAGGACGGCGACCAGGTCGCCGACAAGAACGACGTGGCGGCGATCAGGGCTGCGCTGGCCGCCATCGAGTCCCGGTTGCCGGCCGCGCGGTGAGTGTTTTGTCCCGGTTTGCGGCGGTACCGGCGAGACATTGACGAATCCTTAACGGCAGCCTTTGCGGCCGAAATGCCTTCGATTCGATCATCTGCATGGCCTCTGGCCTGCGGAAATGCGGGAAATCCAGTCATCGGACAGACTGCTTGTCTTAACGGCAGGGGCGCATACGCTCCCGTGCTGTGTTCAACCTCCCCCAGGCGCTCAAGCGCCTTGTGATCGGCCGGGCCATGCGCAGCGAGGAGCTCGGCGAGACGCTGCTCCCCAAGCGGCTCGCGCTGCCGATCTTCGCGTCCGACCCGCTCTCCTCGGTCGCCTACGCGACCGGCGAGATCCTGCTCGTCCTCACCGTCGGCGGCACCGCCTTCCTCTACCTCACCCCGTGGGTCGCCGCCGGCGTGGTCGGACTGATGGCCGTGGTGGTGATGTCCTACCGGCAGGTGGTGCACGCCTACCCGAGCGGCGGCGGCTCGTACGAGGTGGTCTCCCGCAACCTCGGCGCCAACTCCGGCCTGGTGGTGGCCGCTTCACTGCTGGTCGACTACGTGATGACGGTCGCCGTCTCGGTGGCGTCCGGCGTCGACAACATCATCTCCGCGTTCGGCTCGCTCGCCGACCACCGGGTGGCGCTGGCCGTCGGCTTCGTGGCACTGCTGACCGCGATGAACCTGCGCGGCGTCCGCGAATCCGGCCGGGCGTTCGCCGCCCCCACCTACCTGTTCATCGGCGGCATCCTGCTGATGGTCGTCACCGGCCTGATCCGGCTCGCCTTCGGCGACAGCCCGCAGGCCCCCACCGCGGCCCTCGGCGTCACCGCCGTGGACGGCAAGGACACCCTGCAAGGGCTCGGCCTGCTGATGCTCGGCCTGCGCGCCTTCGCCTCCGGCTGCACCGCGCTCACCGGCGTCGAGGCGATCTCCAACGGCGTGCCCGCGTTCCGCGCCCCCAAGTCCCGCAACGCCGCCGCCACCATGGCTGTGATGGGCATCGTCGCGGTGGTGATGTTCGCCGGCGTCACGCTGCTCGCCCTCACCTCGCACGTCCACTACGTCGAGGACGCCTGCCAGTTGACCGGCCTCGCCGGGGACTGCCACACGTACACCCAGCAGACCGTGATCGCGCAGCTCGCCGCGACCGTCTTCGGCGGCTCCGACACGCTGCTGTTCTACTTCATCCAGGCAGTGACGGCACTGGTGCTGATCCTGGCCGCGAACACCGCGTTCAACGGGTTCCCGCTGCTCGCCTCGATCCTCGCCCAGCACCGCTACCTGCCCCGGCAGATGCACACCCGCGGCGACCGGCTGGCCTTCTCCAACGGCATCATCGCGCTCGCGGTGGTGGCCGGCGGGCTGCTCTGGTTCTACAAGGCGGACGTCACCAGCCTGATCCACCTGTACATCCTCGGCGTGTTCACCTCCTTCACGCTCTCCCAGATCGGCATGGTCCGGCACTGGAACCGGGCGCTGGCCGAGGAACGCGACCCGGCGGTCCGGGCCGCCGCGCAGCGCTCCCGGCTGATCAACGGGCTGGGCGCCGTCACCACCGCGCTGGTGCTGGTCATCGTCCTGATCACCAAGTTCACCCAGGGCGCGTGGCTGGCCGTGGTCGCCGCACTGCTGCTGTGGCTCACCATGCGGGGCATCCGCCGGCACTACGACCACGTCGCGGCGGAACTCGCCGTCGAGGACGTCGCCGCGGAGAGCTCCCGCCCCCGGCAGGTGCACGCCGTGGTGCTGGTCTCCAAGCTCCACAAGCCGACGCTGCGGGCCCTGGGCTACGCGGAGGCGTTCCGGCCGGACACCGTCGAGGCGGTCACGGTGGACGTCGAACCCGAGGCGACGGGTGAGCTGCGGGCGCAGTGGGACGCGAGTGGTCTGGACGTTCCGCTGCGGGTCCTGGAGTCGCCGTTCCGCGAGATCACCAAGCCGGTGGTCACGCACGTGCGGGAGCTCAAGGAGGCGTGGCCGGGGGACGCGGTGGCCGTGTTCATCCCCGAGTACGTGGTGGGCCGGTGGTGGGAGAACCTGCTGCACAACCAGTCCGCGCTGTGGCTGAAGAGCCGCCTGCTGTTCACGCCCGGCGTGATGGTCATATCGGTGCCGTGGCAGCTGACCTCGGCGAACCGGCGCGGCGACCGGCTCGCGGCGAGCGCACCGGGCGCGGTGCGCCGGGGCGAGGGGCGGTAGTACCCGCGGAGGAGCCCCCGTACCGCCGGGGGCTCAACTCGCGCGCGGGGCTCAGGCCCCGCCGCGCCCCGTCGCCAGCTCGGCGATGAGCGACAGCGCGTCGTACTCGGCCAGTTCGGAGCGCAGCGCGTGCGCCCGCTCGCGGAAGGCCGGGTCGTCCAGCACCTTGTCCACGGCGGCGCTCAGCTGCTCGGCGCTCGGGCGGGCGGTGCGCAGATTGACGCCGGTGCCGCTCCACTCGACGCGGGCGGCGACCTCCGGCTTGTCCTCGGTCTCCCCGGCGACCACCAGCGGGACGCCGTGCCCGAGTGCCGCCTGGACGCCGCCGTAGCCGCCGTTGGTGACCAGCAGGTCGGCGAACGGCAGCAGGGCGTCGAAGGGGATGTAGCCGGTCGCGACGGCATTGGTGGGAAGCCCTTGTAGATCGGACAGCGCGTCGTGCAGCGCCTGCGCACCGTCCGGACGGGCGGTGGCGGCCACCACCAGGAGGTCCCGGCGTTCGGCGAGGGCCCGCACGGTGGGCGCGGTCAGTTCGGTGAGGTCGACGTTGGCCAAGGTGCCCTGGGTGACCACGACGACCCGGCGGCCCGCGGCGCGGGCCCAGGACAGGGCGGGCCACCACTCGGGCTGCCACGGGTCGCGGCCGGCCGGCAGCGGAAGGGCACCGACGAAGGAGACGTTGGCCGGCAGATCGCTGCGCGGATACTCGAAGCCGGGAACGGTCAGTTGCAGGTAGTGGTCGGCGGCCTCGGCCCGGACCCGCCCGCTGGGCCCCGCGGGCAGCCGCACCCCGGCCGCCGCGAAGACCCCGGACAGGTATGCGTGGACCGGCCGGGTGCGCTCCTCCAGACTCTCCGCCAGCACGGCATACCGGGCCCGCTCCTCCTCGTCGACCGGCGGCAGGAGGCCGAGCAGGTGCGGGGCGGTGTCCCTGCTCGGCACGCCGAGTGGGGAGACGCTGATGCTCAGGACGGTGGGCCGGTCGGCGGCGGGCTGGGAGAGGGCCAGTGCCACGCCGCCCAGGAAGAGGTTGTCGTGGATGACGGCACTGGCCGGGAATTCCGCCAACAACTGCCGCAGAGACCGGAGTTGAGCGGGCAGCGGGTCACCGAAGACATGCATGACATCCCAGGCCACCCGCGCAGGACCGGGCGGCACGGACCGGCGGGCCGGGAAGCTCGCGTCGAAGTCCCGCTCGTCGTAGTCGGCCTCGGGCGGCAGCGGATGGAACACCGCACCGGCGGCCCCGGCCCGCTCGGCGAAACGCGCGCCACCGAGGAAGGCCACCTCGTGACCGAGGTCGACGAGGTGGGCGGCGATCCGCAGCAACGGGCCGGTGTGTCCGGTCACGGGTGTGGCGGCGACGAGGATCCTGCTCATCGGGTTTCAGCTCCTGGAAGTCGGAGTGGACATGGAAAGCGAGGCCGGAGCACGCCCCCGGAGGGCGCAGACCACGGCAGGGCCGGGCGAGGGACAGCCAGTCTCGGAGGCAGGACTCGACACTTGGTGAACACGGCGGGGCAGGGCCCGGAAAGTCCGCCATCGCCGGCTCGCTCGCAGCAAGAGCGGTGGGGCGGCCGGGTGAAGAAGCGCGCGGAGGGAGCCCGGCGGCTGCGGGTCTTCGTGCTGGACCGCGAGGCCCTGTCGCTCGCGGTCCGTGGTGATCGCATGATGATCGCCCGGCTCGATCTCGCTGCCCGCGGCGAGGCGGAGATCGTCACCTCGCCCATGACTCTGGTCGAGGCGTACGACGCGCGGACCACGGAACAGCGCTGGGACTGGGTGCTGTCCCGGGTGAACGTCGCCGAACTGGGCCGGGACGAGGCGCGGCAGGCACGTCGGCTGCTCGCGGGCGCCGGCCTGCGCGGGCACAAGTACGCGATCGACGCCATGCTCGCGGTGGTGGCGCTCGGGCAGCGAGGCCAGGTGACGGTGTTCACGTCCGAGCCGGAGGATCTGGAGAGGCTGCTGCCCGACCACGTCGTGGTGGTGAAGGTCTGACAGGTCCCCGCGCCCCTGGTGTCGCTTCCCCGTTTGCTCAGATTTTCCCGGGTTGTCACGTTCCCGATGCTTATGGTTGACCGCCGGGGAACCCAGGACGAGGACCGTATGGCCATGATCACCGATTCCGAGCCCGCGTTGTTCCGTGCCCGCCCTGCGGGCCCGCCTCGGACGTTGGTGGATGTGTTGGCGGCGACGGCGGCCGCGTTCCCGCAGGAGCCCGCGTTGGACGACGGGCGGCAGGTGTTGGGTTATGCCGCGTTGCTGGGCGAAGTGGAGCGGGTGCGGGGGCAGTTGGCGGGGGCCGGGGTCGGGTTGGGGGACCGGGTCGGGGTGCGGGTGCCGTCGGGTACGAACGAGCTGTACGTGGCGATCCTGGGGGTGCTCGCGGCGGGGGCGGCGTACGTGCCGGTGGACTTCGAGGATCCGGACGAGCGGGCCGAGCTGGTGTTCGGCGAGGCGGACGTCAACGCGGTGATCGGGGCGGACGGGCGGCTGGAGAAGGTGAAACCGTCGGGCCACGAGGCCGTCCCGCCGGGGCCGGAGCACGACGCGTGGATCATTTTCACGTCCGGTTCGACGGGGAAGCCCAAGGGCGTGGCGGTGACGCACCGCAGTGCGGCGGCGTTCGTGGACGCCGAGGCGGCGATGTTCCTGCAGGAGGAGCCGATCGGGCCGGGGGACCGGGTGATGGCGGGGCTGTCGGTGGCGTTCGACGCGTCCTGCGAGGAGATGTGGCTGGCGTGGCGGCACGGCGCGTGCCTGGTGCCGGTGCCGCGCGCGCAGGTGCGCAGCGGCGCGGACCTGGGGCCGTGGCTGGCCGAGCAGGAGATCACCGTCATCTCCACGGTGCCGACGCTGGCCGCGCTGTGGCCGGCCGAGGCGTTGAACGAGGTGCGGCTGCTGATCTTCGGCGGTGAGGCGTGCCCGCCGGAGCTGGCGGAGCGGCTGGTCACCGAGGGCCGCGAGGTGTGGAACACGTACGGCCCGACCGAGGCGACCGTCGTCGCGTGCGGGGCGCTGCTGAGCGGTGCGGCCCCGATCCGGATCGGACTGCCGCTGGACGGCTGGGAGTTGGCGGTCGTCGACGAGGCGGGCGTGCCGGTGCCGATGGGTGGCAGCGGGCAGCTGGTGATCGGCGGGGTCGGTCTGGCCCGGTACCTGGACCCGGTGAAGGACGCCGAGAAGTACGCGCCTCTCACCTCGCTGGGCTGGGAGCGGGCGTACCGCAGCGGCGACCTGGTGCGGGCGGAACCCGAGGGGCTGGTGTTCCTCGGGCGGGCCGACGAGCAGATCAAGCTGGGCGGCCGGCGGATCGAACTGGGCGAGGTGGACGCGGCGCTGCAGGCGCTGCCCGCCGTGTCCGGTGCGGCGGCGGCCGTGCGGACGGCGCGCGGTGGCAATCAGCTGCTGGTCGGATACCTGGTGGCTCAGGAGGGGTTCGACCGCGAGGCTGCGGTGGCGCGGCTGCGGGCCGAGCTGCCCGCCGCGCTGGTGCCGCTGCTGGCCACCGTCGAGCACCTGCCGACCCGGACGTCCGGCAAGGTCGACCGGGACGCGCTGCCCTGGCCGCTGCCGGATCTGGAGACGTCCGGCCCGGCCGAGCAGCTGTACGGCACGGAGGCGTGGCTGGCCGAGCAGTGGGCGCAGATCCTCGGCACCCCGGTGCGAAGTGCAGGCGACGACTTCTTCGCGATCGGCGGCGGCTCGCTCGCCGCCGCCCAGCTCACGACGCTGCTGCGCGGCCGCTACCCGGCGGTGTCGGTGCTCGACATCTACCAGCAGCCGACGCTGCGCAAGCTGGCCCGGCTGCTGGAGAAGTCCGCGCAGTCCGGGGGCGAGGTGCGCACCGTCGAGCCGACGCCACGCCGCGCCCAGGCCCTGCAACTGCTGCTGATGCTGCCGCCGGTCACCCTGATCGGCCTGCGCTGGTCGCTGCTGCTGGCCGTGCTCGGCACCGTGCTGCACCTGGTCGGCGACTACCCGTGGGCCCCGACCGCGCCGTGGTGGCTGCTGCTGGCCGGTGTGGCGCTGCTCTACTCGGCGCCCGGCCGGCTGGCGATCGCCGCCGGCAGCGCCCGGCTGCTGCTGCGCGGCGTCCGCCCCGGCACGTACCCGCGTGGCGGCAGCGTGCACCTGCGGCTGTGGGCCGCCGAGCGGATCGCCGAGGCGTCGGGGGCGGTGCAGCTGTCCGGGTCCTGGCTGGTGCGGTACGCCCGGGCACTGGGTTGCCGGGTCGCCGCGGACACGGACCTGCACTCGCTGCCGCCGGTGACGGGCCTGCTGCGGCTCGGCAAGGGCTGCGCGATCGAGAACGAGGTCGACCTGTCCGGCTACTGGCTGGACGGCGACCGGCTGGAGATCGGCGCGCTGCGGATCGGCGCGGGCGCGGTGGTCGGCACCCGGTCGACGCTGCTGCCCGGAGCGAAGATCGGCAAGCGGGCCGAGGTCGCGCCCGGCTCCGGCGTCACCGGGCACGTTCCGACCGGCCAGCGCTGGGCGGGCGCGCCCGCCGTGAAGACCGGCAAGGCCGAACGCGGCTGGCCGAAGGAACGCCCCCGCCGTTCGGCCCGCTGGGCGGCCGTGTACGGCGCGACCGGGTTCGTGCTGTCCGCGCTGCCGCTGCTGTCGGCACTGCCCGCGCTGCTGATCGCGAGCCGGTTCGTCCACCCCGGCGACGGTCTGGCGGAGGCACTCAAGGGCGCGCTGCTCGCTCTCGTCCCGGCCACGCTCGCCTACGGGCTGGCGTACGCCGCGAAGGTGCTGATCGGGGTCCGCCTGCTGTCGCGGGGGCTGCGCACCGGGTACCACCCGCTGCACGGCCGGGTCGGCTGGCAGGCGTGGACCGTCAGCCAGTTGATGGACCTGGCCCGGGAGACACTGTTCCCGCTGTACGCGGCACTGATCACCCCGGTGTGGCTGCGGCTGCTCGGGATGCGGATCGGCAAGGGCGCCGAGGTGTCCACCGTCCTCGCGCTGCCCAGTCTGACCACGGTCGGCGACGGGGCGTTCCTCGCCGACGACACCCTGATCGCCCCGTACGAACTGGGCGGCGGCTGGGTGCGGATCGGGCGGGCCGAGATCGGCGAGCGGGCGTTCCTCGGCAACTCCGGGATGACCGCGCCCGGCCGGGCCGTCCCTGACCGGGGGCTGGTCGGGGTGCTGTCGGCGACGCCGAAGAAGGCCAAGCGCGGCAGCTCCTACCTGGGCATGCCGCCGGTCAAACTGCCCCGGGCCGCCGACACCGCCGACCTGGCGCTCACCTACGAACCGCCGGCCCGGCTGCGCTGGGCGCGCGGCCTGACCGAGCTGGGCCGGATCGTCCCGGTGTTCGCCTCCGCCGCGCTGGCCGTGCTCACCGCCGCCGCGCTGTGCGCGCTGGACCAGCCGCTGCTGTCCGGGCTGGTGCTGCTGGCCGCCGGGCTGGTGGCCTGCGTGGTCTCCGCCGCCGCGAAGTGGCTGCTGGTGGGCCGGTTCCGGGCGGTCGAGCACCCGCTGTGGTCCGGGTTCGTCTGGCGCAACGAGCTGGCCGACACCTTCACCGAGGTGCTCGCCGTGCCCTGGCTGATCGGCCGGGCCGCCGGCACACCGGTGATGACGCTGTGGCTGCGCTCGATCGGCGCGCGGATCGGACGCGGCGTGTGGTGCGAGAGCTACTGGCTGCCCGAGGCCGACCTGGTCACCCTCGGGGACGGGGTGAGCGTCAACCGGGGCTGCGTGCTGCAGACGCACCTCTTCCACGACCGGATCATGCGGCTGGATACTGTGGAGCTCCGAGCGGGCTCCACGCTCGGCCCGGGCGGGATCGTGCTGCCCGGCAGCACCGTCGGCGAACGCACCACCCTCGGCCCGGCCTCGCTGGTGATGCGCGCCGAGACGGTACCCGCCGACACCCGCTGGCTCGGCAACCCGATCGAAGCGTGGCACTCAAGCCAGGAGGAACAGCACCGGTGAGCGGCGATCCCTACTTCCCCCGCCACGGGGACCCGCGCTACCGCGCCCACCGCTACGAACTCGCCCTCGACTACCGGCCCGGCCCCAACCGGCTGGCCGCCTCCGCCCGGATCTCCGCCATAGCGGGCCCGGAACCGCTGCGCGAGTTCACCCTCGACCTGGCCGCGTTCCGGATCGGCAAAGTGCTGGTCGACGGCAGGGCCGCGCACTACGCGCACCGCGACGGCAAACTGCGGATCAAACCCGCCAAGGCCCTCGCCGCCGGAGCGCACTTCACCTGCGAGGTGCAGTGGTCCGGCAACCCGCGCCCGGTCCGCAGCCCCTGGGGCGGCCTCGGCTTCGAGGAGATCGAGGACGGCGCGCTGGTCGCCTCCCAGCCGATCGGCGCACCGTCCTGGTTCCCCTGCAACGACCGGCCCGCCGACAAGGCGGCCTACCAGCTGACCGTCACCACCGCGACGCCGTACACCGTGGTCACCGGCGGCCGGCTGCTCAGCCGCACCACCCGCTCCTCCGCCACCACCTGGGTGTACGAGCAGCCCGCGCCCACCGCGTCCTACCTGGTCGGGCTGGCCATCGCCCCGCTGCGCGAGTTCCCGCTGACCGAACGCGTCCCCGGCACCGTCCCGCAGATCGCCTGGGTGCCGCTGGCGCACCAGGCCGCGTTCGAGCACGACTTCGCCCGGCAGCCGCAGATGATGCGGCTGTTCGAGGAACTGTTCGGCCCGTACCCGTTCGGCGAGTACACCGTCGCCGTGGTGGACGAGGAACTCGACGTCCCCGTCGAGGCGCAGGGCATGGCCACCTTCGGCCGCAACCACGTTGACGGGCAGCGCGGCTGGGAACGCCTGGTCGCCCACGAACTTGCCCACCAGTGGTTCGGCAACAGCGTCACCATCGCCGACTGGCGGCACATCTGGCTGAACGAGGGCTTCGCCAAGTACGCCGAATGGCTGTGGTCCGAGCGCACCGGCGGCCCCACCACGCAGGCCAAGGCCGCCGAGGCCCACCGCCAACTGCGCGGCCTGCCACAGGACCTGGCCATCGGCGACCCCGGCAAGACGAACATGTTCGACGACCGGGTGTACGAACGCGGCGGCCTCACCGTGCACGCGCTGCGCTGCGTCCTCGGCGACGCCGCGTTCTTCCGCCTGCTGCGCGACTGGGCCACCGGGCACCGGTACGGCGTCGTCACCACCGACGACTTCGCCGCGCACGCCGCCCACTACACCGACCGCCCGCTGCGCCCGCTGCTGGACGACTGGCTGTACGTCCGCGCGCTGCCCGACCTCCCCGAGCTCTGACGGTTCGCGACCTGATCTACTGATCCCATGGCCGCGAAGCCAACGTGGTCTTCGAAGTCACCGGAGGAACGAGGAACATGAGCACGCACTACGACGTGGTCGTCCTGGGCGCCGGCCCCGGCGGCTACACCGCCGCTGTCCGCTCCGCCCAGCTCGGTCTGCGCGCCGCCGTGATCGAGGCCAAGTACTGGGGCGGCGTCTGCCTGAACGTCGGCTGCATTCCCTCGAAGGCACTGCTGCGCAACGCCGAACTCGCGCACACCGTGCTGAAGGAGGCCGACCTCTACGGCATCCAGGTCGAGGGCCAGGTCTCCTTCGACTACGGCAAGGCGTTCAGCCGCTCCCGGCAGGTCGCCGACGGCCGGGTCAAGGGCGTCCACTACCTGATGAAGAAGAACAAGATCACCGAGTACGACGGCTGGGGCACCTTCGTCGACGACCACACCCTGCAGGTCGCGCTGTCCGCCGGCGGGTTCGAGATGGTCACCTTCGACCACTGCATCATCGCCGCGGGCGCCACCACCCGGCTGCTGCCCGGCACCTCGCTCAGCGAGCGGGTCGTCACCTACGAGGAGCAGATCCTCACCGAGCAGCTGCCGGAGTCGATCATCATCGCGGGCGCCGGCGCGATCGGCGTCGAGTTCGCGTACGTGCTGCACAACTACGGCGTCAAGGTCACCATCGTCGAGTTCCTGGACCGCATGGTGCCGCTGGAGGACGCCGACGTGTCCGCCGAACTCGCCAAGCAGTACCGCAAGTTGGGCATCCAGGTGCTCACCTCCACCCGGGTCGACGCGATCGACGACTCCGACCCGAACAAGCCGGTCCGGGTCACCGTCACCCGCGACGGCAAGCAGGAGGTGCTGGAGGCCGACAAGGTGCTCCAGGCGATCGGCTTCGCGCCGCGCACCCAGGG
Source organism: Kitasatospora sp. NPDC004614 (assembly GCF_042873675.1). NCBI lineage: Bacteria > Bacillati > Actinomycetota > Actinomycetes > Kitasatosporales > Streptomycetaceae > Kitasatospora > Kitasatospora sp. NPDC004614. Next base: position 651,166 of record NZ_JBIALR010000001.1, read on the forward strand.
CTACGGCCTGGAGGTCACCGGCGTGCAGCTCACCGAGCGCGGCGCGATCGCCGTGGACGGGCGGGGCCGCACCAGCGCCGAGCACATCTTCGCGATCGGAGACGTCACCGCGAAGCTGATGCTGGCGCACGCCGCCGAGGCGATGGCCGTGGTCGCCGCCGAGACCATCGCCAAGGCCGAGACCATGGAGATCGACTTCGTCATGGTCCCGCGCGCCACCTACTGCCAGCCGCAGGTCGCGTCCTTCGGCTACACCGAGGCGCAGGCCCGCGAGCTCGGCTACGAGGTCAAGGTGCAGAAGTTCCCGTTCACCGCGAACGGCAAGGCGCACGGCCTCGGCCAGCCCGTCGGCTTCGTCAAGGTGATCTGCGACAACACCCACGGCGAGCTGCTCGGCGCGCACCTGATCGGCCCCGAGGTCACCGAGCTGCTGCCCGAGCTGACGCTGGCCCAGCAGTGGGACCTCACGGTGCACGAGGTCGGCCGCAACATCCACGCCCACCCGACGCTGGGCGAGGCCGTCAAGGAGGCTATCCACGGCCTCGCCGGCCACATGATCAACATGTAGTCCGAGTCCGTGGCGCCGCCCCGGTTCCCTTCGCTTCGCGGCGGAGGGGGCCGGGGCGGCGCCGCTTTCAGCTCTGCCGGAGCAGCACCGGCAGGCCGGACTCGAGGTGCTCGAAGAGCCGGTCGCCGTGCACGCCCGGCGCGTCGAAGATGTCGTCCTCCTCGTCGCCGCCGGTGCGCAGCACCTCCGGGACGAGGACCTCGGCGGCGGGCGGGGAGGCGACCTCGCGGCCCAGCTCGGTCAGCGCGTACGGCGCGGCGAGCACCGGGCCGGTCAGGGCTCCGCCGATCTCGTCGGGGAAGAAACCGGCCGAGAGGATCGTGACGCCGGCGTGCAGGTCGCCGCCGATCATCACCAGCTTGTCCGTCATGTGGCCGACGAACGCCCCGACCCGGACGCTCCCGCGCACCAGCAGCTTGGCGTCGCCCTCCAGGTGGATCGCCCCCGCCGTCAGATCACCGAGCACGACCAGCGCCGGGCAGCCGTCGTCCACGTTGAGGATCGCGCCGTCCACCGTCAGATCGCCGTCGATGACGAAGCCGGTGCCGTACGGCTCGGTGGCGTCCAGGTCGAGCGCGCCCGGGACGGTCAGGCTGCCCGAGTGGACGTCGTAGGTCTCGTTGTAGAGGTTCTCGTAGCTGCTCAGCGGCAGGCCGCGGCGCTCGAAGAGCGCGACGGATTCGCCCCAACTGCGGGGCGTGGCAGTGATGTTCATGGTGCGGAGTGTGGCACGCGGAGGTGACGGCCGAGGCTTCGGAGCGCTCTCGGAGCGGGCTCGGAGCGGGCCCTGGTGTTCTTGTCTCACACCGCACCGGCCGACCGGACGGGCGGAGGGAAACCAGACAGAGGAGCACATCATG
>NZ_JBIALR010000001.1:652689-713987 GCF_042873675.1 Kitasatospora sp. NPDC004614
CATGGCGAACGTCCTGAAGCTGCAGAAGATGGTCACCGTCGAGGGCAACCCGATCGAGGACCAGGAGTCCATCAGCGTCTCGTCCTGCGACTCGCACTCCTGCTGACCCGAAGGGGCCTGACGGGCCCCGCGGAGCACTGACGCCCCACCGCACCGGCCGACCGGACGGCGGAAGAAAGAACCCACACAGAAGAGGAGCACACCATGGCGAACGTCCTGAAGCTGCAGAAGATGGTCACCGTCGAGGGCAACCCGATCGAGGACCAGGAGTCCATCAGCGTCTCGTCCTGCGACTCGCACAGCTGCTGACCCGAAGAGGTCTCCTGGGCCCCGGCGGAGCCGCGCCGCCGGGGCCCGCCCCTTTTCCCCGCACCACCCGTACGGAAGGGAAACGCCCGTGCTCTCCTGGCAATCGCTCCAGTACTACCTCCAGTTCGACCGGCGCTGGTACGAGACCGCCGAGCGCCACCGCCCCGCCCCGGCGCACCTCGCGGCCTTCCGTGAACTCGTCCCCGACGGCTGGGCCACCCGGCGGCGCGGCCTGTGGTTCATCGCCGACCCGCCCGGCCGCAACACCCCCGCGCAGGGGTGGAAGCTGCACGTCACCGCGGCGGCGGGGGAGAGCGAGGAGGTGCTGCGGCTCGCCCTGCCGGTGCTGTTCGCGCACAACGTGGCGTTCAAGTTCCTGATCGACCCGTGGTCGGTGGAGCTGACCAGCGGCAAGACCTTCTCCCGCACCGCCAGCGGCAAGTTCATCACCGTCTACCCGGCCGACGACGCCGAATTCCACGCGGTGGGCAAGGAGTTGGCCGAGGCCCTGGAAGGCCGCACCGGCCCGTACATCCTCTCCGACCGGCGCTGGCCCGGCTCGACGGCCGTCTACTACCGCTACGGCGGCTTCGCCGCGATCAAGCGGCTGCGGGCCGACGGCATCAACGACCTGATGATCGCCACCCCGGACGGCACCCTGGTCCCCGATGTCCGCAACCCGTACTTCGAGACGCCGCCGTGGGTCACCGACCCGTTCCCGCCCGAACAGGCCGAGGAGGAAGACGCGCTGAACGGCCGTTACGTGGTGACGGGCGCGCTGATGTTCGGCAACCGGGGCGGCGTCTACCTGGCGACCGACCGGGAGACCGACGCGCAGGTGGTGCTCAAGGAGGCCCGCCCGGGCGTGCTGGTCGGGCGGCCCGGACGGGCGGCCACCGAGGTGCTGGAGAAGGAGTACCAGGTGCTGTCGGAACTCGCCGACACCGGGTACTACGTGAAGCCGCTGGACTTCTTCCACGAAGCCGGCCACGCCTTCCTGGTCGAGGAGTACGTCGACGGGCCGCACTACAGCCGCAACTGCATCGCCACCAACCCCGTGATCACCGGCAAGCTGGACGGCGAAAGCCTGCGCACCTACTACCGCGCGCAGCGCGCGGTGTGGCGGCAGATCGCCGAGGCCGTCGCCGCCGCCCACCGCCGCGGCATCCTGCTCGGCGACCTCTCCTACACCAACGTGCACATCACCAAGGACGGCCGGGCCGTGCTGCTCGACCTGGAGGCCGCCGTCCGCGAGGGCATCGACCCGCACCTCGGCGTGCACACCATCGGCCTGGCCAGCCCCCGGCTGCGCGCCACCAACCGCTACGACCGGGCCAACGACTGGCACTGCCTCGGCGCGCTGATCTTCTCCTCCGTCATGGTGGTCAACAACACCATCGGCTTCCACCGCCCCGCCCAGGAGCGGTTCCTGGACGCGCTCACCGAGGACCTCGCGCTGCCCGCCGAACTCGCCTCGCTGATCCGGGACCTGACCGACCCGGAGGCCGTGGACGGCGACTTCGACCCGGACGAGCTGCTGAAGCGGATCGACGCGCTGCCGTTCGACGACCCCGCGCTGTGGACGTCCCCCGTTCCGCTCACCGAACCCGCCGACCGCCGCTACCGCGACCCCGAGGCCCTGCCCGGGCTGCGGGACGCCGACCTCGCCGCCACGGTCGAGGGCATCGCCGCCGAGATCGAGGCCGCCGCCGACGCGCAGCGCGCCGACCGGCTGTTCCCCAGCAACCCGCTGGTCCACCAGACCAACCCGCTCTCCCTCGCGTACGGCGCCACCGGCATCCTGTACGGCCTGCACCGGCTGCGCGGCAGCGTGCCCGACCGGCTGCTCGGCTGGGCGCTCGCCAAGGACGTCGACCCCGCCGCGTACCCGCCCGGCCTGTACCTCGGCCAGTCCGGCCTGGCCTGGGCGTTCGATGCGCTCGGCCACCCCGCCGTCGCCCGCGCCCTGATGGCCTCCGCCCGCCGCCACCCGCTGCGCAACGCCCTCCCCGGCATCCTGCACGGCACCGCCGGCCACGGCCTCGCCGCCCTGCACCTGTGGCACCGCCAGCACGACCCCGAACTGCTCGCCGACGCCGTCGCCGACGGCGAACACCTCGCCGCCACCGCCGTCCACGGCCCCGACGGCCCGCACTGGCCGCAGCCCATCGTCGGCGACGACCGGCTCCACACCCGGCTCGGCCACGGCCACGGCGGCAGCGGCATCGCCCTGTTCCTGCTCTACCTGCACCTCGCCACCGGCGAGGAACGCTGGTACACCCTCGGCCGCGCCGCACTCGGCCACGACCTCGCGCACGCCGCCACCCTCCCCGGCGGCACCCTCGGCTTCCCGTCCCGCACCGGCCCCGCCGAAGGCCGCACCATCCTGCGCAACTACTGGGACGAGGGCACCGCCGGCGTCTCGGTGGCCGTCGTCCGCTACCTCACCGTCCGGCCCGACGACGAGCAACTCGCCGCCGTCACCGAGGACCTGCTGCGCGACTCGGCCCGCCGCTACGCCGTCTTCCCGCACCTCGCGCACGGCCTCGCCGGACTCGGCAACGTCCTGCTCGACGCGGGCGAACTGCTCGGCGAACAGCGGTGGCTGGACGAAGCCCGCCGGGTCGCCGACGGCATCCTGCTCAGCCGGATCGAACAGGACGGCGAGATCCCCGGCGGGATCGGCTTCCCCGGCGAACAGGCCCTGCGGGAGAGCTGCGACCTGGCCACCGGCTCGATCGGCGTCGCGCTCTTCCTCGACCGGCTGCGCCTCGCCCGCCCCGGCACCCGCACCGACTTCCACTTCACCGTGGACGGACTGCTGCCGTGACCAGCGACGTGGCAACCGATGTACGACCGGCCCGGGACCGGCGCTTTCTGCGCCGGTTCCGGCTGGTCGGGGCGAACCCGATGTTCCGGCGGCTGTGGATCGGCCAGTTCACCTCCGAACTCGGCAGCTCCATGAGCGTGCTGGCGGTCCCCCTGCTGGCCGTCGCGGTCACCGGATCGCCCGCCAAGGCCAGCCTGCTCGCCACCCTCGGCTTCCTCGCCACCTGGCTCACCGCCGCCCCCTGCGGCCAGCTCGCCGACCGGATCCCGCCGCGCCGGCTGATGCTCGCCTGCGACACCGTCCGGCTCACCGCCGTCACCGCCGTCGCCGTCACCACCCTCACCGGCGGCCCGCCGCTGTGGCTGCTCGCCGTCACCACCGTCGTCTCCGGCACCGCGATCACCGCGTTCGGGCCCGCCGCCGGGAAGATGCTGCGCACCATCGTCCCCGCCGAGCAACTGCCCGAGGCGGTCGCCGCCAACCAGGTCCGCGGCTACAGCGCCTCCATCGTCGGCCCCGCCGCCGGCGGCGCCCTGTTCGGCCTGGCCCGGGCCGTGCCCTTCGTCGCGGACGCCATCAGCTACCTGGTCTCGCTGGCCTGCGTGCGCGGCCTGCCGTCCGGCGCCGGTGACGGCCCGACGGCCCGCGGCTGGCCCCGGCTGCGGGAAGGCCTCGCCGTCATCCGCCGCACCCCGTTCCTGCGGGCGTCCCTCGCCTACTCGGTGCCCGGCAACCTCGCCGTCTCGATGCTCATGTACATCCTGCTGCTGCGCCCCGGCGCGGCCGGCGGCGGCACCGGACTCGCGTTCAGCGCCGCCGCCGCCTGCGGACTGGTCGGCTCGCTGTTCGCCGCGGGCGCGCACCGCCGCTACGGCCTGTGGCGGCTCATGGCCGGCACGGCCGCGCTGCGGCTGCTCGCCACGCTCGCCGTCGGCCTGAGCGCCGGCCGGCTCGGCCCCGCGGCGGCCCTCGCCCCCGTCCTGCTGCTCGCCCCCGTGGTCGGCGCCGCGCTCGGCACCACCACCCTGCTGGTCGTCGACTACGACGTCTACGGCCGGGTCAGCGGCACCACCTCGTTCATCGGCGGCGCGCTCCAGCCGATCGCCCCGCTGGCCGCCGGCGCACTGCTCCAACTCGGGGGCACCGGCGCGGCGCTGGGCGTGGTGGCCGCACTGTTCGGCCTGGTGCTGGTCGCGGTCCTGGCGGGACGGCAGAGCCTGGACATCAGACTGGAGGGGAAGACCATCGTCCCGGCGGGCCGGGGAGCGAAGCCCGCACCGGTGACATGACGACCACCCCGGCCACCGAGGTCGGCGGCCGGGGCGGTCAGGGTCTTTCAGGCGGGCTGCTTCGCCGCCCCGTGCAGTTCGGCGGTGAGCGTCGGGTCGTGGATCAGGATGCGCTGGGTGAGGTGGGCGAGCTCGGGGCCGGGGTGGACGCCCAGTTCGTCGCGCAGGGTGCGGCGGGCGGTGTGCAGGACGGCCGCCGCCTCGGCCTGGCGGCCGCTGCGGTAGAGGGTGCGGGCGCGCAGGGCCCAGCCGGACTCGCGCAGCGGGGCCTCGGTGGTGAGCAGGGCGCACTCGGTGATGGCGAGATGGTGGGCGTCCAGGGTGAGCAGCGCCCAGGCGCGGATCTCCCGCGCGGTACATCGCAGTTCGGTCAGCCGCCAGCGCTCCGGGTCCAGGAAGGCCAGGTGGGCGAGGTCGGCGTAGGCCGGGCCGCGCCAGAGGACCAGGGCCAGGTCGGTGGCGGCGAGGGCCTCGGTGGGGCGGTGGGCGCGATGGGCGATGCCGGCCCGCTCGACGAGCGCGGCGAACTTCCGGGCGTCGAGCGCGTCCGGGGCGAGCCGCAGGCGGTAGCCGCCGGGCTCGTGGCGCAGCACGGCGGACTCCCGTCCGGCCGGGCGGTGGGGGTCCAGGGCGCGGCGCAGGTCGGCCACGCAGGTGTGCAGGGCGTGCCGCGGGCTGGCCGGCAGGCGGTCCTCCCAGACGGCGTCGATCAGATCCTGTTCGGGGACGACTGCGCCGCCCGCCGCGGCCAGCGCGGCCAGCACCGCGCGCGGCCGGGGCCCGCCGAGCCGCACCCGTACACCGTCGACCGTGGCGGCCATCGGGCCGAGAACCTGCACCGCTGTCTCTGTCGTGGTCGCATCCATGTACTGAGCCTGGCGCCGCCCGCCCCCTGGGCCCATCCGGCCGGACCCCCGTATTCCGCATCCCGCCCCCGGGTGCCCGCCCCCATTCCCCCGGGGGGTCGCCCGCCCCGCCGCCGGAATATGGGGGCCGGCCCCCATGTGGTGGGGGCTGCCGCCCGCCCATGCTTGCCAACATGACGGATTCCACAGCCACCTGGGGCCGGCCCGGCGAAAGCGCCTGGTGGGCACCGGCGTTGACCCTGACCGAACGCGTGACCGGCCCGGCCGGCGCCGCGCCGGGCCCCGTGCCCGACGGGGCCGCGGCGTCGGTGGATCGCCGGCTCGCCGTCTGGGAGCGGGAGCTCGACGGCCGCCTGGACGCCTGGCTGGCCGACCTGGGCGCGGACCGGGACCGGCTGCGGGCGCTGCTGGCCGAGCCGGCGGACCGCCTGGCGGCACGCGCCGGGGAGCAGCCCGACTGGGCGGTCTTCGTCCGGCGCGCGGTGGCCGCCGCGTCCGTCGGCCCGGAAGTGTCCGGCGACGGCTCGCGGCCGCGGGCGGAAGGGTTCGCGGCCGTGGTGGCCCCGTTCACCGCCACCGCGCTGGCCGCGCTGCGCGACGACCCGGACTGGAAGGCCGTCGGCGACCACGCGGAACTGGCCGCCCTCGAAGGGGACTTCGAGCAGAACCTGACGGCCCGGCTGGCGCGGATCGCCGGCCGGACCCTGGTCCTGGAACTGAACGTGGCCCGGATCGGCGGCGCGCTGCACGGGACGGACGGCACCGAGCGGTTCGCCGACTTCGTCCGGCAGGCCGCGACACCCGAACGGCTGGCCGCACTGGTCACCGAATACCCGGTGCTGGCCCGGCTGCTGGCGCACTGCTGCCAGGACACGGTGGCCGCCTGGACCGAACTGGCCGGCCGGTTCGCCGCCGACCGGGCCGCCCTGGTCGGGGAACTGTTCGACGGCGTCGACCCGGGCCGGCTGGTCCGGGTCCGGACCGGGGCGGGCGACCGGCACGCCCACGGCCGGACGGTGGCCGTCCTGCGGTTCGCCGACGGGCGGCGCGCGGTGTACAAGCCGCGCCCGCTCGGCGTCCACCGGCACTGGAACCGGCTGCTGCGGCTGCTCGGCGAAACGGCGCCGAACACCGCGCTGCGCACCCTCACCGTCCTGGACCGGGACGCCTACGGCTGGCTGGAGTTCGTCGAGCCGGGGCCCTGCTCGGACCGGCGCGGCGTGGAACGCTTCTACCGGCGGCTCGGCATGCAACTGGCGCTGCTGCACGTGCTCGGCGGCACCGACATCCATTACGAGAACCTGATCGCGGCCGGTGACCAGCCCGTCCTGGTCGACCTGGAGACGCTGTTCCACCCCGACCTCCGGCCGGCCGAGCCGCTCGGCGACGACCCGGCGCGCCGGGTGCTCGCCGACTCGGTGCAGCGGATCTCGCTGCTGCCGTTCCCGATGTTCGGCGAGCACGGCGCACTCGACGTCTCGGGCCTCGGCGGGGACGACGGAGCGCCGCTGCCGATGTCCGTGCCCGGCTGGGCGGACGCCGGCACCGACCGGATGCGGCTGGTGCGCGAGCAGGGCCGGCTGCGGCGCGCCGACAATCGGCCCCGGCTCGACGGGGCGGACGTCGACCCGCAGGAGTACACCGAGGCCCTGGTCGCCGGATTCCGGTCCGGCTACCGGGCGCTCGCCGACGCCGCGCCCCAACTCCTCGCCCCCGGCGGCCCGGTGGAGAGCTTCGCGGCCGACACCGTGCGCGTCGTGGTCCGCCCCACCCGGCGGTACGCGACGCTGCTGGAGGAGTCCACCCACCCCGACGCGCTGCGCGACGGCCTCGACCGCGACCGGCTGCTCGCCCTGCTCTGGCGCGAGTCCGCCGACGACCCGCACCGCCGCCCGCTCGCCGCCTCCGAACACGCCGAACTCTGGCGCGGCGACATCCCGCTGTTCACCGCCACCGTCGCCGACGGACGCCTGCACGCCGACGGCCGCCCCTGCGGCCCGGCCCCCGCCGACAGCGGACTCGACCGGACCCGGCGGCGGATCGCCGCCCTCGACCGCACCGACCTCTACGACCAGGAGTGGATCGTCCGGGCCGCGCTGGCCACCCGCTCCGCCGGACCCGGCGCGGCACCGGCCGCCCCGGCCGCGCGCTCGCGCCCGCCCGTCGCCCCCGACCCCGACCGGCTGCTCGCCGCCGCCTGCGACCTCGCCGACCGCATCCTGGCCCGCGCCCACGGCGACCGGCAGCGCGTCAACTGGCTCACCCTGGAACCGATCACCGACCGCCAGTGGGCCCTGATGCCGCAGGGCGCGGCCCTCGAAGGCGGCTACCTCGGCACCGCGCTGTTCCTCGGCCAGCTCGCCGCCCTCACCGGCACCGCCCGCTACGCCGAGACCGCGCGCCGCGCCGTCCGGGCCCTGCCCCCGCTGCTCGACGCACTCGCCAAGGACCCCGCCCACCTGGACGCCGTCGGCGCGGGCGGCTTCACCGGACTCGCCGGCATCGCCTACGGGCTGGCCCGACTGGACGCGCTGCACCTCGACGACACCGGCGTGCTCGCCGAGGCCGCCCGGGCGGCCGTCCGGCTCACCGCCCGCGCCGCGAACGCCGCACCGCCCGAAGACCCCGACCCCGACGGGCAGTTGCTCTCCGGCGACGCCGGATGCCTGGCCGCCGTACTGGCCGTCCACCGGCTCACCGGCGACCCGGCCGCCGCCGCCGTCGCCGACCACTGCGCCCAGCGGCTCGCCGCCACCCCCGACCCCACCCCCGACGGCGCCGCCTACCGCCGCTGGGCCCTGCACCGCTACGCCGCCACCGGCCGGAGCGTCCCGCTGCCCGAGCCCGCCCCCGCCGGGGCGCTCGGCCCCGGCGCCCGCCTGGCGGCCGCCCGCACCCCCGGGACGGCACTGCCCCCGGCGCCCGCCGGACCCGCCGCCGACCACAGCCTGCTGCACGGCGACAGCGCCACCCTGGAACTCCTGCTCACCGACCACCCCACCCGCGCGGCCACCCGGGCCGCCACCCTGCTCGGCGAGCTCGACCACGCCGGGCCCCGCTGCGCCACTCCCTCCGGCATCCCCACCCCGGCCCTGCTCACCGGCCTCGCCGGCATCGGCCACACGCTGCTGCGCCTCGCCCACCCCGCCGACGTGCCCTGCGTCCTGCTGCTGGAACCACCCCGCAGCTGACCGTCCGCGAGCCGTGGCAAAGCTCCCGCACCACCCCTGGTCCGACGCCCGTCGGACGGAACTTGCGTCACGGCAGCCCCACCCGGCCTGCCGATCACCTCACCACCCAGGAGGACCACCATGACCACCGCCACCCTCGTCGCCCCGTGGGAGCTCTCCGAGACCGCTGCCGCCGAGCGGACGCCGCACCCCGCCGGCGAGATCGTCCCGGCCCTGCGCGGAACCGAACTCCCGCGCATGCGGCGGGCGTTGGTGCTGGCCGGCTGGGTCTCGCCGGACCTCGGCACGATCGACATCGGCACCAACGACACGACCACCCCGTCCACTCTCACCTCCCTCTCGTTCACCCAGGACTGACGGGGTGCGAAAAGTCCCCATGGCCCGATGACGGCGCGGGCGGTTAGCCTGCGTGAATGCTCACCTCCTCCCCTTATGTCGTGGGTCGCGCCGAGGAACTGCGGGTCCTGCTCGACGGGTTGATCGACGCCCGTCGGCGGCAGGGGCGCGCGGTGTTCGTCGGCGGCGAAGCCGGTATCGGCAAGACCCGGCTGGTGGCCGACTGCGCCTACCGGGCCGTCGCGGACGGGATGGCGGTGCTGCGGGGCCGGGGCAGCAGTGCCGGGGCGCCGGTGCCGTTCCGGCCGATCGCCGAGGCGCTGCTGTCGCTGTTCCGGGTCAGCGGGCCGCCGCAGGACCCGGCGCTCGCACCGTACCGGTCCGCGCTGGCGGCGCTGGTCCCGGACTGGCGCGGTGAGCAACGCCCCGCCGCACCACCGTCGTTGACGGACATCGCCGAGGCGCTGCTGCGGCTGCTCGGCGCGGTCGGCCGGGAGGACCCGGAGCGGCCGCCGCGCGGCTGCCTGCTGATCGTCGAGGACCTGCACGAGGCGGACGCGGAGACCCTCGCCGTGCTCGACTACGTGATCGACAACCTCGACGGCCTGCCCGTCCTGCTGGTCGCGACACTGCGTCAACACCCGTGCCCCGCACTCGACCTGGCGCTCGACGCGGCCGCCCGCCGGCAGGCCAGACGGCTCGACCTGCACCCGCTGGACGGCGGACAGACCGCCGAACTCGCCGCCGCCTGCCTGTCCGCCGCACCCGGCGCACTGCCCGCCGCCGTGGTCGAACGGGTGGTCCGGGACGCGGGCGGAAACCCGTTCGTGATCGAGGAGTTGCTCAGCGGAATGGTCACCGCGGGGGCGCTGCGCCGCGACCCCGAGCGCGGGTGGGAGGTGTTCGGGGACCTCGGCATCGAGGTACCCACCACCGTGGTGCGCAGCGTCGTGCAGCGGGCGGCCCGGATCGACCCGGCGGGCCGCGAGATGCTCAACGTCGCCGCCGTGCTCGGACGGCGGTTCGCGCTGCCGGTGCTGCAACTGGTCACCGGGCTGGACGACCGCAGCCTGCTGATCCACCTGCGGGCCGGGATCGACGCCCGGCTGCTGTCGCCCAGCGGGCCGGTCGCCGACCGGTACGAGTTCCGGCACGCGCTGGTCGCGGACGCGCTGCTGGCCGACCTGCTGCCCGCCGAACGGGCCGCGATCGCCCGGCGCGCCGCCGGCGAGGTGGAGCGCGCCTACCCCGGACTGCCCGGCGAGTGGCGGCAGTTGGTGGCCGTGCTGCGCCAGTCGGCGGGCGAACCCGAGGCCGCCGCCCGGCTGTTCGCCGAGGCCGCCGAGGAGGCCCGGCAGGGCGGGGCGACCGAGTCCGCCGTCGCCCTGCTGGAACGCGCCCTGGAACTGGTCGGCGGGGACGGCGCCGCCACGGCCGCCGCCAGCGGGATCCGCGAGCAGCTGGCGCACGCCCTCGCCGACAGCGGCCGGTTCGACCAGGCCCGCGAGCTCGCCCGGACGCTCCCGCTGGGCGGCCCGGCCGCGCTCGGCGACGACCGCACCGCCGCCCTGCACCTGCGCCTGGCCCGCGCCGCCGTCACCGCCGGGCGCCTCGCGGACGCCGCCGAACAGGCCGCCCTGGTCCGCACCCTGCTCGGCCCGGCGGCCGGCTCCGAGCGGACCTGCGCACTCGAGGTGGTGGAGGCGCACCTCGCGCTGGCGGGCGTCGACGGCCCCACGGGCGACGGCGAGACCCGGACCGCCGTCGCCGAACGGCTGGCCCGCCGCGCCGCCGAGCGGGCCGAGGCCGCCGGACTGCCCGAAGTCGCCTGCCAGGCATGGCAGTTGCTCGCCCTGCTGGAACGCCGGAACGGCTTCGACCGCGCGGACGCCTGCCTGCGGCGGCTGCTCGAGCTGGCCGCCCGGCACCGGCTCCCCGGCTGGCAGGTGGACGCCCAACTGCGGCTCGGCGTCAACGAGTTCATGCAGGTCGGGGAGTCCGTCCAACTGGAACGGGCGCACCGGGCCGCGCTCGACCTGGGCGCGCTCGACCTGGTCCGCTCCGCCGAGGCGACGCTCGCCATGCACGCCGTCCTGCGCGGCGACTACGCCCGGGCCCGCGCACTCACCGACCAGGGCCTGGAGGCCAGCGCCCGGCTGCGCAACGTCGACCACCACCAGTTCCTGCTGCTGACCCGGGCGATGGTCGCCGCCCACCAGGGCCGACGGGCCGAAATGGCCGAGGTGCTGGCCGAGTTCGACCGCTGGGACGGCGCCGAGTCGCTGCAGCTGCCGCTCGCCCACGGCAACTGCCGGGCGGTGTGCGCGCTGCTGGAGGAGGACCGGGCGCTGGCCCTCGCCGAGTTCGACCGGGCCCGCCGCTGGGAGGCCCGGCACCCGTCCGTCTTCTACCTGAACGGCGCGCACGGCCTGCACCCGCTGCTGCGCGCACTGGCCGGCACCGAGACCGCCGAGGAACACGCCCGGACGGCCGCCGACCACGCCGCCGCGCTGGCCTGGAACCGGCAGTTCGAGCGGCTCGCGCACGCCGTCCACCTGGGCCGCGCCGGGCAGGCGGGCCCGGCCGCCGAGGCGGTCGCGGAGGCCGCGCGGGCGGCCCGCCCGTTCGAGATGGCCCGCCACCTGGGCCTGCGGCTGGTCGCGGAGGCCGCGCTCGCCGACGGCTGGGGCGAGCCGGTGGCGTGGCTGCGCAGCGCCGAGGAGTACTTCCACCGCGCCGGCGTACCGGCCGTCGGCGCCGCCTGCCGCCGCCTGCTGCGCGAGGCCGGGGCGAGCGTCCCGCAGCGGCGCACCGGCACCGAACAGGTCCCGGAGCAGCTGCGCGGGCTGCGGGTGACGGTGCGCGAGTACGAGGTGGTGCTGCTGGTCGCGCAGCGGCTCGGCAACCAGGAGATCGCCGCCCGCCTGAGCATCTCGCCGCGCACGGTGGAGAAGCACGTCGCCAGCCTGCTGGAGAAGGCCGGCCGCCCGAACCGGGCGGCCCTGGCGGACTGGGCGGCCGGCGTCACCGCCCCGTGATCAGAGCTCCGCCGGGCGCCCGATCGAGCAGACCAGTTCGCCGTCCTGCGCGTCCGCGACGATGGTGTCGCCGGGCTGGAGGTCGCCGGAGAGCAGCATGGTGGCGAGCCGGTTGTCCAGCTGGGTCTGGATGGTGCGGCGCAGCGGCCGGGCGCCGAACTCGGGCTGGTGGCCGCGGTCGACCAGCCACCGCTTCGCCGCCTCGGTGACGTCGAGTTCGAGGCCCTGGGCCCGCACCCGCCGTTCGGAGTTGGCGAGCATCAGGTCGACGATCCGCAGCAGGTCGTACTCGCCGAGCGCGTCGAAGACGATGATGTCGTCGATCCGGTTGAGGAACTCGGGCAGGAAGCGGGCGCGGAGTTCGGCCATCAGCCGGTCGCGGATCTCTTCGGTCTCGCCGCGGTGGGAGAGGATCAGCTGCGAGCCGATGTTGGAGGTCATGATGACCACGGTGTTGCGGAAGTCGACGGTGCGGCCCTGGGCGTCCGTCAGCCGCCCGTCGTCGAGGACCTGGAGCAGCGCGTTGAACACGTCGGGGTGGGCCTTCTCCACCTCGTCGAACAGCAGCACGCTGTACGGGCGGCGGCGGACGGCCTCGGTGAGCTGCCCGGCCTCCTCGTAGCCGACGTAGCCGGGCGGGGCGCCGACCAGGCGGGAGACGGTGTGCTTCTCCTGGAACTCGCTCATGTCGAAGCGCACCAGCCGGTCCTCGTCCCCGAAGATCAACTCGGCCAGGGCCTTGGCGAGTTCGGTCTTGCCGACGCCGGTCGGGCCGAGGAACAGGAACGAGCCGACCGGCCGGTTCGGGTCGGCCATGCCGGCCCGGCTGCGGCGGACCGCCTCGGAGACCGCGACCACCGCCCTGTCCTGGCCGATCACCCGGTTGTGGAGTTCGTCCTCCAGCTTGAGCAGCCGGGCCTTCTCGTCCTCGGTGAGCTGGGAGACCGGGATGCCGGTCTGCCGGGACAGCACGTCGGCGATGTCGTCCACGGTGACGGAGACGACGCCCTCGCGGCGCTCCTCGATCTCGGCGTTCTGCGACTCCAGGTCGGCGATCCGGGTCTTGAGTTCGGAGGCGCGGGTGAAGTCCTCGGCGGCGACCGCCTCGTCCTTCTCCCGGCGCAGCTTGGCGAGTTCGTCCTCCCGGCCGATCACCTCGGTGGAGCGGCCCAGGCCGCGCAGCCGGACCCGGGCGCCGGCCTGGTCCATCAGGTCGATCGCCTTGTCGGGCAGGAAGCGGTCGGAGACGTACCGGTCGGACAGGTCGGCGGCGGCGCGCAGCGCCTCGTCGGTGAAACGCACCTGGTGGTGGGCCTCGTACGAGTCGCGCAGGCCCTCCAGGATCTGCACGGTCTCCTCGATGGACGGCTCCGGGATCAGCACCGGCTGGAAGCGGCGCTCCAGGGCCGCGTCCTTCTCGATGTGCTTGCGGTACTCGTCGATGGTGGTGGCGCCGATGACGTGCAGCTCGCCGCGGGCCAGGGCCGGCTTGAGCATGTTGCCGGCGTCCATCGCGCTCTCGCCGCCGGCGCCCGCGCCGACCACGGTGTGCAGTTCGTCGATGAACAGGATGGTCGAGTCGGCGGCCTCGCGGACCTCGTCGATGACGTTCTTCAGCCGTTCCTCGAACTCGCCGCGGTACTTGGCGCCCGCCACCAGCCCGGACAGGTCCAGGGCGACCACCCGGCGGTCCTTCAGCGTGGCCGGGACGTCCCCGGCGATCACCCGCTGGGCGAGGCCCTCGACGATGGCGGTCTTGCCGACGCCGGGCTCGCCGATCAGCACCGGGTTGTTCTTGGAACGGCGGGACAGGATCTCGATGGTCTGCTCGATCTCCTCGGCCCGGCCGACCACCGGGTCCAGCTTGCCCAGCTTGGCGTCCTCGGTCAGGTCGCGGCCGTACTCGTCCAGGGTCGGGGTCTTGCTGTCCTCCTTCGCCGGGACGCCGCGCTCGCCGCGGGCCGCCGCCGCCTCGGCCCCGCGCCGCATCCGGGAGGCGTCGGCGCCGTGCGCGGCCAGCAGGCGGCCGGCCCCCGAGTCCGGGTCGTCCAGCAGGGCGGCCAGGATGTGCTCCGGCCCGATGTACGAGACGCCGGCGGCCTGCGAACGGGCGTGCGCCCCGATCAGCACCCGCTTGGCGGCGGGCGTCAGGCCCGGCTCCACGGACGGGTCGGCCTCGCCGGCCGGCAGCGTGCGGTCGATGGTCTCGGCGAGCGCGTCCGGGTCCGCGCCGGCCTGCGCGAGCAGCGAACGGGCCGGGTCCGTCAGGGTGGCCGCCCACAGCAGGTGCGGGGTGTCGAGGTCGGCGCTGCCGTCCTCCTGGGCGCGCAGTTCCGCGCGGGCGATCAAGTCCCGGGCGGACTGGGTGAGCAGCCGCCCGATCGGCACCCGCTGCACTGCGGGCGGGGAAGCGGCCGGGTTCAGGCCGAAGAAGCGATTCAGCAGTTCGGAGAAGGCGTCGTTGGAGCCGAGCGAGCCGAAGCCGGGCATGGTCATCGAGGGCACTCCATGGGCGGACGGGCAGCAGTCTCCAGAACTATGTCAATCCGTGCTATATGCCGCAAAACGGTGCGATCCGGACAGGCGGCGACTGCCGGGGACCCGCCCGCTCCCAGGAAGCTTCCAGGAACTTGGGACAGGCATTACCGGAGCATGGGACGCTGATGACCCGAACTCCGACGGGCACCCCGGGCCGACCGTCCGGGGTGCCCGTGCGTGCACCGGCCGAGGGGGAAGCCATGCCGACCACGGATCGCGCCACCCGGCGCCGTGGGATCGACGCACTCCTGCGACACTCCCCGCTCCAACCCGTCTTCCGCGCCCGCGCCGCCCACCGCCTCGCCGTCCTCGCCTACCACGGCATCGACGACCCCGCCGCGTTCCGCGCCCAGATGGAACGCCTGGCCTCCACCGCCCACCCCGTCAGCCCCGAACAGGTCGCCCGCGCCGCCGAACACCGCCGCCCACTCCCGCCCCGCAGCGTGCTCGTCACCTTCGACGACGGCGAGCCCACCGTCCTCACCCACGCCCTGCCGGTCCTCGCCCGGCTGCGCATCCCCGCCGCCGCGTACGTCATCACCGACCTGATCGACACCGACCGCCCCTACTGGTGGACCGAAGCCGCCCAGCTGATCCGGCGCGGCGGCCACACCCGCACACTGCACGGACTCGACTCCGGCGCCGCCGTCCACCACCTGAAGACCGTCCCCGACGCCGAACGCCTGCGCGCCCTCGCCGAGTTGCGCGCCACCGCGAAGCGACAGGCGCCCCCGCAGCGGCAGTTGACCGCGGCCGAGCTCCTCGCGCTGGTGTCCGGCGGTCTGACGGTCGGCAACCACACCGCCTCGCACCCCTGCCTGGACCACTGCTCCGACACCCAGCTGGACGCTCAACTCGTCCGCGCCCACGGCCGGTTGACCGAATGGCTCGGCCACCCGCCGACCACCTTCGCCTACCCCAACGGCAACCACGACCCGCGCGCCGAGACCGTGCTGCGCACCCTCGGCTACCGCACCGCGTTCCTCTTCGACCACCGCCACACCGCACTCGCCCCCGCCGAACGGCTGCGGATCAGCCGCCTGCGCGTCAACTCCCACACCGGCCGCGACCGCTTCGACACCATCCTGTCCGGCCTCCACCCGGCCGTGCACCGCCTGCGCGGCGGGCGGTGAGAAGGTGGGTGCTCCGGAGGGACCGACCGGCGGGTGGATACGGGACAACTCGCCTGCGGGCCGGAGGCGTTGCGCACTCGGGCCCGCCGGCCGGCTGCGGGTCGACGCGCGATTGGTTCGGGATCGCTCCGACACCGTTCCGCCCGGGCCGCGTCGCCTGCGTGACGGCGACCGAAGAGAGGGGGCCACATCGTGAAGGACGCGCCGGAGATCTTGCGCACACCCGAGCTGGACGGCGAACTCATCTGTGAATGGCGGCAGTTGATCGCCGACGACCCGGACGGCTCGTGGTTCGCCGGGCCGGACTGGGTGCTCGCCTGGTGGCGCACCCTCGGGGCCGGGCAGCGCGGCGAGATCGCCGTGTGGCGCGGAGCGGACGGGCGCGCCGAGGCGGTGGTGCCGCTGGCTCTCGCCCGGTTGCGCCCGCACCACCGGGTGCCGCTCGCGCTGCCGGTGCTCACCCTGCTCGGCGCCGGGCCCGGCGCGGCCGACCACTGCGGGCCCGCCGTCCGCCCGCACCGGCGGGGCGAGGTCGCCGCCTGGCTGGCCCGCCGCGCCCGCCGCCGCACCCTGTGGCTGCCCGCGCTGGACCCCGCGCACCGCGACCTGCTGCCGCCCGGCGCCCGCCCCGTTACCCGCAGCGCCTGCCCGCGACTCGACCTCACCGCCGGACCGGACCGGCTCGGCTCGCGCGACTTCCGCGCCGCCAACCGCCGCGTCCACCGCCGCCTGGCCGCTGCCGGCGTCACCTTCCACTGGGCGCCGCCCACCGCCGCCCCGCCCGCCGTACTGGACGAACTGCTGCGCCTGCACCGCCTGCGCCGGCAGGCCGCCGCCGGCGGGGTCAGCAGCTTCGACGCCGGCCGGCTCCCGCTGCACCGGGCGCTGCTGGAGACCGCCCGGCCCGGCTGCGGACCTTCCTTCCAACTCGCGTACTTCGAAGGCGAGTTGATCGGCGTGCTGTACGGCTTCCGGTGGGCCGACCGGTTCGCCTACTATCAGATCGGCTGGGACCAGCGGTGGGCCGCCGAATCGCTGGGCACCGCCCTGATCGACGCGGCGGTGCGCAACTGCGCGGCGGACGGCGTGCGGGTCTTCGACTTCCTGCGCGGCGACGAGCCGTACAAGTACCGGTTCGGCGCGCAGGACCGCACCGACACCGGGTGGCTGCTGCCGCGAGGCGCCGGCGGGGCGCTGCTCGGCGTCAAGTACCGCCTGCTCAGCCCTCGATGACGCCGTCCACGTACACCCACTCGCCCTGGTGACGGACGAACCGGCTGTTCTCCTGCATCGAACCGGCCCGCCCGCGCTCGCGGTAGTGGGCCCGGAACTCGACCGTGCCGTCCTGGTGGAACGGCCCGCCGTCGGTGGCGCCCAGGATCTCCAGCCGCTCCCAGCGCAGCGACGGATCCAAGTCGACGGACGCGGGCCGGGTGTCCGGGTGCCAGGAGCGCAGCAGGTACGGCTCGTCCCGCACCGCGAACGCACTGAACCGCGACCGCATCAACTGCTCGGCACTGCTCGCCGCGGCCTCGCCGCGGTGCAGCCGCCCGCAGCAGTCGGCGTACGCGGCGGGCAGTCCGCACGGGCAGGTGGTCGGAGCGGCGGCGGGGGACTGGGATGCGGAGGGGGTGCGTCGGCGGGCCATGGCCACCATTATCGCCGCCGCCGAGGCCGGCTCCCGCCGTCGCGAGGACGGCCCGGCGGCGGGCCCCCGAGAGGTGGTCCTCGCCGGTGGCCGCGCGTCCGCGACGTCACCCGCCCGGCCGCCGGCGCCGCCGCCGCTGGGCATGTCGAGGGCCCGGGGCGGACGAAGGTGAAGTCCATCGGCCGGGGGAAGGCGACCATCCACTTGCTTGCTCACCGACCCGCCCGCCTGCGTCGGTCGCCGGCGGTGTGGCGCGGTCAGACGCCGGTGGGCGCCTCGGAGGCGGGGACGCTCGGGGGAAACCCGCAGGCGTCGATCAGGTCGAAGACCAGCTCCTCGACGAACGGATCCGCCCGCTTGGCCAGGACCTCCGCGAGCGCGACCGGGTCGGCGGCGAAGCCGGCCTCGGCGGCCCACCGGGTGATCTGCTCGGCGGCGCCGGGCTCCGGCTGGGGGATCCCGTAGTCGGCCGCCATGACGGGGTCGAGCATGGTCGACCACCGCGCCCCGGACGGCGCCAGGCCGACGACCTCGCACACGTCGCTGTCCATGACGTTCGCGAGCAGGACCGGAGCGCCGGAGGTGTCGACGAGCTGCCGGAACGGCCGAAGTGAGTTGTCCCGGAGGCCGTGGAGGATCTGCAAGGTCTGCCAGCCGCCGGGGCGCGGCCAGCAGTCGGTCACGCAATCCGCGTGGCCCTCCGCGCAACCGGCCGCGAACATGGCAAGCTCGCGAAGCGGCCGGTCGCTGCGTGCCAGGACGAACTCTCCGGTGAAACCCATGTCTCCTCCTTGATCGATTTCTTGATCGATGCGCGGAGGCTAGGTGCTCGCAGTGACAGCCCGGCGCGCTGCGGCCGCGCTGCCACGCGGACGGGTGTGCCGGGCGGGCGTGGGGTGGGCCCTGCGGGGCAGGATGGGCGGGTCCGTGTCCGGACGGGGCGGACGGCGACCGGTCGGCGAAGGGGAATGCGATGAGCGACCACCACCACAACGTGCTGCTGCTCGGCTTCACCGACCAGGGGGCGGCCCGGCGGGCGTACGAGGATGCGATGCACCTGCCGGGGCTGCGGCAGCTCGCGGTGCTGGAGCGCAGTGCCGAGGGGATCGTCGACATTCCGGAGAGCCACATCCGCGGCGCCGGTGTGCCGACCGTCGGCTCGGGGCTGGTGGGCGGGCTGGTCGGGCTGCTCGGCGGGCCGATCGGGGTGCTGCTGGGCTTCGCGGCGGGGGCGGCGATCGGCAACGCGGCCGAGCAGACCGAGATGACCGACGGCGGCGCGGGCCTGATCGTGCTGTCGTCGCGGGTGGAGAGCGGGCGGGCGCTGCTGGTGGCCGACCTGGTGGAGCACGACAGCGCACCCGCCGACGAACTGGCCGCGAAGTACGGGGCCTCGGTGGAGCGGATCACCGCGGAGGAGTTCGCCGAGCAGGTGCGGGTCGCGAAGGAGAGCGCCAGCTGAGATCGGTCAGAAGTAGGGGCGGTAGCCGTCGCGGAGCTTGTCCAGGTCGCGCCGGTCGCGCTTGGTGGGGCGGCCGGTGCCGCGGTCGCGGAGGCCGATCTCGGCGGGGCGTTCGGTGCGGGGCGGCGGCGGGGGGCTGTGGTCGACGTAGCAGGTCTCGGCGACGGGGGCGCCGACCCGTTTGGCGATCGGCCGGACCACCTGGACGATCCGTTCCCGGCCCTCGACCCGCACGCGGACGTCGTCGCCCGCCTTGACGTGCTGCGCGGGCTTCGCGGTGGCCCCGTTCACCTTGACGTGCCCGGCCCGGCAGGCCGCGCCCGCCGCCGAGCGGGTCTTGATCAGCCGGATCGCCCAGATCCAGCTGTCGATCCGTACGCTCGCCTCGTCCGTACTCATGGGCCCGAGCCTAGCGCCGCGCGGTCCCCGCCATGGTTTCTGCAACTAGTTGCAGAGTTGGCCGGGCGCCCCCTACCGTTGGGTAACAAATCCGGACCGGAGGCGTCGATGACTGCTGCGTACCCCCACCTGCTGGCCCCGCTCGACCTGGGCTTCACCACGCTGCGGAACCGGGTGGTGATGGGTTCCATGCACGTCGGCCTGGAGGAGGCCGCGAACGGCTTCGAGCGGATGGCGGCGTTCTACGCGGAGCGCGCCCGCGGCGGCGTCGGCCTGATCGTCACCGGCGGCATCGCGCCCAACGAGGCCGGGCGGCCGTGGGGCGGCGGCGCCAAGCTCACCACCGAGCAGGAGGCCGCCGAACACCGCGTGGTCACCGACGCCGTCCACGCCGAGGGCGGCAAGATCGCCCTGCAGATCCTGCACTTCGGCCGGTACGCCTACCACGAGGACCTGGTCGCCCCGTCCGCCCTGCAGGCCCCGATCAGCCCGTTCGTCCCGCACGAGCTGACCGAGGAGCAGATCGAGCAGACCATCGAGGACTTCGCGCGCTGCGCCGAACTCGCCCGCTCCGCCGGGTACGACGGCGTGGAGATCATGGGCTCCGAGGGCTACCTGATCAACGAGTTCATCGCCCGGCAGACGAATCACCGCACCGACGGCTGGGGCGGCTCGTACGAGAACCGGATGCGCTTCCCGATCGAGACCGTCCGCCGGGTGCGCGAGCGGGTCGGCGCGGACTTCATCCTCGTCTACCGGCTCTCCATGCTCGACCTGGTCCCCGGCGGCTCCACCTTCGACGAGGTGGTGCGCCTCGCCGGGGAGATCGAGGCGGCCGGCGCCACCATCATCAACACCGGCATCGGCTGGCACGAGGCCCGCATCCCGACCATCGCCACCTCGGTGCCACGCGGCGCGTTCGCCTGGGTCACCAAGAAGCTGATGGGCAAGGTCGGCATCCCGCTGGTCACCACCAACCGCATCAACACCCCGGAACTCGCCGAGGAGTTGCTCGCCACCGGCCACGCCGACCTGGTCTCGCTGGCCCGTCCGATGCTCGCCGACGCCGCCTTCGTCAACAAGGCCGCCGCCGGCACCCCCGAGGCCATCAACACCTGCATCGGCTGCAACCAGGCCTGCCTGGACCACACCTTCAGCGCGAAGATCACCTCCTGCCTGGTCAACCCGCGTGCCTGCCACGAGACCGAACTCGTCCTCGCCCCCACGCAGTTGCGCAAGCGCATCGCCGTGGTCGGCGCCGGCCCCGCCGGCCTCGCGTTCGCTGTCTCCGCCGCCGACCGGGGCCACCACGTCACCCTGTTCGACGCCGCGAGTGAGATCGGCGGACAGCTGAACGTCGCCCGCCGCGTCCCCGGCAAGCAGGAGTTCGACGAGACGCTGCGCTACTACCGGTACGAACTCGCCCGCACCGGCGTCGAGTTGCGCCTCGGCGCGATGGCCGACGCGGACGCCCTGACCGGCTGGGACGAGGTCGTGCTCGCCACCGGCGTCACCCCGCGCACCCCCGAGATCGACGGCATCGACCACCCCAGCGTGCTCGGCTACCTCGACGTGCTGCGCGACGGCGCCAAGGTCGGCGACCGCGTCGCCGTGATCGGCGCCGGCGGCATCGGCTTCGACGTCGCCGAATACCTCACCGACCCGGGCACCGACTCCGACTTCCTCGCCAAGTGGGGCGTCGACGCCGACCACACCACCCCCGGCGGCCTCGCCACCCCCGCCCGCCCCGCCGTCCCGCGCAGCGTCCACCTGCTCCAGCGCAAGACCGGCAAGGTCGGCGCCGGCCTCGGCAAGACCACCGGCTGGATCCACCGCACCGAACTGCGCCACCGCGGCGTCGTCATGGTCCCCGGCGTCGAATACCGCCGCATCGACGACGCCGGCCTGCACGTGACCGTCGACGGCACCGAACAGATCCTCCCCGTCGACACCATCGTCCTCTGCGCCGGCCAGGAACCCCGCCGCGACCTCCTCGACACCCTCCGCGAGCGCGGCATCGAACCCCACCTGATCGGCGGCGCCGACCTCGCCACCGAACTCGACGCCAAGCGCGCCATCGACCAGGGCACCCGCCTGGCGGCGGCGCTCTGAGCCGACGTCAGCTGGAGTGAGCGAGTGGGCCGGGACGCGACCGCGTTCCGGCCCACCGGGCGTTCCGGGGCCGTGGTTCGGGCGGTGGTTCGGCGCGCAGGGCGGTCAGCGGGCCGGGTCGCCGGCCGGGCGTTCGAGGATCAGGCGGCCGGCGCGGTCGAGGACTTCGGTGCGGGTGCGGCCGGGGTGATCGGCGGCGAGGAAGTGGTTGCCGATGGCGAGGCAGAAGGCGAGCAGGCTACGGGCCTCGACCTCGTCAGGGTCGGTGCAGACAGTGCCGATGGCCTCGCGCAGTAGGTCCATGCGCCTGTTGTCCACGCGGCGCAGGCGTTCGGCGACGGCCTGATCGCGGCGGGCCCAGTCGCGGACGGCCAGGTCAATGGGGCGCAGGCGGTCGGAGAAGGTGAGCTTCCCGGCGCGGCGGGCCCTGGCGCGAGGGTCCGCGTCCTCGTGCCCGATCCGTTCGAGGACGTCGTCGGTGGCCTCGCGTTCCCAGGTGTCCAGCATCTCGGTCAGCAGGGCGTCGCGGTCGGCGAAGTAGCCGTAGAACCCGCCCTTGGTCACGCCGAGGGACTTGGCCAGGGCCTCGACGCGCACGGCGTCCACGCCGCCCGAGGCCAGGGTCTGCAGGCCGGTCTCGACCCACTTCTCGCGCGGTGTGCGCAGTGCGCCCATGGTGTGATCCACCTCATGATCTCCGCCGTTGTGCGGTGGCGTACAACGGGTCTAGCTTCGTTGTACGCCATCGTACAATCCGGGGAGGGCATCACCATGCCGTTCGGTTTCGTCGCCTACCACTACCCGAAGTCCGAGTACGTCGAGGAGTTCGTCGACCGCTGCCACCAGGTCTGCGAGGTGCTGACTCGGCAGCAGGGATTCCTTCGGGCCGAGGTCTGGGTCACCCCCGAGGGCGACGCCGTCGTCACCACCGGCGCGTTCGAGTCCCCGCAGGCGTTCCAGGGCGCGTTCGCCGCCGTGGGCCGTGAGTGCCCGGAGGTGGTCGTGTTCGACGAGCGCGAGCTCAAGCCCCGCCAGGTCCACACCCTGCTGTCGCGTCAGCAGTAGCTGAGCGGGCGACCCTGTCGCAGGCAGGCCGCGCCGGGAAGCCATGCCCGCGCCCCCTCGGACCGGCAGGTCCGAGGGGCCGCAGGTGTGCGGTCAGTACAGCGAGACGCCGTACGCGGCGGCGGCCGCCGTGACGGGCTGGAAGAAGGTGGTGCCGCCGGAGGTGCAGTTGCCGCTGCCGCCGGAGGTGAGGCCGAGGGCCTTGGTGCCGTCGTAGAGCGGGCCGCCGGAGTCGCCGCCCTCGGCGCAGACGTTGGTCTGGATCAGGCCGCGGACGGTGCTGCCGTCGGAGTAGCGGACGGTGGCGTTCAGGGCGGTGACGGTGCCGCCGTGGGTGCCGGTGGTGGAGCCGGTGCGCTTGACGGATTCGCCGACGTACGCGCTGGCCGCCGTGTAGCCGCCGGGGTGGCTGGTCGAGCTGTACTTCACCAGCGCGTAGTCGGTGCCCGGGAAGCTGGAGCTGACGGTGGAGCCGACCGCCGTGGACTGGCCGGAGTTGCTGTACCAGGTGCTGGCGATGTTGCCGCAGTGCCCGGCGGTCAGGAAGTAATAGACGCCGCCCTTGACCACGTTGAAGCCCAGCGAACAGCGGTAGCCGCCACCGTAGATGGCCGCACCCGCGGAGAGCAGTGGGTTGAATGTTCCTGCGGTGCGCTCGATCTTGAGGTGCTTCGTCCCGGCGGCCTTGCCGAGTTTGGCGAGCGCGGCGGGGCCGACGCTGCTGTCGGCCGTCACGACGACCTGGCCGGTGGCCTGGTCGGTGTGCCAGGCGATGCCGTTGACGCCGGCCTGCTCGACCGCGGTGCTGACCTGGGCCAGCGTGCCGGCGTCCGCGACGCCGTCGGCCGCGACGGCGCTGGGCGCCGCGAGCGCGGTCGCCGCGGCGAGGGCGACGGCGACGGCGAGCAGGCGTCCGCGGGACGGCGACGTGGGGGTGGTGCGCATGGTCCTCACAGTTCTCCTCCTGAGGGGTGGGGGAGGCCCGGGCAAGTGACGGGCCGTGAGGCGCGGGCAGGCGGCGATCGCGGACCGGTCGACTCGTGGCCCCAGTTCTGATCTGCCCCTGACAAGCGCTATCCCGGGAGTATTCGCCAGGAGTTGGAGCGGCACAAGACCCCCGACCGAGCTTTCCGGCCACCCGCACCGCCGCGCACCGGGGCCCACCAAGGCGCCGAGGACCGCCCAGCGAGTGGCGGCCCGTACGATCGCCGCATGTCACTGCCGCACGCGATCCTCACCGCCCTGCTGGAGAAGCCGTCCTCGGGGCTGGAGTTGACCCGGCGGTTCGACCGGTCGATCGGGTTCTTCTGGTCGGCGACGCACCAGCAGATCTACCGCGAGCTGGGGCGGCTGGAGCGCGAGGGGCTGGTGCGGGCGTCGGGGCCGGGGGCGGGGCGTGGGCAGCGCAAGGAGTACGAGGTGTTGCCGGCGGGGCGGGAGCGGCTGCGCGAGTGGGTCGGGCAGGCGCAGGACCCGAAGCCGATCCGGGACCCGCTCCTGCTGCGGCTGCGCGCCGCAGCGGTGCTCGGTGTGGACGGCTTGGAGGAGGAGCTGGCGCGTCACCGGGAGCTGCACCGGGCGCAGTTGGCCGAGTACCTGGAGATCGAGCGCCGCGACTTCCCGCCGGAGCGGGCGGAGGCGGAGAACCGCCTGCAGCACATGGTGCTGCAGGCGGGCGTCCAGCTGGAGTCGTTCTGGCTGGCCTGGCTGGACCAGGCGCTGGAACGGAGTTGAGCGAGGCCCGGGTGCCGGACGGCAGTTGGGCGCCGGTCAGACCAGTCGCGCCAGGTACCCGTTGTCCACCAGCCACCCGACGTTGATCCGCTCCGGCGCGCCGGGCACCAGTGCGGCGTCCAGCTGGTACTGGAGGCCGAGGCCGGGCTGCCCGAACCAGGGGGCGATCGGGCCGGAGTGCACGGTGAACGCCTTGAGCACCCGGTAGTCGTGGTAGTTGCAGCCCGCGGCCGGGTTGCCATCGAGGCTGGACGGCGGGATCGAGCGGGTGGCGTACGGCAGGCCCTCGGGGGCGAGGAAGGAGCCGTACTCGCTGCCGTAGCGGTCGATCGCCTGGCCGGGGTCGAGGGTGGTGTTGTACTCGATCGGGGTGCCGTCGGGCATCAGCACGTAGCCGTTGGACGGCGGGTACTTCCAGCTGCCGGCCGCGCTGTCGTAGTACGTGTTGAGGAACTGCTGCTCGCTCATCAGCCCGGTGCGCAGGTAGCCGAACAGCTGGCGGCCGACCGCTCCGGCGTTGGGCAGTTGGGCCGGGCCGAGCCGGGAGTCGCCGTGCCGGAAGTCGGCGGAGCACTCGGTGGTGACGGTGATCCGCAGCTCGGCGGGCGTCGCGGCGGACGCGACGGGGGCGGCGGTCGCGATCAGGGCGACGGCGGCGACGAGCGGGGCGAGGAACTTGCGCAGGCGCACGGACACTCCGGTGGGGGCGGCTGGACGGCAGGGGCGCGGCCGGTGACGGTCCGCACCTGAAGGCGTGCACCAGGTAAGCGGAATGTCTGACCATCAGTCAACTCTGCGTATCCGATCGACTGCCGAGAGTGTCGGCGTTTCGGTCAACCGCCGAGGAATCCTGGCGGGAATAGGCCGGGGTGGCATCCCGTTGCACGGGCTGGTTGAATGTTGAATCAACCGAGAAGGAGTTGAGAGCGGTGCAGTTCGGCATCTTCAGCGTCGGCGACGTGACCACCGACCCCACCACCGGTCGGACCCCCAGCGAGCACGAGCGGATCAAGGCGATGGTCGCCATCGCGCTCAAGGCCGAGGAGGTCGGCCTCGACGTGTTCGCCACCGGCGAGCACCACAACCCGCCGTTCGTCCCGTCCTCGCCGACCACCATGCTCGGCTACATCGCGGCCCGCACCGAGAAGCTGATCCTCTCCACCTCCACCACGCTGATCACCACCAACGACCCGGTGAAGATCGCCGAGGACTTCGCGATGCTCCAGCACCTCGCGAACGGCCGGGTGGACGTGATGATGGGCCGCGGCAACACCGGCCCCGTCTACCCGTGGTTCGGCAAGGACATCCGCCAGGGCATCCCGCTCGCCATCGAGAACTACGCGCTGCTGCACCAGCTCTGGCGCGAGGAGAACGTCGACTGGCAGGGCCGCTTCCGCACCCCGCTGCAGTCCTTCACCTCCACCCCGCGCCCGCTCGACGACACCCCGCCGTTCGTCTGGCACGGCTCGATCCGCAGCCCCGAGATCGCCGAACAGGCCGCCTACTACGGCGACGGCTTCTTCGCCAACAACATCTTCTGGCCCAAGGAGCACTTCCAGCGCCTGGTCAACCTCTACCGCGAGCGGTACGCGCACTACGGCCACGGCACCGCCGAGCAGGCCGTCGTCGGCCTCGGCGGGCAGGTCTTCATGCGCAAGAACTCGCAGGACGCGGTGCGCGAGTTCCGCCCGTACTTCGACAACGCCCCCGTCTACGGGCACGGGCCCTCGCTGGAGGAGTTCACCGAGCAGACGCCGCTGACCGTCGGCAGCCCGCAGGAGGTCATCGAGAAGACCCTGAGCTTCCGCGAGACCTTCGGCGACTACCAGCGCCAGCTGTTCCTGATGGACCATGCCGGACTGCCGCTGAAGACCGTGCTGGAGCAGCTCGACCTGCTCGGCGAGGAGGTCGTTCCGGTCCTGCGCAAGGAGTTCGCCAAGAACCGCCCCGCCGAGGTCCCGGACGGGCCCACCCACGCCGCGCTGGTGGCAGCCGGGCAGCAGGAGGAGGTCGCCAAGTGAGCGCGCTGAAACTGGTCGTGGTGACGGCGGGGCTCTCCGTCCCGTCCTCCACCAGGCTGCTCGCCGACCGCCTGGCCGGCGCCGCCGCCCGCGAACTGGGCGGTGCCGGGCGGGAGGTGGACGTCCGGGTGGTCGAACTGCGGGAGCTCGCCCGGGACATCGCGGACAACCTGGTCACCGGCTTCCCGCCGCCCGCGCTGCGCGACGCCGTGCGGGCGGTCGAGGAGGCGGACGGGCTGATCGCCGTCACGCCGATCTTCTCCGCCTCCTACAGCGGGCTGTTCAAGTCCTTCGTCGACGTGCTCGACAAGGACGCGCTGACCTGCACCCCCGTGCTGATCGCCGCCACCGGCGGCACCGCCCGGCACAGCCTCGCCCTCGAACACGTGATGCGGCCGCTCTTCGCGCACCTGCGCGCGGTGGTGGTCCCCACCGCGGTCTTCGCCGCCTCCGAGGACTGGGGCGCGAACGGGGCCGACGGCTCGCTGGCCGGCCGGATCGACCGCGCCGCCCGCGAACTCGCCGCCCTGCTGGCCGGGCGGCCCGCCGCGACGCACCAGGACGAGCAGGTTGTGCCCTTCGCGCAACAACTCGCTGCGCTACGAGGACAGTGACGGGCCCTCGATGCCCTATCTTCCGACCGAGAGCCCCGACACCCAGGAACCCCGACACCCAGGAGCGTGCGCCATGGAACCCCAGGTCACCGACAACACCGAACAGTCCCGCTTCGAGATCACCACCGACGCCGGACCGGCCGGATTCGCCGAGTACCAGCTCCGTGACGGCGGGCAGATCGCCTTCGTCCACACCGTCATCGACCCGGCCTTCGAGGGCCAGGGCCTGGGCGGCAAGCTGGCCCGCGCCGTCCTCGACACGGCGCGCGAGCGCGGCCTGGGCGTCCTGCCGTACTGCCCGTTCATCCGCGGCTGGATCGCCAAGCACCCCGAGTACGTCGACCTGGTGCCGGAGGACAAGCGCGCCAAGTTCGACCTCTGAGCCGTCGCGCGGACGGCGGACGGCGGGTGCCGGGGACGAGACCGGCGCCCGCCGCAGCATTTCGCCCGTCGCGCGCGACCCTGTATGCCGCTATGCCGCGGAACTTGACGGAATGTGTCAAACCGGGACTCACCGTGGACGAAACGTTCCTGCACAGCTATCGTCGCCGCTCGTGACCTTCTCCATCGTCGCTCGGCACGGAAACGCCTATGGCGTGGCCGTGGCCAGCAAGTTCCTCGCCGTCGGCGCCCTCGTTCCGGCCGCCGAGATCGGCACCGGTGCCCTCGCCTCCCAGGCCTGGGCCAACCTCGCCTACCGCCCGCAGGGCATGGCCATGCTGCGCAGCGGCGCCTCGCCCGCCGACACCGTCGCGGCGCTGCTCGCCGCGGACGGCGGGCGGGTGCACCGCCAGCTCGGCGTGGTCGGCCCGGAGAGCGCCGTCAGCTGGACCGGCGAGGAGTGCCTGCCCTGGGCGGGCGGGGTGTCCGGCCCGGACTACGCGATCCAGGGCAACATCCTGACCGGGCCGGAGGTGGTCGGCGAGATGGAGGCCGCCTGGCTGGACTCCGCCGAACTCCCGTTCGCCGAGCGACTGTTGGCCGTTCTCACGGCGGGTGACGCGGCCGGCGGCGACTCCCGCGGCCGGCAGAGCGCCGGGCTGTACGTGGTCGAGCCCGGCAAGGGCGTCGGCGGCTGGGGCGACACCTCGCACGACCTGCGGGTCGAGGACCACGCGGACCCGGTCGGCGAACTGCGCCGCCTGCTCGCCCTGCACGAGATCCTGCACGGCACCCCGGACCCGGACTCGCTGCTCGCGCTCGACGGCGAACTCGCCGACGAGGTCGGCGCGTTGCTCGCCAAGCTCGGCTACGACGAGCTCGACCGCTGGGCCGGGGTGGAGAACCTCGAGGGCCGCCTGGTCGAGGGCCGGATCGACCCGCTGGTGCTGAACCACCTGCGCACCGTCGCCGCGGGCTGACCGCGGCCGGGTCGGGGCGCAGTCGGGTTCAGGGCGTCAACTCCCTTGCGGCCGTCACCTCGTGCAGGTGGACCAGGACGTCGTATGCCGCGCCGACGGCGAGTTCCGGCAGGGGCGTCGTGAAGGTGGTCCCCGCGTCGTACGTCGGGCGCGGGGTCGCCAGCCAGTTGCTCGCTGCGGCGGGCAGCCGGCGCAGCGGCACGTAGTAGTCGACGTGGCGGACCTGGTCGAGGACGTACTCGACGCTGCCGGGCGCGGCGGGCGGGAGGCTGACCGGCCCCCACGCGCCGCCCGCGCCGTCGCCGGTGGTGAGGAAGGTGCCGCGGTCGAAGGTGGTGCCGATCGCGGTGTAGCGGTCGCCGAGGGCCTGGCGCAGCTGCGCGCCCTGCGGGTGCGGGTAGAGCTCCGGCATGGTGGAGGCGTAGCCGGCATGGCCGTTGTGCGCGGAGACCAGGATGCGGTGGCCGGTCCGCTGCTGCCACCACAGGACGTTGTGCGCCATGGCGCGGTCGCGGAGCTGCTCGGCGGCCGCGACCGTCGCCGGGTCGCCGGGGTCGATGGTGAGGAAGGCGAAGGTGTCGGCGATCACCCGGGCGTGCTGCTCGGCCCACGGGTCGCCCGCCGAGGACGCCAACTCGAAGGCCTTGCGGGCGAGTTCGGCGTTGGCGCGGCGCTCGGCGAGCGGGCGGCCGAGGTAGCCGAAGACGTCGTCCAGCGGGCGCAGCGGCGCGTACAGGTCGGTGAGCCGGGCCCGATCCTGGGGGCGGGCGAGGTCGAGGACGCGTTGGAAGACCCGGTCGCCGAGGCCGGGCAGGCCGAGGTCGTCGCCGAGAAAGTGGACGGAGCGGCCGGGGTGGCGGCGGTTGTGGTCCCGCATCCAGCCGATCAGGTCGGCGAACTCCTCGCGGTGCCACGGCGATCCGGCGAAGGCGCGGTCGGCGACCTGGCGGGCGTCGCCCTCGCCGCCCTGGAGGAACTCGTCGATCTCCAGGCCGGTGGTCCAGCTCGCCTCCAGGGCGAAGGCGGTGAAGCCGCGCTCCTCGACCAGGTGGCGGAAGAGCCGGTGCTTGAGCGTGAAGAACTCGTGGGAGCCGTGGGTGGCCTCGCCGAGGCCGACGACCAGCGAGTCGCCGATCAGGTCGCCGAGCGCCGCCAGGTCGGTGCTGCGGCCGCCCGGCGCGGTGGTGCGCAGGGGGTGCGCCGCGGCCTCCAACTGCTTGACCACGAGCAGTTCCTGGCGGTCCGTACGGTCGGCCGCGGCGGCGGCCGGGATGCGCAGCGCGGGGACGGCGAGGGCTGCGGTGGCCGCGGTGGTGGCGGCGAGCAGGCCGCGCCTGCTGAGGTGTCGGTGGTGAGCCGTCATGGTCGTGTCTCCGTGTCCGGGCCGCCGGGTGCGGCCCTGGTAACGATCATGGTTCGGCGGGGCGGTGCGACGCGCTGGGGCGTGCCGCCGGAAGGGTGCGGGGGAAATCCCCCGCACCGGGGGGTGGCTGCCCGGTGGGCCGACGTCACCGGCTCGGGGATGGCCGACGTCGGCCCGGGGGTCGTGCTACCGGAGCAGCGCCTTGGCGAGGTCCGCCTCCAGGTCGGCCGGGTCCTCCAGTCCGACCGACAGCCGCAGCAGGGCGGGGACGGGTTTGTGGGCGGCGGCGACCGGGCGGTGGGTGAGCGAGGCCGGGTGCTGGATCAGGGTGTCCACGCCGCCGAGCGAGACCGCGTGGGTGATCAGCTCGCAGTGCTCGGCGATCGCCGCCGCGTGCTCGAAGCCGCCCGCCGCCTCGAACGCCAAGGTGCTGCCGCCGCCGAGGAGTTGACGTCCGAGCAGCGGGGAGCCGGAGCGGCCGGGGTAGTGCACGGCCGTCACCTCGGGCTGCTCGGCGAGCCAGTCGGCGAGCCGGGCGGCGCTCTCCGAGGCGGCCCGCACCCGCAGCGGCAGGGTCTGCAGGCCGCGGTGCAGCAGGTAGCCGGCCAGCGGGTGCAGGATCGCGCCGGTGACGGCGCGGACCCGGCGCAGCCGCTCGGCCCACTCGGTGGTGCAGGCGACGGCGCCGGCCAGCACGTCGCCGTGGCCGCCGATCGACTTGGTCGCGGAGTGCAGCACCAGCGCGGCGCCGAACTCGGCGGGGCGCTGCAGCACCGGGGTGGCGAAGGTGTTGTCGACCATCAGCGGTGCGTCGCCGCACTGGTGGGCGATCGCGGCCAGGTCGACCAGGTCCAGGGTGGGGTTGCCGGGCGTCTCCACCAGGACGAGCCCGGTGTCGGGGCGGACGGCGGCGGCGACGGTGTCCGGGGTGGCCCAGGTGACTTCGGTGCCGAGCAGGCCGGAGTCCAGCAGGTGGTCCGAGCCGCCGTACAGCGGGCGCACCGCGACCACGTGCCGGCGGCCCTCCGAGGCGGCGGCCAGCAGGCAGGCGGTGAGCGCGGCCATGCCGGAGGAGAACGCCACCGCCTGGGCGCAGCCCTCCAGTTCGGCCAGCGCGTTCTCGAAACGGGCGACGGTGGGGTTCCACAGCCGCTGGTAGACCAGCCCGCCCTCGGCGGGCGGCCGTCCGCCGGTGGCCAGCGCCTGGTAGGCGTCGCCGCCGGCGGCGAGGTCGGGCACCGGGTAGGTGGTGGACAGGTCGAGCGGGGGGACGTGCGTGCCGAGGCCGGCGAGGTCGTCGCGGCCGGCGTGCACGGCTCTGGTGTCGAGTCGGCTCATGGCCGTTGATGGTGAAGTTGATGCCGCGAGAAGGCCAGAGGGACAATCGATCATTCGGTTCGGAGGGGGTGCGGTCTTGCGAATATTCGACCCGGGCCGCCACGCTGGTGGCGTGCCGAACATTCCACGGGCCCGCGCGGCGCTGGACGAGACCGACCGGGCGATCGTCCGGGCGCTGCTGGCGAACGCCCGGATGGCCAACAACGCGCTGGCGGAACTGGTCGGGATCGCCCCGTCCACCTGTCTGACCCGGGTGCGGGCGCTGCGCGAGCGCGGGGTGATCCGCGGCTACCACGCGGAGGTCGACCTGCCGGCCGTCGGGCTGTCGCTGCAGGCGATGATCTCGGTGCGCCTGCGGGCGCACACCGTGGAGCAGAACGGCAGTTTCCGGGCGGCGGCGCCCCAACTGCCCGGGGTGCTGGCGGTGTTCCACATGGCGGGCAGTGAGGACTACCTGCTGCACGTGGCGGTGGCCGACCCGGAGGCGCTGCGCTGCTTCGTGGTGGAGCACCTGACGACGCATCCGGCGGTCGCCCAGACCCGCACCAACCTGGTGTTCGAGCGGATTCCGGGCGCCACGCCCGCGATCTGAGGTCCGATACCACGCGCCGTCGGTCGCCCCCGCCGCAGGAGCCGTGCGGGGGTGGCGAGTTGTGGCCACTGTCCACCATCCGCCGCCGCATCCGGGGCCTTTCGGCCTTACCGTACTGGTTGACGGTAATCTGTCCGGTCCGTCCGGACGGGGCAGGGCTGCCGAGCCCCGGCGCGGCCGGACGACGGCGCTCCCGCTCCGACCCCGGTCGCCCCCGCTGTGAAGGGACCGACCATGGCTGTCGCGGACCCACCCCAGACTGTGCGGTACTGCCTGAGCCTGGCGACCGTACCCGCGTCCGTGCCCGAGGCGCGGCGCGGTGTGCGCGCCGAACTGGCCGCCCGCGGCCTGGACGCGGACCATCCGCTGACCGACACCGTGCTGCTGGTGGTCAGCGAACTGGTCACCAACACGGTCCGCCACGCGGCCGTGCGCTCGCCCCGCACCACACTCCAACTGGACTTCGCGGCGGACGAGTTGACGGTCCGGGTGCACGACCGGCACCCGCACTGCCCGCACCGCCGGGAGACGCCGCACCCGGACGGCAGCGGTGGCTGGGGCCTGAACCTGGTGCACGAGCTGGCGCAGCTCGCCGGCGGAGGCACCGCGACGCTGGCCGACGCGGACGGCGGCGGCAAGACCATGCTGGTGCGGCTGCCGCTCGGCTGAGCCCGGGGGAGGGGAGTTGGCGCGGGGCCGGCGCCGTGTCCCGGCGGACGCCGGTTGGGAAGACGATCGGAGGACGACCCCGCGGCCCCACTCTGCTGCATGCTCTCTGTTATTGCAAGTAAGTCGCAATAAGGACCGTGCCCGGCGACGGCCTCAGCAGCGGCGCAGCGCCCCCGGCACCCGCAGCGACTCCAGCGACGGATAGCCGTCCACCGCCATCAGCAGATCCGCCTCCGCCAGCAGCGACCGCAGCACGTGCACCACCCCCGCCTCGCCGCCCAGCGCCAGCCCGTACACGTACGGCCGGCCCACCCCCACCGCCGTCGCACCCAGCGCCAGCGCCTTCACCGCGTCCGCGCCGCTGCGCACCCCCGAGTCGAACAGCACCGGCAGGCCGTCCGCCGCCGCCACCGCCCCGGCCAGCGACTCCAGCGCCGGCAGCCCGCCGTTCGCCTGTCGGCCGCCGTGGTTGGAGCAGTAGACGCCGTCCACGCCCGCGTCCTTCGCCCGCCGGACGTCCTCCGGGTGACACAGGCCCTTCAGGATCAGCGGCAGCGAAGTCAGCGAACGCAGCCACGGCAGGTCGTCCCAGGTCAGCGGGTTGCCGAAGATCTGCACCCAGTCCATCACCGCGCCGCGCGGATCCCCGTCCGGGTCCTTGAGCCTCGCCCGGAACACCGGGTCCGAGGTGTAGTTCGCCAGACAGTGCCCGCGCAGCTGCGGGAAGCTGCCACTGCCCAGGTCGCGCGGACGCCAGCCCGTCACCCAGGTGTCCAGCGTCACCACGATGCCCTTGAACCCGGCCGCCTCCGCCCGGTGCACCAGCGACTCCGCGAGCGCCCGGTCGGTCGGCGTGTACAGCTGGAAGAACCCCGGGGTGTCGCCCAGCTCCGCCGCCACCCGCTCCATCGGATCCACCGACAGCGTCGACGCGACCATCGGCACCCCCGTGCGGGCCGCCGCCCGGGCCGCCGCCAGATCCCCGTGCCCGTCCGGCGCGCACAGCCCCAGCACCCCGACCGGGGCCATGAACAGCGGCGACGCCAACTCCAGACCGAACAGGTCCACCCGCAGGTCCCGCTCCTTCGCGCCCACCAGCATCCGCGGCACCAGCCCCCAGCGCTCGAACGCCGCGACGTTCGCCCGCTGGGTGTGCTCGTCGCCCGCGCCGCCCGCCACGTACGACCACACGTCCGGCGCCAGCGCCTGCTGCGCCCGCTCCGCCAGGCCCGCGAACGTCATCGGGAGCCTGGGCGCGACGCCGAACAGCGCCTCGAAGTAGATCTCGTTCTGGTAGTCGCCGAACTGCGGGGCCATCCGCGCTCCTCAGGGCTGGTTTCCGGTGGCGGCCACCCTCCATCCGCTACCGGCGGGTAGTCAAGGGCTCGCCGTCACGGGCCTGCCATCACGGGCCTGCCATCACGGACTCGCCGTCACGGGCTTGCCGCGCAGCACCAGCCGGGTCGGGACCGTCTCGGTGCGCGGCGGCGAGTCGTCCCCGTCCAGCCGGGCCAGCGCCAGCCGCACCGCCGCCGCACCCAGCTCCGCCGGGGCCTGCGCCACCGCCGACAGCGGCGGATCCAGCACCTCCGCCAACGGCAGGTCGTCGAACGCCAGCACCGCCACCTCGCGACGGCCCGCCCGGCCCAGCGCCAGCACCGCACCCGTCGCCGCGTTCACGTTCGACGCGAACAGCGCCGTCGGCGGATCCGGCAGCGCCAGCAGCCGCAGCACCGCGTCCGCCGCGTCCGCCGCCGTCCGGGCATCCGCGACCAGCACCTCGTCGACCGGGACGCCGGCCTCCGCCAGCGCGTCCCGGTAGCCCGCCAGGCGCTCCCGGCGGGTGTACAGCTCCGGCGGCAGATCACCCAGGAACGCCACCCGCCGGTGCCCCGCGCCCAGCAGCTGGGCCACGCCCTCGCGGGCACCCGCCCGGTTCGACGACACCACACAGTCCGCGTCCGGCCCCGGACGGTCCACGAACACCAGCGGCACCCCCGCCGCCCCCGCCTGCGCCAACGCCTCCCCGCCCGCCGCCGGCACCACCAGCAACGCCGCCGTCCGACGCGCCAGGAAAGCGCCCACCACCTCCGCCTCGCGCACCGGATCACCGCCCGAACACCCCAGCAGCACCGTCAGCCCACGCGCCCGCGCCGCCTCCTCCACCCCGCCCGCCAGCGCCCCGAAGAACGGATTGCCCAGATCCGGCACCACCAGCCCCACCGTCGAATCCGGGCCGCCCGTCCGAATGCTCCGCGCCAACAGGTTCGGCCGGAAACCCAACCGCTCCGTCACCGCCAGCACCCGCGCCCGGGTCGCCGCCGCCACCGGACCGTCCCCGTTCACCACCCGCGACACCGTCTTCGCACTCACCCCCGCCTCACGCGCCACATCGTGCAAGGTCGAACGCCGCTCCATCCCCACTCCCCGTTCCCGTCCCGCCGGCCCCACTGTCCCGCTTTCCCGCCGACCGTACCGCCGCCCTCCCGGCGGAAGATCCACCGGAGGTAGCCTGGCTGCGGGTGGTGACCATGCGAGCCAGCGACAACCCGACGTCCGGGACGACGATCCCCGAGGTCCCCTTCGCCGCGCCACCCGGCACACCGGCCGGCGTCGAAGTACTGACCCTCGCCGAACTGCGCGCCCGCCGCGACACCGCCGCCGACCGCGCCTTCCACCGCCCCCAGCGGCCCGCCTTCCACCACCTCCTCACCCTCGACAGCGGCACCCTCCACCACACCGTCGACTTCACCGAACACGCCGTCCACCCCGGCAGCTGGCTCTGGGTCCGGCCCGGACAGGTCCAGCAATGGGGCGAGCTCGACGACGCCGACGGCACCCTCGTCCTCTTCGAACCCGGCTTCCCCGACCCCGCGACAGTCGCCGCCGCCCGCCTCGACGACCCCTTCGCCGCCGCCGTCCTGCACACCACCGGCACCTCCCGCGACGCCCTCCGGCACGCGCTCCGCCACCTCGAACACGAATACGCCTCCGGCACCGACCTCCCCGCCGACATCCACCACGCCCTGCTCCGCCACTTGCTCGCCGCACTCCTGCTGCGCCTCGCCAACCCCGCCACCCCCTGCGGCAGCGCGACCGCCGAACCCGGCGAGACCTACCGCCGCTTCCGCCACGCCGTCGAACACCACTTCACCCGCACCCGCCGCGTCGAGGACTACGCCAAAGCCCTCGGCTACTCCCCCCGCACCCTCTCCCGCGCCACCCTCGCCGCCGCAGGCATCGGCGCCAAGGAATTCGTCGACCGCCGCGTAGTTCTCGAAGCCAAACGCCTCCTCGCCCACAGCGACACCCCCGCCGCCCGCATAGCCGACCACCTCGGCTTCGCCGACGCCGCCAACTTCGCCAAGTTCTTCCACCAACGCACCGGCACCACCCCCATCGCCTTCCGCACAGCGGTCCGTGGGACCGCGGAAGAGCCGTAACGGCGTGCCTTCGGCGGGGTGGGGGATTGGGGAGTTGTGCGCCTTCCGCACGGCGGTTCGGGGCACTGCGGAAGAGCCGTAATGGCGTGCCTTCGGCGGGGTGGGGGGTTGGGGAGTTGTGCGCCTTCCGCACGGCGGTTCGGGGCACTGCGGAAGAGCCGTGACGGCACGCCTTCGGCGGGGTGGGGGGTTGGGGAGTTGTGCGCCTTCCGCACGGCGGTTCGGGGCACTGCGGCAGAGCCGTGACGGCACGCCTTCGGCGGGGTGGGGGGTTGGGGAGTTGTGCGCCTTCCGCACGGCGGTTCGGGGCACCGCGGAAGAGGCGTAACGGCATGCCTCCGGCGGGGTGGGGGGTTGGGGAGTTGTGCGCCTTCCGCACAGCGGTTCGGGGCGAGGTGGAGGGGGCGTGGCAGTGCGCCTCCGGCGGGCGGTAGGGGGAGTTGCCCGTCTTCCGCGCAGCGGTGCGGCCCTGCGTGTGCGGCGTGGCGCTCCCCGCCGCCCTATGGCTGCGCGAAGCGCTGGGTTGTGGTTTCGGACGGCGGCGGGGTGCTCGGGTGGGTGGGGCGGGGCGGGTGAGGTCAGAGGGCGTTGCGGATGCGGGCCGCCGTCTCCGCCGCGTGAGCGTCGTCGCGGTAGTGGGTGCGGGGCCAGAAGAAGCCGCGCAGGCCGTCCTTGGGGTTGCGGGGGACGATGTGGGTGTGCAGGTGGGGGACGGACTGGCTGATCCGGTTGTTGGCCGCGACGAAGCTGCCGGCGGCGGCCGTGCCGCGTTCGACGGCGGCGGTGAGCAGGCGGACGCGGGTGTAGTAGGGGCCGGTCTCCGCGTCGGTGAGGTCGGTGAGGGTGGGGACGTGGCGGCGCGGGATCACCAGCAGGTGGCCGGGGAACAGTGGCCGGTGGTCGAGGAAGGCGTGGACGACGTCGTCGGCGAGGACGGTTTCGACAGTGACCTCGCCGGCCACGACACGGCAGAACAGGCAGTCCATCGTCCCAGCATCACGGCCGGGGCACGCCGCCGCGGGAAACGGCGCGCCCCGGCAGGACCTCTCGTCAGGCGTGCGCCCAGGACGGGGCGGCGACCAGCGCGACCAACTGTTCGTCGCTGAGTGCCGGGGCGGAGATTGCGTCCTGGTAGTCGGACCCGTGCGTCCACATCTTGATGGTGACCACGGTGTCGTCGGGGAGCAGCGCGCCCGCGATCCGCTCGGTGCTCCGGGCGTGAGCGGGGCCGTTGGGGCCGTCGACGAGGTGTCGCTGGACGAAGGTCAGGGTTCCGTCCGGGGTCCGGTTGATGCTCGCGGCGAACCCGAGGGTGTTGCGGAACCTGGTGGCCGGGTCGGCGGGGAAGCCCCGCTGCCAGCCGTGTTCGACAGAGACCACCACCGGGGTGGTGAGCCCCTGGTACGAGACCGTTCCGTGCACTCGTCCCGGGGTGTTCTGCGCGCCCGTGCCCGGGTCGAAGGTGGCCCCGGCGGGCAGCGCGGTGTGCAGGGCGGCGAGCACGGCGGGGCCGCCGACGGGCGCGGCGGGCGGCACGGTGGAGGCGGGCAGGACGGTGAAGGCCGGCCGCCAGGCGTCGGAGCTGGCCATGGCCAGCAGTCGTTCCAGGGTGAGTGGCGGTTGCTCGCGGGCCGGCTTGGTGCCCGGGTGGGCGGTGAAGCCGAGGCCGATCTCGGTGACGCTGACCACCCGGCCGTCGGGGGCGGCATATGTCACCGTCCAGGCGCGGTCGTCGCCCTCCCAGCGCGGGGCGGTCGTGGTGGTGACCACGCGCGAGCCGTCGGGGCGGGTGGCGAGTTGGCAGGTGGTGGTCGGCTGGGCGAGGGTGTCGGGGCACTGCAGGGCGGCGGCGCCGTCACTGAGCGGGGTGGGCAGTCGGTCGGTGGTCACCAGGACCGTGGCAGGACCGTTGCCGTCGTCGTAGTCGAGCCAGGCCATCGGGGTGAGGGCAGGCCGCAGCTCGTCGGGGGAGGTTCCCGAGGCCTTGCTGACCTGGCCGTCGGCGGGCATCAGCGAGATCAGGGTGTCGGTCATGAACGTCTCCCCGACGGGCGTGGCGGCTGGTGCGGGACGCGCGGGGGAGCGGTCGGGCAGCAGGGCCAGCGCGCAGCCGGCGGCGGCGACCAGGGCGAGCGCGGAGGCGCTGGCGGCCCGGCGGCGGCGCACCCGGGTGCGGCCTCGGCGTTCGGCGGCCAGCGCGAACAGCTCGGTGGGCGGTTCGGGGGCGGTGGCGGCGGAGGCCCGCAGGGCGCGGGCGAAGTCCTCTTCGGAAGTCATCGGCATTCTCCGGGAACGGTGCGGAGGGAACATCAGGGAGAGGAACCGGCCAGGAAGCAGGCGGCTCCGGAAAGAAAGGAGCGTCAGGGCCGGACGAGCTCGTCGAACTGCCCGCCGAGCCGGGTGCGCAGGCGGCTGAGTGCGCGGGAGGCGCGGGAGCGGACGGCGCTCGGGGTGAGGCGCAGCGCGGTGGCGGCCTCCTCGACGCCGAGGTCCTCCCAGTAGCGCAGGACGAGCACGGCCCGGTCCTGCTGCGGGAGTTCGGCGAGTGCCTGGAGCAGGGTGACGCGCAGTGCGGGGTCGGCGGTGGGTGCGGCGGATTCGGCGAAGGTGTCGGTGACGTGTTCGCGGCTGCTGCGCCGGCGCCGGTGGCTGAGGAAGGTGTTGACCAGGACGGTCCGGGCGTATCCGGCGGGGTTCGCCATCCGGGAGACCCGCCGCCAGCTGCCGTAGAGCTTGCCGAGCGCCTCCTGCGCGAGGTCCTCGGCGAGGTGGGCGTCGCCACCGGTCAGCAGGTAGGCGGTGCGTACCAGGTCGCGGCCGCGGGCGGCTGCGAAGTCCCGGAACTCGAGGGGTCCGCCGTCGGCCCCGATCGTCGTCGTGCTGTCCATGCCCCTCTAACGCGGTGGGCCGGTGTTCTTGTCGCACCGTCGAATAATCGGCAGCCGATTGGCAGTTGAGCACGACGAGGTCGCGCGGGGTGTCGAAAACGGACACCGGTGGGCAAAGTGTGACGATGTCGCGGTGACCACCACCAGCGAGCCCAGCCAGGCGGCGGCCCCGCCCGTCCTCGACCGGCGGCAGCGGAACGTCGTGTTCGGCACCATCGTGCTCGGCATGCTGCTGGCCGCCCTCGACCAGACCATCGTCGGCACCGCGCTGCCCACCATCGTCGCGGACCTCGGCGGCGCCGCGCACATGTCCTGGGTGGTGACGTCCTATCTGCTCGCGGAGACCGTCACCACCGCCCTGGTCGGCAAGTTCGGCGACCTGTTCGGCCGCAAGGTGGTCTTCCAGGTCTCCGCGATCGTCTTCATCACCGGCTCGTTCCTGTGCGGCCTGGCCACCAACATGACGCTGCTGATCGCCTGGCGGGCTGTTCAGGGCGTCGGCGCGGGCGGCCTGATGGTCACCTCGATGGCGCTGATCGCGGACGTCATCCCGCTGCGCGAACGCGGCAAGTACCAGGGCGCGATCGGCGCGGTGTTCGGCGTCGCCACCGTGATCGGACCGCTGCTGGGCGGGCTGTTCACCGACCACCTGTCCTGGCGCTGGGCGTTCTACGTCAACGTGCCGATCGCCGTCCTGGTGGTGATCGCGGCGGCCCGGAACATCCCGGTGGTCCGCTCCGCCGCACGCCCCGTCATCGACTACGCGGGCATCGCGCTGGTCGCGGTCGGCGCCAGCTCCCTGATCCTGGCGACCAGTTGGGGCGGCAACGAGTACGCGTGGAGCTCGCCCGTCATCATCGGCCTGTTCGTCGGCGGCGTGGTCGCGCTCGGCCTGTTCTGCTGGGTGGAGACCCGCGCCGCCGAACCCACCCTGCCGATGCGGCTGTTCCGCAACCCGGTGTTCACGGTCTGCTCGGTGCTCAGCTTCATCGTCGGCTTCGCCATGCTCGGCGCGATGACCTTCCTGCCGACCTTCCTGCAGTACGTGGACGGCGACTCGGCGACCGTCTCCGGCGTGCGGACCCTGCCGCTGGTGCTCGGCCTGCTGATCGCGTCGATCTTCAGCGGCAACACGGTGTCCAAGACCGGCCAGTACCGGATCTTCCCGATCGTCGGATCGCTGGTGATGGCGCTCGGCCTGTACCTGCTCTCGCTGCTCAACGCAGGCACCAGCGCCTGGCTGGCCAGCCTCTACATGTTCGTGCTCGGCACCGGCATCGGCCTGTGCATGCAGGTGCTCACCATCGCCGTGCAGAACACCGTCGACTACGCCGACCTCGGCACCTCCACCTCCGGCGTCACCTTCTTCCGCACCCTCGGCTCCTCGTTCGGCACCGCCGTGTTCGGCACCATCTACACCAACGCGCTGCGGACCAACCTGGCCAACGGCGTCGCCGCGGCCGCCCGGGCCACCGGCGAGAGCCCCGAACAGCTCGCCGTCCGCGCACAGAGCCCGCACGGCGTCCAGGGGCTGCCGCCCGGCGCGGCCGAACCGGTCATCCGGGCCTACGCCGACTCGCTGCACACCGTGTTCCTGTGGACGGTGCCGGTCGCGCTGCTCGGCTTCGTGGTCGCGCTCTTCCTCAAGCAGGTCGAACTGCGCGACTCGGCCCGCGCCACCTGCACCGACATGGGCGAGGGCTTCGCGCAGCCGTCCTCCGGGGACTCCGCCAAGCTGCTCGAACTCTCCGTCGCCAAACTCCTCGCCGGCGTCGGACTGGACACCGCCCGGCAGGTCGTCGGCTCCTCCGGCACCCGGCTCGACATGGCCGGCGCCTGGGCCGTCATGCAGGTCGACCTGTTCACCCGCAGCGTCGGCCACGCCACCCTCAACCTGATCGCCGGGCGCCGCCGGATCCCCCCGGAGGTCCTCCGGCCGGTGTTCGACCGGATGGTCACCGAAGGCTTCCTGGACGTCCACGGCGGCTTCTACGCGCACACCGAGGCCGGTGAGCGGGAGGCCCAGACCATCGGCCACGCCTGGTCCCAGTGGCTGTGCCAACGCCTGGAGCAGGACCGCGGCCGCCCCCGCAGCGCCGAACTGCGGGCCGCCGCCGACGCGATCGCCAAGCGCATGATCGTCGAGGACCTAGCCGAAGGGTTCCCGCAGAGCGGCGTGCCGACCGGCTCGCGCGCCTGAACCGCCGTCACGTCACCTCGGTGTTCGTCGGATCGGTGCCCCCGGCCTCACAGGGCGTCAGGCCGACCCGGCGGCGCCGTTCTCTAAGCTGGCCCCCATGCTCCTGTACGCCCCCGCGATCTTCTTCCTGCTGCTGACCGCCCTCGGCGTACGGCGCGACCGCCGCCGCTTCAGCAATGCCGTGTACCTCGGACTCGCCCTCACCTTCCTGGCGTTCGCGCTGCTCGCCACCCTCGGCCGGACCGACTCCGTGCTCGCGGAAACGGTCGTGATCGCGGTCGTCCTCGCCCCCGCCCTCGGCGTCCTGGTGCTCTCCGGGCTGCTGATCGCCAACGGCTTCAAGATGCTCCGCAAGGAAGGCCGCCGCCTCGGCAACCTGCTCTCGCTGCTCTGCGGCCTCGGCATCCTGGTGGTCGTCGCCCTGCTGATCGCCGCCACCCAGGCCGACTCGCCCGTGCTGGCGGTGATCGCCCGCACCACCTTCCTGCTCGCCAGCTACTTCTCCTTCCTCTTCCTCTGCTTCATCGGCTACGCCTACCTGTACGGC
Organism: Kitasatospora sp. NPDC004614; assembly: GCF_042873675.1. Lineage (NCBI taxonomy): Bacteria > Bacillati > Actinomycetota > Actinomycetes > Kitasatosporales > Streptomycetaceae > Kitasatospora > Kitasatospora sp. NPDC004614. The sequence continues at coordinate 693,676 of NZ_JBIALR010000001.1, forward strand.
CGGCTGATCCCGCGCCAGGACGTCGACTACGTCGTGGTCCTCGGCTCCGGACTGATCGGCGGCACCCGCGTCCCGCCGCTGCTCGCCAGCCGCCTCGAACGCGGCCGCGCCCTGTACGAGCGCCAGGCCGCGAACGGCCGCCCGCCGCTGCTGATCACCTCCGGCGGCCAGGGCCCCGACGAGAAGCTGCCCGAGTCCCACGCGATGGCCGCCTACCTCACCGAACGCGGCTTCCCCGCCGACCGGATCGTCCTGGAGGACCGCTCCCGCACCACCGAGGAGAACCTCCGCTTCTCCCGCGAGCTGATGACCGCCGCGAACCCCGACTACCGCTGCATCGTGGTCACCAACAACTTCCACGCCTTCCGCGCCGCCATCCTGGCCCGCCAGGAATCGGTCAACGGCCAGGTCGCCGGCTCCCCGACCGCCGCCTACTTCTGGCCGAGCGCCACCATCCGCGAGTTCGTCGCCGTGACCGTCACCCACAAGTGGATCAACCTGACGGTCTGCGGGCTGCTCACCCTGGTCTCCGTCACCGGGTAGCGCAGGTCCGGGCGGCGGAGTGGTTCGGGGGCAAAGTTATGCTGGTCGCCTGCACCGTTCAACGCCCGGGGGATCTGTCGTGCCGCCCACCTACGCAAGTCTCCCGGGGCCGCCCCCGCGGCGCCGCCTGCGGACGCTGCTGGGTGCGGCGGCGGGGGTGCTGCTGCTCGGGCTGATACCCGCCGTGCGGCACGAGGCCGAGGCGATGGCCGGCGAAGGCGGGCCGGACGGGCCCCGGCTGACGGTGGCGACCTGGAACATGTGCGGGGAGACCGTCTGGGGCTGCGGCAAGTACGGCGGCGGCGACCAGAAGATCAAGGTGATGCGCTCGATGGCGCAGGACCACGGGGCCCGGGCGATCCTGGTGCAGGAGGCCTGCCGGGGCGACCTGGACCAGGCCCGGGCCGGGCTCGGCGCCGCCTGGCAGCTCGCCTTCCAGCCGTACGAACAGGCGGACGAGGCGGGCGCGACCACGCCCGTGGACTGCGGCGGCGGACGCGGCGACGCCGGCATCGGCATCCTGGCGGCCGCCCCGCTGACGGACATCGCCCCGGTCTCCGCCCCCCAGCCCGAAAAAGGCCTGCGCCGCGGCATCCTGTGCGCGACGGCCGGCAGCGGCCCGAGGCTCTGCGTCGCGCACCTCTCGCTGCCCCCCGCCGACCGGTCCGACCGCGCCGCCGAACTCCGCGACGACCAGCTGTCGGCACTGCTCAAGGCGGCCGGGACGGGCGGTTCGGTGTTCGGCGGCGACTTCAACTCCTCGCCGCCCGGCCCGAACAACAAGGACGCCTGGATCTGGCCGGCCGGCTACTTCGACACCGTCCAGGAGTGCGCCCAGCAGTCGCCGGACCAGCGCACGGGCTTCGCGCCCACCCACGAGAACGGGTTCAAGCTGGACTACCTGTTCACCGCGCTGCCCCGGCACGGCTGCTCCCGGCTGGACACCGGCTTCTCCGACCACCAGGCGGAGCTGATCACCGTCGCCGCCGCCCTCTGACGGGGCGTCAGCCGCCGTAGCGCTGCAGGAGCGTGGGGTTGCGGGCCAGCGCACCGGCCACCACGAAGCCGACCTGCCCGGGGCTCGACACCCGGCCGTCGGCGTAGGCCGCCCGGACCTCGACGGTGTGCCCGCCGCCGCGCCACCCCCACTCGGGCTGCCAGGTCCACAAGCCGTCCTCGACCGGGGCGCTGCCCAGCGCGTGCTCCCCGATGGCGAGGTCGACCCGGACCGCGCCGGGCGCGTGGCCGCTCAGCCGGACGACCGGGCCGGGGACGTAGCTGTTGTCCACCGGTTCGGTGACCACCGGCGCGGGCAGCGGTGGCGCCGCCTCGGCGATGGTGTGCTGGGTGCGGGGGGCCTGTCCGTCGATGGTGAACACCACGTCGGAGCGTTCGCTCTGGATGTTGCTGGCGTCGGCGGCGAACACGCGGAGCAGGTGCCGGCCCGCGGTGAAGGCCCGGTCGGCCTGCCAGGACCAGCTGCCGTCGGCGGCGACCGGGGCCGAGGCGACGTACTTGCCGTTCTCCCAGATGCTGACCCGCACGCCGCCCGGCGCGAAGCCGGTGATGGCCACGCCGTTCGGCGGGAGCACCGCCTCCGCCGGAGGAGAGGTGATCACCGGGCGGGGGAAGGAATCGCCCCTGACCTGCGAGGTGTCCTTGAGGAACTGCTCGATCGCGGCGAGGTCGGGCTCCGGAACCTCGCCGCCGTTGGTGATCAGGCCGATCCGCGGGACCACGCCGTCCACCAGCAGGTTGAGGATGCCCATGAGGGTGGGCAGGTTCCGCAGCGTCACCTTGCCATGGCCGGTGATCAGCACCGAGTCGTTGTAGATGAAGTTGAAGTTCGAGTAGCCCTGGAAGAGCTGGACGAACGGCTGCACCTGTCGCAGGTACTGCTCGTCCTGCGGGGAGGTGATCAGGTAGATGTTGGCGTTCCGGTGGGGGCTGGCCATCACCAGGTTCGGCAGGACGGCGTCGAGGACCGCGACGTTCTGCTCGGTCACCTCACCCATCATCAGCCGGGCCGCGCTGGGGATGCCGTCCAGCACGTAGGAGCCGATGTTGAACTGGGGCACGCTGGCGACGATGTTGCCGAAGCCGTACTTGAGGCCGTAGAACAGCGCCGCGCTGCCCCCCTTGGAGCTGCCGAAGACGGTGACGTCCTGCGGCGTCAGGTGCAGCGAATGCATCACCCGGGTGATCACCCCGGCGACGGACTGCTCCAGCGAGAAGTCCATCCGCTTGCACAGGTAGTAGCTGTTGGCGCCCTCGAAGGAGTCGCGGATCCACAGGATGTTGCCGCGCACCTTGTCCAGGACGCCGTTGCCCCAGCCGTACTCGTCCGGTGCGGTGAAGTTGGCGAACACCACGACCAGGTGCCGGTTGCCGTTGCGGGCGTGCGAGAAGCGATACTCGATCGGGACGGCGCCCGTGGTGTCCACACCGGTGAAGATGCGGCGGGTGTGCTTGGCCTGATCAGCCATTTGCCGGGTCCAATCGTCTGCGCAGTTCTGCCTGGAGGTCGCGTGGCGGCTCCACCGCCGCCGCCGTGACCTCGTCGAGGTCGCGGAAGGAACGGGAGCCCGGCTGGGTGCTGCCGAGCGAGCGGGACGAGGGTGCCGACACGTTCTGCGGCGGCTCCGCCAGGTCGCCGCCCGCGACCAGGATCCGGTCCGCCAGGCGGACCGAGGCGTACCCGTCGTCCAGGTCGCAGAAGGCCTGCTGGAAGCGCCGGTAGCGCTCGGCGTAGCGGGCGTGCACCCCGTCGGCGTAGCGGATCGCGGTGATCAGCTGGGTGGACTCGGCGAGCAGCGGCCCGGGGGCGCTGGTCTCGAAGTCGAAGTAGAAGCCGCGCAGGGTGTCGCGGTAGTGCTCCAGGTCGTAGGTGAAGAACAGGATGGGCCGGCCGGTGTTGACGAAGTCGAACATCAGCGAGGAGTAGTCGGTGATCATCACATCGGTGATCAGCGACAGGTCGGCCATGTCGGGGTAGTCGGAGACGTCGTGGACGAACCCGTCGCCGGCGCCGGGGACCGGGTCGACCACGTTGGGGTGGCGGCGGACCAGCAGCACGTGGTCCGCGCCGAGCCGGGCCCGGGCGTCGTCGAGGTCGATCCGGAAGTCGAGCTTGTACCGGCCGGGCGCGTAGTACTGGTCGTCGCGCCAGGTCGGGGCGTACAGCACGACCCGCTTGCCGTCGGGGATGCCGATCCGCCGCCGGATCTCGGCGGCGCGCTGCTCGGTGCCCGGGCGGCGCAGCACGTCGTTGCGGGGGTAGCCGCATTCGACGATCTCGCCGGGGAAACCGAAGGCGCGGCGCAGGATCGGGGTGGAGAAGGTGTTCGGCGAGACCAGCAGGTCCCAGTTCTCCACCTCGGTGGCGAGGCGTTCCAGGTAGCGCTTGTCGGCGAAGTGGACGGCCTCGATGTCGTGGCCGATCTTCTTCAGCGGGGTGCCGTGCCAGGTCTGCACGACGACCTGGCCGGGGCGCTTGCGGAACCAGTCGGGCAGGTGGTTGTTGGCGACGATGTACCGGCTGGTGGCGAGCGCCTCGTACCACTCGGGCGACCACATGCGGACGGCGCGGGCGGTGGCGGGAACGTCCACCTGGTCGTCCTTGACCACCCACAGGTGCTCCAACGGGACCTGGCGGCGCACCAGTTCCTCGTGGACGGCGCGCGGGCTGTCGGAGTACTGGGTGCCCTTGAACGCGTCGAACAGCACGGCGGGCCGGACGGGCTGCTGGCGGGCGGCGGGGTACGCCTTGGTGCGCAGCAGCTTCTGCCGGTAGGGGCCGCGGGCGTGGTCGGGCATCGCGGAGTGCACCTGGAGCGAGAGCCGGTCGTAGCTCTCGGCCTGGAGTTCGTAGCCGCGCCCGTCGCTCTCGACGGCCTGCGGGAGGCCGGGGATGGCGTCCTGCTCCAGCTTGAGCATCAGGTCGGGCAGCCGGTCGGCGGGTGCGGTGCGGGCGGGGTCCTGGCGGCGCAGGTAGAGGTCCCAGCGGCCGGCGGAGAGCGGGACGGTGCCGGCCAGGGTGCGGATCCGGGCGGGGGCGAAGCGGGCCCGGAAATAGTCGTCGATCAGGTCGAGCGGGACGACGCGTTCGGTGCCCTGGGCGCGGGAGCGCAGCACCAGGTGGACCTGGTGGCGCAGTTCGGCGGGGACCAGGTGCAGGGCCGGGTAGCGGCCGACGATCTCCAGGGTGCCGTCGTCCTCCCAGGCGTACCGGGTGACCAGCGGGAGGGTGGCGCGTTCGAACAGCACCAGGTAGCCGGAGCCGTTGCGGTGGACGACGAGTTCGCGGTCGCCGTCCGCGGTCTGCAGGCTGTCGGGGAGGCGGTGGTGGCCGTCGGGGGTGTCCTCGGCCATCACCGGATACATCGTCATCTTGCGCCCGGCGACGTGGAAGGTGGTCTTCCAGCCGTTGGCGCCGAGGTCCCAGGACTGCGGAACGGCCTCGTCGGCGCCGTTCGCGCGGTGCGCGGGCACCAGGGAGCGCAGCGGGACGCGGACGGTGAAGGTGCACCAGCCCTCACCGCCGGGGGTGAAGCGGACCGGAGCCTGGGTGCGGCCGGCGCCGCCGAGGCTGACCAGCCGCAGCTGGCCGCTCTCGGGGACGGTCGGGCCGAGGTAGACACCGCGCAGTTCGAGGTGCTCGCCGGTGATGCGGTGCCCGGTGATCCGGCAACGGACCACCTCCACCCGGAGCTTGAGCCGGTTCTGCACGAACAGCGGCAGCACCCGGGTGTTCTTGTCGACATACCGGTAGGGCGGGTTGGCGGCACTGCCGACGCCGCCGCGGTCCAGGCCGCGGTAGCGGAACAGGCCGCGGCTGAGCACACCGGCCGCGACGTCCCAGGTGCCCTCGGCCCACTGGCCCTTCTGCTTGAGCCGGTTCGTGTCGAAGGCGGCGCTGAAGCCCGACCAGTCGTAGCAGTAACGGTTCTGGTTGGAGTGCTCGGTGGCCTGCGGGGCGTAGACGGTGCGGGTGGGGACCAGCAGCATCCGGTCCTGCTTGGTGTTGCGCAGGGCCAGCGCCTTGACCGACATGTGCCGCTTGTGGACGTTCACGAAGCGGATGTACGCGCTGCCGGAGAGCTCCAACCGGTCGCCGTTCCAGCGGACTTCACCGATCGAGCCGTGCAGCGAGAGCTCCTTGCCGAGCCGGTACGCCTTGCGGCCGATGCCGACCCGCCGGTCGCCCAGGTGCGGGTACTTGAGGTAGCGGCGGAAGCGGCGCTGGACCGGCATCGGGCCGCCGCGCCGCTCGAACTCGACCACGTCGAGCAGTTCCTGGAGCAGCCGGCGGCGCACCAGCAGCCACTTCACCCTGGCCTCGGCGGGCAGTTCCTCGATCAGGTCCTCGCCGGCCTCGTCCAGGAACTCGTTGGTCCACTGGATGAAGGAGAGTTGGTACTCCTCGTCGCCGTCGGGCAGTGCCTTCAGATGGAGCATCAGGTCGGAGGTGAGGCAGGCCAGGTCGTACTTGCGCTTGGACTCGGCGAAGCTCTTGGAGCGGTGCCCGCCCAGGAAGCGGCTGACGGACAGCACGGCGGAGACCCGGTCGCGCAGGTTGTCGATCTCGTGGTGGCGCTGGGTGATGGAGGGCGCGGCGTTGCCCTCGCGGCGGCGCCAGTAGTAGACGACGTCCGTGATGGTGTCGACCTTGGCCGCCCGGAAGTGGGCGAACATGTTGACCCAGGAGTCCTCGTACAGGACCCCCTCGGGGAACTCGATGTAGTAGTAGTCCCAGAAGCTGCGCCGGAACAGCTTGTTCCACACCGTGCGGTCGTAGATCAGCTTCTCGAACCTGGTGATGTGGGTGCCGCGCCGGTTGGCCTCCATCGGGCCCTTGTGTAGCGGCGACTGCCACTTCTTGGTGGAGTTCATCATCTGCACGTTGCCGGAGACGAAGTCCGAGCCGGACTCCTCCAGGGTGCGCAGCAGCGTCTCGTAGGCGTGCTCGGGCACCACGTCGTCGCCGTCGGCGAACACCAGGAACTCGGCGTCGGGGTGGAGCGCGCGCAGACCGGTGTTGCGGGCGTGGCCCGGGCCGTTCGCGTCCTGCCGGATCAGCCGGAAACGCGCGTCCCGGGCGCACATGTTCTGCGCGATCGCGATGGAGGCGTCGGTCGAGCCGTCGTCCACCAGGATCACCTCGAAGTCGCGGAACGACTGGCGGGCGATGGACTCCAGGCATTCGGCGAGGTACATCTCGACGTCCTGGAACGGGACGACGACGCTCAGCCTCGGCGGGTGGGCAAGCACGGATCCGCTCCTCCGTCAGCCGGTGGCGGCCGGGACGGGCTTGTCCTCGCGCAGCGCCTGCCAGAGCTTCTGCGCGCGGGGCTCGTCGGCGATCACCCGGTCGTGGTCGATCCGGTCGGTGACCACCGGGAGCATCACGGTCTTCATCCGCTCGGGCTGCAGGCCCTTCATGCTCTGCGCGAAGTCGAGCAGGCCGTTCACCGAACCGAGGTCGGTGTCGGTGGTCAGCGCCTTGGTGGCCGCGTTCGCCACGCCGTACGCCTTGGTCGGGCTGGAGAGGGTGCCCTTGCGCTGGAGCTGGGAGAGGACGGAGAGCAGGAACTTCTGCTGGAGGCCGATCCGGCCGAGGTCGCTGCCGTCGCCGATGCCGTGCCGGGTACGGACGAAGGCCAGCGCCTGGGTGCCGTCCAGGGTGTGGGTGCCGGCCGGCAGGTGCAGGCCGCTGTACTTGTCGTCGATCGCGACGTCGGTGGTGATCTCCACGCCGCCCATCGCGTCCACGAGTTCCTTGAACCCGGCGAAGTCGATCTCGACGTAGTGGCTCATCCGCAGGCCGGTGATGGTCTCGACGGTCTTCACCACGCAGGCCGGACCGGCCGTGGTGTACACCGAGTTGAACATCACCCGGGGCGCGGCGGGCACCTGCTTGCCGTCGGCGGTGGTGCAGGCCGGCCGGGCCACCATGGTGTCGCGGGGGATGCTGACCACGGTGGCGTTGGCGCGGCCCTGCGGTATGTGCACCAGCATCGCCGTGTCCGAACGGGCGGTGCCGCCGGTGTCGCCGCCCGCCAGTTCGGCGTTGTCGCCGCCACGGGAGTCCGAGCCGAGCACCAGGATGTCCTGCGCGCCGGTGGGCAGGACGGCCGGGCGGTCCTCGCCGAGCGCCTTGTCGATGTCGACGGTGTCGAGGTTGCCCTCCAGGTGGTGGTACATCCACAGCCCCGTCCCGCCGACGGCCAGGCCGAGCGCGAGCACCACGCCGCCGCCGATCAGCAGGACCCGCCGGCCTCGGCGACGCGGCTTCGGCCGCCGGCCCGGTGCGGCGGCAGCGTCGGTCTTCGGTCCGGCCGACACGCCGTCAGTCTGCGCCATGGATCGAGCATCCTCCCAGTTCACGGGCTACGGTGCGTGCCCGGAGGGGTCATGCTCTCACGCGTTGTTCATGTCCTGTCGGTTTTTTGATCACAGACCTATACCGACTCTTTGCGTTTCCATCACATTACCCTCCGTGACCATGCGCCTTTTTCGTTGCACGGAGGGTGACATTTGATGATGCCGCGTCAGGTGGTCGGGAGGTGCCCGGTTCTGACTGGGGGTCGGCTGCGTCAGGGGCCGGTGTCCGCGGCGACGAAGGTGTACGCGCCGAGTTCGAGGAACAGGGCGTCCTCGAGTTCGGGCACGCCGGTGAGCGGGACGGCGAGCCGTCGTTCCAGCACCCCCGGGTTGTTGGTCACCGGGTTGTAGGCCCGCAGCACGATCCGGGCGTCGCACGGCAGGGGCTGGTCGAGCTGGATCACCACCGTGACGGTGCCGGAGTAGTTGGCGGGCAGCAGGATCGAGCGGGTGTACCCCTCGTCGGTGCCGGGCGAGTAGATCTGCGCCGTCAGGCTGAACGGGGCCTGCTGGTCGGTGTTGGAGAGGGTCGCGGTGCCGTTCGGCAGGTCGGTGCCGGAGACCCCGAAGACGAACCGCGTCGGGTAGTTGTTGAGGTTGCAGATCGCCAGGTTGGCGAGCACGTAGTTGGTCTGCCGGCACGGGATCACGTCGATGTTGCGCCAGCCGACGTTGGGGTTGTACCTGACCCAGTTCAGGTAGTCGACGATCGAGCTGAACGTGGGCAGGGTCGCGGACATCGGGTGGGCGGGGGTGTCCACGGTGGTGATCGTGCAGTAGTGGCCCGGCGGCGTGTCGCTCGGGAAGAGGAAGGCGGACCTGCTGACGCAGATCCGCCCGGGTGGGATCTCCCGCGAGCCGCCGCGGACGGTGAACGGCGCACTGGTGCCGCCGCCCTCCGCGTTGATCGGCGTCCAGGCCCGCGGGTCCAGGAGCAGTCCGCCGGGGGCGAAGTAGAGCCTGACGTTGCCGGAGCTGGGGCAGTTGGCTCGCAGGTTCTTTCCGCGGACGTAGATGCGGTTGAGCCTGCCCTGCACGATCGGATGGCGAATCCCGAGGTCGGGGCCGGGATAGCTGGACTCCAGCAGGTCGAAGTCGAGGATGTCGCTCCCGAAGGGGATGATGTCCGGCGACTCCCAGACCGGGTCGGCGGTGGGCGTCTGTCCCATGTCCTGGAAGTTGTCCCGGACCAGGATGTCGTCCCAGTTGGCGGCTGCGTTCATGGTTCCTCCCGAGAATCTCTTCGCGCCGACGGGCATGCGTCGGTTCCGCGTGGGCGGGCAGGTGGATGGCCGTGGTCGTCGGGACGGTGAATGCGCCCGTTCGGGGGAACGTCCCGGTGCAGTCAATGTACGTGCCCGAACCATTCGGCCCAATCCATCGGAAGGGTGAACGTGCGTCACGCCGTGTTGCCGTCAGAGGCCCGCGGCCAGGCCCTTGGCCAGCGTGAGCAGGCCGCCGGCCAGGGCCAGACCGAGGACCAGATGCCGGAGGGGGCGGTCCGGGACGCGGCCGGACAGCAGGTGGCCGACGGCACTGACGGCGGCGACGGCGCCCGCGGCGACCGTCCACTGCGCGCCCGACAGCGCGGGCACGCCCTTCGCGGTGAGGGACATCGCGTTCACGGCGAGGCCGAAGAACTGGGCGTTGGGGAGGAACTCGCGGGCCGACCAGCCGCAGTTCGCCGCGTACAGCGACACCGCCGGCCCGCCGACACCCGCCGCCGCGTTCAGCAGCCCGCCGGCGGCGCCCGCCGCGACCGCGCCCGGCACCCCGCGCAGCGCCGCCGCCCGCACGCCGAGCATCACCATCACCGACGCCGCGCTCACCACCAGACCGATCGCCACCAGCAGCACCGCCTCGGGCGCGGCCGCCGCCAGCCGGGCCCCGAGCGGCACGGTGAGCGCGGCCGCCAGGACCAGCGGCACCATCCGTCCGGGTCGCACCCCGCGCCACCCGGCGGCCAGCCCGAGCACGCTGATCGCCCCTGACGCGCAGTTCGACAGCCCCACCCCGCCCGCCGGCCCGAGGACCAGCACCAGCACCGGCGCGGCGATCAGCGCGAACCCCACCCCGGACAGCCGCTGCACCGCCGCCGCGGCCAGCACCACGACGCCCATCGCCGCGATGCCCATGCCTACGGAAGTTCGGGACGCACCAGAGCCTTCGCGAAGGGCTCGCCCGTACGTCGGGCGTGGGTCATCCGCTCGCGCACCTCGACGAGGGTGCGCGGGCGGTAGCCGGGGCCGCCGCAGCAGCCCTTGTGGAAGCGGATGCCGGCGTGCAGCAGGACCGACAGGGTCCGCCAGGCGGCGGTGTCGCGCCGTCGGGGTGCGGCGAAGGCGGAGCCCACGTGGATCATCGGCTCGGCGCAGCGCGGGCAGCGGCGGTCGTGCCGCTCGTGCATGTCCCGGTAGGGCTGCTTGTAGGAGGCGCGGCAGGGCAGGCAGACGTAGGAGGTCTTTCCGGCGGGCATGGTGGTCAGGGTAGGGCCTGCCGTGCCGGATTTCCCGTCAATATTCGGGCGGGAGAAGGTGGTTACCAGGTGAAGGGGGAGACCCCCGCGCCGAGGCGGGTGGCGGTCAGCGAGTGGCGCAGGCGGCGGTAGGCGGCGTCGTCGAAACGGCCGGCCCGGGGGTGCAGGACGGTGGCGGCGGACAGTGCCACCGCGTCGGGGAGGATCGCGGACCAGCCGGCGTGGCCGGACAGTCCGGCGGCGAGGGCGGCGACGGCGGAGTCCCCGGCGCCGGTGGGGTTGCCGGTGACGGGGGCGGACGGGGCGCAGCGCCACGCGCCGTGGGCGTCGACGGCGAGCAGGCCGTCGGGGCCGAGCGAGGCGAGGACGGACTCGGCGCCGCGGCGGAGCAGGGTGCGGGCGGCGTCGTGCGGGTCGGGCAGGCCGGTGGCGGCGGTGAGTTCGGCGGCGTTCGGCTTGATCGCGGTGGGCCGGGCGGGCAGTGCGGCGAGCAGCGCGGGGCCGTCCGCGTCGAGCACCACGGGGATGCCGAACCCCCGTCCCAGCGTGACGAGTTGGGCGTAGCCGTCGGCGGGGGCGCCGGGCGGGAGGCTGCCGGAGAGGACCAGGACGGCGGCCTGCGGGAGGTGCCGTTCGGTCTCGGCGAGCAGGGCGTCCCACTCGGCGCCGGCGAGCTCCGGGCCGGGCTCGTTGAACATGGTGGCGTCGGCGGTGTCGACCACGGCGACGGTGCGGCGGGTGTCGCCGGCCACCGGGACGGCGGCGTGCTCGAGGCCGGCGGCGGCGAGTTCGGCGCGCACGGCCTCGCCGGTGGGGCCGCCGAGCGGCAGCACGCAGCGGGCCGGGTGGCCGAGCGCGGTGAGCACCCGGGCCACGTTGACGCCCTTGCCGCCCGCCTGGGTGGCCATGCCGGTGACCCGGTGGCTGGTGTACGGGCGGACGTGGGGGACGGAGTAGGTGACGTCCAACGCCGGGTTCGGTGTGACGGTGAGGATCATGAGGGACGCCCCGTGAAGTCTTGGATGACTGAAAGTGCTTGATCATAGCCATGTTCGAGCAGCTTCGATCATCCCGGTCCATGAATGCGGGGGTCTCACTTGAGCAACCGGGACAGTCGCCGGTCGGCCAGCACCCGGCCGCCGGTCTGACAGGTCGGGCAGTACTGGAGCGAGGAGTCGGCGAAGTTCACCGAGCGCACCGTGTCCCCGCACACCGGGCAGCTCTCGCCCGCCCGGCCGTGCACCGCCAGGTGGGCCTTCTTCTCGGACTTCAGCCCGCCGGCCGGCGCCGCCCGCAACTGCTCCAGCGCGCCGCCCAGTTCGCGTCCGACGGCGGCGTGCAGCCGGGCCAGTTGCCCGGCGTCGAGCGAGGACGCCAGCGCGTACGGGGAGAGCTTGGCGGTGTGCAGGATCTCGTCGGAGTAGGCGTTGCCGATCCCGGCCAGCACGCTCTGGTCGGTGAGGAAGGTCTTCAGCCGGTGCCGGGCCCCGGCGGCGAGGGCGGCGAGCTGCTCGGGGGTGACGGCGAGCGCGTCGGTGCCGAGCCGGGCGATGCCGGGGACCTCGCGAGGGTCCGTCACCACGTAGGCGGCGAGGCGCTTGGTGGTGCCCTGCTCGGTGAGGTCGAAGCCGCTGCCGTCGTCCAGCACCAGCCGCAGCGCGAGTGGGCCGCGCCGGCTCGGCGGCCGGGCCGGGAAGGACTCCCGCCGGTGCACCCAGCCGGCCCGGGCCAGGTGCACCACCAGGTGCGGGCCGCCGTCGGTGGCCAGGTCGAGGAACTTGCCGTGCCGGGAGACCCCGCTGACGGCCCGCCCGGCGAGCGCCCGCACCGGCGGGTCGAAGGTCTTCAGGGCGGTGATCGACAGCACGTCCACGCGCTCCAGCACGCGGCCCGCGCAGACGGTGGTCATCCACTCGGCGAGCGCCTGCACTTCGGGGAGTTCGGGCATCCGTCCAGTCTGGCCCGGCCCCGGCCGGGCGGGCCACCGGGGCGGTTGACGGGTGGCCGCCGTCGCGCGCTAAGTTGTCTGTACAAGTCGGCGATGGGGAGCTGTGGGAGGGGGACGCCGGTGAGCCGGGAAGCCGTGCCGTTCGTGGTGTTGGCGGCCGCGCTGCTGCACGCGGTGTGGAATGCGCTGGTGCACGGAGTACGCGACCGGTTGGCCGGGGTCGCGCTGATGAACGTGGTCTTCGTCGCGTTCGGCGCGCTCTTCGCGCTGTTCGTGCCACTGCCCGGGGTCCGCGCCGTGCCGTACCTGCTGGCCTCGACAGCGCTTCAGGTGGGCTACCAGCTGCTGCTGGCCCGGGCCTACCGGCTCGGCGACTTCGGCCAGATGTACCCGATCGCCCGCGGCACCTCCCCGGCGGTGGTCGCGCTGCTCGCCGCCACCGTGCTGCACCACCCGATGCCGGCCGGGCAGGTGGTCGCCGTCGCGGTGATCTCGCTCGGCCTGGCCGGGCTCGCGCTGGTCGGCGGGTGGCCGCGCCGCGAACAGCTGCCGGCGCTGGCCGCCGCGCTCGGCACCGGCGTCCTGATCGCCGGCTACACCGTGGTGGACGGGAGCGGGGTGCGGGCCGCGGCCTCCACCGGCGGCTACATCGCCTGGATGTTCCTCCTCCAGGGGCTGGCCGTCCTCGCCGCCGTCCTCGCCGTCCGCGGCCGCACCCTGCGGCCCGCGCTGCGCGAGGGCCGCACCGCCGCGCTGGCCGGCGGCCTGATGTCGCTCACCGCGTACGGCCTGGTGGTGTGGGCGCAGACCGTCGGCGACCTGCCCACCATCGCCGCCCTGCGGGAGACCTCGATCGTGATCGCCGCCCTGATCGGCACCCTCGTCCTGCGTGAACGCCTCGGCACCCTCCGGCTGGCCGCCAGCGCGACCGTCCTGACCGGGATCGCCCTGCTGGAGTTCGCGCACTGAGGTCTCGGGACAGGGCGAACGGCGGGGGCCGGGTGCGGCCCCGCCGTCGGACGGTGTCAGGCGGTGTCAGGCGGTTTCTAGGTGACGATGGCGCCGGAGCGGGCGGTCGCGTTCGTGGCGGCGTACCTGGACTACCTGCTGCCGCACCTGGCGCTGGTGCGGATGTCGGAGACCGCCGCGCCCGGCGCCCGCTACCGGATCGGCGCGTACCGGTTCTGGCACCGCCACCTGACGGTGCTGTTGGCGGGCACCCCGGCTCCGGAGCACACCGCGCACGCCCTGCCGGCGGCGCTGGCCGCCGAACACGTCACGGCGCTGCTGCCCGGGCTCGGCGAGCAGCGGCTGCGCGCGGGTGCCGAGCGGCTGGCCCGCGCCGCGTTCGCCGGGCCGGCCTGACGGCCCGTCAGGACTCCGTGCCCGAGCGGTAGTACAGCCATTCGCCGCCGGCCACTGCGCGGCGGGCCAACTCGGCCAGTGCGGGCAGGAGTTCGACGGCGGAGGCGGGAGTGTCGGGATCGTGCGGGCGCAGCGTGCCCAGCTCGGCCGGGCTCGCGGTGGCCAGGGCGTCACGGACGATCGGGGTGAACTCGAACGTCCAGGGGTCTTCCGTGTAGTTCGGGGCCGCCGACACGAAGCAGCCCCAGGCGGCCAGGTCGATCTCCGGCCAGACCAGCCCGGTGATCAGATCGGCGTCCGACTCGGCGTCGATCAGTTGATCCAGCAGCCAAAGGACGTCGGCCGGCCCGGTGACGCCGTCGTACGTGGGCAGCGCGGTGCCGCCGCCGAGGGTGGTGAGGACGGCGGCGGCACTCGGGGCGCGGAAGAATTCGAGGTCGTCGGACACGCGGTCAGCCGGAGAGGCTGCAGTAGAGGTGCTGCTCGGCCTTCTTGGCGCGGCGGGCCAGGACGCCCAGGCGGTGGATCAGCTGGACGAGTTCGGCGGCCGGGACGGGCCGGAGCTCCTCGGCGCGGGCCCAGCGGGCGGCGAGTTCGGGCAGCCGCTTGCGTTCGATGGTGGCGAGGGCGTCGCGGGTCTCGTCGGAGAGTTCCACTACCCAGGGCCCGGTCATCCAGGGGTCCTCCTGGTCGACCTCGGTGACCGCCTCGTCGTCCCCCGTCGTCCAGGGCTGCGGCCCGGTCGGCCAGATCGAGCGGTCGGGGGCGCCGCCGGGCTCGAACTCCTTGGCGTCAATGGCGGCCACCAGCCGGCGCAGCACCGTGGTCGGGTCGACCCGCTTGGCCCGTACGGATTCGAACGACTCGGCGGGCTTGGCCGTCTTGTCGGCCATCACCGTCCGCACCGCCGTGTCGTCGGCGGCCCGGAAGTAGTCGGTCTGGAAATCAAGGTCCAGGTTCATGTCGCTCGCTCCCCTCGCTCGGCAAGATGCCAAGTGGACCACGGCGAACGGACGCTTGGGTACCGGGCCTCCGGTTCGCCACCGTCCTGTGATCTGCCCGCCACCCCGGGGGCGCCTCCCCGACAGCCGACGGGGGGAGCGGGCCGCGCGACGCCACCGCACTGGACGTATGCGCGGCCCGTCCCGGTCAGTAGTTGCCGGGGATGTTCGCGGACCGGCAGGCCTGCGCGAACTGCGGGGTGCAGATCTCCTCGGCCTTGTACAGTCCGGCCGCGACGATGGTCTCGGCGACCCGCGCCTTGGTGACGACCACCGGGCTGAGCAGCCTGGACGGGATCTGGGCGCCGCCCGATTCGGTGATCGTGGAGGCCACCGAGGTGACGTCGATGCCCTTGACCAGGTAGACCGCCATGTTGGCGGCGGCCTCGGCCTCCGGCAGGTACGGCTTGTAGATGGTGTAGGCCTGCTCGCCGGTGAGGATCCGTCGCACGGCGTCCAGCGAGGCGTCCTGACCGCCGACCGGGACGTCGCCCCGCCCGGCCTTGCGCAGCTCGTCGATGATCGCGCCGGCCATGCCGTCGTTGGCGGAGTAGACGGCCTGGAAGCCGTTCTTGCCGAGCCTGTTGATCGCCTCGTTGACCTTGGCGGCGGCCACCTCGGGCTTCCACTCGCCGGACTGCTCGTAGGCGATCCGCTTGACCTTGCCGTCCAGCGCGTGGTGCGCGCCGGCCTTGAAGTCGGCGGCGTTCGGGTCGGTCTCCGCGCCGTTGATCATCACGATCTCGGCGCCGGCCGCCTTGTTGCCGAGCGCTTCCAGCAGGGCCTGGCCCTGGAGTTCGCCGGTGCGCTTGTTGTCGAAGGAGATGTACGCGGCGACGTTGCCGGCGGCCAGCCGGTCGTACGCGATGACCTTGGTGCCCTTCCGGGTGGCCTCGTCCACCCACGGGGCGGTGACGGCGGCGTTCACCGGGTCGAGCAGGATCACCTTGACGCCGCGGGCGAGCAGCGCGTCGAACTGCTGCTTCTGCGCCTTCTCGTCGCCGTCGGCGTTGGCGTAGTCGATGGTGCACTTGGTGCACAGGCCGCTGACCTGGGCCTCGATCAGTGGCTTGTCGAACGCCTCGTACCGGGTGGAGGAAGCGCGCTCGGGCAGCAGCAGGCCGATCGCCTGGTTGCCCGACGACGAGGGTTTGTCGCTTCCGCAGGCGGCGAGCGACAGCGTCATCGACACGGCGGCCGTGCCGATGACGAGTCGACGCGTCATCGAATTCATGGTGGGTGGTGCCTCCCTGACAGCGCCGCGTCCTTGCGGCGAGAGTGAAGGGGAGTCAAGCCCACCCGTCATGTGTCGTCAAGAAGTAAACCACTGGTCAGGGCGGTAGGGCCAAGTCGTTACCTTCTTGAAGGCCGACCGGAAGGTTGGTCTGCGGAGCGTTCAGCGCTCGTTGCGGGCCACCAGGAACACCCCGCCGACGACTATCGCGCCGCCGAGCAGGATCGGCCAGGTCAGGGCCTCGGAGAGGAACAGCCACCCGAGGAACACCGCCACCACCGGGTTGACGTACGCGTAGGTGGCGACCAGCGGCAGCGGCGCGCGCTGAAGCAGCCAGGCATAAGACGTGAACGCGACGATCGAGCCGAACAGCACCAGGTACCCCAGCCCCACCCAGGACGCGGTGGACACCGCCGCCGGGTCGAACTCGCCCGGCTCGCCCCGCAGGAACGCCAGCGCGAGCGCACCCACCGCGCCCGCCGCCATCTCGTACACGCTCGCCACGAACGGGTCGGCCGGCATCGGCAGCCGGCCCGCCAGCACCGAGCCCAGCGCCCACACCAGTGCGGCGGCCACCACCAGCAGCAGCCCCGACAGTCCCACCTCGCCGGTCAGGCCCGGCGCGGTCAGCACCGCCAGGCCCACCAGGCCGAGCAGCACGCCCGCCAGCGTGGCCGGGCCGGTCCTGGTGCCGAACGCCCGGCGCAGCAGCACCACCCACAGCGGCACGCTCGCCACCATCAGCGCCGCCAGCCCCGACGGGACGGTCCGCTCCGCCAGCACCACCATGCCGTTACCGCCGCACAGCAGCAGCACGCCCACCAGTGCGGCGGAAGCGAATTGACGCCACGTCACGCGCAGCACGCCGATCCCCCGGCGGGCCGCCAGACCCGCCGCCAGCAGCACCGCGGCCGCCGCGAACCGCAGCGCGCCCGACAGCAGCGGCGGCATGGTCTCCACCACCACCCGGATCGCCAGATAGGTCGATCCCCACACCACGTACACGATGCCGAGCGCCGCCCAGACCGCCGCCCCCAGCCCCGCCGGGCCGGCGGCCGAACGGGGCGAACCGGCGGCGGGCGAGCCGTCGGCGGGCGAGCCGGGGGAGGAGCCGGGGGATGGGCAGTCGGGGTCGGCGGCGGGCTGCGGAGAGGGCGCGGACATGGGCGTCTCCTTCTGATACTCCTGACAGGGGTCCGGCGGAATGACACCACACTCCGCCCGCGCCCCAACAGAGGGTTTCAGCAGCCGATACGGGCAGAACCCCGAACCCGCACGCCGGGCAGGGCCGACCGGATGAACCGGCGCACCACCGCACCCCCAACCGGCCCCACCCCGGCCGCCACACCTGGTAGGCATGGGGACGGCCGAGCGCAGCCGACCCGAGGAGCGGCCGCATGGCATGGTTCGCCGCACCCGAGTACCGGCTCGCCCGCGAGCTGTTCCTGCGCCTGCTCGCCCTCGTCTACCTGTGCGGATTCCTCGCCGCCGCACGCCAGTTCCGCCCCCTGCTCGGCAGCCGCGGCCTGCTCCCGATCCCGCGCTTCGTCGCCCGCGTCCCGCTGCGCCACGCCCCCAGCCTGTTCCACTGGCACTACAGCGACCGCCTCTACGCCACCGTCGCCTGGACCGGCACCGCCCTCGCCGCCGCACTGCTCGCCGGAGCCGCGAACGCGGTGCCGCTCGGCTTCGCTATGGCCCTGTGGGTGATCGTCTGGGCGCTCTACCTGTCGATCGTCAACGTCGGGCAGACCTGGTACGCCTTCGGGTGGGAATCCCTGCTGCTCGAAGCCGGCGCACTCGGCGTGTTCCTCGGCAACGCCTCCACCGCGCCACCCCTGCTCGGCATGTGGCTGCTGCGCTGGCTGCTGTTCCGCGTCGAATTCGGCGCCGGACTGATCAAATGGCGCGGCGACGAATGCTGGCGCAAGCTCACCTGCCTCTACCACCACCACGAGACCCAGCCCATGCCCGGCCCGCTCAGCTGGTTCTTCCACCACCTGCCCCGACCCCTGCACAAGGCCGAGGCCGCAGCCAACCACTTCGTCCAACTCGTCGTCCCCTTCGGCCTGTTCCTCCCGCAGCCGATCGCCTCCGACGCCGCCCTGCTGATGATCGCCACCCAGCTCTGGCTGATCGCCTCCGGCAACTTCGCCTGGCTGAACTGGCTCACCGTCGCCCCCGCCCTCGGCACCCTCGACACCGGCACCCTGCGCCGCGTCCTGCCGATCGCCCCCGACCCGCACTACCCCGCCCAACCCGCCTGGTACCAGGGCCTGGTGGCCGCCTACACGCTGCTGGTGGCGGCCCGCTCCTGGCAACCCGTGCGCAACCTGCTCTCCCCCCGGCAGCAGATGAACCGCTCCTTCGACCCGCTGCACCTCGTCAACACCTACGGCGCGTTCGGATCCGTCAACCGGGTGCGGTACGAGATCGTCCTCGAAGGCACCCGGGACGCAGAAGGCGTGCACGGCTGGTGCGAGTACGAGTTCCACGGCAAACCCGGCGAACTCCGGCGACTGCCACGGCAGTTCGCGCCCTACCACCTCCGCCTGGACTGGCTGATGTGGTTCGCCGCGATCTCCCCGGCCTACGCCCGCACCTGGTTCCTGCCGCTGCTCGCCCGCCTCCTCGTCAACGACCAGGACACCCTGCGCCTGCTGCGCCACAACCCGTTCCCCGGCACCCCGCCCGCCCTGATCAGGGCCCGCCTCTACCGCTACCGCTTCACTACCGGCCCCGAACTCCGCGACACCGGCGCCTGGTGGCACCGCAGCCCCCTGCGCGACTACCAGCGGCCCGTCGGCCTCGCCGAACTGCACCGACTCGTCCCAGGAGCCCACCGGTGACCCGCCCCGGCCCCCGCCCGCCGACCGGGAAAGGCGTACTGTCGGTGGCGCTCCCTACCGTACGGACCACGCGACCGGGCCCCGGCCCGACGCCACCGGACCGGCGCGGCCCGGCAATTCACGGGGTCAGGTGCTGCAAGCGTCGAACGCGCACCCGTATTCTGGCCTACCGCGACGCCACCGCCGCCGCAACCACCCCACCCGCACCCCTGCCCGCCACACGCCACGAACCGGACTTCACATGACTGTGCGCACCCTGAACGACGCCGACGACGCCGCGTCCGAGACCGCGTCCGCGACGGACGGCGAGACCCGCCAGAGCACCCGTGAGGAGCTCGGCCGGTTCGCCGACCAGGGCGGCTTCGCGCTCAACCACGAGACCAACCCCTGGCTGGAAGCCGCCGAAACCCTCACCGGCCCCGAGGACGCCCGCGCCGCGTCCACCGTCCTCGCCGAACTCCGCAGCCGCGACACCCGCGCCGTCGGCAAGGCAGCCAACGCCATCGCCGACAAGGCCGGCCTGCGCATCCCCGACACCCTCGCCGGCCTCACCACCCTGCTCAACCTGCTCCAGCGCGTCCACGCCACCTCCGCGACCCTGCGCACCGAGGTCTACGAGCACGACCTGGACCAGCTCGCCGCCGCCACCGGCACCAGCGGCTACCGCAAGTACGAGGACATCAAGCTCGGCTGGAACCGCCGCCGCCAGCTGCGCGCCCAGGCCCGCGCCCTCACCCCCGCCGGCACCCGCGCCCCCGGCCGCGCCGAGCTGCACAGCGCGCTCGTCGCCGCCGCGGCCGCCCACCGCGACTGGAAGGCGCTCGCGGCGGACGTCGCCGGCTCCTCCCGGCCGTCCGTGCCCGTGGACGGCGCGCTGCTGACCGAGACCGCGAACGTCGTCGACTCCCTCGCCGACGCCGTCCGTTCCCTCGCCCGCCTCCTCCCCGAGCGCGCCCTCGACTCCCTCCCGCTCGGCGAACTCGCCGACCTCGTCGACCGCCTCGCCGCCGACGAAGGCACCCTCTACCGCCTCTCCACCCTCCGCCAGCTCCGCCTCGAACTCGCCGAGCAGGGGCTGACGGAGCTGCTGGAGGAGCTGACGGAGCGTCAAGCCGACAAGGACGCTGCGCTCGCCGCCTACGACCGTCACCAGTCCGCCCGCGCGGCCCTGGCGGCCGGGCCGCGGCAGGCGGCGGACGGGGCTGTTGTTGAGGACTCGGCTGTTGAGGCCGACGTTGAGGCCGAGGCTGAGGCTGCGCCCGAGGTTGCGGTTGATGAGCCGGTTGCCGAGGTGACGGTCGAGGTCGAGGCTGAGGCGGCTGCTGAGGTTGAGGTCGAGGCGGTGGTGGAGCCGGTCGCCGAGGCGGAGGTTGAGCCTGCGGCTGCTGTTGAGGAGTCCGCTGCCGAGGCTGAGGTCGCGGTTGTCGCGGAGCCTGAGGCCGAACCGGTCGCGGAGGTTGAGCCGGAGACCGAGGCTGCGGCCGAGGTTGAGGTCGAGGCGGTGGTGGAGCCG
>NZ_JBIALR010000001.1:714085-729439 GCF_042873675.1 Kitasatospora sp. NPDC004614
CCGTCGCCGAGGCGGAGGTCGAGCCCGAGGCTGAGGCTGCGCCTGAGCTTGCTGTTGAGGAGCCGGCTGCCGAGGTTGAGGTCGAGGCCGAGGTTGAGGCCGAGCCCGTTGTGGAGGCCGCTGTTGAGGTGGCGGCTGACGTTGTTGCGGAGGAGCCCGCTGCTGAGGTGACGGCCGAGGTTGAGGCCGAGCCCGTTGTGGAGCCCGTCGCCGAGGCGGAGGTCGAGCCCGAGGCTGAGGCTGCGCCTGAGCTTGCTGTTGAGGAGCCGGCTGCCGAGGTTGAGGTCGAGGCCGAGGTTGCTGATGAGCCGGTTGCCGAGGTGGCGGCCGAGGCTGTGGCCGAGCCGGTTGCGGAGGTTGAGTCGGAGATCGAGGCTGCGGCCGAGGTTGAGGTCGAGGCCGTCGTGGAGCCCGCTGCTGAGGTGGCGGCCGAGGCTGTGGCCGAGCTGGTTGCGGAGTGTGAGCCGGAGGTCGAGGCTGCGGCCGAGGTTGAGGTCGAGGCCATCGTGGAGCCCGCTGCTGAGGTGACGGCCGAGGTTGAGGCCGAGCCGGTTGCGGAGTCCGTCGTTGAGGCGGAGGTTGAGCCCGCGGTTGAGGCTGCGCCTGAGGTCGCTGTCGAGGAGCCGGTCGCCGAGGTCGAGGTCGCGGTTGTCGCGGAGCCTGAGGCTGAGCCGGTTGTGGAGGTGGAGCCCGTTGCCGAGGCGGCTGCGGAGGTTGAGGCGGAGCCGGTCGTCGAGCAGCCTGTCGTTGAGGCTGAGCCCGTCGTTGAGCCGGTGGCCGAGGTTGAGGTCGAGCCGGTCGCCGAGGTGGTTGTCGAAGCTGCGGCCGAGGCCGTCGTGGAGCCGGTCGTCGAGGCGGGTTCCGACTCGCGGCCGGTCAAGCCGGAGTTGACGCCGGGCAAGCCGATCACCGGTTACTCGGCCGAGGAACTGGTCGCGCTGGTGGCGTGGTTCGACGCGGACGGGACCGAGCGCAGCGACGACGAGCTGCTGCGGGCGGCGATGAAGGAGCTCGGGTTCGCCCGGCTCGGGCCGCGGATCAAGGAAGCGCTGGGGGCGGCCGTGGCCTCTGTCCGGGGCTGAC
The DNA here is from genome assembly GCF_042873675.1 of Kitasatospora sp. NPDC004614. Lineage (NCBI taxonomy): Bacteria > Bacillati > Actinomycetota > Actinomycetes > Kitasatosporales > Streptomycetaceae > Kitasatospora > Kitasatospora sp. NPDC004614. The sequence goes on from NZ_JBIALR010000001.1 coordinate 715,169, forward strand.
GTACTGCCAATAACCCTTCCCGTGCCCGTCGTTGTGCGATTCCGCGCAGCGGCGGGCGCGGTCGTTCCGGGGGGGCCCAGGGGTGCGGGCGCAGCCGTCAGCGATGGTGGCCGGCGAGGGCTGTGATGCGGGCGGCGAGTGGGGTGAGGGTTCGGTCCTGGCGGGTCGCTGCTGCGGTGAGGCGGTGGAGGTCGGTGTGCGGGTTGCCGATGTTGGGGGAGGGTGATCAGACCGTGTGCGGTGGCGGGGTGGCGGCGGGCCAGGGCCTCGACGGCGGCGACGGCGTTGGCGAGGGCACTGGTTGGGCGGGACCACTCGGTGTCGTTCGCGCGGGCCGACGGGTGCTCGGCGTCGTAGTCGGGGTCGTCGGCGACGGACGCGGCGCGCACGTCCAAGTCCAGCCGCCAGAACAGCGGGAAGCCGGCGAAGCGGACGAAGAGCAGGCGGCGGCGGTCCGCTTGCGGGAAGTCCGGGTCGCTGCGCACCTGTTCGACGGGGCGGACCCGGGCGAGGGCGGCCGTCCTCGTGGCGAGGCAGGACGGGAAGGCGGCGTCCGGCACCACCCAGCGCACGTCGGTGTCGCTGAACCTGTCGGCGGTGCCGGCCGCCAGTGAGCCGAGCAGGTGGGTGGAGGAGCCGTGGCAGCACTGTTCCAGGGCGGTCGGGACGGCGGCGGCCAGGGCGTCACACGCGTCATGCGCCGATGTCCTCCTGCCAGAGGTCCGGTCGGGCCGCGACGAAGTCCGTCATCATGCGTACGCAGCGTGGGTCGTCCAGCAGGGTGATTCCGGTGCCGTGCTCGGCAAGCCAGCTGTGACCGCCGGTGAACGTCACCGACTCGCCGATCACCACGTGCCCGATCCCGAACTGCCGCACCAGGCCCGAGCAGTACCAGCACGGCGAGAGCGTGGTGACCATCACCGTGTCCCCGTACCCGCGCAGGCGGCCGGCGGCGCGGAACGCGGCCGTTTCGGCGTGCATCGACGGATCGCCGTCCTGAACCCGGCGGTTGTGCCCCCGCCCGAGCAGCTCCCCGTCCACGCCGAACAGTGCGGCGCCGATCGGGATCCCGCCCTCGGCCAGCCCGAGTTGTGCCTCCGCCACCGCAACCGCGAGCCACTCCTGTGCCTGCTCCACCGCGATCTGACCGCCCACCGGCCACCTCCTCTCGTCCGCGTCGGGTCTACCCCCTCCCGGCCGCGCCCACCGCGAGCCGGCCGTTCTTCGCTCGATCGAGTGTTCGGAGAGGTGGGGAGGTGACGGGATTCCGTTGATGTGTCAGGTGGTTGGGGCTCACCGGGTCCATGGCCCCCACCACTTCGGCGGCAGCGGGTCCGCCGGCGCCGAGGTCGGCTGGTCGGGATGCAGCCCGAGCCGCCGAAGCGCGTCCGCGCGGAAGCGGACGGCGAGCGTGCCGTGCCAGTGCCCGTCCGCGCGGACGCCGCACATCAGGTCGATCCTGTACTCGTCGTCCGTGAACGGGTACCAGTCGATACCTCGGTCCCGCAGTCAAACCAGGATCAGCCGGCCCGGCCGCGGGCAGCCGGGAAGGTTCTCGTAGGAGAAGAGCGTCACCCATTCGAAAGCCTGATCGTCCATGCCGCCATCATGCTGCGCCGGGCGGCCCGGCCGCTCGCCATATTCCTGCCGGCGAAAAATTCGGCTGGATCCCTGAAAGCGGCAGCCGGTGACCGGAGTTGGCCAGGCTCGCCCGGGGCTCCCCGCCGGCACCAGAAACCTGTCCGGGGCGCGCTCTACGGTGCCGCCCGTGACCGATGCCTCCCGCCGTACCGCCGCAGACGACGACGCACTCCTGGATCGGCTGCGAGCCCTCGCGCGGGGCGGACGTGCCTTCGGCGGCCTCCCGGACCGACCGGACCGACCGGACCGACCGGACCGACCGTTCGCACCGCTCACGGCGGCCGAGGTCGAGCACGTCGAGCGGCAACTCGGATACCGGCTACCGCCCTTGCTCCGCCGCATGTACACCGAGATCGGTGACGGCGGCTTCGGCCCGGAAGGCGGCCTTGCCCCGCTCACCCCACGCCAGTACGGATCGAAGTGGTACTGCGCAATCCCATCTCCCGAGCGAGGGCCCGAGTACCGTCCGCCGAGGTCATGGCTCTTCCTGACGGGCGGCGGTTGCAGCATGCAGTGGCATGTCTCGCTGATCGCGGTCGACCATCCCGTCCTGCTCTGGGACGCCGACGGCTGGGAACCCGGCTGGGGCGAGAACCCCCACGACGGCCTGCGCTACGCGGCGCCGTCGCTGCGCCAGTGGCTGTGGACCTGGGCGGACGGCGGACGGCGAGGTGTGTGGCACGAGGTGCACGCGCTCCACGAGGTGCACGCGCTCCACGAGGCCGTGTCTCCTCATTGAAGCCTCTGGCCCTGCCCAAGGTTCTCTGACTAAAGTCAGAGAATGGACAAGGCGCAGATCGACCAGGTGCGGCAGTTCAACCGCACTGTCACCGAACGTGTGGGCGTGCTCCACGACCACTACCTGGGCCGCGACCGGCCCATCGGCGAAGCCCGGCTGCTCTGGGAGATCGGCGAGGAGGGCCAGGACGTGCGGCAACTGCGCGAGCGCCTCGCGCTCGACTCCGGGTACGTCAGCCGGCTGCTGCGCTCCCTGGAGGCCGACGGCCTGGTGACGGTGGAGCCGCAGCCCCGGGACAGGCGGGTGCGCGCCGTCCGGCTCACCGATGCGGGCCGCGCCGAGCGTGCGGTGCTCGACGGCCGCAGCGACGAGCTGGCCGGCTCTCTCCTGGAGCCGCTCAACACGGCCCAGCGCGCCCGGCTGACGGCCGCCATGGCCGAGGTCGAACGGTTGCTGACCGCTGCGACGGTCACGCTGGACGCGGTCGACCCGGACCACCCCGACGCCCAGCACTGCCTGCGGTCCTACTTCGCCGAGATCCAGGCACGCTTCGAGAACGGCTTCGACCCCGCGCGGAGCCTGCTGCCCGACGCGGGCGAACTCCGGCCACCGCGCGGCCTGTTCCTGGTCGCCCGGCTGCACGGAGAGCCCGTCGGCTGCGCCGGCCTGAAGCTGCCCCCCGGTGCCCCGGCCGAGATCAAACGCATGTGGGTCGCACCCGGCAGCCGGGGCCTCGGTCTCGGCCGCCGGTTCCTGACCGAGCTGGAGACCCGAGCCGCCCAGCAAGGCTTCGAGGTACTCCGCCTGGACACCAACAAGGCGCTCACCGCGGCGATCGGTCTCTACCATTCCAGCGGCTTCCAGGAGGTCGCCGCCTTCAACGACGAGCCGTATGCCCACCACTGGTTCGAGAAGCGGATCAGCACGCCGGCGTCGGGATGAGGGTCCGGTCGGTCGAGACGGACCACTGCACCGTCATGCTGCGGCAGCAACGGCCCAATCCGGGCCCACGTAGCGTCGGTTACCTCTCCTCGACCCACCAAAAGATCAATCACGGGAGACGGTCTAGTGATGCAACTGTGCTTGCTGGGACGGGAGTTGGGCTCGATCGCGGTCCAGGGTCGCGGCGGTAGCAGGCTGTTCGGGAGGCGGCAAGGGAGTGGTCGCTGGCGGGATCCCGCCAGGGTGGCGAACGGGGTGATAGTGGGACATGCCCGGCGGGTGGGGGCCGTGCCCCGGGGTGGTGGCGGGAGGTGGCCAATATGTGGAGGGAATCTGTCGGTTTGCCCTACGCATTGTCATGCTTTTGCCCAACTCCCGGCCGGCGGCCGTCTTTTACCCACCCTGATGGGCCGCCGAGGACCGCGCGGGAGCAGCACGACAGCCGCCCGTACCGCCCCACGGTGCCAAGCCCGGCGCCCCGGTGCGTGGCGCGACCGCGCACCGGCGGTTTCGTGAAAGGGACCCCGCACGTGAAGCGAAAGCCGACAGTCGGAGCCGTACTCTCCGCCACCGCCCTGCTGGCGGGCGTCATTCAGGTCGCGGCCGTTCCCGCGCAGGCGGGGGTGCCGTCGGTGGGGCAGCAGCGTGATGCGCTGTTCTCGCTGGCCCAGGCCGAGGCCGGCCCGCTCGCCAGGGCGCTCGCTCTGGGCGGCCAGGAAGGTTTGATCGTCAAGGATGCGGTGGCGGACGCCAATGGCGACCGTCACTTGCGCTACCACCGGACCTTCGCGGGCCTGCCCGTGGTCGGTGGCGACCTGATCGTGCACCAGCGGGCCAACGGTTCGATCAGCTCCGTCGACCGGGACTTCGCCGGGCAGTTGGCGCTGCCGAGCCTCTCCCCGAAGCTCTCCGCGGACCAGGCCGCCGCGGGGGCGACCGAAGCCGTCCGGGCCACGCTCGGGGCGGCTGCCGGGGCGCCCGCGCAGGTCGGTGCCACCGGGGAGGCGCAGTTGGTGGTCTGGGCCGTCGGGGACACCCAGCGTCTGGCCTACCGGACCGTGGTGGAGGGCGTGCGCGCCGATGGCACCCCCAGCCGCCAGTGGCTGATCACGGACGCGGCCACCGGTGCGGTGCTCGCGAGCGACGACGACATCCGCACCGTGACTGCGACGGGCACCGGCACCGGCGTCCACGTCGGGGCCGTCACCCTGACCACGCAGGGCGCCGGGACCTACCAGCTGAAGGACGCCACCCGGGGCAATCTGTCCACCAAGGACATGGGCGTGGCCGGCAACCCGGTGTTCACCAGCGCCACCAACGTCTGGGGCAACGGCCTCCCGTCCAACCGCCAGTCGGCCGCCGTGGACGCCCAGTACGGCGCCGCCACGACCTGGGACTTCTACAAGAACACCTTCGGCCGCGTCGGCGTCCGCGGCGACGGTACCGGCACCTACAACCGCGTCCACTACGGCAACAACTTCGTCAACGCGTTCTGGGACGACCTCTGCTTCTGCATGACCTACGGCGACGGCCCCTCCAACACCCACCCGCTGACCGAGCTGGACGTGACCGGCCACGAGATGACCCACGGTTTCACCTCGGCCACCGCCGGACTGGGGAGCACCGGCGAGCCCGGCGGCCTCAACGAGGCCACCTCGGACATCCTCGGCACCATGGTCGAGTGGTACGCCAACCTGCCGGCCGATCCGCCGGACTACTTCCTCGGGGAGAAACTCGACCTCTACGGCACCGGCCTCCCGGTGGGCTACCTGGACAGGCCTTCCAAGAACGGCTCCGCCAAGGACTACTGGTACCAGGGCATCGACGGCATAGACCCGCACTACTCCTCGGGTCCCGCCGAACACTTCTTCTACCTGCTGGCCGAAGGAAGCGGCCCGAAGGTGATCAACGGCGTGAGCTACAACAGCCCGACGGGCGACGGCTCGACGCTCACCGGCATCGGCCGGGACAAGGCCGCCGCGATCTGGTACCGGGCGGTGTTGATCTACCTCATGCCCAACAGCACCTACAAATCCGCCCGTGCCGCGACGCTCAACGCGGCGCTCGACCTGTACAGCTACGTGGAGCGCGACGCGGTGGCCGCGGCCTGGAAGGCGGTCAACGTCAACTAACACCACCGACGGTGCGTGACGAGGCTTCAGCGTCCGGGCTGGGGCCTCGTCGCCCGCCCGGGCCCGGTGCCGGTCAGCGGAGGACTGCGGCCAGCAGGTCGGTGCCGAGGGCGGTGGTGGCGGGGAGGTTGAGGGCGTGGCGGACGTAGCGGCCCTGGCGGTGGGCGGTGAGGAGGCCGGCGCGGCGGAGGGTGGCGAGGTGGCGGGAGACCTCGGGCGGGGTGAGGTCCCAGGCGCGGGCGAGTTCGGTGGTGGTGTGCGGGGCGCGGGCCAGGGTGCGGACCAGGCGGAGGCGGACGGGGTGGGCGAGGGCGTCGAGGCGGAGCTGGACGGTGTCCAGCGGGACGGTGACGGCGCGTTCGCCGCCGGCCGCCGGGTACTGGACGACGGGCTGCCAGCCGGGGGCGTGGACGGTGACCAGGTGCGGGTGGCCGAAGGCGCTGGGCAGGAAGGTGACGCCCGCGGGGCCGGCGGTGGTGGTGTTGTCCTGGAGCTTGTCGAGGACGAGGGAGTCGCCGTCGGGGGTGAGGGCGATCGCGGCGGACACCTCGGCGAGTGCGGCGGACAGGCCCTGGCGGCGGCCCAGTTCGGACTTGGCCTGGACGTCCTGCCCGAGTCGGGTGGCGAGGGCCGGCCACTCGGCGTCGAAGAAGGCGTCCGCGCACTGCTCAAGGGTGTCCCGGACCCGGTCCCGGAGGGCCCGGGGGTCGGCGAGCAGGCGGGAGGCGAACGCCTCCTGGAGCGGGCCGCGGGCCTGTGCGAGGTCGAGTGCGACGGTCCGGGCGGCGCGGTCGTGCAGGGGTGAACCGCCGCCGAAGGTGAGGCGGTTGGAGCCGCAGGTGGTGACCAGCGCGGCCCGGACGTACCGGTCGTCGTCGATCCGGTCGATCTCGTCGAGTTCGGCGGCGAGCGTCGCCCGGGGCCGGGCGGGCAGCAGGAAGTCGGCGCGGGAGGAATGCCACAGGAACTCGGCCTCGTGCAGCCGGTCCGCGAGTTCCGGACGCAGGCCCGCCCACACTCCGGCCGCCCACCCCGCGTACTGCGGGTGGTGCTCGGGCGCGGCCAGCACGTGCAGCATCGCGGTGAGTTCGGCGAGCGGCGAGACGGCGAACCGGATCCGCTCGGACGGCGTCCCGGTGAGGTCGATGCGCAGGGTCACCCGCCCATCCTTGCCGCGCGCCCGGCAGCACCTCCGCGCGGGGGTCACGTGCTACGAGCGGCCCGGGCCGTCCAGGAGGACCGGCAGGGTGCGGTGGCCGTTGGAGATCAGGGAGTCGACGGGCTCCAGGTGGACACCGGGGGTGAGTGCCAGGCGCGGGAAGCGTTCGAAGAGCGCGTGCAGGGCGGTGCGCGCCTCCAGGCGGGCGAGAGGGGCGCCGAGGCAGAAGTGCGGGCCGTGGCCGAAGGCGAGGTGGTCCTTGACGGCGCGGGTGACGTCGAAGAGGGCGCCGGTGTCGCCGTGGCGGGTGGGGTGGCGGCCGGCGGCGGCGTAGGAGGCGAGGATGGCCTCGCCGCGGTGGACGGTGACTCCGCCGGGCAGTTCGATGTCCTCCAGGGCGAAGCGCAGCGGCAGGTGGGCGACGGGGGCCTCGCGGCGCAGCGACTCCTCGACCACGTCGTCCCAGCCGGCCTTGCCGGCGCGGACCAGGGCGAGTTGGTCGGGGTGGGTGAGCAGCAGGGCGATGGCGTTGTCGATCAGGTTGACGGTGGTCTCGTAGCCGGCGGAGACCACCAGCAGGACGGTGCCGAGCAGTTCCTCCTCGGTGAGGGCGCTGCCGTCGCCCTCGGTGTCGCGGGCGGCGATCAGCAGGGAGGTCATGTCGTCGCCGGGGTGTTCGCGCTTGGCGGCGATCAGCGACCCGATCAGCGTGAAGAACGCCAGGTTGTTGGCGGCGGACTCCTCGGGGCCGAGGGTGGTGTCGAAGACGCCGTCGACGTGGTGGCGGAAGCCGTCGCGCAGTTCGTCGGGCAGGCCGAGCAGGTGGGCGATGACCAGGATCGGCAGCGGGCGGGCCAGGTGTTCGCGCAGGTCCACCGGCGCCTCGTCGGCGCCGGCGGCGGCGATCGTGTCGAGCAGCGCGGCCGTCATCTCCTCGATGCGGCCGGTCAGCGCGGCGACCTGACGGGCGGTGAAGGCCGCGCTCACCAGGCGGCGCAGGCGGCGGTGGTTCTCGCCGTCGGCCGAGAACATGTTGCGGGCCGTCACCCACAGGGCCAGTGGCCAGCCGGCCGCGACCGGTTCGTAGTCGGGCCAGTGCCGCCGGCCGTCCTTGGCGATCCGCGGGTCCTTGAGCAGGTCCTCCAGCAGGTCGGGGTCGGACACGGCCCACACCTGCACCCCGAGGATGTCGGCCGGTACGGCGGGCCCGCGCGCGATCAGTTCGGCGCTCTCGGCGTCGCGGGCCCGCCCGGTGGGGTCCAGGACGAGCGCCGGGCGGTTGACCGGGCACTCCAGCGGGCGGTTGAGCGAGGGCGGCCGGTTGTCCAACTGGCGCTCCACGAGGGCTCCTTCACACGGTTCGAGGCCGCGCGGGGCGCGCGTGCACGGTCGAGGATGGCCCGCCGCCCGGCACCCGTCGAGAGCGCAGAGCCCTGCGCCCGCGCGCCCCCGGCGCACTCTCGCCCGCCTTCCTCGATTGACGGGGATCGTCAACCCACGTGACCCGCGCGGGCCGGCAGAACACGGTGGGCGGCATGACGACGATCACGATGCCCCGGCCGAAGCAGGCCCGGCCCACGCCCCGCCAACTCGTCCGGGCGAGCGGCGGGGCGCGCTACGCGGTGGCGCTGGCGGTGGACGCCCTCGGTACGGGGCTGCTGCGGCCGTTCCTGCTGCTGTACGGAATCACGGTGCTCGGGCTGAGCCCGGCGGCCACCGGCCTGGCGATGACGGTCGGGATCGTTGCGGGCCTGGCCGCGATGCCGCCGCTCGGGCGCTGGCTGGACCGGGGCGCGCGCAGCACGGCGGTCGCGGCGTCGATGCTGGTGCGGGTGGCGGGCGTCGCCGTGCTGCTGGCCGCGCCCCGGGGGAGCGTGGTGCCGTTCGCGGTGGCGGCGCTCATCCTCGGCGTCGGCAACCAGGCGTGGCCCGCCGCCCACGCGGCGCTGGTCGCCACCGTCGCCGAGGGCGCGCTGCGGGACGCGGCGCTGGCCGCCGGCCGGGCCGTGCGCAACGCTGGCCTCGGGGTGGGCGCGCTGCTGGCGACGGTCTGCCTGAGCGGCGGCGCCCCCGCACTGCGGGCGCTGGCGGCGGTCTCGGGAGCCGGCTTCCTGGCGGCGGCGCTGCTGGCCCGCTCCGTGCGGGTGACGGCCGCCCCCGCCGCCCGGACGGCCGCACCGGGCGCGGTCGGCACCGGGCGAGGGCTGGGCGCCGTCCTGCTGGCGAACGTGGTGTACGTGTTCTGCCTGAACGTGCCCGAGGTCGCCCTGCCGCTCGTCCTGGTGACGGTGCTGCACGCCTCCCCGGCGTGGCCGGCGGCGGTGTTCGTGGCCAACACGGTACTCGTGGTGGCCCTCCAACTGCCGGTCACCACCTGGGCGTTGGCCCGCTGGTCGCGCGGGACGGTGCTGGCGCTGTCCGGCGCCGTGCTGGCCGCGAGCTACCTGGGCTTCCTGCTGGCGGCGCCGCTCGGACCGCTCGCCGTGGCGCTGGTCTCGGTGCCGTGCACGTTCGGCGAGATCCTGTACGCGGGCAGCGCCACCGCACTCGTCACCGCGCTGACCCCGCCGCCGGTGCTGGGCCGCGTGCTGGCCCGGTTCCAGTTCTCCACCGGCCTCGGCCTGGCCGTCTCCCCGGCGGTCATCACCGCCCTCGCCGCCGTCGGACCGCTCGCCCTGTGGGGCACCCTCGCCGCCGCCACCGCGGGCGCGTCGGCGGTCGTCGCAACGACGCAGGATCGGAACCGACCGGGTGCCCAGGCGGTTTGACGGTTCCTTTAAGGTGCGGGGATGCGAGATTTCGGGGCGGGACTGCGATTCCTTTTCAACGGGCAGCGATGGGTGGCGCGGCACGGCCGCTGGTGGGGCTTCGGGATGATCCCGGCGCTGATCACCCTGATCGGATACCTGGCCGCACTGGCCGTGCTGATCACCTACGCGGGCGACCTGGCCGCCTGGGCGACACCCTTCGCCGACCACTGGTCCACGGTGTGGCGCGACACCGTCCGGATCGCCGTCGGCGCGGCCGCGGTCGGCATGGGCGGACTGCTGGCCATGCTCACCTTCACCGCGGTGACGCTGCTGATCGGCGAACCGTTCTACGAGTCGCTGTCGGCGAAGGTCGAGGAGACCGAGGGCGGCGGCCCGCAGAGCCCCGACCTGCCGCTGTGGCGCGAACTGTGGGCGGCCGCCCGCGACAGCCTGGCGATCCTGCTGCGCGCCGCCGGCCTCGGCATCCTGCTCTTCCTGTGCGGGTTCATCCCCGTGGTCGGCCAGACCGTGGTCCCGGTGATCGGGATCTGCGTCTCCGGCTTCTTCCTGACCGTCGAACTCACCGGCACGCCCCTGCAGAAGCGCGGCCTGTCGCAGAAGCAGCGGCTGCGCCTGCTGCGCTCCCGGATGTCGATGGCGGTCGGCTTCGGCGCCGGACTGGTGCTGCTGTTCCTGATCCCGGTGCTGACCGTGCTGGCGATGCCCGGCGCGGTGGCCGGCGCGACGCTGCTGGCGCGCGAGATCGCGCCGCACGAGGAGCCCGAGCCCGTCGAGGAGCCGGACGACGGCCCGGACGGCCACCCGGCGGACCCGTACCCGTCGCAGCCGTACCCGCAGAACCCCTACCAGCAGAATCCGTACCAGCAGGCGCACCCGCAGAATCCGTACCAGCAGGCGCACCCGCAGAACCCGTACCAGCAGCAGCCGTACCCCGCGGACCCGCGGCAGCAGGGCTGATCGAAAATCTCACCGAACGTATTCGGCGATTTGACGTAGCGTCACCGACTGCGCGATAACGTCCCCATGCCCGTATCCGTGGAGGCCGCCCCGCGCGGCATTGACCTCGGCGACCCCGCGTTCTGGCGGCTCCCCGAGAAGTTGCGCGCCGAGGCGTTCGGCCGGCTGCGGGAGCGTCCGGGGCCGGTGGCCTTCACCGACCGGGCGACGGGACGGCGCTGCTGGGCGCTGGTCCGGCACGCGGATGTGATGACCGCCAGCCGGTCGCCGGAGGTGTACCTCTCGGGGCCGGGGGTGACGTCGCCGGAGCCTGCCCGCTGGGTGCGGGCGGTGTTCGGCGACTCGATGGTCAACCTGGACGACCCCCGGCACGCCGACCTGCGCCGGGTGGTCGGCCGGGCGTTCACGCCCCGGCTGCTGGCCGAGGTCGAGCAGGACATCGCGCGGACCGCCGCCCGCCTGGTGGACCGGCTGGAGCGCGAACGCCCCACCGACTTCGTCTCGGCCGTCGCCGGGGAACTCCCGTACCAGGTGATCTGCTCGATGATGGGCATCCCCGAGGCGCAGCGCCGTGCCATCCTGGCCCGGATCAACCGGGCGTCCGCGTCGGCGGGCGTCACCCGGCGGGGCCTGCGGGTGCCCGGCCGGGGGCTGCACGCGCTGGCCGCGATGCACCTGACGGTGGCCGCGCTGGGCCGGGAACGGCGCCGCCGTCCCACCGGCGACCTGATCTCCGCGCTGGTCACCGCCGACGTCGACGGCCGCCGGCTGGGCTCGCGCGAACTGGGCGCGTTCTTCTCGCTGCTGCTGGTCGCCGGCGTCGAAACCACCCGCAACGCGCTCGCCCACGGCCTGCACCTGCTGACCGCCCACCCCGACCAGCGCGAACTGCTGCTCGGCGACCTGGACGCGCACCTGGGCGGCGCCGTGGAGGAGATCGTCCGGCACTCGACGCCGATCGTGCAGTTCCGCCGCACCGTCGCCGTCGACCACAAACTCTCCGGGATCCGGCTCGCGGCCGGCGACAAGGTGGTGCTGTTCTACGGCTCCGCCAACCGCGACGAGGCGGTGTTCGACCGCGCGGACGCCTTCGACATCACCCGCTCGCCCAACCCGCACCTCGGCTTCGGCGGCGGCGGCCCGCACTTCTGCCTGGGCGCCCACCTGGCCCGGCAGGAGATGCGCACCCTGCTGCGCGAACTGCTCACCCGGCTGCCCGGGATCCGCTCCACCGCCGAGCCGGAGCTCGTCCCGTCCTCGTTCGACCACCGGGTCCGGGCCCTGCGCTTCACGTTCTGAGCTGCTGGGCAACGGTACGGCAACGGTACGGGCGGCCGCCTTGCCGGTGGCCGCCCGTGGTGACGTCGTCGCAGGTCAGCCCGGGTGGCTGCCGACCGCGTCGCGGATCTCCGCGCCGAGCACGCTGTTCGTCCGGGCGCAGCTGGCACCGCAGAAGAACCGGCCGGCGACCTCGACGCCCTTGCCGACGATCCGCACCGTGCACTGCTCGCAGCGCGGGGCCAGCTTCTCCATCGCGCACTCGAAACTGTCGAAGACGTAGGTGTCGCCGGTGATCGTTTTGATCTCGAAGGACAGCCAGTAGTCGTTCTGGCACACCACGCAGACAGCCATGTCGGGCTCCTCTCGCCGTACGGGTCCACGGCCGAGTCTTGGGCCGGGCCGGGCGGGCGGCAATCGGCGGCGGTCCGAACGGCTGCCCACCGGCTCCGCGGCGGCTGCTCACCGGCTCCGCGCCGGCTGCTCACCGCGCCGAGCTGTCGGAACACGGTCAGGTCCGATAATGGTCAGCAGGGCCCGGGAACCGCCGAGGAGGCCGAGATGATCATTCGAATCTGGGAGGCCCAGGTCTCCCCACTCCGGGTCGAGGAGTTCTGCGCCCGGCTCGCCTCCACCGTGCTGCCCGGCTTCGACCAGTGGGACGGCTTCCTCGGCGGCGAACTGCTGTGCGCCCTCGTCGACGACGACCACCGCGTCCAGATGATCACCCGCTGGCGCGACGAGGAAGCGCTGCGCGCCTACGCCGGACCGATGTGGCGGATCCGCCCCGTCTGGTCCGAGGACGAACTCCACGAACTGGAGCACCCCCCGACCGTCGCGCACTTCCACTCGCTGCGCCGCCTCGACCTGGCCGTCGGCGAAGGCGCCGCCCCCACCGACTGACCGGTCACCCCCGCTGGACGGGAATGCCCTGGTCGGCCTTCACCTGCTTCATCGTCAGGTGCGAGTGCACCTGCGCGATGCCCGGAAGGCCGGACAACACGTCCGTGACGAAACGCTCGTACGCCGCCAGATCCGCCACCGCGACCCGCAGCAGATAGTCCGGGTCGCCGAACAGCCGGTGCGCCTCCACCACCTCCGGCAGCTCCGCGACCCGACGCTCGAACTCCGCGACCGTGGACCGGTCCTCGTGTCGCATCACCACCGTCACGAACGGCTGGAACCCACGCCCCACCGCCACCGGATCGAGCTGCGCACGGTAGCCGCGGATCACCCCCTGCTGCTCCAACTGACGCACCCGGCGCAGACACGGCGAAGGCGTCAGCCCCACCCGGTCGGCGAGTTCGGCATTGGTGAGCCGGCCATCCTGCTGGAGCTCGTGGAGGATTCTGCGGTCGAGGCGGTCCATGGCGCAACATTCTGCCCCACGAGGGGGCTGACCAGCGAAAACGGGACATCGGCTGCCACCGCCCGACAGATAGCGTCCAGGACGTCCCCCTGCTTGTCCCCTCACGCGAAACCCAAGGTGCCATGGACCCGCATGCCCTGCTGCTCTTCCTCGGCGTGGACCTGCTCCTGGTCTGCACCCCCGGACCGGACTGGCTCTACATCGCCGCCCGCGGCCTCGGCCAGGGCCGCACCGCCGCCCTCACCGCCGTCGCCGGCGTCTGCGCCGGCTACGGCATCCACACCCTGCTCTCCGCAGCAGGCCTGGCCGCCGCGCTGCGTGCTCTCCCCGGACTGCTCCCCGTCCTGCGCCTGGCCGGCGCGGGCTACCTCGCGTTCCTCGCCGTCACCATGCTGCTCACCCTGCGCCGCAGCGGCCGCGCCGAGGCCCTCACCGCCGCCCCGCCCCAACCCACCCGGGTCGTCCTGCGCCAATCCCTGCTGACCGCCCTGCTCAACCCCAAGGGCCTGCTCCTCTACCTCTCCCTCGTCCCCCAGTTCGTCACCCCCGACGGCGCGCTCCCCGTCGGCGCCCAGGTCGCCACCCTCGGCGCCATCAACGTCCTCTGCTGCGCCGCGATCTACACCGCCGTCGCACTCACCACCGCCCGCCTCGCCGCCCGTCTGACCACCACCCCCACCGCCGCCCGGCGCCTGTCCGCGATCTCCGCAGTCCTGCTCCTGGCGGTGGCCGGCGTCACGGCCGCCGCCTGACGGCACGGGCAGCCCTCGGCAGGCGGCGAGGACGAAGCGCGCTCGTGGGCTGTCGTGATCCGGCCCGCCCCGGCGGCCGGAGCCGCCGCGCGCAGCGCCAGGTCGTCGACGGACCGTCAGGGCCGCGCGGCACCGTGGACGGTTCGGCGCCGGCCGTCCCTCCGCCGACGTACAGCGCCCGGCAGCGCCTGCCCTGCGGCTCTCGCGCTTGCGGCGTGTAGTGCTTGCCTTGCGGTTCTCGCGCTCGCCGCGCGCAGCGCCTGCCTTGCGGTTCCCGCGTATCGGCCGCGCGCGGCGCCTGCCTTGCGGTTTTCGGGCTTGCGGCGCGCAGTGCTTGCCTTGCGGTTCTCGGGCTTGCGGCGCGTAGCGCTTGCCCTGCGGTTCCCGCGTATCGGCCGCGCGCAGCGCTTGCCTTGCGGTTCCCGCGTATCGGCCGCGCGCAGCGCTTGCCTTGCGGTTCTCGCGCTTGCCGCGCGCAGCGCCTGCCCTGCGGCTCCCGGGCTTGCCGCGCGCAGCGCCTGCCCTGCGGCT
>NZ_JBIALR010000001.1:729536-1215814 GCF_042873675.1 Kitasatospora sp. NPDC004614
GCTCCCGGGCTCGCCGCGCGCAGCGCTTGCCCTGCGGTTCTCGCGCTTGCCGCGCAGCGCTTGCCTTGCGGCTCCCGGGCTCGCGGCGCGCAGCGCCTGCCTTGCGGTTCCCGCGTATCGGCCGCGCGCAGCGCCTGCCTTGCGGTTTTCGCGCTCGCCGCGCGCAGCGCTTGCCTTGCGGTTCTCGCGCTCGCCGCGCGCAGCGCCTGCCTTGCGGTTCTCGCGCTCGCCGCGCGCAGCGCCTGCCCTGCGGCTCCCGGGCTCGCCGCGCGCAGCGCTTGCCCTGCGGTTCTCGCGCTTGCCGCGCAGCGCTTGCCTTGCGGCTCCCGGGCTCGCGGCGCGCAGCGCTTGCCTTGCGGTTCTCGCGCTCGCCGCGCGCAGCGCCTGCCTTGCGGTTTTCGCGCTCGCCGCGCGCAGCGCTTGCCTTGCGGTTTTCGCGCTCGCCGCGCGCAGCGCTTGCCTTGCGGTTCTCGCGCTCGCCGCGCGCAGCGCCTGCCTTGCGGTTCTCGGGCTCGCCGCGCGCAGCGCCCGCGCTGCGGTTCTCGGGCTCGCCGCGCGCAGCGCCTGCCCTGCGGCTCCCGGGCTTGCCGCGCGCACTCCAGCCTCGTTGTTCTCCCGCGCTTGCCGCGCGCAGCGCGTGTACCGTTGCCCGCCCGGCCCCGCGTCGAGCCTGCTTTGTTGTTCTTCCGTACCGGCCGCGCGCAGCGCTTGTGCCACCGGCTCTTCCGCGCCGCGCGCAGCGCGTGTGCCACTGCCCGCCCCGTTCCGCGCGTCGCGCCTGCATCGCCGTTCTCCCCACCAGTTGCGTGCAGTGCGGTTGGCGGGTGGGGTGCGTCAGAGCACGGTGTCGTGGGCCGTGAGGGCGGCGTGCAGGGTGAGGAGGTCGGGGCCGCGGGTGGTGTCGAGGCCGGTGAGGTCGGCGGTGCGGCGGAGGCGGTAGTCGACGGTGTTGGGGTGGACGAGGAGGTGCGCGGCGGTGCGGCGGCGGTCGAGGCCGCAGGTGAGGAACGCCCGGAGGGTGTCGAGGAGTTCGGGACGGCCGGTGAGCGGGGCGAGGAGCGCGGCGAGGGCGTCGCGGGCCGGTCCGGGGCGGCTGAGCTGGTATTCGAGCAGGACGTCGTCGAGCAGGTACAGGCCGGGTCCGCGGCCGAGTTGCCGGATCTCGGCGGCCAGCCGGACGGCGTCGGCAACCGCGGCGGGCGGCGCGGTTGTCGCGGCGGCGATCAGCGGTGCGCCGCAGGCCCGGGCGAGCCGTTCGACCAGGGCGGTGAGCGCGTCCCGTTCGAAGGGGGCGGCGGGCAGCAGCACCGTTCCCCCGTCGGCGGCGAGTGCGGCGAGCGGGACGCCGTCCGGGTTGCGGCGCTCCAACTCGGCGCGCAGGCGGCGGAGTTTGCGTCGGGCGGCGACCGAGCGGTTGACGCCGGGGCGGGATTCGTCGGGGTGCGGTCCGATGGCGAGGGAGAGCACGACGTAGCGGGCGGGGAGCCGGATGCCGGCCCGGTCGGCGGCGGTGTGCGGGTCGCCGCCCTCGAGCAGGCGGGAGAGCAGGGCCTGCCGGGCGACCTGTTCGTCGCCGAGTGCGGCCTGCCGTTCCTGTACGTAACCCGCGGCGACCTCGCAGCTGACGGCGTGGAGGTAGCCGAGCAGGCGGTCCTGCGCGGTGGCGATGTCGGGCAGATCGGCGGGTGCGGCGGCGGTGAGCAGGCGGGCGGCGCACAGTTGGGCGCCGAGGTGGTAGGCGCCGACGACGGATTCGAGTGGGACGCCCTCGTCCGCCCGCCGCGCGGACGATTCGCGGATGCGGGCGAGTTCGTCCTCGCCGGGCGGCCGTCCGGTGCGCACGACGTCGGCGAAGGCCCGGATGGCGCGTTCGACCTGGCGGGTGATCTCGCCGCGGAGTTGTTCGGGCGGCAGCGCGTGGTAGGCGGGGAGGCGGTCGAGCAGGCGGGTGGTGACTTCGGCGGCGAGTTCGGGGGCGAGGGCGAGCAGCCGCAGGTGGACCGGGGTGCCGTCGAAGTGTGGTTCGGGGGCGGAGTGTTGGGCGTTGGGCGCGGTCACAATCCACCTCGCGAATCTCTGTGCAGCGGCCCGGCGACGTGGCCGGTCGACGCGTCCATGATGGTTTCCCCGGAGGTTACCTACCCGTAGGTAACTCGCGCGATCCCCCCTCGACCCCCCCGTCAGGTCGCGCCCCGTCCCCCAGCCGGAACCGTCAGAAACGGGAGAGCCATGTACCGAGCCGTAGCCCGGACGATCGCCACCGCCCTCGCCGCCGCCGCTCTCGCCACCGCGGCCCCCGCCGTCACTGCCACGGCCGCCGTCACCGCCACGGCCGCCTCCGCGGCCACGGACACCTTCTACGCGTACGACGGCAGCGCCCCGCTGTCCTCGTTCGCCCCCGGCACCGTGCTGAAGACCCGCACCCTGTCGTACCACCTGCTGGGCATACCGACCCCGGTGCAGGCCGTGCAGCTGCTGTTCCGCACCACCGACGCGCAGGGCCGCCCGTCCGCCGGGGTGACCACCGTGGTGCGGGGGCTGGGCAGTGACGGGTCGAAGGCGGTGTCGTACCAGTCGTTCTACGACTCGCTGAACCCGGCCGACGGCCCGTCCCGGGCGATCGCCGGCGGCCTCACCCTCGGCGGGGCGATCCCCAACGCGGAGGCGCTGTTCGTGGTGCCGTTCGTGCTGCAGGGCTACGACGTGGTGATCCCCGACACCGAGGGCCAGACGGCCGACTTCGCCGCCGGGCCCGAGTACGGCACCACCACGCTGGACTCGATCCGCGCGGTCTCCGCCTCCGCGGCGACCGGCATGAACGCCAACACCCGGTTCGGCCTGCTCGGCTACTCCGGCGGCGCGATCGCCACCAACTGGGCCGCCGCCCTCGCCCCCGGCTACGCGCCGGACGTCAACCGCCGCCTGGTCGGCTTCGCCGAGGGCGGACTGCTGGTCGACCCCGCGCACAACCTGAGGTACGTGGACGGCGGGGTGGTGTGGCCCGGCGTCATCCCGATGGCGATCATCGGCGTCGCCCGCGCCTACGACCTCGACCTGACGCCGTACCTGAGCGACTACGGCAAGCAGGTGTACGCGAAGATGCAGAACGCGTCGATCGTCAACGCGCTCGGCCAGTACCCCGGCCTGACCTGGAAGAAGCTCGCCAGGCCGGAGTACTCCGACCCGAACTCGGTCCCCCCGTTCCTGGCCGCCGTCAACAAGGTCAACCTCGGCTCGGCCGCCACCCCCACCGTCCCCGGCTACCTCGCCCAGGGCAACGCCGGCGTCCTGGAGGGCACCTACTCCAACCTGCCGGGCATCGGCACCGGCGACGGCGTGATGGTGGCCGGCGACGTCCGCGCGCTGGCCCGGCAGTACTGCGCCACCGGCAACGGCCGGATCGCCTACCAGCAGTACGACCTGCTCAGCCACCTCGGCGCGGCCGTCCCGTGGGCACCCACCGCCGTCGGCTACCTGAACGACCGGTTCGCCGGGAAGACCGCGCCCAGCGACTGCGGCCGCATCCCCGCCGGCAACTCGCTCGCCCCCGAGCAGCCCACCCGATAGCCGATGTGACGAAGGGCCCGCCGGGAGCGTCCCCGGCGGGCCCAACGTGCCGACAGCGTCTCAGAGTTCGCGCGGATACAGCTTCGCGGCGCCGCGGATCCGCATCGCCGCGACCACCTCGGTCACGCCGACCACCAGCAGCGCGACGCCGGCCAGGATCGCCAGCGCGGTGATCGAGTGAGCAGGGAACACCATCAGCAGAATGCCCGCCAGGATGTACAGCACGGAGACGAAACCCTGCCAGCCGCGGGCCGGCATCAGCGGGTCCGAAGCCACCGCGGAGAGGTGCGTGATGCCGCGGAACAGCCAGCCGATGCCGATCCACAGAGCCAGCAGCAGGATCGACTGGGCGGCCGACCGGAAGCACAGCAGGCCCAGCAGCACACAGATCGCGCCGCTGACGAACGCCAGCACCCGCAGCGCCGTCGCGACGTGCGTACCGAACGCGGCGACCACCTGCACGATGCCGATCACCACCAGGTACACGCCGAACAGCACGCCGACCACCCACAGCGTCTGCTTCGGCCACACCAGGATCATGATTCCCAGCGCCAACGAGATCAGACCGCCCGCCAGCACCACCTGCCAGGCCATCCGGGCCAGTTGCTGGAACGGTCCGACCAGGCCGGGACTGTCGTCGGTCCGATAGGGGTCTGCCATGGCTCCTCCGGGGTTGCCGCTGCGAACAGGGATCGCTTCCAGCCTCGACGCCCGCCCCGCCTCCGGGCACGGCGGACTACGCCGAACGGGGCAATTTCCCGGTGCGGATCCGATACCGTCTGTTCACCCTGGCGTCCTGACGGGGCGTCTACCATCTGACGCTATGACTGATCAGGGGCGGGGGAGCCCACAGGCCGCAGCCGGCACGGCCGGCACGGCCGACACAGGGGACAGCGGCAGGACAGGACCGAACGGTGGCGGGGATGGGCCGGTCGAGGGGCACTACATCGTCTGCGGCGGCAACTCGATCGCCTACCGGCTGATCCTCGAACTCACCGAGCAGTACGAAGTGCCGGTGGTCGCCGTGCTGCCCGACCGCTCGCGCGAATACGGGCCGGCGATAGCCGAGTTACCCGGTGTGGCGGCCGTACTGGAGTACTCCACGCTGACCGGCGAGGCGCTCGGCGCGGCCGGTGTCGAACGGGCCCGCGGCATCGCGCTGATGGACGGCACCGACCAGGAGAACATCCACGCCGCGATGGCCGCCGAGAACCGCAACCACGGCGTCCGGATCGTGCTGCGCATCTTCAACCAGCGGCTCGGCGAACACCTGGAGAAGCTCCTCCCCAACTGCGCGGCCCTGTCCGCCTCCGCCACCGCCGCACCGGCCTTCGCCAACGGCGCCCTCGGCCGTCCGCACTCCGTCGAGGTCGGCGGACGCCACCTGTACGTCGCCTACGACGAGGAGATCCACAGCAACCAACTGTGCCTGGTCGCCGACCGGATCGACCGTCAGGACCTCACCCAGCTGCGGCTGCTGCCCGACACCGGCGGCCGCGCCGCCGACTTCATCCGGATCGCCGAACGCTTCGGCAGCGGCGAAGGCCCGATCGAACTCGGCCGCCCCGACCTCGCCCCCGCCCCCGAACCCGGCGGCCTCGCCGCCCTGCAACCCCTCGACGCCGAACCGGCCCTCCGCCAGCCCTGGCGCAACCGGGCCAAGTGGTGGCTGCTGGACAGCCTCAAGTACTTCACCAACACCCGGCTGCGGGTCATCCTGATCACTGCCTTCGCCGCCATCGTGGTCGGCGCCGCTGTGCTCTACTACCGCACCCAGCACCCGCCCGGCCTCGGCTGGACGCTCTACTCCACCCTGCTCGACGCGGCCGGCGCCGCCCAACCCGACCTGCCCACCGACCAGGCCCTCGGCGACCCGTGGGCCCGCGCCGCCCAGGTACTGATCACCTTCTGCGGCATCACCTTCGTCCCGCTGGTCACCGCCATCGCCGTCGAAGCCCTCGCCAGCGGACGCCGCGGCCTGCCCCGCCCGCCCGGCGCCCGCACCCGCGACCACGTCATCGTGGTCGGCCTCGGCAACGTCGGCACCCGGGTCGCCACCCTGATCCACGCCACCGGCCTGCCCGTGGTCTGCCTGGAACGCGACCCGCAGGCCCGCGGCATCGCCGCCGCCCGCGCCCTCGGCATACCCGTCCTGATCGGCGACGGCCCCCTGGAGGCCCAGCTCAAGCAAGCCCGGGTCAAGCACGCCCGCGCCGTCGCCGCCGTCACCTCCGACGACGCCGCCAACCTGGAAGCCGCCCTCGAAGCCCGCGCGGTCCGGCCCGAAGTCCGCATCGTGGTCCGCCTGTTCGACGACGACTTCGCCCACCACGTGTACGCCACCCTCGGCAACGTCGCCTCCCGCTCGGTCTCCTACCTGGCCGCCCCCGCCTTCGCCGCCGCCCTGATGGGCCGCGAAGTCCTCGGCACCCTCTCGGTGTTCCGGCACGTCCTGCTGATCGCCGAACTCACCGTCGAGGAAGGCTCCGCGCTGGAAGGCCGCAACATCGGCGACCTGGAATCCACCGGCGGCGTCCGAGTGGTCTCCGTCCGCCTGCAACGCCGCGCCGACGCCTACCAGTGGAACTTCGCCGACCGCTCCCGCCGCCTCACCCCCGGCGACCACATCGTCGTCGCGGCCACCAGGGCCGGGCTGGCCCGTATCATCCAGTAGTCGTGTACGGTCCAACACGACTGTACCCACCGGAGATTGACGGAGCATCAATGATCGGCGCGGTCCTGAACAACAACGTCGTCCTGATCCCGGCCTTCCTGGTGCTGGCCCTGCTGCTCGGCCCCGCCGGGTGGAAGCTCGCCACCCGGCGGAACCTCCCCGGCTGGCCCACCGTGCTGCTCGGTGTCGCCCTGGCCGGCGAACTCGCCGCCACCCTCTACCCCACCGGACCCGGCGGCAGCCAGGACCCGTCCTGCACCTGGGGCGCCGACCTCGCCTTCACCCTCGGCGCCGAACAGGGCCAGCTCAACCTGCTGATGTACGTCCCGATCGGCCTGTTCGCCGTCCTGGCCTTCGGCCGCCCCGCCCTGGTGGCGGTCTCCGTCCTGGCCCTGACCGCCGTCACCGAGACCGTCCAGGGCATGCTCCCGTTCATCGGCCGCGCCTGCGACAGCGGAGACCTCGCCGCCAACGCCCTCGGCGGCCTGGCCGGCGTACTGCTCGGCTGCGCCGTGCGCCTTGTCCAGCGCCGCCGGATACGGCCCGCCAGGCGGGAGTTGGCGTTCGGCTCCGCCCTCGCCGTGGCGCTCGGGGCGCCGGTACTGGCCCTGCACTTCCTGGTGCTGGAGCCGACGGTCGCCATCGGAGCCTCGGCAGCCACCGGCCACCAGCGCGAACTCGCCCTCCGGGACGCCGAGTTGCTGTTCGGCCCCGGTAGCAGGGTGGTCGCGGTGCAGTACGAGCTGGGCGGCCCCGGGATCGAGCGAGTGGTCGTCACCGGCGAGCACCAGTTCTTCACCCTGGATTGGCCGTCCGGGCTGCTGCTCAGCCTCGACGGCGGATTCCTCCCCGACGAGCCCGACCCCGGCCCCGCCACCGAGCAACAGGCCCGCGAAGCCGCCGACCGCTTCCTCGCCCAGTGGTGCCCCGCCGCCACCGGCGAACCTCAGTTCGCCCCCCACGGCGGGCAGGGCGGACGCCGACGCTTCACCTACGCGCTCGGCAGCGGAACGGTCCACGTGGACGTCGATCGGAACAGCCGGGTGGTCGAGTTCCGCCGGGACTGACCAGGTGCTCAGACGATGCCCACCAGCACAATGACCAGCGCGGGCAACGCGATGAAGACCGTCCCGAGGTAGACGGCGAGCACCCATCGGTGCTCGGAGGCGACATGGGCACCCACCCGAGCGCCTTCCGCCACCCCGGAAGCTGCACAGCCTTGGCGCCATCCCCGGCCCCGGAGACATCACCCTCCGCCCGGCCGCTGTCGGGTGCGCCTTCCGTCATGAACCAAGGTAGGAGCACTCACCGAGCACCGCGCGTGGCCGGCCCCACAGCCGTGCGAACGGACGGCCGGCGCCACCGGGGTAGGTTGACGTCCGCCAGTGGTGGCTCACGGAAACAGCAACAGGAGGGGCAGCATGTCGCATCCGACAGACCTTCAGGTGGGGGACGACGTACGGGTCATCGGAGGTCCCTTCATAGACTCCACCGGCCCCGTCCTGGCCGTCGACCACGCGCGGGCCCGCGTGCAGCTGACTGTGGACATCTTCGGCGACCCGACCCGGATCGATATCCCGCTGCCGCACGTTGTGCGGGCCGACTGACGCAGTTCTTCCGGGCCGCGGCCAACGCTGACCACGCCATGGTGATCCGGCTCGACCCCCGAGTGGCTGTGACCACTACCGCTTGCGGGCCAGCAACTGCACCGCCTGCGACCGGTGGCCGTTCATCGTGGCCACCTCGATCCGGCGCTCGTCCACCGGGTCGAAGTCCGAGAGAAGAGCGCGCAGCTCCGCGATGTCGTGGTGCCGACACACCGCACCGTCGTCGGTGGCGAACACCCCGTACGGTGTGCCGAATTTCCGGGCATGGGCGGCGTAGCGGTCGCGGTTTCGTTCGTCGTCCTGCAGAAGCAGGTCGCTGACGTAGAGCAGCCCGCCGGGCGCGAGGACGCGGTTCAGCTCCTCGACCAACGCTTCCTGGGCGTCGCCGTCGGGGACGCATGTCAGCACGGCGAACAGCAGGATCACATCGAAGCTCTCCGAGGCGTGTATCAGGGTCGGCGGGGACTCCAGGACGGCGAAGCGCAGGTCGGGCTGCAACCGCCGGCCCCGTTCGATGAGTGCGGGAGACAGGTCGACTCCGGATACGTCACGGAAGCCGTGCTGGCTCAGCTCGGCCATGACGCGGCCGTATCCACAGCCGTAGTCCAGGACCCGAGCGTCCGGGCCCACCTCTGCCAGCCAGCTGAGATTCACCGGATGGGTGAACATTTTCGTTGCGCCGACGCCGTCCCAGTACGCGATCTGACTACCAAGATCCTTCATGAGTGCAGCTTATGGATCCTTCGGCTCTGAGCGCCCCCGTTTGATCCGCCTCTGAAACAGGCCCGAGTACGGCAGTCGCAGACTACTTCCGCTGCATGGAGAAGTAGCAGGGGTCCAGTTCCTGGGGCTCGCACAGCATGCTCGGGGAGGAGCCCCCGTACACGTCCATGGTTTCGGAGTCGTTCAGGACGATGCTCTGCCCCTGGCCGTGGCCGGATGTCCCTGTGCGGGTCCAGTGCCCCGACAGGTAGACGGGTGGCCGTGTTTCCCAGACCCGGGCCGGGTCTTCGCCGATGAAGTTGGTGCGGTACTGGCCGTCCGGTTGGAGCTCCAGCACCCTGCCGCCGATGCCGGTCCATGTTCCGACGAGGGCCTGGTCGGAGGGGTTTGACGGTGTCCAGCGCTGTTCGGCCTGGTAGCAGGCGAAGCCCCAGCTCGCTCCGGTGGCCAGGAGGGTGGCCCCGGCGAGTGCGGCGGCGGCGCGCTGCCACTGCGCCCGTTCGCGGGCCTTCACTGCGAAGAGGACGGCGACGATCAGCGCCTGGAGCGGCCACAGGAAGGCGAGCAGCATGGCCAGGTCGCACCAGGCCAGCCAGGCAAGGGAGTTGCCACTTCCGCGCACCGACCGGTTGGTCGCTCCGACGAGGCCGGTGACCGCCGTGCCGACGGCCCAGGCCATCGCGATATCGACGTACAGACCGAACCCGGCGGCGTCCGCCGGCTGCGGGCCGCTCCGGTCGAACAGCGCCTCGGCGGCACCCCACAGCAGAACCCCGGCGATCCCGAGGCAGGCGAACGCCCCAAAGGCGAACAGCAAAATGCCGCGCACTGTTCGCACCCAGATCGATCTCTCCATGCAATCCCCCCGGTCAGCACCTGCCCACCAGGAAGGTAGCCCGGATCCACCCAGGGCGACCGAACGGGCCGTCCCTGGTTCAGGATTGTGACCGTAGGGCCGGCTCGGCCGTTTGCCTGATGGTCCTGCTCCCCCCGAGGGCAGAGCAGGACCATCGACGCCCCTACTTGTTGGTGAAGGAGGCCGGCCGCTTCTCCGCGAAGGCGGTCATGCCTTCCTTCTGGTCGGCGGTGGCGAAGGCGGCGTGGAAGAGGCGGCGTTCGAAGCGGACGCCCTCGGCGAGGGTGGTTTCGAAGGCGCGGTTGACGGATTCCTTCATCATGACCGCGGCGGGGAGGGACATCGCGGCGACGGTCTCGGCGACGGAGAAGGCTTCGGGGAGGAGCTGGTCGGCGGGGACGATGCGGGAGACCAGGCCGGCGCGTTCGGCTTCTTCGGCGTCCATCATGCGGCCGGTGAGGCAGAGGTCCATGGCCTTGGCCTTGCCGACGGCGCGGGTGAGGCGCTGGGAGCCACCGATGCCGGGGATGACGCCGAGCTTGATTTCGGGCTGGCCGAACTTCGCGGTGTCGGCGGCGATCAGGATGTCGCAGAGCATGGCCAACTCGCAGCCGCCGCCGAGGGCGTAGCCGGCGACGGCGGCGATGACGGGCTTGCGGAGGCGGCCGAGTTCGTCCCAGGGGCCGAGCCAGTCGTCGAGGTAGACGTCGGGGAAGCGGTTGTCCTGCATCTCCTTGATGTCGGCGCCGGCCGCGAAGGCCTTCTCGGAGCCGGTGATCACCATGGCGCCGATTTCCGGGTCGCGGTCGAAGGCCTTGGCGGCCGCCACCACCTCGGTCATCAGCTGGGTGTTGAGCGCGTTGAGCGCCTTGGGGCGGTTGAGGGTGATGATGCCGACCCGGCCCTTGCGGTCCACCAGGATCGTCTCGTACTCGGTCATCGCCGCAAATCCTCTCCACGCTGAGCGGAACACTGACGGTGGATACGATCTCGGAACGCCGCCCCGGATGCCAGTCTCGACAGGCGAGACGATGGTCACCTCGGCAAAGACAGGTCTCCGCCCTCGGGGGTCACGAAGAAGCGTGCGACGTCGTCGGTGGTGACCTCGGAGAGCGACGCGGGGCTCCAGCGCGGGTTGCGGTCCTTGTCGACGACCTGCGCCCGGATGCCCTCGACCAGGTCGTGGTGGGTGAGGGCGGCGCAGGAGATCCGGTACTCCTGTTCGAGGGTGGCGGCCAGTGAGGGCAGGGAACGGGCCCGGCGCAGGGCGGCGAGGGTGACCTTGAGCATGGTGGGGGACTTGGCGAGGAACTGTTCGACGGCTTCCTTGGCCTCGGGGAGGCCGGTGGCCTGGAGGCGGTCGAGGATTTCCTCGATGCTGTCGGCGGCGTAGCAGTGGTCGATCCACTCGCGCTGCGAGGCGAGTTCGGACGCGGGGGCGGGCTGGGCGAGAGCGGCGGCCTCGGCCACGGGATCGGAGGCGGAGAGCAGGGAGGGCAGCGCGGAGGAGGGGACGAAGTGGTCGGCGAAGCCGCAGTACAGTGCGTCGCCGGCGGTCATGGTGGCGGCGGTGAGGCCGATGTGGGTGCCGAGTTCACCGGGGGCGAGGGCGAGCAGGCGGCTGCCGCCGACGTCGGGGACGAGGCCGATGCGGGTTTCGGGCATGGCGACGGCGGTGCGTTCGGTGACGATCCGGATCGCGGCGTGCGCGGACAGGCCGACGCCGCCGCCCATGGTGATGCCGTCCATCAGCGCGAGGTACGGCTTGGGGTAGCGGGAGATCAGCTCGTTGAGGGGGTACTCGACGCGGAAGAACGCCCGGCCGCCGGCGCCGCCGAGCTTGGCGTCGTCGTGGATGGCGCGGATGTCGGCCCCGGCGCACAGCCCGCGTTCGCCGGCGCCGGTGAGCAGAACGGCCGAGATCCGGTCGTCCGTGGCCCAGGCGTCGAGCGCGGCGCGGACGGTCTCCAGCATGCCGTGGGTCAGCGAGTTGAGGGCGCGTGGGCGGTTGAGGGTGATCCGGCCGGTGCGGCCGGTCCGCTCGATCAGCACGTCCTGCGGGGTGTCCGTCATTGCTGCCACCGCTCCGTCCCGGAAAGTTCGAGAAAAGTACGACGATCTTCCGGTGCACGGTACCGGGCCGGCTCGGTCAAGGAGCGGGCGGGACTCTCACCCGAACAGCGGCGAGCTGCGGGCGCGCCGTTGACGCACCCGCAGCCCACAGAGAGACAGATCAGCCGACGATCTGCCCGGTGACCTCGCCGAAGCCGACCCGCAGCCCCCCCGGGCCGGGGGCGGTGGCGCTGATGGACACCTCGTCGCCGTCCTCGAGGAAGGTGCGGGTGGTGCCGTCGGGGAACTTGAGCGGGTGCTCGCCGTTCCAGGTCAGTTCGATGAGCGCGCCGCGGGTGTCCGGCTCGGGGCCGGAGACCGTGCCGGAGGCGTACAGGTCGCCGGTGCGCAGGCTGGCGCCGTTCGCGGTGAGGTGGGCCAGCTGCTGGGCGGCGGTCCAGTACATGGAGGCGAACGGCGGGCGGGAGATGGTGCGGCCGTTGAGCGCGACCTCGATCGCCAGGTCCAGGCCCCAGGGTTCGGCGTCGCGGTCGTCGAGGTACGGCAGCGGCTCGACGTCGCGGGCCGGCGGGGTGACCCGGGCGTGCTGCAGGGCCTCCAGCGGGACCACCCAGGGGGAGACCGAGGTGGCGAAGGACTTGCCGAGGAACGGGCCGAGCGGCACGTACTCCCAGGCCTGGATGTCGCGCGCCGACCAGTCGTTGAGCAGGCAGACACCGAAGACGTGCTCGGCGAAGTCGGCGAGCGCCACCGGCGTGCCCATGGCGCTGGGCGTGCCGACGACGAACGCGACCTCGGCCTCGATGTCGAGGCGGCGGCTCGGCCCGAACGAGGGAGCCGGGTCCGCGGGGGCCTTGCGCTGGCCGTGCGGGCGGGTCACCGGGGTGCCGGAGACCACGATGGTGCCGGAGCGGCCGTGGTAACCGATCGGCAGGTGCTTCCAGTTGGGGGTGAGCGGCTCCGAACCCGGGCGGAAGATCTTGCCCAGGTTGGTGGCGTGGTGCTCGGAGGCGTAGAAGTCGACGTAGTCGGCGACCTCGAACGGCAGGTGCAGCCGGACGTCCGCCAGGTCGAGCAGGCAGGGCTCGACGGCCGCCCGGTGGGCGGGGTCGGTGAGCCACTCGGTGAGCGCGGCGCGCACCGACTGCCAGGTCGAACGGCCCGCCGCCATCAGCGGGTTGAGCGTCTCGGCGGCGAGCAGATCGAGCAGCTCGGACGGGCTGCCGACCGCGCGGGCAGCCGCGCCGGCGTCCAGCACCTGCTCGCCGATCCGCACGCCGATCCGCCGGCCGGGCCAGTCGGGGGCGGTGAACACGCCGTAGGGCAGGTTGTGCACGCCGAACGGCGAGTCCGCGGGCAGATCGAGCCAGGTGGTGGTGGTCAAGAGTTCTCCAGGAGGCCGAGTCGGGCGAGGTCTTCCAACGGCTCGGCGATGCTACAGGTGCCGAAGGCGGTGAACGCGGAGCGGATCCGCGCGGTCTGGTGCTCCGTCAGCGACTGCACGGCGGTCGCCAGCCGGGCCCCGTCGCGCTCGGCGAGCAGCTCGGTGGCCTCGTCCCGGTCCGAACTCCCGGCCGCCAGCAGCACGTTGAGGAAACCGTGGTGCTCGTAGCCGGTGCCCAGGTCGGTGTGCCGGACGGCGTGGTGCAGGCCGGCCGTGCATTTGTACGCCAACTCCCGCTCGGCGCACGCCACTTGGAAGGAGGCGAGCTCGGCGACGCTCGGGAACGCCGCGAAACTCAGGCCGCCGGTCCGGTACTTGGCGCGGTAGCGGGTGCCCGCCAGGGCGTCCAGATCGGAGAGCGTGAAAGAGCGCGACACCTCGACGGCCGCGCCGACGCCGTCCGGCAGCAGCGCGTCCAGCTCCGCCACCGCCGCCCGCACGTCCTCGCCGGCCAGGTACTCCACGCCCGCCAGCGGCAGGCCCGCCGCGGCCTTCAGCGCCTCCGCCAGCCGGCCGGTCGGCACCGTCACCACGATCGGGAACTCCGGTGCCGCCGAAGCGAGTTCGTCCAGCTTGTCGATCGGCGCGAGCAGCGGGCCGACCGCCCCCGCGTACGGGGCGGCGCGGTGCGTCCGGTGCGCGGGGACGGCCTCGGCCAGCGGCAGGTCGCCGGGCGGGAAGACCGCCGCGTCGTCGAAGAGCCCCCGGTACAGCTCGGGTACGTTCATCGCCTCGCCCAGGTCCATGCGTAGTTCGGGTCCTCGCTGGCGGTGGCGGCCTCGCCGAGCTCCAGCGGGCGGAAGGTGTCCACCATCACCGCCAGCTCGTCGAAGAACTCCACGCCGATCGAGCGCTCGTACGCGCCCGGCTGCGGGCCGTGGGTGTGGCCGCCCGGGTGCAGCGAGATCGACCCCTGTCCGATGCCGGAGCCCCTGCGGGCCTCGTAGTTGCCGCCGCAGTAGAACATCACCTCGTCGCTGTCCACGTTCGCGTGGTAGTACGGGACGGGGATCGACAGCGGGTGGTAGTCCACCTTGCGCGGCACGAAGTTGCAGATCACGAAGTTGTTGCCCTCGAACACCTGGTGGGCCGGCGGCGGCTGGTGCACCCGCCCGGTGATCGGTTCGAAGTCCGCGATGTTGAAGGCGTACGGGTAAAGGCAGCCGTCCCAGCCCACCACGTCGAACGGGTGGTCCGGCACGGTGTAGCGGGTGCCGGCCACGCCGCCCGGGCCGCGGTGCTTGACCAGGACGTCCACCTCGCCGCCCTCGACCAGCAGCGGGCCCTCGGGGCCGCGCAGGTCGCGCTCGCAGTACGGGGCGTGCTCCAGCAGCTGCCCGTACTTGGAGAGGTAGCGGCGGGCCGGGGTGATGTGGCTGTTCGCCTCGATGCAGTAGGCGCGCAGCGGCTCGTCCCCGGTCGGCACCCAGCGGTGCGTGGTGGCCCGGGGGATGATCACGTAGTCGCCCTGGCCGACCGTCAGGGTGCCGAAGACCGACTCCAGTACGGCGGTTCCCGACTCGAGGTACACGCACTCGTCGCCCAGCCCGTTGCGGTACAGCTCGCTGGGCGCGCCGGCCGCGACGTAGGAGATCCGCACGTCGGCGTTGCCGAGCACCAGCCGGCGGCCGGTGACGACGTCCGCCGACTTCCACTCCTGGCCGGGGAACAGCTCGTGCAGCTTCAGGTGACGGGGGAGCAGCGGCAGGTTGGCGGTGGTGGACTGGTCCGGCAGCTCCCACACCGCGGCGGCCGTGACCGCCGACGGGATGTGCCGGTGGTACAGCAGCGAGGAGTCCGAGAAGAACCCCTCCTCGCCCATCAACTCCTCGTAGTAGAGGCCCCCTTCGGGGGTGCGGTGCTGGGTGTGCCGCTTGGGTGGCACCGAGCCCAGCTGCCGGTAGTACGCCATCGTCCCGCTTCTCCCTCGTCGCCCTGGTTACCGACTGCCCGTCAGAGGTTGCCGCGCCGGTCCTGCTCGCGCTCGATCGCCTCGAAGAGCGCCTTGAAGTTGCCCTTGCCGAAGCCCAGCGAACCATGCCGCTCGATGAACTCGTAGAAGACGGTCGGCCGGTCGCCGATCGGCTTGGTGAAGATCTGCAGCAGGTAGCCGTCCTCGTCGCGGTCCACCAGGATGCCGCGGGACTTCAGCTCCTCGATCGGGACGCGGACCTTGCCGATCCGCTCGCGCAGCTCCGGGTCGTCGTAGTACGAGTCCGGGGTGTTCAGGAACTCGACGCCGCGCGAGCGCAGCACGTCGACGGTGGTGAGGATGTCGTTGGTGGCCAGCGCCATGTGCTGGCAGCCCGGGCCGGTGTAGAACTCGAGGTACTCGTCGATCTGCGACTTCTTCTTCGCGATCGCGGGCTCGTTCAGCGGGAACTTCACCCGGTGGTTGCCGCTGGCGACGACCTTCGACATCAGCGCCGAGTAGTCGGTGGCGATGTCGTCGCCGACGAACTCCGCCATGTTCACGAAGCCCATCACCCGGTTGTAGAACGACACCCACTCGTCCATCTTGCCGAGCTCGACGTTGCCCACCGCGTGGTCCAGCGCCTGGAACAGCCGCTTCGGCGCGCCCTCGGGGCGGACCACGGTCGACTCCTTGGCGACGTAGCCCGGCAGGTACGGGCCGTGGTAGCGGGAGCGGTCGATCAGGGTGTGGCGGGTCTCGCCGTACGCGGCGATCGCGGCGCGGCGGACGGTGCCGTGCTCGTCGGAGACATCGTTCGGCTCCTCGAGGATGGTGGCGCCCTGGGCGCGGGCGTGCTCGATGCACTTGTCCACGTCCGGGACCTCCATGGCGAGGTCCACGACGCCGTCGCCGTGGCGGCGGTGGTGGTCCAGCAGCGGGCTGTCCGGCAGCACGCCGCCCTTGATCACGAAGCGGCAGGAGCCGGAGCGCAGCACGAAGGCCTTGCGGTCGCGGCGGCCGGTCTCCGGGCCGGAGTAGGCGACCAGTTCCATGCCGAACACGGCCTGGTAGAACTGCGCCGTCTGGGTGGCGTTGCCGACCACGAAGACGACGGCGTCCTGGGCGGTCACCGGGAACGGGTCGGTCGAGGCGTCGTACTCGACCAGGCCCACCAGAGTGCGCAGCTGCTCGGCCGTCAGTCCGGCCGCCAGCTCCTCGGGAGTCAGTTCAACAGCGGCGTCGGTGGTCATTGGTGCATTCCTCCACGTCGAGTCGGGTTGCGAGGAGCTTCCTCCAGCTCGGTGAGGTGGGCAACAGGTCCGATTCCGGCTGCTCAATGTGTACAAGATGAGCAGCTCGGGGCCGGTCCCACTGGGCGGATTGCTCAGTGTTCCGGCCGGTCCCCTCCAGGTTGACGCACCGTGAGGTGTCCGGCGAACCACAGCGCGGCCAGGTCGGCGACCGCCTCCAGCGCCCCCGGCTCCTCGAACAGGTGGCCCGCACCGGGGATGACCTGCAGCTCGCTCTCGCAGCGCAGCTCGGAGCGGGCCTGCCGGTTCAACTCCACCACGTCCTGGTCCGCGCCGCCCACGATCAGCAGCGTCGGCGCCGTCACCAGCGGCAGCCGGGCCCGCGCCAGGTCCGGGCGGCCGCCGCGGGAGACGATCGCGCCCGGTTCGGCGTCCCGCTCGGCCGCCGCCCACAGCGCCGCGGCGGCGCCGGTGCTCGCCCCGAAGTAGCCGAACGGCAACCCCGCCAGCGGCGGGTGGCGGCGCACCGTGCGGGTCGCCTCGGCGAGGCGGCCGCCCAGCAGGCCCGGGTCGAACACCTTCCAGCGGTCCTCGGCCTCGCTCGGTGTCAGCAGGTCGAACAGCACCGTGGCCAGGTTCTCGCGGTGCAGCCGCTCGGCGACCTGCCGGTTGCGCGGGCTGCGCCGGCCGGAGCCGCTGCCGTGCGCGAACAGCACGACGCCGATGGGGTGTTCGGGCACCGCGATGGCGGCCGGGCCGGTCGGGAAGGCCAGTTCGTGGGTGGCCACCGTCAAGTGCCGCGGCCGGTTCGCCTGTTCGAGCGCCGCCAGCACCTCGTCGTCCGTGGTCTGCCGGAAGTCCTGGTAGAACTCGCCGACGGCCATGAACCGGGACGGGGTGTGCACCGCGACGAACGCGTCCGCCGCACCGGCCAGCCGGGACGTCCAGTCGGACGGGGCGACCGGCACCGCCAGCACCACCCGCGCCGCGCCCCGGGCCCGCACCAGCCGGCAGGCCGCCAGCGCCGTCGAACCCGTCGCCACCCCGTCGTCCACCACCAGCACGGTGCGCCCGGTCAGCGGCACCGGCGGCCGGCCCTCCCGGTACGCGGCGGCGCGGCGGGCCAGCTCGGCGCGCTCACGGGCCTCGACCGCCGCGAACTGCTCGGGCGTGATGCCGGCCATGTCCACCACGGTCTGGTTCACCACCCGGGCGCCGTCCTCGCCGACCGCGCCCATCGCCAGCTCCGGCTGCTCGGGCACCCCCACTTTGCGGATCACGCACACGTCCAGCGGTGCCCCCAGGGCCGCCGCCACCTCCACCGCCACCGGCACCCCGCCGCGGGGCAGCGCCACCACGACGGCGTTCCGCGCGTCGGCGGCCCTGGCGGGGGTGTCGGTGAGTGCGGCGGCGAGTCGGCGTCCCGCTTCGGTCCGGTCGGTGAAGTGCATGGGCGAACCTCTTCTCCGTTCTCCACCGTACGCGCGCGGGGAGGGAGCGGAGAGGTCGGGACGGCAGGGCACAGAACAGGACAGAACGGGTGATAAGTAAAAAATAAGGATTAACCGGCCGATAGCGTTAGTTTCACCTCAGACCGGGTACCGGCCAAGTGGTTTCGCATTGGCCTGACAACGAGGAGGTGATCCAGGTGTCTACCCAGCTGCCGTCGGGCATGGAGCATCACCCGGACATCCTGGAGATGCGTGAACACGCCGAACGGGCGACATCCACGAACGCGGGGCAGGGGACGGAGGCACTGGCGATCTGCGCCGGTCTGTTCCTCGCCATCTCGCCGTGGGTGGTCGGCTTCAGCGGCTTCACCAACCTGGCTATCAGCAACCTGGTGCTCGGTATCGCCTACACCGTCCTGATGGCGGGCTACGGCCCGGCATGGGGCCGCACGCACGCACGCGCCTGGGCCTGCGCGGTCATCGGCGTGTGGACGATCATCGCGCCCTGGGCCGTCAACGGCGGAGCTCACGTCCGCCGGACCATCCTCACCAACACGATCACGGGCGGCGTCATGACGCTGCTGGCCCTGGCCGCGGTCGGAATGGTGTTCGCCGGAGCTTCCGGCGCGGCCTCGCGGCGACGGCACTGACGCGTCGCGTGACCAGACGTCCGCCCCGGCCCATCGCCGGGGCGGACGTCTGTTCGCAGGCCCTTACGCGGGCCGGGTCATCCGCAGCACGTCGAGCGCCTCGTCCAGCTGGGCCTCGGTGAGCAGACCGCGATCCAGGTAGCCGCGCTCCACCACGACCTGGCGGATGGTCTTGCGCTCGGCGAGGGACTGCTTGGCGACCTTCGCCGCCTCCTCGTACCCGATGTACCGGTTGAGCGGGGTGACCACCGACGGGGAGGACTCCGCGTACTCGCGGGTGCGCTCCGCGTTCGCGGTGATGCCGGTGACGGTGCGGTCGGCCAGCAGGCGGGCCGCGTTCGCCAGCAGGCGCACCGACTCCAGCACGTTGCGGGCGATGACGGGGAGCATCACGTTCAGCTCGAAGTTGCCGCTCGCGCCGGCCACCGTGACGGTGGTGTCGTTGCCGATCACCTGCGCGGCGACCATCAGCACCACCTCGGGCAGCACCGGGTTGACCTTGCCCGGCATGATCGAGGAACCCGGCTGCAGGTCCGGCAGGTTGATCTCGCCCAGGCCGGTGCGCGGGCCGGAGCCCATCCAGCGCAGATCGTTGGCGATCTTGGTGAAGCCGGTGGCCACCGTGCGCAGCTGGCCGCTCAGTTCGACCAGGCCGTCGCGCGCGCCCTGCGCCTCGAAGTGGTTGCGGGCCTCCGTCAGCGGCAGCCCCGTGGCCCGGGCGACCTCGGCGATCACCGCGGCGGAGAACCCGGGCGGGGTGTTGATACCGGTGCCCACCGCCGTTCCGCCGAGCGGCAGTTCGGCGGCCCGGGGCAGGGTGGCCGTCAGCCGCTCCACGCCGTAGCGGACCTGCGCCGCGTACCCGCCGAACTCCTGGCCGAGGGTGACGGGCGTGGCGTCCATCAGGTGCGTGCGGCCGGACTTCACCACCTCGGCGAACTCCCCGGCCTTCGCCTCCAGCGCCCCCGCCAGGTGCTCCAGCGCCGGGATCAGCTCGTGCGCCACGGCCCCGGTGGCCGCGATGTGGATCGAGGACGGGAACACGTCGTTGGACGACTGCGAGGCGTTGACCTGGTCGTTCGGGTGCACCGGGCGGCCCAGGCGCTCGCTCGCCAGGGTGGCGATCACCTCGTTGGTGTTCATGTTCGACGAGGTGCCGGAGCCGGTCTGGAACACGTCCACCGGGAACTCCGCGTCCCAGCGGCCCTCCGCGACCTCCTCGGCCGCCGACCGGATCGCTGCCGCGACCGGCTCCTCCAGCACGCCGAGGCGCGCGTTCACGGTCGCCGCCGCCGCCTTGATCCGGGCCAGCGCCGCGATGTGGGCGCGCTCCAGGCGCTGGCCCGACACCGGGAAGTTCTCGACCGCGCGCTGCGTCTGCGCCTGCCACTTGGCCGCGGCCGGCACCCGCACCTCGCCCATCGAGTCGTGCTCGGTCCGCCAGCCCTGCTCGTTCTTGCTGTCCGCCATGGTTGGGACACCTCCTGGTCCCGTCAGCCTTCCACGGGCCCCGGGCATTCCCGCGGCTGCGGACGTGTGTGTCGGCCCGCGCCATCCCCCACGGTGGCGCGGGCCGACGCGGCATCAGCCGTGGTAGGAGGCGATGACCTTGGTGAACGCGTAGGCGGACTGGCCGATCCCGCTGCAGGTGTCGCCGGCGGAGGTGCCGGACGGGCACGGGCGGTCGCGGTTGACCGCCCAGAAGGTGAACCGGGCCAGGTGGTGGGCCTTGGCGTAGTTCAGCATGGTGGTGAAGTCGGCGGTGGAGACCGTCTCGTCGGCCTCGTCGGTCTTCCCGTTCATCGAGGAGATCCCGATGTGCTTGTACGCCGTCGCCGAGTCGTAGCCGTAGGCGCTCGCCACCGCGTTCTTCAGACCGTCGGCGGCCTGGGTGGAGACGGTGCCCATCGCGCCGCTGTGGCCGCCGAAGTCGAACGGCATGACGGTCCAGCCGTCCACCGCGAGGCCGGCCGCCGCGCCCTTCTTGATCAGGTCGGTGCCGGTGGAGTCCGGGCCGGAGGGCGTGGTGCCGAAGGTGACGTACACCTTCAGGCCCGGGTTGTTGGTCTTGACGGTCTTCAGCGCGCTGATCACCCGCTGCCGGACCGTCGCGTTGGACGCCTCGGTGTTCTCGATGTCGATGTCGATCGCCTTCAACCGGTAGGCGTCGATCACCTTCTGGTACGCGCCGGCCAGCGCGGAGGCCGAACTGCACTTCTCGCCCAGCTTGTTGCCGTCCCAGCCGCCGAACGAGACCAGCACGTCGCCGCCGGCGGCGCGGATCGCGTCGATGGTGCGCTGGTCGCTGCCGCCGGTGAGCGCCCGGGAGCCGTCCCACTTCGGGTTGCAGCCGCCGTCGGAGAGCATGAAGGCCAGCGTGAACTGGGTGGCGCCGGTGGCCCGCATCACCTGCACCGGGTCCTGCGGGCTGCCCCAACCCAGGTACTCGTAAGGGGCGTTGAGGCCGACCGGGTCGGGGGAGGCGGCCTGCCCGGCCGGGGCCAGGGCGAGTGCGCCGGCCGACAGCGCGGCGGTGACGGCGAGGGCGAGCAGCGGACGGGCGGGGGCGGGGATGGCCATGGGTCACCGTTCCGGGAGTCGCGGACGCGGCGGGGCGAGGGGTCGCCCGACCGCTCAACTGTTAGGAAAGTTTCCTGATCTGACAGGGAATCAGCTCGCCCTGACCGCGTCAAGACTCCGGGCCCGACGGGCGGCATACTCCTCGGTAGCCCGTTCCGCGCAACCCTCCGAGGAGCCCGCCCGATGGCCACCACCCCCGACTCCGCCTCCCGCCGCCCCGACCCGCTCGACCTGCTCGGCGTCGACGAACTGCTCACCGACGACGAGCGGTTGATCCGCGACACCGTGCGCGCCTTCACCGACCGGCACATCCGGCCGCACCTCGCCGACTGGTTCGAACGAGGCACCTTCCCGGTCCGCGAGATCGCCCCCGAACTCGGCAAGCTCGGCGTCCTCGGCATGCACCTCGACGGCTACGGCTGCACCGGCTCCACCGCCACCGAGTACGGCGTCGCCTGCATGGAACTCGAGGCCGCCGACTCCGGGCTGCGCAGCTTCGTCTCGGTGCAGGGCTCGCTCGCCATGCGCTCCATCCACGCCTTCGGCTCCGAGGAGCAGAAGCTGCGCTGGCTCCCCGAGCTGGCCGCCGGACGGGCCGTCGGCTGCTTCGGCCTGACCGAACCCGAGGTCGGCTCCGACCCGGCCGCGATGCGCACCCGGGCCCGGCGCGACGGCACCGACTGGATCCTCGACGGCGCCAAGATGTGGATCACCAACGGCTCGGTCTCCGACGTCGCCGTGGTGTGGGCCGCCACCGAGGACGGCGTGCGCGGCTTCCTCGTCCCGCAGGGCACCCCCGGCTTCACCGCCCGCGACATCCCCGGCAAGCTCTCCCTGCGCGCCTCCGTCACCAGCGAACTCGCCTTCGACGCCGTCCGCTTGCCCGCCGAGGCGATGCTGCCCGACGCCCGCGGCCTGCGCGCCCCGCTCTCCTCGCTCGGCGAAGCCCGCTACGGCATCCTGTGGGGCACCGTCGGCGCCGCCCGCGACTGCTTCCGGGCCGCCGTCGACTACGCGCGCGACCGCGAACAGTTCGGCCGCCCCATCGGCGGCTTCCAGCTCACCCAGCAGAAACTCGTCGACATGGCCCTCGAGTTGGAGAAGGCCTACCTGGTCGCCGTCCGGATCGGCCGTCTCAAGGACGAGGGCCGCGCCCAGCCCGCCCACATCTCCTTCGGCAAGCTTAACAACGTCCGCACCGCCCTGGAGATCGCCCGCACCGCCCGCACCATCCTCGGCGCCAACGGCATCACCACCGCCTACCCCGTGCTGCGCCACGCCAACAACCTCGAATCCGTCCTCACCTACGAGGGCACCTCCGAGATCCACACCCTGGTCCTCGGCGAGGCCATCACCGGCGAGTCCGCCTACCGCTGATATTCGCTGGTCAGAGCCCTGGCGCGCCCCCTACGGTGACGACATGACGACGCACCGGCCCCCGACCACCACCCTCTGGCGCCCCACCGGCCCCAAGGAACTGGCCCTGGTCGCCGCCTCCGGCTGGCGCGCCTGGCCGCCCCGGCTGCCCGAACAGCCGATCTTCTACCCCGTCCTGAACGAGGACTACGCGATCCGGATCGCCCGGGACTGGAACGTCCCGGCATCCGGCGCCGGGTACGTCACCCGCTTCGAGGTCGAGACGGAGTTCCTCAAGCGCTACCCCGTGCAGCAGGCCGGCGGCCGGACCATCCTCGAACTGTGGGTACCCGCCGAGGAGCTGACCGAGTTCAACCGGCACCTGGTGGGGCAGATCGAGGTCGTCCACGAGTTCCGCTGAAGGGGATCGGTCCATGGACGTGACAACAGCGTTGGACAGCGTGCTGCAACAGGCGCACCTGGTCCGGGTGAGCCCCGTGCCCGGGTCCGGGCTGGACGGAGAGCTCCGGGTGGATCTCTCCGACCCGGCGGAGTCGGCCCGGCTCAGGACGGTTATGGCCGTGGAATCGCTGCCCGGGATCCAGTGCATGTGCCTCGGTGACGTCCGCTTCGAGGTGTTCGACCGGAACGGTGGGCCGCTCGCAGTCCTCTTCCTGCACCACGGGGCGACACTGAGGTGGGACGAGTGGGAGAGCGACGCCGTCCTCACCGACGGCCGCCCGCTCCTCGCCTGGCTGGCCGGGCACGGCATGCCCGGCCCCATGCGGCAGTTCGAGGCAGACCGGCGACAAGCGGAGAAAACGGCCGAGGAACAGCACCACTGGCTGGCCGCGATACCCGCCGGACTGGAGGAGACCGCCGACCGGATCCTCGACCTCTCCCGCACCGGCCGCATGCCTTCCCCCGAACTGCTCGCGGAACTCACGGACCGACTGCAACTGACCTTCCCCGACCCGGTGGAGCGAACGCTGGCCCTGCTCGCCTGGCACGGCGCCGGCAGCGGGCGCTGCTCCGGCTACCCCATCCACGAGGACGTACCCGGCCAACTGCTCGCCGACGTCCCGATCACCGACCTGCTCGCCGCGCTGACCGACCCGCGGGCCGACGAGCGGCACGACGCGGGGGCCGTCCGGCACCTGGTGGGCTGGAAGACCCGCCCCCGCCAGAAGCGGGACCTCGCCCGTGTGCCCGTAGCGCTGCGCGCCCGACTGCTGGCGCACGCCCGCCGCTCCGGAGACTCCGACAAACAGGGCCGCGCAGAACGGTGGTTGACGCCCCGGCGGGCCTGACCGGGCATCTCGTCCCTGGATCCATGTCAGGGCCTGGGTCCCCCTTGTGGGTGGGGTGGTCTCCGCCGGAAGTCGGGGCGCGGTGGGCGGGGGGTCAGCCTGCGGGACGATCCAGGTCGGTACCTGGTGCGCATGGGCGGGGGGCCGGGGCGGGGCCACCATGGAGGGGACGGTGAGCGGCGGGATGGGGTGGGCAGGGATGGGCGGCGCGCGGCAGGCGACGGCTTTGGTGTTCGGCGGGGCGGCCGTCGCGGCGCTGGTGGTGATGGTCGCACCGGCCACCATTCAGGAGGCGCAGGACCGGATGGACCAGACCCTGCGCTTCCCGACGGGCGCCGCCGCCAAGGCGGCCGGCAGCCAGGTGCCGGGCTGGCTGCCCGACACGGCGGTGCGGATAGCGTTCCTGACGGGCAGCCAGGACGGAGACCGGCTGATCCGCGCTACGCTCCCCGACCGCGCACTGCCCGCCGGCTGCACCGAGGGGCGGCCGGTCGGCAGCGTCCACCTGAGCGCGCACTGGTTCCCGCGCGACACCCCGCAGCGCGCGACCGCGCACTGCGGCCTGTACGACGTCGCGCTGATCGGCGATCAGCTGTACGGCTGGCAGGACGCCGCGGTGGCGGCCAGCGCCCGGCCCAGCGGCGTTCCCGTGCACTGAGACAGCGCGGGGCCCGGCCTTCCGGGCGACCCGGCGGATGCGATAGGACGGTGCGCATACCTGCCACCCCGAGGAGCACCATGCCAGGCCCGACCGTCGATGCCGACGGCGACCAGACCGTCCCCGCAGCCCCAGGCCGACCCGACTCCATATCCGGCGCACCGAGCAAGGCCCCGTTCGTGGCGGCCACCGTGGCCGTCCTGGGCAGCCTCGCCGCGCTCGGGCCGACCACCACCGACCTGTACCTGCCCGCCCTGCCCGAGCTGACCGCCGACCTGCACTCCACCGCCCCGGCCGCCCAGCTCACCCTGACCGGCTCGCTGCTCGGCATGGCCGCCGGCCAGCTGCTGTTCGGCCCGCTCAGCGACCGGATCGGCCGCCGCCGCCCGCTGCTGGCCGGTCTCGCCCTCTACACCGTGGCCAGCGTGATGTGCGCCCTGGCCACCTCTATGCCGATGCTGGTGGCCGGCCGCGCGCTCCAGGGCGTGGCGGGCTCCGCGGGGCTGGTGATCGCCCGGGCGATCGTCCGCGACCGGCTCGAAGGCGTCGCGATGATACGTTTCCTCGCCACCATGGGCCTGATCTCCGGCCTCGCCCCGATCCTGGCCCCCGTCGTCGGTGCCCAGTTGCTGCACATCACCGACTGGCGCGGCACCTTCTTCATCCTGACCGTGCTCGGCGCGCTGCTCACCGTCGGCTCCGCGCTCGGCATCCGCGAGACCCTGCCACCCGAACGCCGCCACGGCGACGGTCTGGGCACCACCGTCCGCGCCATCGGCGGGCTGCTGGGCGACCGCCCGTTCCTCGGCTACCTGCTCACCAGCACCTTCGCGTTCGGCGCGCTGTTCGCGTACGTCGGCGGCTCGTCGGTGGTGCTGCAGGACGTGTACCAGATCTCCCCGCAGACCTACAGCCTGGTGTTCGCCGTCAACTCGATCGCGCTGCTGGCCGTCACCCAGCTGAACGGCCGGGTGCTGGTGCAGCGCTTCCCCGGGCCGGTGCTGCTGGTCTCCGCGCTGACGGTGGCCGTGGCGGCCGGCGTCGCGGTGGTGCTGTGCACCACCGTCTGGGACACCGGCCTGGCGGGGGTGTGGCCCGCGCTCGCGGTGCTGATGGGCTCGATGGGCGTCATCATGCCGAACGCCAACGGACAGGCCCTCACCATGGCGCCGCACGCGGCGGGTTCGGCGTCCGCGCTGCTCGGCACCGGCACCTTCCTGTGCGGCTCGCTGGTCGCTCCGCTCAGCAGCGCCGGCGGCCACCCGTCCGCTACCGCGCTCGGCGTGATCGTGCTGGGCTGCTCGCTGTTGGCGCTGCTGTCCTTCCTGCCGCTGGCGACCCGCCGGGAGTGACGGGCCGTCGGCGAACCGGCGTCCGGGCAGGCAGGTCGGAGGCGGCGCCGGGCGCCGAGCGGTGGTGACGGGCGCAGCACTTCGTCCGTCACCACCGCACCGCAGGGCATCGCCTCACTGCCCGTCGCGGACGGCGGCCGGTCCCCGGTGAGGGCCGGCCGGGGGCCAGTGGCAGCGGCCGCCGCTCCCGAACCGGACGGCGGCCGCGGCGTGACCACGGGAGCAGGAGGCGGCATCGGCCGGTGTCAGTGCCTGCGGCGGGTGCGGCCGACGCGGAGCAGCGCGGCGCCGGCCGCGGCGGTCAGCGCGGCGACGGCGGCCAGCGGACCGGTCGTGGAAGCGCCGG
Organism: Kitasatospora sp. NPDC004614; assembly: GCF_042873675.1. Classification (NCBI taxonomy): domain Bacteria; kingdom Bacillati; phylum Actinomycetota; class Actinomycetes; order Kitasatosporales; family Streptomycetaceae; genus Kitasatospora; species Kitasatospora sp. NPDC004614. Next base: position 755,349 of record NZ_JBIALR010000001.1, read on the forward strand.
TCTCGGGAAGCGCGGGTGCCGCCGGCGTGCGGGTCGGCTCCGGTGAGGTGGACGCCTCGCCCGTCGGCTCCGGTGAGGTGGACGCCTCGCCCGTCGGACTGACACTCGGTGACGGGCTGGGGCTGGGGCCGCAGGGAATCCACTGGAGCAGGACCTCGCCGTCGCCGCTGCGCACCCCGGTGGCGAACTGGGCTCCGGCGGGGCCGAGGCTGGAGCCGCCCCCGCCGCCGCCACCGTCGAGCGTGCCGGTGGTGGACGAGCCGCCCGCACCGCCGCCGTGGGCGCCACCGCCGCCGCCTCCGCCGCCGCCCATGTGGGGGTCGGCGAGGTTGAGCGCGCCGGATCCGCCGATCATGCCGTTCGCGTCGCCGCCGGCCGCGCCCGGCTGGTCACCGGCGAAGGCTGGGGTTCCGCCGGCCCCGCCCCCGCCGCCGTCGCCGCCCGAGGCGCCGCCCTGGCCGCCGCCCGGGGTGGTGGGCGTCTGGCCGGGCTCGCCGCTCTGGCCGCCGTCGCCGCCGCGTCCGGTGTCGGTGTTGGCGAAGCTTCCGGCGCCGCCGCCTCCGCCGCCCGCGACGATCACCGTGATGTCGTCGAGGGACACGGCTGTCGCCCCGCCGCCACCGGCCGCGGTGGCGCCGTTGCCGGGCATCGGGACGCTGCCGTAGGCGCCGCCCTGGCCGCCGCCACCGTATCCGCCGTGCGGCGGACTGCCGTCGGTGAGGCTGCCGCCGCTCCCGGCACCGGCCACGTTCACCGTCAGCACCTGGCCGCCGTGGACGTCGAGCGTCGCGCGGACCTCGCCGCCCAGCCCGCCGGACGAACCGTAGACCGCGGTACCCCCGGCCCCGCCGAAAGCGGTGACGTCCACCTGGCACACGTCGTCGGGCACCGTGACGGTCTGGGGGCTGCCGGTGAACCCGAGGTCCACCGTCCCGTCGGGGCCCTGCACCGCCGACGGCAGTGCCCGGGCCGCGAAGGCGGCGGGCACGGCCACGACCAGACCGGAACTCAGAGCAACCGCGCACGCTGCACGCACGGTGGGATTTAGTCGTCTCATATGCCCACAGTAGGTTCGCGGACGGTGAGCACATCGACACTCTCGGTAGTCGATCGGGTGTGTCGGCCGCACCGCGGCGAGCGGAACCGGGGACAACGGGCCGCGCCCGGCCGGTGGCGGGGAAGGAGCCACCGGCCGGGCGCGGCCGTTTCACCGAAGGGTGCGTCAGGCGATGGAGAAGTCGTCGCCGTAGACCGCGCCCTGGCCGTACCAGCCGTGCAGGTAGACCGTGACGGTGCCGCTGGCGCCGGTGGTGAACGGGACGCTCACCTTGGCCCAGGAGGTGCCGTTGGCCCAGGTGGAGGCGGTGGCGCCGCCGGTGACCCCGACGTAGGAGTACGGGCCCTGGACCCAGGCGGTCAGGGTGTACGCGTGGTTCGGGGCGAGGGTGACGGTCTGGTCGCACTCACCGGTGGTGCCGGCGGTCGGGGTGACCTGGAGCGCCTTGGAGCCGCTGTGCACGGGGCTGCCGACGACGGCGGCGCCGCTCTGGCAGGTCCACGGGGCGAGGTTGCCGGACTCGAAGTCACCGTTGACCAGGCCGGTGGGCGGGGTGACGCCGGTGACGGTCAGCGCGTACGTCGCGGTGTGGGTCCGGCCCGCGCCGGTGCCGGTGACGGTCAGGTTGTAGGTGCCCGGGGCCGCCGAGGCGGTGGTGGCGACGTTCAGCGTGGCGGAGCCGCCGGCGGTGACGCTCGCCGGGCTGACGGTGGCGGTGACGCCGGCCGGGGCGCCGGAGACCGACAGGCCGACGGCCTGGGCGGTGCCGGAGGTGACGGCCGTGTTGATCGTGCTGGTGGCGGAGGAGCCGGCCTGCACGCTGCCCGCGGCGGGGGAGAGCGACAGCGAGAAGTCGGAGGCGGTGGTGCCGCCGGTGACGGTCAGCGTGTACGTCGCCGAGTGGGTGCCGCTCGCGCCGGTGCCGGTCACGGTCAGCGGGTAACTGCCGTTCGGCACGGCCGAGGTGGTGGAGACGTTCAGCGTGGCGGAGCCGCCGGCGGTGACGGTGGAGGCGCTCAGCGAGGCGTTGAGGCCCGGCACGGGCTGGGTGGCCACCGACAGGTTGACGCTCTGCGCGGTGCCGGAGGTGACGGCCGTGTTGATGGTCGTCGAGGTCGAGGAACCCGCCACGACCGAGCCGGTGGTCGGGCTGAGCGCCACCGAGAAGTCGTTCGCCGGCGCGGTCGAGCTGGTGAACTGCGAGAAGATGTGGCTGAAGTCCCACTTGTTCTGCGCGATGCCTGAGCAGTCGTCACGGCCGCCGGTGCCGGCGCAGCCGCCGTTGTCGCGCTGCAGCGCCCAGAAGGACAGCGTGTTGATGCCCTTGGAGACGGCCCAGTTGTAGACCGTGGTGGCGTTGGCGACGGTGAAGGTCTCGGCGGCGCCGAAGTCGTCGATGCCGGGCATCTCGATGATGCCGATCATGCCCCAGATCTGGGCGGAGGTCTTGGTCGGGTAGAGCTTCGCCAGCTGGTTGTACAGGCCCTGCGCGGAGGTCTGGGTGTCCGCGGCCATGTCGTGCGGCTGGTTGTCGTAGTAGTCGAACGTCATCATGTTGACGACGTCGATGCGCGCGTTGTTGGTGACGGCGTTCTTCAGCACCGCGAGGCCGCTGGAGGCCAGGCCGCTGGTGGTGGTCGGCAGCGTGTAACTGAACTGGATGGAGCGGCCGTTGGCGGCGGCCCAGTCCTCGACGATCTTGATCGCCTTGTTGCGGCGGTCGATGCCGGCCGTGTTGGTCAGCGAGTTGTCCTCGATGTCCAGGTCGATCCGGGAGACGTCGTAGGTGGTGATGACGTTCTCGAACTGGGCGGCGATCTGGTTGACGTCGGTGCACGAGTCGGCGATCTCGGTGCCCGTGTTGTCGGCGGTGTAGCCGCCGAAGGACGGGATCACGTCGCCGCCGTTGGCGCGGATGGTCGCGATGTCGGCGCCGAACACGGAGTTGGACACCGGCATCGTGGTGTCGCCGTTCCACAGCGCGGTGCAGGAGCCCTTGGTGGCGGCCTGCAGGAACGCCATGGTGAGGTGCTTGACGCCGGACTGGGAGGCCAGCGCGGCCGGGCTCTCGCCCGTCCAGGACTCGAAGTACGGGGCGAAGACGTGCTGCGGCAGCGGAGTGGCGGCCTGCGCGGGGGCGGAGATCAGCCCCAGCGAGGCGGCCGCCATCGCGCCCGTGGCGAGCAGCGCTTGGAGTGGTCGGTGAAGGCGCATCGAGGCTCCATCAGGCATGGGTGGATGGCCTCGTGCCGCAGTTCGGGCACGGGGCAGGGGTGGTCGGCCTGGTACAGGGAGTGCCGGGGTGGTGCGGGGCGTACGAAGCCCCGGCCGGTGGTCACACCCCCACGATGCGTTTCCGGTCGGGAAAACAACGCTCCCATGGTTGGTCTGGACCACTCATCTGTCAAGACTCCTAACTGTCCGTCCCACCAGGTGTCCTGACATGCCGTCGGCCCCGCACCCGATGCCGAGGGGTGCGGGGCCGACGGGCGGCGCGGGTCAGTTCAGGCCGTTGCTCTTCAGCCAGTCCTTGGCGACCGCCGACGGGTCCTCCTTGTCCACCGCGACGCGCTTCATCAGCGCCGTCAGCCCGGCGGTGTCCAGCTTCGCCGAGACCGCGTTCAGCGCGGCCGCCCCGGTCGGGTCGATGCCCGTCTTGTTCACCAGCGGGGTGACGTTCTGCGAGCTGAACAGGTTCTTCGGGTCGCTCAGCGACACCAGCTTCAGCTGGACGATCTTCGGGTCGGTGGTGAACACGTTGCCGACCTGGACGGTGCCGTCCTTGAGCGCGTTGGCGGTGGTGTCGGCGGTCGGCTTCCACTCCTTGAAGGTGACCCCGTACACGTCCTTGAACTGCTGCTCCCGCCGCGACTTGAACTCCGGCGGGCCACCCACCACCAGGTCCTGCGCCTTGTCCGCGAGATCGGCGATCGACTTCACACCCAGCTTGTCGGCCGTCTCCTGGGTGACCGTCAGCGAGTCCTTGTCCTCGGCCGGCGCCGAGTCGAGTATCCCCAGCGCCGCCGGCAGCTTGGACGCCAGCTCACTGTTCACCGCGTCCTTGCCGGTCGCCGTCGACTTGGCGTCCAGGTAGCCGAGCAGCGCACCGTTGTACTCCGGCAGCACCGTCAGCGCACCGGACTGCAACTGCCCGTACAGCACCTCCCGGCTCCCGATGTTGAACTTCTCCTCGACCTTCACCCCCTTCGCCCGCAACGCCTGCGAGTAGATCGACGCCAGCAGCACGTTCTCCGGGAAGTTCGCCGATCCCACCACCACGGTCTTCCCCGAACCTCCGGGCGCGGCAGGGGACTTCGCGGCCAACGGGTCGCCCCCGCCGGAGGAGGAGCAGGCCGCCGCGCCGAGCATCAGCACGGCGACGGCGACGGCGGTTCTGACCGGACGGGAAGTCATATCGAGTCCTTTGCAAGTGCGGGCAGGCCCGCGGGTTCGTCAACAGGGGCGGTGCGCGCGCCGCGTGGCGTCGCGTACCGGATGAGCAGGGCGAAAAGGAGCTGGACGGCGACGGCGAGCAGGACCACCAGGAGGGCGCCGCCGACGGTGGTGGGGAAGTTGCGGGTGGCGAGGCCGTCGATGACGTAGCGGCCGAGGCCGCCGAGGCCGACGTAGGCGGCGACGGTGGCGGTGGCGATCACCTGGACGGCGGCGGTGCGGGCACCCGCGAGCAGGGTGGGCAGAGCGGACGGGAGGCAGACCTGGAAGAGCGTCTGCGGGTGGGTCAGGCCGATGCCGCGGGCCGCGTCGCGGACGTCCGGGTCGGTGCCGCGGATGCCCTCCGCGGTGGCCACCAGCAGCGGCGGCGCGGCGAGCGCCGTCAGCGGGAGCAGCACCGCGGTGTCACCGACGCCCGCGAGCAGCACCGCCAGCGTGACCAGGCCCAGGGTGGGCAGCGCGCGGGCGACGCCGGTCAGCGCCGTGACCAGGAACAGGCCGCGCCCGGTGTAGCCGATCAGCAGGCCCAGCGGCACCGCGAGCAGCGTGGCGAGCGCCAGCGCCTCGGCGGAGAACACCAGGTGTTCCAGGACGCGGTTGAGGATCGAGTCCGGCCCGCTCCGGTGCGCCGGGTCGGCGAAGAAGTCGTGCAGCCAGCCGAACCAGTTCACCGCGCCACCCCCGTCGCCCACGGCGCCAGCACCCGGCGGGCCGCGACCAGCAGCAGGTCGCAGACCAGCGCCAGCAGCGCCACCAGCACGATCCCGGCCAGGATCGGAGTCGGGAAGGTCCGCTGGAAGCCGTCCACGAACAGGTAGCCGAGCCCGCCCCGGCCGATCAGCGCGCCGACCGCCGCCAGCGAGATGGAGGACACCGCGGCGACCCGCAGGCCCGCTATCAAGTACGGCACAGAGGCCGGGAGTTCGACGGCGGCCAGCCTGCGCCACGGCCCGTAGCCCATCGCCGTGGCGGCCTGCCGCACCGGCTCCGGCACGGCCCGCAGCCCGTCCACCGTGGTCGGCAGCAGCACCGCCAGCGCGTAGAACGTCAGCGGCACCATCACGGTCTCCCGGGTGGCCAGCCCGGTGTACGGGATCAGCACCACGAACACCGCCAGCGAGGGCAGCGCGTACACCACGTTGAACACCGCCGCGAGCGGCTGGTACAGCCGCGGGTAGCGGGTGCAGGCCAGGCCCAGCGGCACCGCCAGCAGCAGGCCGATCAGCACCGGGACCAGCGCGATCACCGCGTGGTCGCCCGTCAGACCGGCCAGGTAGCCCAGGTGGTCGCCGAGCCAGTGCCAGCGCACCAGCGGCTCACCGTCCAGCATGGTTCACCTGCGCCCCCGACTCGTGCCTGTCCGTCCCCGGCTCGGCGAGCGCGGCCACCACGGCGGCCCGGCTCGCGGTGCCGATCGCCCGGCCCTCGGCGTCCACCGCCACGGCGTGGCCCGACGGGGCCAGCACCGCGGCGTCCAGTGCCGAGCGCAGGTTGTCCCGGGCCGGGGCGAACACCGGCACCGGGTGGCGCCGGTCGCCGCGCACCCAGTGCTCGGGGCGGCCGTCCGCGTCGAGCGTCAACGCCCAGTCGTCGTAGGCCGGTTCGAGCTTGGCGAGCGGGACGTCGGCGGCCGGGCGCAGACCCAGACCGCGCAGGCCCCGGTCGCGGCCCAGGAAGGCGGCCACCCCCGCGTCCGCCGGGGCGGTCAACAGGGTGTGCGGGTCCGCGAGTTGGGCGATCTCGCCGTGCTCGCGCAGCACCACCACCCGGTCGCCGAGCCGCACCGCCTCCTCGATGTCGTGCGTCACGAACAGCACCGTCTTGCCCAACTCGGCCTGTAGGCGCAGCAGTTCCTCCTGCAGCCCGGCGCGCACCAGCGGATCGACCGCGCTGAACGGCTCGTCCATCAGCAGCACCGGCGGATCCGCCGCCAACGCCCTCGCCACGCCGACCCGTTGCTGCTGGCCGCCGGAGAGCTGCGCCGGGTATCGGCGGGCGGTCTCCGGCGGCAGGCCGACCAGCTCCAGCAGCTCCGCCGCCCGGGCCCGGGCCCGCTTGCGGTCCCAGCCGAGCAGCCGCGGCACGGTGGCCACGTTGTCGATCACCCGGCGGTGCGGGAACAGTCCGGCCTGCTGGATGACGTACCCGATGCCGCGCCGCAGCTGGGCCGCCGGCAGGGTGGCGACGTCGGTGCCGTCAAGAAGGACCTTGCCGCCGGTCGGCACCACCATCCGGTTGACCATCCGCAGGATGGTGGTCTTGCCGCAGCCGGACGGGCCCACCAGGACCGTGGTCCGGCCCGCCGGTACGTCGAGGTCCAGGCCTCGGACGGCCACCGTGCCGTCGGGGTGGCGCTTGGCGGCGCCCTCGAATCTGATCACGGAAGGGTCCTAGCGATGGCCGAGCGAATAATCGAACACTGATCTGAATACGTCTGTCCGGCTTCCCATGAGTCGGTCACCGCAAACCTTGATCCACCGAACGGGTGGGCAGGCCGGCCGCAGCCCAGGCCACGAACCCGCCGTCCAGGTCGGTCGCCCTGAACAGGCCCAACTCCCGTAGCGAGGCTGCCGCGAGAGAGGAGGCGTAGCCCTCCGAGCAGACTACAATCCACGGCACGTCGTGTCCGGTTGCTTCGGGAATCCGGTGACTGCCCGTCGGGTCGAGCCGCCACTCCAGCACGTTCCGTTCGATGATCAGCGCACCCGGAATCTCACCCTCCCGGGCACGCTGTGCCGCCGGACGGATGTCCACCAACCGTGCGCCGGCCGTCACCGCCGCCCACGCCTGCTCCGGCCCCGGCCGCTCGATCCCCGCGCGGGCCCGCGCCACCAGCTGATCCACCGTCGTCACCACTGCTCCGGTCCTTCCGTCGCCGTGCGCACCAGGCCGCCGGCCCGCAGCTCGTACCGGGACATCTCGCTCAGCGGCGGCGAGTACGCGTGCAGCGTCACCGCCGGCCCCGGCGAGGTGTTGCGCACATCGTGCAGGTACTGCGGCCCGAACGCCCGCTCGGCGCCCGCCGTCAGCCGGCGCGAGGTCAGGCCGTGCTCCGGACCGGCCAGCGCCAGCTCCTCCAGCTCGCCCAGCGCCACCGTGAACGCCCCGCGCGAGCCGCCGTGGTCGTGGAACCCCGTCGACTGCCCCGGCAGCCAGCTGATCAGCCACACCTCGTAGTCCTGTGCCAGTTCCAGTCGCTCGTACCACCGGTCCTCGGCGGCCAGCCGTACCCGGTGCAGCCAGCGCTCCGGGCGTTCGGCCAGGTCGCGGACGATCCGGCGCAGCGCGTTCGGCGACAGCGGCGGGCGGGCGGGGGCATCGAGTACGGGGGTGGCCGGGACGGCGGGCATGGGTCTCCTCCGGGGAGTGCCGGGGCAGCCGTCGCCGGAGCTCGGCGGGCGGCTGGAAGGCAGGTGGGCGTACCGCCGGACGGGCGGATTCGGGGGTGCTGCGTGGGATCGCGCGACGGCCCTGGCTCGACTCACAGGGGCGTGCGGAGGTTACCGAGGGAAGGTCAACAGGCACACATGTCGCTCGCCTGGCGTCGCAGATCGACGTGCAGGCGGCAGACCAGGAAGGTGCCGCGGTTCATGCCGCCGATGCTTCAGGACGCGGTGGCGGCGCGTCAAGTTCCGCCACGCTCCGATCGAATGCTGAGCACTTCTGTCTCGCCAGCCGAGAAAACGGCAAAAAACCGATGGCCCGCGCTCCGGGGAGAGCACGGGCCACCGGGGTTCTCGGGGTGGGTTCAGTTGTCCTGGCCGGCGTTCTCATCGGCCTGGGCGGCGGCGCTGTCCGCCGCGTCCACCTTCTGCTGCATCTGCTGTTGGACCTGCGAGCCGTCCGGCCCGTCGGCCGGCGCCGCGGTCGGGCCGCAGGCCGTCAGCAGGGCCGCCGAGGCCAGCGCGAGCGCGGCCAGCGCGGCGGCCGCGGCGGTGGGGCGACGGGTCACTTGGAGGCCGCCGGGGCGTTCTTCGCGCACCAGTCCGCGACCGACTTCAGGTCCGCCTTGCGGGTGTCCAGGGTCGACACCAGGCCGCGACGCGCCGTCAGGCGGTCGTTCAGGTACTTCTCGACCTCGGTGTGGCCGGCCTTCTTGGCGTCGTCCACCCGCTGCTCCAGGCGGGCGATCGAGCCGTTCACGCTCGCGTCCCCGTGCAGCCGGGTGAGCGCCTTGTCGATCTTCTCCTCGGTCTTCGGCAGCCGCTTGCAGATCGACTTCGCCCCGTCGCCCTTCGGCGCCGACCCGTTCGCCGCCTGTGCGGGCCCCGCCGCCAGCAGCGCGCCCGCCAGCGCGAGCACTCCGGCCGCGGCGACCGTCCGGTTGATCCGCATGGCAGTCCCCTTCCCACTTCTCACGGCCGGACCGCCCGGCCGTGGACGCGACCGTACGGGGGCTTCTTGTGGAAACCCTGTGGAACGCCCGCCCGGTCAGGAATCCGTCCCGGCGGGCTCCTCCGTCGCGGTCAACCAGGCGCGGGGAGCGGGGAGTTCGGGCGCGGGGGCGTGCTCGCGGAGCAGCGGGAGGCGGAGGTCGAGGCGGCAGCCCGGGGGATCGGGGCGGGTGGTGGCGGTGACGGAGCCGCGGTGCAGGGCGGCCTGTTGGGCGACCAGGGTGAGGCCGAGGCCGGAGCCCGGGCTGTCCGGGCGGCGGTGGAAGCGGCGGAAGACGGCGGCGCGTTCGGCGGGCGGGATGCCCGGGCCGCGGTCGTCGACGGTGAGGTGCGCGGCGCCGCCCTCGATCCGCAGCCGGACGTCCACCTCGGCGGGCCGTTCGGCGGTGCGGCCGTGCACGGCGGCGTTGCCGAGCAGGTTGTCGAGCAGGATGCGCAGGCCCGACTCCCAGCCGAACACCCGCACCTCCGAAGGGAGTTCGGCGCGGAAGGCGGCCCCCGGGTGGCGGCGGCGGGCCTGCTCGACGGCGGCGTCGACCAGCTCGGCGAAGTCCACCGGGGCGAACGCGGACAGCTCCACCAGGTCTCCCCGGGCGAGCGTGGACAGGGCGCTCAGCAGGTCCACCGTGCGGGCGTGGTCCTGCTGCAACTCGGCCAGGATCTCGGCGCGTTCGGCCTCCGGCAGGTCCGGGTGCGCGGAGAGTACGTCCAGGTTGGTGCGCAGGCTCATCAGCGGGGTGCGCAGTTCGTGCGAGGCGGCGGAGGAGAACGAGCGCGCGGTGTCCAGGGCCTGTGCGGTGCGGGCCGCCTGCTCGTCGTACCGGGACAGCAACAGGGCAATCGCACCGGAGAGTTCGTCCACCTCGGCGGTGCCCGTGCGGGAGTGTGCGAACACCGCGTGCCCGGTCCGCGGGTCCAGCACGGCCGCCCGGCGGCCCAGCCGGCGCAGCGGCAGGGTGGCGCGTTCGGCCAGTGCGAAGGCGATCAGGCCGGAGAGCGGCGCCGCCACCAGCGCCACCAGTAGCACCCGCTGCCGCACCGCCCGCAGTTCGTCGGCCGGCTGCCCGGCGGGGGAGAGCACCCACAGCGTGCCGGTGGTGTCCCCGCTGTTCAGCTTCACCGTCAGGACCCGCCAGGCGTTGCCCCGCTCGTGGACCGTCACGGTGCCGGCGGCGGGCAGCAGTTGGGGATCGTCGGGCTGTGATCCGGCCGCCAGCAGGACGGAGCCGTCGGCGGCCGTGACGCGGACGCCCGCGTCCAGGGCGGCGTCGAGCATCTTGCGCTGCTGGTTCTGCTCGGCCTTCGGCCTGCCCTTGCTGCCGGCGGCCAGCAGGGCGCGGGCGTTCGGGAGCAACGCGGCGGCGCGGTCGCCCAGCCGGGTGTCCTGGCGGCGGTGCAGGTCGGCGTTGACCAGTGGCAGCAGCAGGGCCGCGGCGGCGGTCACCAGCAGCGGCACCAGCAGCGCGGCGCCGAGCGCGATCCGGGTGGAGAGCTTCAACGCGCGCCGATCTCACCGGAGTTGGGGACGCGCAGGACGAATCCGACGCCGCGCACGGTGTGGATCAGGCGGGGCCGCTGCCCGGACGCCTCCAGCTTCCGGCGCAGGTAGGAGACGAAGGTGTCGACGGCGTCGCTGCGGACGTCGAAGTCGTAGCCCCAGACCCGGTCCAGCAGCAGTTCCCGGGAGAGCACGATGCCCGGGTTGCGGGCGAACTGGGTGAGCAGCTCGAACTCGCGCCGGGTGAGCCGGAGTTCGTCGTCCTCCCAGAACGCCTCGCGGGTCTCCGGGTGGATCCGCAGCGGGCCCACCCGGAGCAGGCCGGAGGGCTGGGGCGGTCGGCGGCGCAGCAGGGCGTGCAGGCGGAGCACCAGCTCCTCCAGGGCGAACGGCTTGACCAGGTAGTCGTCCGCCCCCGCCTGCAACCCGGCCACCCGGTCGGCGAGTTCGTCCAGCGCGGACAGCATCAGCACCGGGGTGTCGTCGCCGCGGGCCCGCAGCGTCCGGCACACCTCGGTGCCCGCCAGGCCCGGCAGGCCCACGTCGAGCACCACGACGTCCGGTGGCGCGTCCGTGAGTTGCGCGAGCGCGCCGGGCCCGTCCGCGGCGAGCGCCACGGCGAAACCGCTCAGCCGCAGCCCCCGCTCCAGACTCCGCCGGATCGCCGCGTCGTCGTCCACCACCAGTACCCGCCCGACCATCCTGGCCACCTCCGGGACGACTGTGGCACAGGACCGCTGCGGCCCCGGACCCGGGGACCGGACTACGGCTGCGGGTCGTCATCCCAGGCGAAGGCCGTGATGCGCCAACCGTCGGGGGTGCGGGCGAACTGCATGGTCTTGGTGCCGCCGCCTTCGTAGCGTTCGCCGTCGAGCAGGCCGGACTTGCGGTACTCGAGCATGCGGCTGGCCACGGAGCCGGCGATCTCGGTGTTCTCGCTGGTCTCCCACTCGTGGAACTCGGTCAACCGGCCGCTGGAGAACAGGAGTTCGCGGGGTTCGATGAACTCTTCGAGGGTGAGGGTGAGGTACCGGGGCGCGGTGATCACGATGATGCTGCCGGGGAGCATCAGGCGGCGCAGCCGGGCGACGTCGGCGGGGCGGCCGTCGCGGTTGTCGAAGGCGTCGAAGAACTCGGCGGTGAGGCGGTCGAGTTCGGCCTTCACCTCGGGGTGCGGAAGCGGGAGCGACATGCGCCGAACAGTAACATTTTACTGTCCCTGGTGGGTGAAATACCGGGGGCGGGCCCGCCGCTTAGACGGACCCGCCCGGTCGATCAGTCAGTGGTCAGCGGTCGGAGGTCAGTGGCGCTGCCCCTTCCGGCGCCACCAGAGCAGTCCGCCACCGATGAGCAGCAGCAGGCCGGCAGCGACCGCGGCCGGGACGGTGAGGTCCGAACCGGTCTCGGGCAGGCGCTCGTGCTCGCCCTTCTCGCCCTTGTGGTGGGGCTTGCTGGGCTTGGGCTTCGGGGTCGGGCTGGGCGACGGGCTGACGACCGTCGTCTCGGTGGCGCAGGTGCCGGCGCAGGTGCCGTCGTCGCCGGGGGTGGCCAGGTTGCGCAGGACCATGTCGCCCGTGTCGGGGTCGTTGACGGTCACGCTGTAGGTGATGGTGGTGCTCGCGCCGACCGCCAGCGGGCCGGACCAGGTCAGGAGGTCACCGGTGACGGTCGCGCCGTTGGTGGCGTCGTTGTTGTAGGTGGCGTCGTCCAGGACGTCGGCGAGGTTGTCGGTGAAGGAGGCCGGGTCGGCGTCGGTGAAGTCCGAGCCGCCGGTGTTGGTGACGGTGACGGTGTAGGTGACCTTGTCGCCCGGGTCCGCCGTGTTGGTCGAGACGGCCTTGGAGATGGTGAACGCCGCGGGCGGGAGGATCGGGGTGCTGGTGGTGCAGTCGGCCGCCGTGGTGCAGTGGCCGAAGTGGTCGGGCGCGGCCAGGTTGGTCAGCTTGGCGCCGGCCGGGACGTCCTGGTCGGCCGTGACCGAGTAGGTGACGGTCACGCTGCCGCCGACCGGCACGCTCAGGTCCCAGGCCAGCGTGTCGCCAGTCAGGGTGCCGCCGTCGCTGGCGTCGTCGTTGTACGTGGCGTTGTCGAGGACGCCGGTCAGGTCATCGGTGATGTGCACTGCGGGCGCCGAGCCGGGGCCGTTGCCGAACGGGACGTCGCCGGTGTTGGTGACGGTCAGCGCGTAGGTGACGATGCCGCCGGGGGCGACCGAGGCCGGCTCGGCGCTCTTGCTCAGCGAGTACTCGGCGACGCGCGTGACCCGCGAGCAGATCTCCGCACAGTGGCCGGTGGCGCCGGGGACGGCCGCGTTGCGCAGCACGTGGTCACCGGTGCCCGGGTTGTTGACCACCACCTCGTAGGTGACGACGTGGGTCTCGCCCACGGCCAGCGGGCCGGACCAGGTGATGCTGCCGTTGACGGACTGGGCGCCACCGGTGAGGGACGCCGGGTCGAGCGTCGCGTCGTCCAGCACGTCGGTCAGGTTGTCGGTGAACGACGCCGGGTCGGCCGCCGGGTAGTCGATCAGCCCGGTGTTGTGGATGGTGACGGTGTACTTCACCCGGTCACCGGGGCCGGCGAAGTTCGGGGCCTCGATCGAGGCGTTCTTGGAGATGGAGAACGAGGGTTCGACCGTGCCGGCCGGGCAGGCGGTGGAGGTCGAGGTGTTGTTGGAGAGGTTCGGGTCCGACTCGTTGCCGATGATCTCGGTGGTGTTGCTGATCCGGTCGGTGGTGCAGTCGGTGCCCGCCTCGGCCGGCGCGGTGCCGGTCACCGCGATGTCGGTGTGGCTCCCGTCGGCGAGCGGGGCCCCCGCGCACTCCAGGAAGTGGTGGCCGTCCGGGTCCACGGTGATGGTGCAACCGTCCGTGGGGGTGGTCGGGTTGAGCACGGTGTCCGGCAGTTCGTCGTTGACGATGAAGCCGGAGGAGTCGCCGGGCCCGTGGTTGGTCACCGTGAGGGTGTAGGTCAGCGTCTGGTTGGGGCTCCAGTCGGTGGGCCCGGACTTGGTGATCCCCAGGTCGACGGGCAGACCGGGGTAGGAGGCGCCGTCGTTCTGGGTGGAGGCGGGGCCGGGGGTGGACGAGACGAGGACCGCCGACGGGGTCGCGGAGCCCGGGTTCACCAGCTTGAGCTGGAAGACCCTGCCAGTGACATTGTCGGAGATGCCGATGTTGCCGTTGCCGTACACCCACTGGGCGCCGAACGGGTCGGTGGGCAGCTTGGGCGCGGCGAAGTTGATGACCTCGCCGGTGGTCGGGTTGATCCGGTAGATCCGGTTGGTCGGCCCGTACACGCCCCAGATGTAGCCCTGCGTGTAGACGAAGTCCGACAGGTTCGGCACGTCGGCGTTCAGCGCGATGTGGGTCGTGGTGTGGGTGACCACGTTGACCGCGTACAGGTTGCGGTCGGTGACGGCCAGCCGGACGTACAGCAGGTCGCCGGTGGCTCCCTCGCCGAAGGTGCCCTGGTTGTAGTTGGCCGCGTTCGACGGCAGACCGACCTGGCCGAGGTTGGTGGCCGCGCCGTCCTGGCCGATCCGCACCAGGCCGTTGTTCTCGTTGATCGCGTACAGGAACATGTCGGCCAGGTGGAAACCCATGGCGTTGTAGCCGAATGCGGCGGTGCCCTGCTTCACGAAGACGATCTGACCTGGGCCCTGCACCGCCTCGTACAGCGTCGTGGGCTCGCCGCGGGCCGGGCCCTGTGCGACGAACACCAGGGCAGGGCCCGCCGGGAACGGGTCGCCCGGTGCCGCTTGGGCCTGCTGAGGCCCCAGCATCGGGAGACTGGCGGCCGCCAACCCGCCTGCAACGATCAATCCGGCCCACCATCGACGCGCCATTGCGGCCGTCCTCCATTCGCTGTTCGGGAATGCCGGGATCGTAGGCTGGCGAATCAATATAAAACGGGCATTTCGGGCCGAACGGGGGCATGTCGGAAGAGCGTAAATGCCGTTGCGGGCAGGCGATATGGGGGGTGACGATTTGTCATATGAGCTCTGTAATTCGTCATGTGACCATTGACTGCCTCGACCCCTACACCCTCGGCTCCTTCTGGGCGCAGGTGCTCGAACAGCCGCTGCAGCCCGAGGACTTCCCCGGAGACCCGGAGGCGCTGATCGCGGGCGCGAACCTGCTGTTCATCAGGGTGCCGGAGGCCAAGGCCGGCAAGAACCGGCTGCACTTCGACCTCCAGCCGCAGGACCGAACCCGGGACGAGGAAGTTACCCGGCTGCTCGGCCTGGGCGCGACGCTGGTCGACGACCGGCGCAACGCCGACGGCACCGGCTGGGCCGTGCTGGCCGACATCGAGGGGAACGAATTCTGCGTGGAGCGCAGCAAGGCCGAACGCGAGAACTGAGACGGGCCGGGGCGATCGGGGCTGAATCCTTTTCGGCGGCCGCCCCCTCTTACGGGCACACGTACCGGCGGACGGCCGCCGGACACGACAGCTCGGAGGAACCTCATGGTGGTGGCCATCGCCATCGGCGCCGGCGCGGTACTGCTCTGTACCTGCGTCCTCGCGCTCAAGTCGAAGCGGGGCAAGCGTGGTTGAGACGTCCTGGCCGCCCGAGGAAGTGATCGCCGCGGCCCGCTGCGGCGACCCCGAGTCGATCGACGCGCTGGTGGCGGGCGCCCACCCCAAGGTGCGGCGGTTCGCCCACTCGCTGTGCGCCAGCCCCGAGGACGCGGAGGACGCCGCGCAGGAGGCGCTGATCATCCTCTACCGCCGGATCGGCATGCTGCGGGCCACCGGCGCGCTCGCCTCCTGGCTGTTTCGGATCGTCCGCAACGAGTGCCTGCGGCGGGTCCGCCCCGCCCCGGCCGCGCCCGAGGCGCCGGCCGGGGAGGCGGACTCCGCCGAGCAGGAGGCGCTGCGGCGGCTGGACACCGAACGGGTCGCCGCGGCGATCGCCGCGCTGCCCGCCGACCAGCGGCGGGTGCTGATCATGCGTGACCTGCGGGGGTACGGCGGCCGGGCGGTCGCGGAGGCGCTCGGGCTGAGCACCGCCGCGATGAAGTCCCGGCTGCACCGCGCCCGGGCCGCCGTCCGGGCCGAACTCGGAGGCCCCCGATGAGCGGGCCCGGCGACTTCGCCAGCGCCACCCTGACACGTCATCTGGTGCGCGGCGGCCTCGGGTTCGGCGCGATCGTCGTCGGATTCGCGCTGCTCCCGGTGGCCGGACCGGTCTCGCTGCTGCTAGCGCCGCTCGGGCTGGTCGCGCTGCGCGGCTGCCCGATGTGCTGGGCGATCGGCCTGGCGCAGACGCTCTCCCGGGGACGGCTACAACGGGCGTGCCACGACGGGCAGTGCACGCTCCGGCGGAGCTGACACCGGGGCATCGGGCGCATGATCGGATGAACGGGTGGATCGGCCGGGCGGGGGAACGGCCGTCGGTTCTGCACCGCAACTCGGGGGCGTTCGACCAGACTTCGTCACGTCGAACGCCCCCGAGCGGCGGAGGAACCAGCCGTCATGAGCCCAGCCAGCGCGTACCTCGCACCGACCGGGCCGATGGCCGAACTGCTCGCCCAGACACCTCTGTTGACGCCGCACCCGCACACCGACGCGCTGCGCGCCGAGATCGCGCACTGGCTCACCGGCACCGGCGTCCTGGACGCGGCCGCCGCCGCCCGCTGCCTCGACCGGGGACACCTGGACCTTGCCGCCCGCAGCTGGGGCGACGTCCCCGCCGGGCCCGGACTGCGGGCCGCCACCAAATGGCTGGTGCTGACCCGGATCCTCGACGAGCACATCGAACTGGACGAACCGGGCGACACGACCCGGCGGACCGTCGGCGCACTCCGGGCACTGACCGCCGGCGGCCAGGTACCGGCCGCGCGGAGCGAGGACGGCTCCGCGCTGGTGCGGGCGTTCGAGGGGCTCTGGCGGGACAGCGCGACGCTCGCCGGACCCGACTGGCAGAACCGCTGCGGCGCCGACTTCCGGTCCCACCTGGACAGTTCACTCGCCCGGCTGGGCGCCGGGCCGAGCGTCCCGACCGTCCCGCAGTACCTGACCCAGTACGGCCGCGACGGCGCGGTGCGGTGCGCGGCCCACTGGGTGGAACTCGCCCACGGCCTCGACCTGCCCGAGCAGTTGTACCGCCACCCGCAGCTCGCCGACCTGTTGGCGCGCTTTCAGCACCTGGTCTGCTGGATCGGCGACCTCGGCGCCGGGAGCGGGATGGTGCGCGCCCTGGAGGTGCACCGCGGACTGTCGCCGCACACCGCCGCCGCGCGGGTCGCCGAGCTGTGCGCCGCCGAGCTCACCACCCTGGAGTTCCTCGCCGACGGCCTCGCCCGCGGCTCCCACTGGCCCACCCAAGCCCGCCGCCACGCCCGGGGGTTGGTCCGCCACGTGCACGCGCTGATCCACTGGACGGCGACCGCGACTGGTCACGCACAGGAGATTTGACAGAAGATCATTTGAACCGTCACGCTCACCGCCACACGGGCCGGTCGGTGAGGGGGCGAACGATGGTGCCGGCGCGAATGCGCAGACACTGGTGGCGAGTTGCGCTCGGGGTGCTCGGGGTGCCGGCGGTGTCGTTCGGTGCCGCCCTGATGCTCGCCGTCCGGGTCGACGACCGGAGCATGAACCCCAACCTCGGGCCGAACTCGCGGGTGCTCACCGTCCCCGGCAGCGGCGGGCGCGCCGAACGCCTCGACGCGGTGGCGCTGCGCGCACCCGGACAGGACACCACCACGATCAGGCGCGTCATCGGCCTGCCCGGCGACCGGGTCGAGATCACCTCCGACCCGCGCGACCCGTACCACCCCGCGGCGGGCGAGCCGTTCGTCCTGCTGGTCCAGCCCGGCGGGAGCGGCCAGTGGTTCCGCGTGGACCTGCCCACCGGGCGCGGCCAGGACCGGCCCGCCAGCCCCTGCTGCTCCGCCGACGGCCGCGGGCAGCCGACCGCGGCGGCCCCACTCGTCCCGCCCGGCAAGCTGTTCGTCATCGGCGACTACTCCGAGGTGGCGGAGGACTCCCGCGCCTACGGCTGGGTCGACGAGGCCGCAGTGACCGGCCGGGTCGGCTGGGCCGTTCTGCCACTGCTCGACAACGGCCCGCTGCCCTACGACGCCGACCTGGTCGCCGTCGATCCGCCGCCCGGGAGTTGACGGCCGTCAGGCGGCCTCGTCGAGCAGCAGCGCGAGCACCCCGACCAGGGTGGCGCTGCTGACGATCTCGCGGCGGGCCACCAGGGCGCGCAGCTCGGACAGCGGGACCCACGCGATTCGGTCGGACTCGTTCTGTTCGGTGGGCGGGCCGGTGAACTCGGCCGGTTCGGCGCGGAACACGAAGTGCTCGGCGTCGGTGATGCCCGCGGCCGGCTGGGCGTAGATCAGCGGGCGTACGTCCGACACCCGCCAGCCGGTCTCCTCCAGCGCCTCCCGGGCCGCCGCGGCCGCCGGGTCCTCACCGGCCTCCACCAGGCCCATCGGCAGTTCCCACGCCCAGGTGTCGGTGATGAACCGGTGCCGCCACAGCATCAGCACCTCGGCACGGTCGTTCACCACCGCCGCCACCGCGAGATGGCGCAGCTTCACCACGTGGTGCTCGAAGCGCTGCCCGTCCGGCAGTTCGACATCCGCGACCCACACGTTCAGCCACGGGTCCTGGTACACCGGGCGCTCCCCGTACACCTTCCACCGCACCCCGCCACCCCTTTCGTCCCCCGGACGCTACCGCACCCCGCGCGCGCCGCGGCCGGAACCGAACGGTTGCGCCAGTCGTCCTTGTGGTGGAGAAGCGCGACGGGATTGGCCCTCGTGGCGAAGGGCAGGAGAACGGCATGGGCATCGTCAGTTGGATCATCCTGGGGCTCCTCGCCGGAGCTATCGCCAAGCTGCTGCTCCCCGGCAAGGACCCGGGCGGCATCGTCATCACCACGCTGATCGGCATCGCCGGTTCGTTCATCGGCGGGTGGCTCTCCTCGAAGTTCCTGCACAAGTCGATCAACGTGCACTTCTTCGACCTGCCCACGTGGATCTCCGCGATCGCCGGCGCCCTCGCCCTGCTCATCGTCTACCGGCTGCTGTTCGGCAGGTCACGCGACTGAGGCGGCGTCAACACGGTGCCCCGGCGAGCTGGTTGCTCGCCGGGGCATTCGCGTTGTGCGGGTCAGAGCGGCGGCAGGGGCTCCTGCGCGCCCGACCAGGCGGCCGGGACGCCGGACAGGCCGGTGCGGGCGGCGACCACGCCGGCGGCGATGGCGCAGGTGGTGTCCATGTCTCCCCAGCCCGCGACGGTGTGCCAGAGGGTCTCGACCAGATCGTCCGGGTGACCGGCGGCGGACCAGAGCGCGAACGGGACGGTGTCCTGCGCCGAGACCAGGTGGCCGGAGCCAAGCACCACCGCGGCATGCCGGATGCTGGTCTCCGCCGGGAGGCGGGCGGCGATCCGCAGGCCGGACCGCACATCGGACTCCGGCAGCAGCGCCGCCACCTCCTGAAGGAAATCGGCCCGGGGAGCCGCCGCACCGCCGCGCGAGCGGACCGCCAGCGCCGCGGCCAGCGCGACCGCCTGCGCGCCCGCCACCGCCTCCGGGTGCGCGTGGGTGGCCCGGGCGGAACGTTCGGCCTGCTCGGCGACCACCGCCAAGTCGTCCGCGAACCACGCGCCGAGCGGCGCCACCCGCATTGCCGCGCCGTTCCCGTGCGAGCCCTGCCCGCCGAACAGCGCGCCGGTGACCGCGAGATGGTCCTCGCCCGCGTGCACCGCGCGCAGCACCTGGTGCATCGACGGCCCGTACTTGCGGTGCGGCACCGCCATGTACTCCTGCGCGAACTCCCGCGCCAGCGCGGCCGGTTCGACCTCACCGCGGTCGCGCAGGTGGCGCACCAGGACGAGCGCCATCGCCGTGTCGTCCGTCCAGTGCCACGGCCCGGGCCTGGTCAGCCGGCCCGCGACCTCCGCCGACGCCTCGTCCACCGGCGGGTGGAACCAGCGATCACCGAAGGCATCGCCCAGCGCCAGACCGTGAAGGCTGTCGAGGGCGGGCGGCGGGACGGGGGACAACATGGCGACTCCTCGCGGGGGCGGGTGGACGTCACCGATTCTGGCTGCTCGGAGGGCCGCCCGGCGAACCGATTTCCTGGAGACGGATCCGGTGTCACCCCTCGGACGGGGGTTCGCTCGATCGTGGGCGATTCGCGCTGCCGATTCGTCCCCGCGGGTCCAAGGTGGGAGACGGACGCGCTCGGAATCCGCGTCCCGCTCGCCGTGCCAGGCCCGGGTTCTGCGGCCGTTCCACGGCCTTGACGACGGGTGGAGCGACGAGTGCGCGGACGGTGGGCACCTCGCCGGGAGCTGATCGAATCTTCTAGGCTCGCTTCCCGGTCCCTGCCGCGGCGCCCGTCCGTGCCGAGGAACAGAGACCGACGTCCCCGGACCCCGGGCCGAGCCGGGGTCGCGGACCGAGCGAGGAGGACGCAGTGCTGCCCAGTCCCAGGTCGAATCGGACACCACGACCCAGCCCGAAACGGTCCAGCCCGAAGCCGCAACAGATTCCCGCGACGCCCGTCCCGGCCATGCCTCCCAGTGCCTCGCGCCCCACCGGGGGTGAACGGTGAGCCGCCATACCGTGGCCCCCGAGCCACATCCCGCCACCCCCACGGCCGGCGAACTGCCCGTAGCGGCACCGACGTTGGCCACCGCCGCACTACCGGGCCTGCCCCACACCCTGACCAGCAGGGCCCGCACCCTCACTGCCGCCGTCCGCAAGCGCTGCGCGGACCTCGCCCGGATCGAAACCCCGTCCGGCGACGCGCCCCGGCTGAACACCCTCGCCGAAGAACTCGCCACCGGCTACGCCGCCACCGGCGCCACCGCCACCCGCGAGAACTGCGCCCACGGAGACCACCTGGTACTCGACTGGCCCGGCCGGCACGAAGAACTCCCGCACCTGCTGGTGGTCGGCCACCACGACACCGTCTGGCCCGTCGGCACCCTCACCGACTGGCCCGTCGAGGAACAGGACGGGCGCCTCACCGGCCCCGGCATCCTCGACATGAAGGGCGGACTCGCCCTCCTCGAAGGCGCGTTCGCGCTCCTCGCCGACCTCGGCCAACGCCCGCACCGACCCGTGCGGATGATCGTGGTCTCCGACGAGGAGATCGGCAGCCCCGACGGCCGCCGCCTCGTCGAACGGCACCTGCGCGGCGCCGCCGCCGTCCTCGGCCTCGAACCCGGCCACCCCGACGGCCGCCTGAAGACCGCCCGCCGCGGCTCCACCCGGGTCCGGCTCACCGTCACCGGACGCGAGGCACACGCCGGCAACGACGCCGCCGAGGGCCTCTCCGCGATCGACGAACTGGTCGACCAACTGATCACCGTCCGCGGCCTGGGCCGACAGCCCGGCACCGAACTCAACACCGGACGCATCGACGGCGGCACCCGCGCCAACGTCGTCGCCGGCCGCGCCCAGGCCGAGATCGGGCTGCGCTTCGACACCACCGAAGCCCAGCGCCGCACCCTCGACACGCTCGCCCACCTGACCGCGAACCGGCCCGGCGCGAACGTCCGCACCGAGGTGCTGTCCTCCCGGCCCACCTGGCCCGAGCGCACCGCGAATCCGCTGCTGCGGCACGTCCGCTCACTCGCCGCGGCGCTCGGCCAGCACCTCGACGGGGCGCCCGCGGGCGGGGCGGGGGACACGAATCTCGCCGGCGCGAGGGGTCTTCCGACCCTGGACGGACTCGGCGCGGTGGGGGCCGGGCCGCACGCGCGGCACGAGCACCTGCGGATCGACCAACTGGGGTCGCGGATCGCTCTGTTGGCGGCGCTGTTGGCTGTGCCGTTGCCTCGGCTGCGCTGAAGTCCGGGGAACTGCGCGACGAGCGCAAGCCTGTCCGTGAGGTCGCGAGCACGTGCAAGTGGTTGTCTTGCGTCGCGATCTCGCGATCTCGCGGTCGAGTGCCTTCGGTCTCGCGCAGTTCCCCACGCCCCTGTTTTCGCACCCGCTACTTGGCCAGTGCGCCGAGGGTGCCCGGGTAGAGGTACTGCTTCGCGGGGATCGACGTTCCGTGGGCCCAGGCGTCGAAGAAGCCCTTGAGGTCCTGGCCGGAGACCTGTGCCGCCAGGGCCTCGAACTGGGGGAAACTCGCGTTGCCGTAGGCGTGGTCGGTGGTCCAGCGGCGGAGGGTGGTGAAGAAGGCGTCGTCGCCGACGGTGCGGCGCAGGGCGTGCAGCATCAGGGAGCCCTTGAAGTACAGGGCGGGGTCGAGTTCCTTGCCCGCGCCGGGGTCGTAGAGCTTGGTGGACCAGTAGCCGGGGTTGTCCTTGTTGTTGGCGATTTCGGCGGCGTAGAAGCCGGTGTCGAGGTTGCTGCCCTTGTGCTCCTCCCACAGCTGGTTGGCGTACTGGGCGAAGCATTCGGCGAGGCAGCCGTCGCGCCAGTCGGTGAACGAGACGCTGTCGCCGAACCACTGGTGGGCGTTCTCGTGGACGACCGACATGTCGAAGATGGCCCCGCTGTAGGTGGGCCGGCTCTGCGTCTCCAGCGCGACCGGGCCGCCGGGGCCGGGGTTCTTGGGCATGCCGACCACGATCGCGCCGGCGGAGGAGAACGGGTAGGGGCCGAACTTCGAGGCCAGGAAGGCCAGGATGTCCTGCTGTTCGGCTTCCGAGGCCGGGTCGATGGTGGCGTCGGGGCTGTAGGCCGTGATGACCGGTGTGCCGTCGGGCAGTTGGGCGCGGTGGACGGTGAAGCGGTCGATGGCGA
Organism: Kitasatospora sp. NPDC004614; assembly: GCF_042873675.1. Lineage (NCBI taxonomy): Bacteria > Bacillati > Actinomycetota > Actinomycetes > Kitasatosporales > Streptomycetaceae > Kitasatospora > Kitasatospora sp. NPDC004614. The sequence continues at coordinate 777,485 of NZ_JBIALR010000001.1, forward strand.
CGGTGCTGAGGTACGTCGCCATCGGGCGGTCCTCGTTCCAGCGGAAGGTCGTGGTGCCGCGGGCGGTGGTGGTCGGCCCGGGCCGGCCGTTGCCGATGGCGGTCCAGCCGTCGGGGACGGTCGCGGTGAGGGCGAAGGTGGCCTTGTCGGACGGGTGGTCGTTGGACGGGTACCAGGAGGTCGCGGAGTGCGGTTCGCCCGTGACGTTCGCGCCGCCGTCGGCCAGCGTGTGCCAGCCCTCGGCGTCGGGCGTGCCCGCGTACTTCACCCGGACGGTGAAGGTGGCGCCCCCGGCGAGCGGCCGGGCCGGGACGATGTTCAGCTTGTGCTCGCCGGAGCGCGAGATGGACCGCGCCGGTGTGCCGTTCACGGTGACCGAGGCGACCGTGAAGCCCTTCAGGTCGAGGCTGAGGCGGTCCAGCGTGCGAGTCGCCCGGGCGGTGACGGTGGTGTCGCCGTCCAGGTGGTCCGTGCGGGCCGGGTCGTAGGCGATCCGGACGTCGTAATGCCCGACGTCGTAGCCGGAGTTGCCGTCGTCGGGGAAGTACGGGTCGATGCCGGTCGCCGCCGAGGCGGGCAGCGCGGTCAGGGCGACGCCGAGGGCGGTGGCGATCGCGAGGGCGGTGGCGGTCCGTCGGGTGCGCATATGAGCTTCCTGGGGTTGTCGGGTCGGTCAGGGACGGGTGGTGGCGGCGAGCTGCCAGAGCACGCCGATCAGGGCGTTGGTGCTGGTGGTCTCGGTGGCCGGATCGACGTTGGCGAGGGTGTCGCACGCCTGGTGGATGCAGTCCGAGATGCCGGTGCTGAAGCCGGAGGACGGGATGCCGGCGCTGCCGAACGACTCGTTGTCCGACCCGCCGATGCCGATGTCGAAGGTGGCGTGCCCGCGGTCGGCGAACCAGGAGGCGAAGGCCTGCCCGGCCGCCTCGTCGGCCTGCGGACCGTCCTGCACCACGAGCCACTGCTGGGTGTTCCGGCTGCCCGTCTGGTCGAAGTTGAGGTAGAGGTCGATCGCCTTGCGGTCGTCGGCGGACAGGCCGTTGACGTAGTCGGCGGAGCCGACCAGTCCGGCCTCCTCCGCCCCCCACCAGGCGAACCGCAGGTGCCGGGCGGGCTTGAGCCGGGCCTTGGCGACCTGGAGGGCGGTGGTCAGCACGGTCGCCGAACCGGAGCCGTTGTCGTTGATGCCCGGGCCCACCGGGACGCTGTCCAGGTGGGCGCCGGTGAGCAGCACGTGGTTCGGGTCGCCGCCCGGCCAGTCGGCGATCAGGTTGTAGCCGGCCCGGCCGTCGTGATCGAAGCGTTGGAGCTCGGTGCGGAACCCCGCCCGGTCCAGCGCGTTCCGCACGTACGACACCGACTCCGTGTACCCCCGGGTGCCGTGCGCGCGGTTGCCGCCGTTGCGGTCGGCGATCCGCTGCAGGGCGCTCAGGCGCGGCATCACGTCCCGCTCCGAGACGGTCGGGGCGGCCGCGGCGGCCACGCCCTCGGCAGGTGCGGCCGCGGCGACCGCGGACAGGGCCAGGGCCACGCCGAGCAGCCGGGTGGCGAGGAGCGACGGGCGGAGGGAGGACTTCACGCGGAGGCCTTTCGGAGCGGTACCGGGGCTCGCCCCGGCGGACTCCGCCACACTGGCCGGTCCGTGTCAGGAAGTTGTCAGGAACCGGTGGGGAAGCAGTGGGCCGTGACGTGACGTCAGATCGGCTCCCCGAGCAGGCGTTCTACGATCACCGCATGTGTGCACATGTCGTCGTCGCCGAGGACGATCCCAAACAGGCCGACCTCGTCCGCCTGTACCTGGAACGCGAAGGGCACCAGGTCGTCGTCGTCCACGACGGCCGCGCCGCCCTGCGCGAAGCCCGCCTCGGACCGGCCCAACTCCTGGTCCTGGACGTCATGATGCCCGTGCTGGACGGCCTCGACGTCTGCCGGGCCCTGCGCGCCGAGTCCGACCTGCCGGTGCTGATGCTCACCGCCCGCACCGCCGAGGACGACCTGCTGCTCGGCCTCGACCTCGGCGCCGACGACTACCTCACCAAGCCCTACAGCCCCCGCGAACTCGTCGCCCGGGTCCGCGCCCTGCTGCGCCGCCGCGCCCCCGCCGCCCCGCCCCGGGACACCGCGACGCCACCGGGCGCGCTGAGCGCCGGAACCCTGACCGTCGACCCGCTGCGCCACGAAATCACCGCCCACGGACAGCCCGTCAACTGCACACCCGCCGAATTCCGGCTGCTGGAGGTGCTGGCCGCCCAGCCCGGCCGGGTCTTCACCCGGGCCCAACTGCTGCAACACCTGCACGGCATCGACCGGTACACCACCGCCCGCACCGTCGACACCCACGTGATGAACCTGCGCCGCAAGATCGAACCGCACCCGCAGCGCCCCACCGTCCTGCTGACGGTGTACGGCATCGGCTACAAGCTCGCGGAGGTGCCGCGCGTTGCCCCGTGACACCCCGCTGCGCCGCAGCCTGACCGCCCGACTGCTCGCCCTCTCCGCGCTGGTGTCGCTCTGCTCCATCGCCGCCACGGCCTGGCTGGCCGCCCGCACCACCACCGGCGCGATCAAACAGGAACAGACCCAGGCCATCGCCGACCACACCCGGATCTACCGGCAACTGCTCGGCTACGCCGCGACCCACCCCGACTGGAACGACGCCCAGGACACCGTGCGGCAACTCGCCGCCGCCACCGGGCAGCGCATCGTCCTCGCGACCCCGCGCTTCGAACCGGTCATCGACTCCGCGGCCCCGGCCCCCGACCCTGCCGCCTTGCCCCGCACGCCCACCACCATCGTCGACCCGCTCTCCGTCGACCTCGCCATGCTGCCCGACGCCCCCGGCGACCGGATCGACGCACGCGCGGTCGGCCCGTTCCGGCTGACCCCGGGGGAGCACCAGGCGCTGCGCAACGAACTCGAGCAGCAGGCCGACTGCATGCGCACGGTGCTCGGCGTCGACGCGACCGTCACCGACGACCTCGCCGGGCGGCCGCAACTGCGCACCGCCAACGGCTCCGTCCTCGGCCGGCGCTGCGCGACGCCCATGGTGGCCAGCGCCCCCACCCGCACCGACACGGCGGCCCTCGCCGACCTCACCGCCCTCGCCAACGCCTGCCTGGCCCGCCAGCAGCTCGGACCCGTCACCCTGTCGCTGGGGCCGGACGGCGCCCCGGTCAGCAACGCCCGCCCGGACCAGCCGACCTCGGCGTGCCTCACCAACGCCCGCCGGCAGCAGCTCGTGCAGTACGTGGCGCCGCCCATGCTGCTGTTCGTCGGCACCCCGGCCGACACCGCCGGTCCCGCACCCGTCCTGACCGCCGCCCACCCCGGACGGGTCACCGAGGTCTCCGCCGTGGTGCTGGTGGTGACCGTGGCCGTCACGGTGACGGTCGGACTGCGGCTCTCCAGGCCGCTGCACGCACTCACCCACGCGGCCCGGCGGATGGCCGATGGAGACCTCTCGGCGCGGGTACGGGTCACCGGCCGCAACGAGATCTCCGGACTCGCCGCCGCCTTCAACGCCATGGCGGAGCAGCGCGGACAACTGGAGGAACTGCGCAAGGCCATGGTCGGCGACATCGCGCACGAACTCCGCACCCCGCTGAGCAACATCTGCGGCTGGCTGGAGGCCGTCGAGGACGGCGTCGCCACCGCCGACCGGGCCCTCACCGGCTCCCTGCTCGAAGAGGCCATGCTGCTCCAGCACCTCATCGACGACCTGCGGGACCTCGCCGCCGCCGACGCGGGCGAACTGACCCTGTTCCGCGAACCCGTCGACGTCGACGAACTGTTGACGCAGGTCGCCAACGCGCACGGCGCGCAGGCACAGGCGTCCGGGGTGACGCTGGCCGTCGAGCCGGCCGCCGATGCCTCGGAGGTCTTTGCCGACCCGGTGCGGCTGCGGCAGGCCGTGGGGAACCTGGTCTCCAACGCCGTCCGGTACACCCCCGCGGGCGGCACCGTCACCCTGCGGGTCCGGGCCGAGAGCGACGCCGTGCTGATCGAGGTCGCCGACACGGGCAGTGGCATCGCCGAGGCGGACCTGCCGCTGGTCTTCGAACGCTTCTGGCGCGCCGAGAGGTCACGCAGTCGGCGCAGCGGGGGCAGCGGGCTCGGCCTCGCCATAGTCCGCAAGATCGCCGAGCTCCACGACGGCGGCGTCCAGGCGGCCAGCACGCCGGGGGCGGGCTCGGTGTTCACCGTCCGGCTGCCGCTCGAGGGTGCGAAATCAGGCTCGCGCGAGCCGGCGGGCAGGCCTCCAGGGGCGCTGGGACCTGGGCGACAAGCGCACGCCCGTCCGTAAGGTCGCGAACACGCGCACGTCATGGCCCTCGTCGCGATCTTGCGGTGGGGCGCCTTCCGCTGCGCGCAGTTCCGCCCCCTCGCTTCGCTGGGGGTACCCCCAGCGCCCCCGGATTCGCACCCGCCTGCGCTCTCCCGGTATGCGCACTCGCTGCCCTTTCCCTCCATGCTTGTCACGAGGTCCCCCATGCGTACAGAATGGAACCGACCGAACGGTCAGTCGGGAGGTGGGTGGTGGAGGCGAGCGCGGAAGCGCAGTCGCGGTTCGAGGCGGTGATCGCCAACGAACAGCGCGTGGAGCCCCGGGACTGGATGCCCGAGGCGTACCGGGCGACCCTGGTGCGGCAGATTGCGCAGCATGCCCACTCGGAGATCATCGGGATGCAGCCGGAGGGAAACTGGCTGACCCGGGCGCCGTCGCTCAGGCGCAAGGCGATCCTGTTGGCGAAGGCGCAGGACGAGGCCGGGCACGGGCTGTACCTGTATGCGGCGGCGGAGACCCTGGGCGTGGATCGGGCCGAGCTAACCGAGAAGCTGATCGACGGGCGGCAGAAGTACTCGTCGATCTTCAACTACCCGACGCTGACGTTCGCGGACGTCGGCGTGATCGGCTGGCTGGTGGACGGCGCGGCGATCTGCAACCAGGTCCCGCTGTGCCGGTGCAGTTACGGGCCGTACGCGCGGGCGATGGTGCGGATCTGCAAGGAGGAGTCCTTCCATCAGCGGCAGGGCTACGAGTTGCTGATGACGCTGATGGCCGGCACCGAGGCGCAGCAGCGGATGGTGCAGGACGCGGTGGACCGCTGGTGGTGGCCGTCGCTGATGATGTTCGGCCCGCCGGACGGGGCCTCGCCGAACAGCGAGCGGTCGATGGCATGGCGGATCAAGCGGCACAGCAACGACGAGCTGCGCCAGCGCTTCGTCGACATGACCGTCCCGCAGGCCGAGCATCTCGGCGTCACACTGCCGGACCCGGCGCTCGCCTGGAACGAGGAGCGCCGCAGCTGGGACTTCGGCGAGCCGGACTGGTCGGAGCTGATGCAGGTGATCAAGGGCCAGGGCCCGTGCAACGCGCAGCGGATCGACCGGCGGCGCGCCGCCCACGAGGACGGCGCCTGGGTGCGTGAGGCGGCGTCGGCGTACGCGGCCAAGCGCGGGCAGAGGAAGGGGAGTTCGGAATGAGCGGGGAGCGATCGTCCTGGCCGCTGTACGAGGTGTTCGTACGGCCCCGGCGCGGACTGAACCACGTGCATGTGGGGTCGCTGCACGCGGCCGACGACAGGATGGCGCTGCTGGCGGCGCGGGACCTGTACACCCGGCGCAACGAGGGGGTGAGCCTGTGGGTGGTCCGCTCGGACGCGATCGCCGCGTCCAGCCCGGACGAGCAGGACCCGTTCTTCGCGCCGAGCGGCGACAAGGTGTACCGGCACCCGACGTTCTATCCGATCCCCGAGGACGTTCCGCACATCTGACGCGGAGCTGATCCACCGTCAATTACTGGGCAGGGAAGGCGACATGACCGACGACCACGTGTACCTCTCACTGGCCGACGCCGCCGGGGAGCCGGACGGCGAGGCCCGCTGGGCCTACGGCACGGGGTTCGCCGATCCGCTGCTGGGCGTGGACGCCGCGCCGCCGCCGGGCATCGACCCGGCGGACCTCGCGGCGTACTGCCTGATGCTGGGCGACGACGCGCTGGTGCTGTCCCAGCGGCTGATCCAATGGATCACCCGGGCACCGGAGTTGGAGGAGGAGGTGGCGCTCGCCAACCTCGGCCTCGACCTGCTCGGACAGGCCCGCCGACTGCTCACCCGGGCCGGGCAGCTGGACGGCACCGGCCGCGGTGAGGACGAACTCGCCTACTGGCGCGAGGACTTCGAGTACCGCAACGTCCGCCTGGTGGAGCTGGAGAACGGCGACTTCGCGCAGTGCGTGGCCCGGCTGCTGATGTTCGCCACCGCCCGCGAGGAGCTGTACCTCCGCCTGGCCGGGCACGCCGACCCGGTGCTGGCCGCCGTCGCGGCCCTCGGCGTCAAGGAGTTGGCGTACCACCGGGAGTACGCGCAGTCCTGGGTGCTGCGGCTCGGCGACGGCACCGCGTACTCGCGGGAGCGGATGCAGGCCGCGCTGGACGCGCTGTGGCCCTGGCTGGACGAGCTGTTCACCCCGCACGAGGTCGAACTGCGGCTCGGCGTCGACCCGTTCGAGCTGCGTGAACCCGTACTGGCAAGCCTGGCAGCGGTGTTGGGGGAGGCCACACTGAGCGTCCCGGAGACCGCGCCGCGGGCGTACGTGAACGGCCGGGCCGGGCGGCACGGCGTGCACACCGAGGCGCTCGGCCCGCTGCTGGCCGAGCTCCAGGTGGTGGCCAGAGCGCACCCGGGGGCGACATGGTGACCACAGTCGAACGGGCCAGGGAGGTCGCGGCCGCGGTGCCCGACCCCGAACTGCCCATGCTCACCCTGGCAGACCTCGGCATCCTCGCCGACGTCGAGGAGCACGACGGGACGATCACCGCCTGGCTCACACCCACCTACTCCGGCTGCCCCGCGGTCGCCGAGATGGCCGGCGACGTGGCCCGGCGGCTGCGCGCGGCCGGCTTCGAGCAGGTCGAGGTGCGGCTGCGGATCGACCCGCCGTGGTCCAGCGACCGGATCAGCGAGGAGGGCCGCCGGAAGCTGGCCGAGTCGGGCATCGCCCCGCCGGTTCTCGGGGCGCGGCCCGTGGTGACCTCGCTGACACTCGGCCCGACCCGGCTGGCCGTGCACTGCCCGCAGTGCGGCTCCACCGACACCGAGGAACTCTCCCGGTTCGGCTCCACCGCCTGCAAGTCGCTGTGGCGGTGCCGCAGTTGCCGCGAACCCTTCGACCGGATCAAGGAGATCTGATGGCCGCCCGCCGCCCGCAGTTCCACATGCTGCCGATCGGCAACCTGGAACGGCTCTGCGAGGACGCCGTCGCGGTGACCTTCGACGTACCGCCCGCGCTCGCCGAGGAGTTCACGTTCCGGCCCGGGCAGACGCTCACGCTGCGCCGGATCGTCGACGGGGTGGACGAACGCCGCTCCTACTCGCTGTGCTCGCCCGTCGGCGGGCCACTGCGGATCGCCGTCCGCGAGGTGCCCGGCGGCCTGTTCTCGCACTGGCTGGTCGACCAGGCCGCGATCGGCGAGATGGTCGAAGTCCTGCGCCCCAGTGGGACGTTCACCGCCGACCCGGCCGAACCCGGCGAGCACGTGCTGATCGCCGCGGGCTCCGGCATCACCCCGATGGTGTCCATCGCGGGCTCCGTGCTGGCCGGCCACCCCGACTCGCGGGTCACCCTGCTGTACGGCAACCGGCGCAGCGACACGGTGATGTTCGCCGACGAGCTCGCCGACCTGAAGGACCGCTACCTCGACCGCTTCCAGCTCGTCCACGTGCTGTCCCGGGAGAGCCGGGACGCCGAACTGCTCAGCGGCCGGCTCGACGCGGACCGGGTGAAGGCGCTACTGGAGGCGCTGGTGGACGTCCCCGAGGTCGACCACTGGTGGCTGTGCGGGCCGTTCGGGCTGGTGACGGACGCCAAGCAGCTTCTGGCCGAACTCGGCGTCCCCGCCGGGCGGGTGCACCAGGAACTGTTCCACGCCGAGGACGAACGGGCCGAGGAACGACACCTGGAACCCGCGCCCGACGCCGACGCCAGCGAGGTCACCCTCGTCCTCGACGGCCGCTCCAGCACACTCGCCCTGCCGCGCGACCGCGCCATCCTGGACGGCGCCCAACGCGCCCGCCCCGACCTGCCGTTCGCCTGCAAGGGCGGCGTCTGCGGCACCTGCCGCGCCCTGCTCTGCGAGGGCAAGGTCGAGATGCGCCGCAACTTCGCGCTGGAGGAGTCCGAACTGGCCGCCGGCTACATCCTCACCTGCCAGGCCCGGCCGGTCTCCGACCAGGTCACCGTGGACTACGACCGGTAACTGCCGTCTGACGGGAGCTCCCGCTGCGCGGTAACTCCCGTCAGACGGTAACTCCCGTTACACGGCGGCGGGTTCGGCGGCCGGCCGGCCGCTTCCGCGCAGCAGGCGGACGACCTCGTTCACCGCTGCGCGGCCCGCCCGGTTGGCGCCGACCGTGGACGCCGAAGGGCCGTAGCCGAGCAGGTGGATGCGCGGGTCGTCGGTGACGCGGGTGCCGGTCATCCGGATGCCGCCGCCCGGGCCGCGCAGGGCGAGCGGCGCCAAGTGGGTCAGCTCGGCGCGGAAACCCGTCGCCCAGATGATCACATCCACCGCCAACTCCTGCTCGCCCCAGGCCACTCCGTGCTCGGTGAGACGGTCGAACATCGGGCGGCGGTTCAGCATACCCAGCGCCTCGGCCCGGCGGTACGCGACGCTCGGGCCGAGACCGGTCACCGAGACCACGCTGCGCACCGGCAGGCCCGCCGCGACCCGCTCCGCCACCTTGGCCACCACCTCGCGGCCGAACTCCGGTGTGAACGGCCCCTCGTGGACCACCGGCGGGGTACGCGTCACCCACACCGTCTCGGCGACCTCACCCACCTCGGACAGCACCTGGATCGCCGACGCCCCGCCACCGACCACCACCACCCGCAGCCCGGCGAACTCCGCCGGGCCCCGGTAGTCCGCGTAGTGCAACTGACGGCCCGCGAAGTGCCCCGGGTAGCGCGGCAGGAACGGCCGCGTCCAAGTGCCGGTCGCGTTCAGCAGCGCCCGGGTGACCCAGTTGCCGGAGTCGGTCTCCACCAGCAGCCGCCCGTCCGCCCGGTCGCGCACCGCCAGGACCTTCACCGGGCGCACCACCGGCAGGGCGTGCTGCGCCTCGTACGCGGCGAAGTAGCCCGGCACGGCGACCCGGGCCGGGGCGGCCGGGTCGGTGGCGGGCAGCTCGAAGTCCGGCAGGTCGTGGAAGCCGTGCACGGTGGCCATCGTCAGCGACGGCGAGCGGTGCGCCCAGGCGCCGCCCGGGGCGTCGTCCGCGTCCAGCACCACGAAGCCGGTGTACGGGGCGAGGCCGCGACGGTGCAGGTGGTAGGCGGCGGACAGGCCGGCCTGGCCCGCGCCGATCACCACCGCGTCCACCTCGCGGGGGTCGGCGGCAGCGGGCTCGGTCGTTGCACCTTGAACAGTCACGCCCGTGAAACATCGCCGCGCGGGCGGGTGTTCCCGTCTTACCTGCCGTTCTCGGGCAGCAGGCGCAGGGCAGCGGCGACCAGCGCCTCGGGGCCGTCCGGGCGCAGGCCCAGGAACAGCCGGGGCTCGGTGAGTTCGAGCTCGATCAGCGCGGGGGAGCCGTCCGGCAGACGCACCAGATCGACCCGGGCGTAGAGCAGCTCCGCGCGCTCCGGGACGGCCGCCAGCACCCGCTCGGCGAGGGCGAGTTGGTCGTCGGCGGGCTCCCGGGCGACATCGGCGAAGCCGCCACCGAGCATCGGGCCGCGGCGCACCGCGTGGCTGAACTCCCCGCCCAGGTACAGCAACGAGGTCTCGCCCTCGTCCTCGACCATCGGCAGGTACGGCTGCACCATCGCGGTGCGGCCGGCCGCGGTGAGGGCGGCGGTGTGCGCGAGCGCCTCGGCACGGTCGGTGGTGCGCAGGGTGTCCCGGGCGCCGGACGAGACGGTGGGCTTCACCACCAGCTCCGGCCAGTCGGCGCCGGCGAGTTCCCCGCCCGGGGCGACCCAGACGGTGGGAACGATCGGCACACCGGCCCCGGCCAGGTCGCGCAGGTAGGTCTTGTCGGTGTTGCGCTCCAGCACCGGTACCGGATTGGCCAGCCGGGTCAGCGCGGCCGTCCGGCGGGCCCAGTCGAGGAACGCGTCGCGGTACAGGATGTAGTCCCAGACGCTGCGGACCAGAACCAGCTCGTAGCCGCTCCAGTCGACCGCCGGGTCGTCCCAGACCGCAGCCTCCGCGGACACCCCGGCCCGGGCGAACGCGGCCAGCACGGGCCGCATTTCCACGTCCTCGATGCCCCGGCAGGTGGCGTACGCGACCCGGGCCGGGCCGGTCGGTGCGGGAACGGGAGGCAGAGGGGTACTCACGGGTGCTCCTGGCGGTGCGCGGGACGGGCCGGCAGCGAGGCTCTTATGCGCCCGTGAGCGGTGTCAACCGTATTACTGACCGTCAGACAAGTTGACCGCTCTGTGGTCGAAACCGAGTTCATCTACGCGGGGATGGTCTCCGCGTAGATGAACTCCGGCGCGTGATCACTTCTGATCAACCGTGACCGCCCCCGGAATCGAGTCAGCCGTCGAGCGGCTCGATGACCGCGGCGGTGCCGTACGCGCACACCTCCGTACCGACGTCAGCAGCCTCCGTGACGTCAAATCGCATCATCAGAACGGCGTTGCCGCCACGCGCCTTGGCCTGCTCGACCAGCCGCTCCATCGCCTGGTTCCGGGTCTCCACGAGCGTCTTCGTGAGGCCCCTCAGCTCACCGCCCATCAGCGACTTCAGGCCCGCGCCGATCTGTGAGCCGATGTGCCGCGAACGCACCGTCAGGCCGAACACCTCGCCGATCACCCGCACCACCTTGTGGCCCGGCACATCGTTCGTGGTGACCACCAGCACGCCGCCGGACGGATCCTGCCCACCGCCGAAATTGTTCAGTTCACTCATGGTTCCCACCTTTCGTCACGATTTGGTCGGAACGCCAGCATGGCACACGGAAAGCGCTTTCCACGCTACCTCGGCAGGCCTGTCCGGCATCGGATCGGGAGAGCGGATGGACATCGGACCCCCGGGTTTGTCAACCTGGTGGCATGGGCGAGCGAAGCGATCATCCACACGGGCCTGGCGCGGCGGAGGACTCCGGCGCGCAGGAGATCGAGGCCACCGTGGTGCTGGGCATCCGGATCACCGACTGGCCGGCCCTGCGGGCCGCCGCACAAGCGGCCGTCGAAGACCTGGATTTCGCCGGGATCGACCCCGAGGGCCAACGCCGCCAACTGCTGCGGGAAGTCGCCGAAGACCCCAACGCGGCCCTCGGCGCACTGCTCCACCCCGACCGGCTGGTCGCCGCCATCCCCGGCATCGAAGCCCTCGGCGGCACGCTGGAAATCAGCGTCACCGACGACTTCGCACCCGACTTCGCCGAACTGTTCCCCCTCGACGACGGCAGCGACACCGGCGACTGGACCCTCACCCCGCGCACCGCGTGCCTGCTGCACACCCAGCTGATCAGCCTCTCCGACGCCGCCTACGAAGACCTCGACGAACACGGCGACGACCCCGTCACCGTCGTCGACGAAGCCGACTGGACCGTCTTCGGCCGCCTCCAGCAGCGCACCTGGAACCTGCACCGCGGCTGGCGGCGCGCCTTCGCCCGCGCCTTCGACGACCTCGCCGACGACCTCGCACTCGGCGAATGGCCACTGCCCCGCAGCCTCGCGGAGGACGTCGCGCTGCGCCTCGCGCTCGCCGACGCCCGCGCACTGCTCGGCTCCCAACCCGAGTCCGTGGCCGACATGATGGGCGACCTGCCCGCCGACCTGTACGACTACGACTGGGACGGCTGCGCCGACGAACTCTTCGGCGTCTACGGCCCCGAAGAGACCCCCGACGACCTGGACGCCGGACAGCGGATCGACCAACTCCTCGCCGCCACCCACCCCGAGGGCTGGTTCCTCGGCTACCAGGACGCCGAGGAACGCGACCCTGGGCGAGGCTACCGGCGCTGAACTGGCATGCTGGAGGCGTGAGCTCACCCACCGACGTGCCCAGCGAACTTCCCCCGTCCGCCCCCGCCGCTCTGCCCGCGGTCGGCGGGGACGCCGAGGACCGCGACTCCCACGAGCAGTACGTGCTGCCGCTGGTGGTCCGGTTGGAGAAGGCCGACCCGCCCGGCCGGACGGACGCGCTGGAGACCTCGGCCCGGGCCGTGCTCACCCTGCTGTCCGACCCGCGGGTCACCGCCGACGACGGCGAGTGGGCGGAACGCGTCAAGGCCTGGGAGGACGCCCGGATCCGCAAGGTCGTGCGGCGCGCCCGCGGCGGCGAGTGGCGCAAGGCGGGCGAGCTGCCCGGAATCACCGTCACCGGCGAGCGCGCCGAAGTCCGCGTCTTCCCGCCGATCCCGCTGGACGGCTGGCCCAAGGAACTCGCCAAACTCCAGGTCTCCGGCACCGAACTCGACGACCCCACCCCGCCCGGCCCCGCCCCCGAGGGCGTCCCCGTCCTGTGGCTCAACCCCGAGTTGGAGATGAGCGCCGGCAAGACCATGGCGCAGACCGGCCACGCCGCCCAGCTCGCCTGGTGGGAACTGAACGACGCCGAGCGCAAGGAATGGGCCGAAAGCGGCTTCCAGCTCGCCGTCCGAACCGCCCCCGCCGCCGACTGGCCCGCCCTCACCGACGGACACCTCCCGGTCGTCCGCGACGCCGGCTTCACCGAGATCGCCCCCGGACCGACTGTTGCAGTCGAGGGCGGCACACGCTACTGCCCCACCCCGCGCCTTCGACGTTCGTGATGCGCCAGCAGGGGCGTTTCAAAGTCCCGGTGATCATATGAGTTCCCAGCGTCATGAGACGGACTGGTCGCTCTCGGTGGACCTGTGATTGCGGCTGGCCATCGTCTCCCAGAACCGGTCGAGTGCTCGTACGGGGATGCCGACCCAGGTCGGGGTGGTACGTCTTACCACAGGATGGGGCCAGCGCGAGCGGCTGTGCAGGAGCGCCTGCTGTTGTCGGCAGAACGGCTCCTCGATCTCGGTCTGAGCCTTTCCCGCTTTCGGTGGATAGGGGCAGAGCCGGAAGCGGCACTCGTACAGGCAGGTGGATCCTGGCTGGTCCGATTCGGCCCGACCGACGCTGCGCTCGGGATGGAGCCGGGTGCGGTCGTGGGTGAGGCACGGCGGAAGGGTGTCCGGGGCGGCCCTGACCAGGCGTTCCTCCAGGTCGTCCGGCGAGGCGGTGTTGCGCTCGGTGAGGTTCAGCATGATCAGCATGTCCGCGACGAGCTGCTGGGCCCGAGGGTGGAGGATGCTCCAGCCGACCGAGGGAGCAATCCAGAGGTTGTGCTTGCGGTACCGGTCGGGACCGGCCGGGCGGGAGCCGACGCTGTCAATGGCGCCGTTCTCGTCGATCCAGAGGAACCGGTCAGGTCGCCCGGCCTCCAGGGCGAGGGCGACCAGGTCGCCGGCTTCGGCGACGAAGGGGTGCAGGGGCCGCTTGGAGTCGACTCCGCCGCTACTCGCGACTGCTGACCGGGCGTGCGCGCTGCCCGCCAGGGAGAGCCAGCGGGCCACCGCCTGGACAGGGTCGTCGGTGCCGCCGTGGCCGGCGGGCGCCGTACCGTTCGTGGCGATGTGGCCCCGGCCGTGCCTCGCCCGCCCTGCGGTCGCCCTCGGCCAGACGGGCCCGGTGCCGTCGGGGAGTTCCCACAGACACAGGGCGTGCAGGAGGCTGACCTGCGCGTGCCAGTACCGGCTGCACGTGAGCATCTTCTCTGCCTGCCGGACGAGGTGGGGACGGGTCTCGTCACAGGAGTTGGGATGCCGTCTCCTGCGGTTGGCGGCGTACTTGAAGCCCTGCGCGAGAGCGATCTCCAGGGAGAGCGGGAGGTCCGGCTCTCGGCGGGGAGTGGTGAGCGGTGCGATCGACGATGCAGCGGAGGTGGCGGGGTCCGGCGAGCGTGTGGAGGCGGCGGAACCGGGAGACGGCGCCTCGGCAGCCGGAAGGGGTTTCCCGAGGGAGGCGGCGGGGTCGAGGTGCCGCAACCAGATGTCGAGCCGGTCCTTGGCCTCCTCGCGATACGTCTCGCTGACCGAACCCACGAACATCGGGACCAACCACGCACGCATCACGAACTCCCGCCACAGCTCGGCCCGGTCCTGCAAGTAGCCGTCGACGATCTCCTGCAGTTCGGGCGGTTGCTCCTTGGACGGGCGGCCGCTTACGGCCACGCCCACGATCCCGGTGACGTCGCCCACGGTGCTCCGGAACTTCTCGTCCTCGTCCCTCTTGGACTTGTTCACCTTCTCCAGGTACTGCCGCACGGGGTCACGCAACTCACGGAAGTGCTCCCGCAGGACGCGATAGGCGTCGTCACCCCCCGCGGCGATCTCCTGGGCGGTGGCCAGGCGAACCGGGCGAGACGGCTCCCGCCGGCCGATCAGGGCGAAGCTCTCGTACGCGTAGGCCGGGGTCAGTCGGTCGGTGCCCGTGATGTGGTCGATTCCCTGGAGCTCGCTCTTCCAGACGGGGCCTTTCGACGCGACGGCCGGCTCTCCGCGGCGAGGGGTAGCGCCGGGCGTGCACCGGTCCCGGCGCTGATCGACTTCGCGCAGCGCGGCGCCGAAGCGCCGGACGAGACCGATTTTCGCCTCCTCGACGGTGCGCTGGTCGTCCTTGATCTGCTGGTTCACCTCCGGCCACCGGTTCGCGAGACTCACAGCGATGGCGGGTTGCACCGACCCAGGTCCCACACTGTCGATCTCCAGTGCGGCGGCGTAGAGGTCGAAGAACTTGGCGTCGTGCCGGCCTTTCGCGGCGGCGCAAAGCACCTCGGCGAGTGTCCAGGAATCATGGCGCTCCTGACTGGGGAAGTCGTCGATGCTGTCGGTCACTGCGAGGTGGCGCAGGGGCTCCGAGGGCCCAGGGGCGGTGGGTCCCTGCCCGTGGCGGGACAGGAGCACCAGAGCGATCAGCAATTCCCGGGACGGTCCGGGGGGCTGGAGTGCCTGCTCGACAAGGGCATGGATCTTGTTTTGGTCGTCGATGGTGCTCAGCAGGTGGAAGCCCAGGTACGCCTGGAGGATGCTGTGCGGAAATCGCACCTTGTTCTCATGACTGGTGACCAGACCGAGTTGCTGCCCATTACGGGCGAACCGCGCGAGCTCGGTGCGGAGTTCGTTCGGGCTGTAGCGGTCGCCGAGCCAATTCTCCTGCCCGCCGAAGTGTGCCGTGAGCGCCTCCCAGATCGCGCTGCGCTGCTGCACCGAGACGGTCAGCCGGACCGCATCGGACCGCGGTTCCTCAGGCTTGGCGGCGCCCGGGCGAGTCTCCTCGTACGCGGTCACGAGGTCGTCGAAGGTCACCTCGAGGCTGTCCTGGATCAGTCCCAGACAGGCGAGGGCCGCCATGATCTGGATCGTCTTCTGCCGCTCGCGACGGTCCAGTACCAGATCCCCGTACAGGCGGCCTTCCTCCAACGCCGTCCGGTAGGTGTCCAAGAGTCCCAGCCGCAGGGCGGCGGCGTCCTGGGTCCGGGTGTCCAGCCGGTTCGGCTGCTCGCGCAGCGCCAAATGCTCCAGGAGGCCCACCTCCCGCAGCCGACGGGCGATCTGCAGGTAGAACGGCGAGTCGGTCACGCCAGCAGTTTCGACGATCCAGTCCAAGCGGCGTTCGTCCACCTCTTCGGCGTCCCCGAGCACGTAGTTCAGGGCCGCTTCCTCGCTGAGCGGTTCCAGTACCGCGATCGCGGCCGGGGAGCTTTCCAACGGGGCGTGCGGGCGCGAGGCCACCACCAACGGCAGGCCGTCGCGGTTCGCTCGATCGATCGCGCGGCGAATGAGGTTGTCGCGGTCGTCCCGATGCGCATCGTCGAGCAGGGCCTCCTCCAGCCCGTCGGCGATAACGACCACCTTGTCGTCGAGACGCAGCTGCCTCCAGGTCCGATCCAGTTGACCGCTGAACAGGACGCCCTGGCCCGCCTCCCGCAGGAAGCAGCTCCGGCCGAGGGCCTCGAAGTCCAACTCGCCGTCCACGGTCGCGTCACGGAGTCGGACAGGCACCGGGACGGCCCCGTGCTCCGCCAGCATCCTGGTGAGCTCGACCAGGACAGCCGTCTTCCCGACCCCCACCCCGCCGATCAGCACATACGGCCTACGGGTCCGCCGATTGCGCAGGGTTTGGGCGATGACCTGCGACAGCTCGTCCCGACCTACGATCTCGTCGATGATCGTCCCGGCGGTGGGGACCAGATCCTGCGGTCGCTTCCTCGCCTTGACGACCACGGGCTTCCTGGTCCAGCGGTAGCCGACGAGCAGGAACACGGTCAGGCCGAAGGCGGTGAGCAGGAACGGCACGATCGTGCCGAACCATTTGCTGTTCTGGATCCTGCTGAACCACCCAACCGGGCCGACGACCCCGGTCCAGATCAGCAGGCCGACCCACGCCACCAGACAGATCGCTCCGAGGATGGCAAAGCTCCGCATGAGCACGGAGGAGAGCCGGGGGCTGAACCAGCTCCTGTTGGGCACGATGCTGCGGCGTGCCTCCCGCTTCGTCCGCACACCGTGCCACCAGTGCCGGAACCACGCCGACAGGGCCAACAATCGCCTCGGATAGAGCGTGTACCAGGGTGCGCCGTGCGGGCGCCGTCTTCCCCCAGGGTGCCGAACGACCTTGCTCACCGGCTCGCTCCTCCGTGAGTCTGGAAGGCATGCCATGCGTGATATCCGGAAAGGGCCCCGTGTTCCATCGAACCATGCATGTGGAGGACGGCAAGCCGGCCCGCGCGTCGAGGCGTCGGCCCGCGCGAAGGGTGTCGACCGCAGTGACGGACCATCTGGCTGACGGTTCTGTCAACTCGCCGTCGGGCACGCCTGGTTTGAGCGCGGTTCTGGCAGTTGTGTGCCTCCGGCGGGTCTTCTCGGAGGGTGGGGGGCGCTTCCTTCTACCAGGCAAGACGGACAGGTGTCCCCGCAACGGCGCGACACCGCCCCGACCTGTCCGTTGGACGGGCGTTGGCGGGAGGTGGTGGGGTCAGTTCAGCGGTACGTCGAGGCGGGCACGGCGGTGGCTGAACGTGGCGATGGAGTGAGGGCCGTGGTAGCTGCCGCGGCCGGACTCACCGACGCCGCCGAAGGGCAGGTCGGGTACGCGGAGGTGAGCCATGGGCAAGCCGAATCCGAGGCCGCCGGAAGACGTCTCGGCGGCGAGGCGAGCGCGCGTGGTCTCGTTCCCGGTGAAGCCGTACAGGGCCAGCGGCTTGTCGCGGTCGTTGATGAAGGCGATGGCCTCGTCCAGGTCTGCGACCTCGACGATCGGCAGAACGGGACCGAAGATCTCTTCCTGCATGACCGGGTCCTCGGCCTTCACGCCGGTCAGGACGGTGGGCGCGATGTAGACGTCGTCGCGGTCGGTCGTGCCGCCGAAGGCGAGGGTGCCGGAGTCGAGCAGAGCGGCGACCCGGTCGAAGTGGCGCTGGTTGACGAGGCGTCCGTACGCGTCCGAGGTCTGCGGGTCGCTGCCGAACATGCGCTCCGTGGCCTCGGCGAGTGCGGCCGCCAGGCGCCGGGCGGTGGCCGGGTCGGTCAGGACGTAGTCGGGGGCGACGCACGTCTGGCCGGCATTGCGGAACTTGGCGTCGGCCAGGCGGGCCGCGACCGTGTCGATGTCGGTGTCGCTGTCGACGAACACCGGGGACTTGCCGCCCAGTTCGAGCGTGACGGGGGTGAGGTGCTCGGCTGCCGCGCGCATGACGATGCGGCCGACGGTGCCGTTGCCGGTGTAGAAGATGTGGTCGAAGTGCTGGGTGAGCAGCTCGGTGGTCTCGGGCACCGCGCCCTCGACGACGGCGACCGCGTCCCGGTCGAGGTACTCCGGCACCAGTCGGGCCATCAACGCCGAGGCGGCGGGGGCGAGTTCGCTCGGCTTGAGGACGACGGTGTTGCCGGAGGCGAGCGCCCCGGCGACGGGGACGAGCGACAGCTGGACCGGGTAGTTCCAGGGCGCGATGACAAGAACGGTGCCCAGCGGTTCGTAGTGGGTTCCGGCGGTCGTGCCCTGCGGCAGCCCGGCCAGGGACTGGGCGCCGAGCGGTTCGGGGGTCAGCCACTCCTCCAGGTGGGCGAGGGTGTGGTCGATCTCGCGGATCGGGAAGTCGATCTCGGCGGCGTACGCCTCGGCGCGCGGCTTGCGGAGATCGGCCTGGAGGGCGTCGGCGATGGCATCCCGGTTATCGGTGAACAGGGTGCGCAGTGCGGTCAGTTGGGCGCGGCGCCAGGCGATCGGCTTGGTCCTGCCGGAGCGGAACGTGGCCCGCAGTGACGCGATGAGGGATTCGGTGTCAGACATGGCAGTGGTACTCCTGATGCTGGTCAGTGGGCGCTGAACAGCAGGTCGATGCTGTGGTTGACCTGGCTGCCGGGCTCGACGTACTGCTCGGCGGCCAGGCGCCGGGCGAGGAAACGCGGAGTCGCACGGTGTGCTTCGGCAGCCTCGGCGTCGACGTACACCTCGTAGCGGAAGGCGCTCTGTGCTGGCCGGGCCGGGCCGGGCGAGGGAGTGGGGAGCCCCGGCCGGTGGGCCGGGGGGCGTGCCCACCGGCCGGCGTTCAGGGGCCGGTGTGGGTCAGGCCTGCGGGAGGCGGACGAGCATCTTGCCGGTGTTGGCGCCGCGCATCATGGCCTGGAAGGCCTCGAAGGCGTTCTCGATGCCGTCGACGACGGTCTCGTCGGTGACGAGCGAACCGTCCTTGAGCCAGCGGCCCGCCTGTCGGGCGAAGTCCGGTACGAGGTGGAAGTGGTCGCTGACGTTCATGCCGCGCAGGTTGATGCGCTTGCCGATGGCGAGCGGCAGGTGCGGCGGGCCCGCGGGCAGCTCGGTGGCGTTGTACATCGAGATGGCGCCGACCAGGGCGACGCGGCCGCGCAGGTTCATGGCCCGGAGAGCGGCGTCGAGGTGGTCGCCGCCGACGTTGTCGAGGTAGACGTCGATGCCGCCCGGAGCGGCGGTGGCGAGCTGCCCCGCGATGTCGCCCGCGCGGTAGTCGAGACCGACGTCGTAGCCGAAGTCCTTGGTCAGCCGCTCGGCCTTGGCCGGGCCGCCGGCCGAGCCGATGACGCGCGAGGCGCCGAGCTTGAGGGCGAACTGCCCGGCGACGGAACCGACGGCGCCCGCGGCACCGGAGATGAAGACGACGTCGCCCTCCTGGACCGGGGCGACCTCCTTGAGGCTGGCCCAGGCGGTCAGGCCGGTGGTGCCGAGGGCGCCCAAGTAGGCCTGGGCGGGGGCGAGTTCGGGGTCGACGAGCTGAACGTCGGCGGCGCCCAGCAGGGCGAACTCGCGCCAGCCGAGGAAGTGGGTGACGGTCGCGCCGACCGGGACCTCGGGGGCCTGCGAGGCGACGACGGTGCCGACGGCCGAGCCCGTCATGGCCTCGCCCAGCTCGAACTGCGGGATGTAGGACTCGCCTTCGTTCATCCGCCCGCGCATGTAGGGGTCGACGGAGAGGTAGTCGTTGCGGACGACGACCTGGCCGGGGCCCGGGTCGGGCACGGCGGTCGTCTCGAACGCGACGTCCGAGTCCTTGGGCTCGCCGACGGGGCGGGCGACGAGGTGCCATTCACGGCTGGAAAAAGACATGACGATCCTAAGAAGTAGTGCGGTGTGAGGGAGTCGGGGAAGTCAGCTGCCCGCGGTCACGATGGGCTCGGGTACGCCCAGCAGTCCGGCCACGAGGGCGTCGGATCCCAGGGGCAGCAGGCGGTGCGCGTCCGTCGCGTTCTCCAGGCCGACCACGAGCGAGATGCAGATGTCCGCGGCCTCGGCGGGCCCGACCCCTTCTGCGGTGCCCGCCTCGGCGAAGAGCCCGGTGAGCAGGTGGCGCAGCTCGGCGGTGAAGCCGGAGCAGATCCCGCCGAAGAGGCGGGCCTTGTCGTCGAGGAGTTCGGCCGTGTGCGGGGAGTCCTCGGACAGGGCGAGGACGAGTTCGAGCTTGGCGGCGAGCACGCCCCGGACGCGGGCGGTGTACGGAACCGCGCTGTCGGCCGCTGCCCGGCGGGCCCGCACGAGCGCCTGCTCGTGCAGGCGCCCGGCGAGCCGCCGGAAGGCGTCGTCCTTGCTGCGCACGTACTGGTAGACCGCGGACCGGGACACGCCCATGGTGGTGGCGATGTCGTCCATCGTGGTGCGCCGCACGCCGTACCTGGTCAGGCAGTCGTACGTGGCGTCGAGGACCTCGTCGAGCCGGTCGGTGCCCATCGGGTCAGGCCAGCTTCTTGAGCAGTTCGACGGCCAGCGGGGCGGAGGAGGCCGGGTTCTGGCCGGTGACCAGGTTGCGGTCGACCACCACGTTCGGCACCCACGGCTCGCCGACCCGGACGTTCACGCCGGCCTCGGTGAGGCGGTCCTGGAGCAGCCACTTCGCCTTGTCGGCAAAGCCGGCCTGGGTCTCCTCGGCGTTGGTGAAGGCGGCGACGTCGTAGCCGGCGAAGGCGTTGGTGCCGTCGGCCTCGACGGCCGCCAGCAGCGCGGCCGGGGCGTGGCAGACCACTCCGAGCGGCTTGCCGGACTCCAGTGCGAGGGTGAGGAGGCGGCCGGAGTCGGCATTGACCGCGAGGTCCTCCATGGGGCCGTGGCCGCCGGGGTAGAAGACGGCCGCGTAGTCGTCGAGGTCGATGTCTTCGACCTTGATCGGTGCCTGCAGCTCGCCGAAGCCGGCCAGGGCGTCGGCGATGCGGTCGGCGTTCTCCTGCCCGCCGTTGGCCTCGGGGGCGAGGCTGCCCTTGTCGACGGTGGGAACGACACCGCCGGGCGTGGCGACCACGATCTCGTGACCGGCCGCCTTGAAGGCCTGGTAGGGGGCGACGGCCTCCTCGGCCCAGAAGCCGGTGGGGTGCTTGGTGCCGTCGGCCAGCGTCCAGTGGTCGGCGCCGGTGACGACGAAGAGGATCTTCGACATGAGGTGGTTCTCCGAGGGTGCGGATCCCGTACGGGCCGTAGGGATCGGGGACGGTAGGTCGCCGCCGCTGACGTTTCCGAAGGACTGACACTTCGTGTTCAGTTCGTCAGTGCGGCGATGTCCTCGAAGCTAGGACCCCTACCCCATCGGAATCCAATAGGCTCGTACATGTGAGAGATAGGGATCCCAATGGACCGCCGGGAATACCGTCGCCGCAAGGCAGCGGCCTTCTCGATCTGAATCTGCTGCGCACGTTCCTCGCGGTGTACCGCGCCGGCGCCTTCACCGCGGGCGCCCGCGTGCTGGGCCTGTCACAACCGACAGTGACGACGCAGATCCGCTCGCTGGAGAACCAGCTGGGCCGGGAGCTGTTCGAGCGGCTGTCCCGCGGCGTCGCCCCGACCCCGTTCGCCGACGAGCTGGCCGCGCGGGTCATGGAGCCGTTGGACGCCCTCGGCCCGGTCAGCGGCGGCGCCCTCTTCGGCGAGAGCGACGCGGAGCCCGTGCACCTGGCGGGGCCTGCCGAGTACCTCACGCACTGCGTCATGCCGACGCTCGCCCCGCTCGTCGACAAGGGTGTGCGCCTGCGCGTCGCATTCGGCCTCACCGACGACCTGCTCGACGGACTGCGCGCGGGCCGGCACGACCTGGTGGTGGCCACCCTGCGCCCACGCGGCCGCGCGCTCGCCTCCGTACCGCTGGCCGACGAGGAATTCGTCCTGGTCGCCGCACCTTCATGGGCCGAACGGATCGGATCACGCCTCGCCGCCGAGGGGCCCACAGCCCTGCACGGAGTGCCGCTCGTCTCGTACGCCGAGGACCTGCCGATCGTCCGCCGCTACTGGCGCCACGTGTTCGACAGGCGCTTGACCTGCCAGCCGACCGTCACGGTCCCCGACCTCGGAGCAGTCAAGGCGGCGGTTGTCGGCGGCGCAGGGTTCAGTGTGCTGCCCCGCTACCTGTGCGCCGACGATCTGGCCTCGGGCACCCTGACCCTCCTCAACGATCCGGACGACCCGCCGATCAACACCGGCTTCCTGGTCCAGCGCCCAGGATCGTCCACGAACCCCCATGTCACGCTGGTCCGAGACCACCTGCTGCGCTCCGCCCGCGAGGCCTGAGGGTCGCCGCAGCCATCGCCCACGCCCTCGCCCTCGCCCTCGCCCCGGAATATGGGTGATCCGCACCCCGCCCGGCTCCGGACGGAGTGAGGCGTGCGGGGAGCGGTGAGCGCCCGCCACCTGGAGTCGGTCTTCTTCAGGTGGCGGGCGCATCACTGAATCACCGGAAGTGGGTGCGGTGTTCGTTCAGGAAGGCGTCGAGGGTGCGGGGCGGCCGGCCGAGGATGTCGGTGACGGTGCTGGTGGGGAACTCGGGCCGGGCGATGGCGAGTTGCTGGATCTCCACGACGTGGTCGGCGAGCCAGGCGGGCAGGCCGGCCTGGTGGATGAGGTTGTCGCGCAGCTCGTCCGGAGCGAGGTCGATGTACCGGATCCGGCGGCCGGTCAGTTCGGTCAGCCGGGCGGCGAGGTCGGGGTGGGAGACGGCTTCCGGCCCGGTCAGGGTGTAGCTGCCGCCCGCGAGGTGGCGCCGGGTGAGCACGGCGGCCGCGACGTCGCCGATGTCGCGGCAGTCGATGTAGTTGCAGGGCGCGTCCCCCATGGTGCCGAGGATGAGACCCTGGGCCACAGTGGGTGCGAGGCGCAGCAGGTTCTGCATGAATGCGTAGGGGCGCAGGACGGTGCCGGTGAGTCCGGAGGCGCGCAGGTGTTCCTCGACGACGTGGTGTCCGCGGGATATCGCGACGGGTGCCGCAGGTTCGGCTGCGGGGGCGGAGAGCTTGACGATGTGTCCGATTCCGCTGCGGGCGGCGATGTCGATGACACGGGTTTCGAGTTCGACCTGTGCGGGGCCGTTGGCCATGGCGAGGAAGAGTTGGTCGGCGCCCGCGAAGGCGGTGCGCAGCGAGTCGGGGTCGTCGGCGTCGGCGTACCGGACCTCGACGCGCCGGTCGTGCGGGCCCGCTGCGCCGGGGAGCGGTCGGTGCGGGGTGCGGGTGAGGGCGCGGACGGGGACGTCGAGTGCGCGCAGGCTGTGGAGCAGGGCGGTGCCGGTGGTTCCGGTCGCTCCCATGACAACGATCATCGGGTGTCTCCTCGGTGCTTGGTGGTGTCCGCGGCAGCCGGTGCCGCCGGGGTGGGTTCGGTGCGTCCGGGCGGCGGGGTGGGTTCGGTGCGTCCGGGCGCCGGTGCCCGGGGGCCGGGGCCGGTCACGGCCGGGCTTTCGCGAGGGTGCCGCGCCAGCGCAGGGTGACGATGGTGGTGGCGAGGACGGCGGAGACGGGCAGGTCGATGCGCAGTCGCCGCAGCCAGGGGGCGGCGTGGATCGAGGTGCGGGCCGGCAGCCACTCGGCGGCGAACCATCCCAGCGCTGCCGCCACACCGGCGGTCGCCATGACGAGCAGCGCGGTCAGGACGACGCGCGGCAGGGCAGTGGTCCAGCGTCGCGGCTGCCCGCGGTGCCGCAGCCAGGTGCCGACCAGGAACGCCACCACCGCGGAAGTGCCGGCGATGGAGGTGCAGGCCGCCACTGTCAGGTCCGCCTGTCCGGTGACGACTCCCGCGGTACCCGCCATCACGGCGGGGGCGACGTAGGCGGTCAACACCTCGCGCCACAGCGTGAACGGCCGGGCGGCCGCCCGGTTCGGGCCGGTTCTGTCGTTCGTTGCGGGCATCGTGGCCTCTTCATCTCGTTGGAGTTCCGAAAGGCGAAAGGGTGCGGCCGGGTCGTCGGCAGGCCTTTCCTGGCAGGATAATTAGGTGACTAATTACTGCTTCGCGAAAAGGGCTCCCATCCACGGGATGGGAGCCCGGGCCCGGCCGTCGGCAGGGTCAGTCGGCGGTCAGGGCCGAACTGCCGCGCACGACACGGGCGAGCAGGTCCAGGAACACCGCGCGCTCCTCGACGGTGAGCCCCGCGACCATCGCCTCCAGTCGCCCGAAATGCTCGGGCGCCATGTCGCGCAGGC
Source organism: Kitasatospora sp. NPDC004614 (assembly GCF_042873675.1). Classification (NCBI taxonomy): domain Bacteria; kingdom Bacillati; phylum Actinomycetota; class Actinomycetes; order Kitasatosporales; family Streptomycetaceae; genus Kitasatospora; species Kitasatospora sp. NPDC004614. The sequence goes on from NZ_JBIALR010000001.1 coordinate 801,439, forward strand.
GCTGCGCACCGCGCGAGGTCAGGATCGCGACCGTGCCGCGCCCGTCCTCGGTGGACGGGCGCCTGGCGATCAGGCCCTCGCGCTCCAGACCGTCCAGCAGGCCGGTGACCGTGGCCCTGGAGACATCGAGGTCGGCCGCGAGTTGCGAGGGGGACTTCTCTCCCCCGTGGCCTTCGAGGTCCGCGAGCAGCCGGTAGCGGCCTGTCGACAGTCCGAACCTGGCGAAGTGGGCCTCGGCCGCCCGGCCGACCCTCGCGCCTGCGGAGATCAGCCGCACCGCGACCAGTACCGCCTGCGGGTCCGTCTCCAGGCCGTAGTGCCGCAGTTGCCGTCCGGCCTGCTCCAGCGTGGGCTGCTCGCCGTCGGCCTCGTCTCTCCTCATGCACGTAATATGGCAGCTAATTACTTTGGGAGTCAAGCTGCCGGCCTCAGGCCATTGGCACCCGACGGCACCCGGCCGGCCGATGCCTCCAGGGACGGGTGCTGCCCTGATCCGGGGCGACGGCATGGTCCGGCAGCGGGTCAGGGCAGCCACATCGGGCGGCTCCGGACCGCTGTCGCCCACCCCTCCCCGGACGCTGCTCGCCACCTAAGAAGGCGACCGCGCGCTCCGGCTCCGGGACCCGCGCACCGGCGGGCAGGTGGCCGGCCTGCGCGGTCACACCGACCGGAGCCGGGGGAGCGCGGTGGTCTCTCGGGCGTTCCACTGCCGGAACTTCGCGGGCAGGCACGTGCCGCAGGGCCGGTAGCCGGCGGCGATCGCGGTGGCCTCGTCCGGGCAGAAGACGCGGTGGCGGACGTCATGGCCGGCGGCGATGAAGCGCAGGGCGGAGGGGCGGTCGAGGCGGCCGTAGCTGCGCCTGGGGTGGTAGCCGCCGAGGGTGCCGGGGGTGGTGCTGGTGTACGGGTGGCCGTCGGGGCCGATCAGGGTGCAGGTGCGCGGGGGTGCCGGGGTGGTGGGGTCGCGGATGCGCCGTGTCAGCGGAGGTCAGCGAGGAGCTGGTCGAGCAGGTGCTCCTCCTCGACGCGCAGGGCGTGTTCGGCGATGGCGGAGGAGAGGAACGGGTCCCAGGGCGTGGGGGCGGGGGTGCCGGTGGTGAGGGGGGTGCCGTGGCCGCGTCGGACGGCGGCGAGGTAGGAGGGGGCGTCGTAGCGCCAGGGGACGGTGCCGGGGAGGCGCAGGACGGTGGCGGCGGTGCGGACGCCGCCCCAGCCGAAGTCGCCGTGGTGGGCGAGGGGCGAGCCGGCGGCGGCGATGGCGGTGAGCAGGACGCGGGCGGCGACGGAGGGGCTGCCCTCGACACAGGCCATGGGCGGGCAGTCGGGCCCGTACGCATCAGCGGCCGCGGCCAGGATCGCGGGGTTCTCGCAGACGCGGACCGTGCGTCCGTGGAGGTCGAGTGCGGGTGGCCGGCGGGTGAGTTGGCGGAGGGTCAAGAGGCAGGGTTCGCCGTCCTCGCGGGCGGCGGTGAGGATGCGTCCGGTCGGGTCGGAGGGAGAAACGGGGAGGTTGAGGACGAGGACCCGGGAGGACAGCTCGTCCAGGGCCACGCCGACCGAGGCCCAAGCGGCCCGGCGGCTCTCGGCGCCGCCGAGGAGTTCGGCGGGGGCGGTGAGGGCCCGGACGGCGGAGAGGACGAGCGTGGTGAGCGGCCGGCTGTGGTCCAGCGCGTGGGCGTCGCCGATGGTGCGGGCGGCGAGGACAGGGAGGGTGAGGCCGTCCGCGGGGAGGTGGGAGAGGACCCGGGCGGTGTCGGTGGCGAGTTGCCGGGCCGTGGCCGGATCGCCGCCGGACAGCCGTTTGAGCAGCCCGGTGCCGGGCAACTTGGTGTGCCAGTCGGCGAGTTCGGGGCGGCCGGTGACGGCGGGGCGGTCGAGCTCGGCCAGCGCCCGCCGCCAGGCCGCCGCCACGGCGGCCTCCTGCACGTGGCGGTCCGTCACCGGGCCGGTCAGGGCGGTCACGGCGGCCGCGAGGCCGTCCGGACCGGCGCCGCTGGCCCGGAGCACGGCGTCCACGGCGGGGAGGGAGACGGACAGGGAGCGCCCGGGCCGACCATCGCGGTCGAAGGCGCCACGGTCTGCTGCCCCACCCCGCGCCTTCGCCGCCCGTAATGAGTTCCTGTCTCGTGCCGGGGGCGGTTGATTCAGCCGTGGTTGGGGCGGTGGATGAGGAACTCGGGCCCGTACACGTGTGTGCTGTCACCCGGTAGGGGCTTGACCATCAACGCCTGCGCAGCCCCTTCCAGCGTGAACATCGCACCGACCGACTGGCTCAGCGCGGAGGAGTCCCCGTCCCGCCATGCCGTCTCCAGGAAGTCGAGCATCTTGGTGTACTGGTCATTGAAGGCGGTGAGCAGATCCCGCACGTCGCCCGCGGGGTTGGGCCAGGCCCCCTGCGTGAGCCTGCCCATGGGGTACGTCTCGGGGAAGGGAACCGGATCCCCGACCCAGTCGTACGGCGTGGGGCCGGAGGGCGTGGGCACCAGCCGATGTCCCTTCCAGATCTCACCGAAGCCGTAGTAGTGGGCCAGCTTTCCGCCCGCGGTGGGGTCGTCGGGCAGATGGCTGGTGCCCTCTCCCTGCTCCTTGATCACATCGATCGCCTTTGTGATCTGGTCGACCGAGGTGAACTTCTCCAGCGTGTTCCTGCCGATTTGCGTCTCCATCTGATGGCCCGACCCGATGGATGGTTTGACGTTGTTGAAGGCGTCCCGCACCGCGTCGTAGAACTGGCCGATCGTGACCCACTCCTCCTGCAGGCGCGCGAGCGGGTTCTCGGGCATCTCGATCTCCATGAAGACCTCCCGGACGTACGTCTGGGTCAGCCCCTGGAGGTACACATCGATCGTCGGCCGCACATTGCCCGGCAGCTTGCCCGGATACGTCGGGGCCGCGGCGAGGATGCGCGGTGTCCCGCCGATCGCCGACAGCATGTTGCACACCATCCCCATGTGGTACATCTCGTCGTGGACGACGCTCTTGATCACCGCCTCGGCATCGGAGCCCGTGGTCTTGATGGACCACATGCCACACAGGTAGGGCGGCAGGGTCGACAACTCCAGAGCGATGGCGGACTGCAGACTCTCCTTGATCCACTCCAGGTCGTGATCGACCGCTGGGGTCTTCATGAGTTCGGCGATCGGCACCGGCTTGGTGGCGTAAGTGGTCACGGTGGTTCCCGTTCGTTCGATGGGAGCGGCGGCCAGGCACGGTCGACGCGGCCGGAGCTCGAGAAGAAGCTCCGGCCGATCACGACTGTTCAGTGCGAATCCCCGCGCCGCTGAGTGCGCATTCGATCGTTCCCGGAGTGGATCGCGACAAAAGCGGACAGATGAGCGAAGACTCCTTCGGCGTACTCGGCGTCCGGGGCCGTGCGCGGACCTGCGGCGGCGTAGCGCGCCCGGAGCGGACGCGGCCGAGCCCGGACCGGAGTCGCAGGTGCCGGCGGCCTCGGTCCGTGGTCGACGCCGGGTCGACCTGGACCCTTGCCGCGCCGGAATGGACGCCCACATGCGGGCAGACGGAACAGCGGGACCTCAGGTGTCGAGCTCGCGGGTGATCTTCGAGCGGGCGGGGGCCCAGATGCCGTCCGGCAGGAAGCCCTCCTCGCCGACCCGGTCCAGCTGCATCGCGACGTAGTGCGCCGAAGCGTCGCAGTCGTCGTCCGCCTCGTCGAAGAACGTGATGCTGTCGGGAGCCAGGTGGAAGTTCCAGTCCGGGTTGTGGTCCGACTTCTCTGCGACGACTCGTCCCTGGACGTGGACTTTCGACGTCTCGAGTCCCGCCAGGACGGCCCGGGCGTGCCTGATCTTCTGCTCGTCGTCGAGTCGGAACACGAACTCGTCGTCGTTCGGTGCTGCTTGGAGACCGAAGCGGGAAGTCGCCATCGTGTGCCCCTCCGAGAGTTTGAATCAGCGGCCGTGTCCCGTGTCGACGGCGGCCGGGACACCAGCCATGTCCGCACCGACCCGCGGGCTTCGTCGGACGGGCAGGACGTTCCCGCTCCGGTTCGTCCCGGCGGCAGACTGCCGCCGGATCCGGACACTAATGCAGCGGAGGTCCCGGCATCGCTCATCGGCCCAGAACATCACCCGGAAGGAAGCGCTGAGAACCGGGGCCATCGAATCCGGAATGCCGCCGGTCGGCCCGGCGCAGTCACGGGACCGACCGCAACGCCTGCGCGACTCCCAGGAGTACGGGGTTCAACGCCGCGTGGCGTGCGTCATGCGCCCGGGGCAGCTGCACCGTCGTCGCCGACCACCCCGCGCTGCGACGCTCGTGAACGCACCACGCTGACCCCAACACGGCAACGCAGTAGGTAAGGCATGCGTATTTCGACAGTCGTCGCATGCCTCTGACGGGTCCTCCTGGAGGGGTGGGGGAGCTCCGGAGAGTTGGGCAGACCACCGGGGTCGAGGAAGTGCAGTCCTGTTCGGCGCCGTTGAAGGACGGGACAGGGGAGGTCGCCGATTCGGTGCTCGCCGTCGCCGCCGGGGGAGGGGTGTCAACGCCCGGTCATCGGGGGCGAGTTGTGGCCCGTTCATGGGTGCGGCGCGCGGTGTTCTGGCAGGCTGGTGCGCGGCATGTCCGAACCGGTCCGGTCAGGAGTGTTCCATGGCAGCAGGGGAGCAGGAACCCGCCCAGTACGACGCCATCGGTGAGCGGTACGCCGACTTCAAGCGCGACCACGGCAATTCGCCGGAGGAGCCCGCGGTGCGTGCCCTGCTTGGTGATCTCGCGGGAGCCCGGGTCCTCGACGTGGCCTGCGGGTTCGGCCGTTACACCCGGCTGGCGAGGGAGCTTGGTGCCGCGCGCGCCGTGGGGGTGGACGTTTCGGCGGAGATGGTGGAGCTGGCCCGGCGGGAGGAGGCGCGGAGTCCGACCGGGGCCGTGTACCACCGGCACGACGCGGCCGCGCTGCCGGTGCTGGGGGTCTTCGACGCGGCGGTGGCCGTCTGGCTGTTCAACTACGCCGAGGACCCCGGGCGGATGGCCGACATGTTCCGGGGCATCCGCGCCAACCTCGTCCCCGGTGGCCGCCTGGTCGCGGTGACGGTCCACCCCGGTTACGACGCTGCCGATCCGGACCGGCAGCCCGTCGGGGCGCGGGTGACGGCGACCCGGCCCGTACCGAGGGGCACCGCTCTCGTCCTGGAGTTCCCGGTCGAGCCGCCGGTCGTGCTGGCGTTCACCCGCTGGGACGCGGACGTCTACGAGCAGTCCGCCCGCCAGGCCGGCTTCACCGACCTGACCTGGCACCCCGTCCGGAATCCGGCGTCGGAACTGCCGGGACGGGAGGACCCGTTCATCGTCGCCCTCGTCTGCGCCTGACCGGGCGGCCCCGCGTACGGGGTGCTTGGTTCCGCGGTTCAGCGGGCTCGGTGGCCACCGTGCCGCTGCGCTCGGCCGGTCGCACCTTCTGGGCGGCGATCAATCGCACTGCTCAGCGAGATGAGCTGTCCGCCCACAAGGAGCACGAACTGTCCGCTCACCCGGACGTCCTCATGCCGGTGGACAACACCCCGCCCCCCACACGACGCGGGACCGCCCCCGGAGCCCGAAGGCCCCGGGGGCGGTCCCCTTCACCGAACGAGCAGCGAGGTGGTGGGTGTTGTTATCCCACGAGCCGGTCCGCGTCCGTACGGCGACGCGCCCGGTACAGCAGCACACCGCCCAGCGTCAGCAGCCCGCCACCGGCGAGACCGGCCGCGGCGAGACCCGCGGGCGAACCCGTGTCCGGCAGGTGACCCCCGCCACCGGCGTGCGGCGGCTTCGAAGGCACCGCGACGACGCTGAACCCGGGTGCGAGCACGCCTGGAGCACGGCCGAGCAGGTCCATGCGCGAGGACGCCGTGGAGGGCCTGGTTCTTGGGGTGGGGAGTGTTCCGGCCGGCCGGCCTGGCGGACGGGGTGCTCGGCGGGGTCGGTCTGCCGTCCCCGTCCTCGGGAGGCTCGCTGACCCCAAAGTCTGTCGGGTGTCCAGGCTTGTAGGCTCGAGTGGAACAGCTCTGATTATTTGAAGGGGGAGCCCGGTGCGCGCCCGTCGATGGATAACTGTGGTTGCTGGAGTCGTCGCGCTGAGCAGCCCGGCGGTCGCGTATGCCCGCGGCGGGGGCGGTAGCCACGGGTTCGGTGGCGGTGGTGGGGGCGGTGGTGGGGGCGGTGGCTTCCACGGGTCGACCGGCACCGGCTTCGGCTACGGATTCCTGGCCGGTGGCGGCGGCGGTGGGATCTTCCCGCTGTTGGTGATCGTGGCTGTGATCCTGCTGGTCATGTGGCTCAGGTACCGGCGCCGGAAGGCGAGGCAGGCGGCCGACCTGAACACGGTGTCGGACCGTACGGCGCACCGCTCGGATGCGCAGGCGCGCGAGCGCGCCGCCCAGATCGGGGCCCGGGTCGATGCCCTCGCCGAAACGGATGCGACCTTCGACCGTGCCGCGCTCGAGCGCCGGGCCGTCTGGCTGTACACGACCGCCCAGCAGGCCTGGACCCGGAACGATCTCGCCATGCTGCAGCAGATCCTGTCCCCGGTGCTCTACGGCAAGTGGGCCGACGAACTGCACGACTACGCGTCGCGCGGCGAGGTCAACGTCGTGGAGATCGTCTCCGGCCCGGTGGTCGAGCTGGTCGATGTCGCGAACCGCGCAGGCGAGCTGAACGACACCGTCACCTTCCGGATCACCGCGACGCTCAACGACTACGTGCGCCGCGGCTACGGCACGGACGCCGTGCGCAAGGACGGCTCGACCCGCCCGGTCGAGTACTGGACGCTGCGCAAGAACCCGGCCGCGGAGTGGATCGTGTCGTCGATCGAGCAGGCGGCCGAGGGCGCGCACCACCTGACCAGCGCCATCGAGACGGACGGCTGGGACCAGAAGGAGGTCGCCCGCGAGGCGGTGCTCGAGGTGGCCGGGAAGACCGCGGTCAAGGGCGTGAGCGACATCCTGTCGCTCACCAACATCTCGTGGAGCACGGACGCCGACAACGCCGTCGGCGACCTGAGCGTGCTCGACGGCCGGTTCGACAAGGCGGTTCTCGAGGTCGCCGTCGAGCGGTTCCTCGAGGAATGGGTCATGAACGACGGCAGCCTGGACTTCACGTCCGTGCGCACCGTCAACCGAACCGTCATGCGCAACGCTGTCGTCAAGTCGGTCACGGTGCGCTCGCTGGTCTCGCGCGACCCGATCGTCTTCCGGGTCGCGGTCGACGCGGAGGGCGTCTACTACGAGGTCGACCGGCGCAGCGAGCAGGTGCTCCGCGGCGACGCGCGCGAGCGCAGGCCGATCGGCTTCGCGTTCGATCTCCGGCTGGACGACACGTCGAGCAACGCGTGGACCGTGATCGCCGCCGACGCGGCGTAGGCGGGGCCCGCGCTGCGCGCATCCTGGCTGGTCAGGCCTTGATGGATGTGGCAGGGGAGTCCGAAAACCCTTGGCGCCGGAGGGTGTCCACCCGACAGAGTTGATCTCGTCCGGTTCGCGGACATTCCGATTAGCGGACATTTCGATTAGGGGAGGACGAAACCGCCATGTCCACACTGCGGGTGACCGCCGAGCGCCTGACCGTCCTGGAGCACCCGAACGCGGACGCCCTGGAGCTGGCGCAGGTCGGCCTCTACCGGGCCGTGGTGGCCAAGGGGGCGTACCGGACCGGGGACTTCGCGTGCTACATCCCCGAGCAGTCGGTGCTGCCGTCCGAACTGATCGAGGAGCTCGGGCTGACCGGCCGGCTCGCGGGCGGCAAGGCCGACCGGGTCAAGGCGGTGCGGCTGCGCGGCGAGCTGTCGCAGGGCATCGTCTGCCGCCCCCGCGCCCTGGCCGGGGTCGACCTGTCCCGGGCGGCCGAGGAGCGCACGGACTTCGCGGAGCTGCTCGGTGTCACCAAGTGGGCGCCGCCGGTGCCGACCATGATGAGCGGCGACGTCGAGGCGGCGCCCGACCTGCTGCCCTGGGTGGACATCGAGAACCTCAAGCGCTTCCCCGACGTCTTCGAACCGGGCGAGCCGGTGGTGGTCACCGAGAAGCTGCACGGAAGCTGCTGCCTGCTCACCTTCCACGCCGACACCGGCGCGGTCCAGGTCTCGTCCAAGGGCATCGGGGCGCAGGGCCTCGCGCTGAAGGAGGACGGGCGGAACCTCTACTGGCGTGCCGTCCGCGCCTACGGCATACCGGAGTTGGCCGCCCGGATCGCCGACCGGCTGGGGGCGAGCCGGGTCGGGATCTTCGGTGAGGTCTTCGGGGAAGGCGTGCAGGACCTCGGGTACGGGGCGAGCAGCCGCACCGAACAGCCGCCCGGATACGCGGCGTTCGACGTCTCGGCGGTGATCGACGGCCAGCTGCACTGGCTGGACGCGTCCCAACTGCTCGCCGGCGAGCTGCCGGTGGTGCCCGAGCTGTGGCGCGGACCGTTCGACGCGGAACGCGTACTGGAACTCGCCGAGGGCCGCGAGACCGTCACCGGGCGACAGTTGCACACCAGGGAGGGCGTGGTGGTCCGGCCCGCGGTCGAGCGCTACAGCTGGGTCCTGGGCGGCCGGGCGATCGTCAAGGCGGTCGGCGGCGGCTACCTGACGCGCAAGGGCGGCACCGAGTACGAATAGCAGGCCGGGCGCAGCGGGGCTTCAGCCCGAAGGCGGAAGCCCCGTCGCCTGCCCAACGTCGGCCCCTTTCCCGTCCCCGGCCTCGTCGCCGCTGGGGTGGGAGCGCTTACCTGGCAGCGGCTCGTGGCCCGGCGGCGGCCCAAGGAATCGTGGGTCAGCGACGTCGCGTTCGACGGGGTGACGGAGCCGGGCGTGGGCCCGGTTCAGCGACCGCTGCCCAGTGGTCGGCTCCTTGCGGGCGGGGTGTCTGGTCGGCACGGCGAACGTGCCGCCGACGCCTGTGCACGCCATGTCGGCCAGGGCCGGGATACGTAGCCGGACGCAGGTCCTGACGATGCGGTGGGTGCGGGCGGCGGTGAGGTCGTGGGTACGGCCGGGCAGGGCGCGGGAGATCCGCACGAGCTTGCCTGTCGGGCCGGTGATGACCTGGTGGTTGACGCCCTGGCGGCGGTGTTTGCCGGAGTAGTCGGCGCGGCCGTTGCCGACGCGGTCGCACTCGGCGAGGGTTCCGTCGACCAGGACGTATTCCGGGTCGGCCTGGCGCAGGGCCCGGGTCAGGCCGGGCGCCTTCCGGGCGAGCAGGTCGGTGACCTGGTGGACGTAGGCATGGGCGGTGCCGACGCTGATCCGGAAGCCGGCGGCGATCTGGGCGAGGGTGTCGTGCTTGCGCAGGTAGACCAGCGCGACCAGAGCCCGTTGAGAGGGCCGGAGTTTGCAGCGGCGGTCACCCTCGCGGGTGACGATGAGCATGGTGACCCACTCGACGAGCGCGTGCGGCAGGTTCAGTGCGGCAGGGTCGGTGACCAACGAGGCTCCCTGGTTGGCTGCTTGAGACGTGAGACATCTCGCTCAACCGCCTGGGAGCCTCGTTCGTTCTGCTCTCATCCGAGCACCCTGCCGTCACCCGAACGGTGCCCGCCTTGAAAAGGCTCACTCTCTTCCCTGCGCACCAACTAACGAGCACCAAGCTCGACAGTCACGCCCACAGCGGCTTCTGTTAGGACGTCTTAGTGCGAGCCCTGCTGGGCCTCAAGGAAATAGGAGACCTTCGCACCATCGGCCTTGACCCCGATCAGTTCCTCGATCACGGGTAGCTGATCGTCGGACAGCGGGAAGCTGGAGCCGATCAGGTCGGGCCACGGCCCGACCAGGTCGGCGGCGCTCGCCTCGTCGAACGAGGCCGGGAGGGTCCGCTCGACAACGAGCTCGTCGTCACTGCGGTCGAACCCGAGTACAACCCAGATCATTTCACGCACGTCCGTCCTGCCTCGGGCCCCTTGAGCTGCTTGCCGTTCACGTCGAACGCGCCGAGATGCTTGCCCTGCTTGTCGTACTTCTCGACCTCGCCGTGCTGGGAGTCCCACTCGTAGATGTTCTTCTTATCCTCCCAGCACGGGCGCAGGCCACCGCCCTTCTGGACGGAGGCTTGTTGCTCACGCCATCACGAACGGACGCCTCGTCACATCGGTTGCGCCCCACCAGCAACGATCAGCAAGATCGTGTTACCAGCTCCTTGGGCGGAAACGCTGGAATGGTTCTGTTCCCATGCGCCGACCGGGTGATTTCGGAAGCCGCTGTTCGAGCTCCTTCAACCTCCTGGCCTGCTGGTTCCAGTTCCTGGCGGTCGGCGCATGGGTGGCGTGCTGTCGACAATCAAATACTTCGCACGCATTCTTCTCGTGTTGGCGCCCTATCGCGAACGGAGATTGGCCTGTCATGGACAGATCTACTGCGCTGCAGCTTGCGGCTGATGAGATGGAGGAGCGCGAGCTCCGTCGCAGTCGCATCGAGATCATCGACTACGTGCCCAGCGATCCCTCCCAGGGGGTACTGGCACCCCCTGGGAGCATCACGGTCTTCGTCGCGCATGACGGGGATCCCATCCTTCAGCGCGTCCGTGACGCCACGTCGGGCCCCGCTGGAGCCGATGTCCAGCTGTCGCGGGAGATCCGTGCCATGTTCGAGGGCCGGGAGCGCTCGAGCTACTACCACGCGTACCGGCTTCTGCGGGCCTCGGCGAGCTTCGCCACCATTCGGTACGGGGCCAAGACGCTTGCGACAAACATCTTCCCGCCCCCTGGGCCGAATCTTCTGGTGCTGGAAAACCCTTTCAATGGCGGCCGTCTCGACCCTGGCGAGTTCACACTCGTCGAGCACCACGTCCCGGGAGCCAAGGGTAGTCTCGCCGCCATTGCACTCCGGCACATGCCACCGCTGACCGAGGCCGAGAAAGCCGCGGTCGAGCAGGTGCCCGAGAGCCAGCTCGAGATGAATGTCGCCGTGCGCGCCGACTGCTGCGACAACTGGACGGACTACGCCCAGGCCGCCATCGCTGTCACGATCGCGATGGCCTGCATGGCGGCTCCCCGGCCCGAAGACGTCTCGCTCTCAGCGGAGGAGATCGAGCGTCTGGGCCCTGCAGCCTCAGCACGCAAACTACTCAACCTCCGCCGCGAACTGCTCGGACACGACCACGGTTGAGGCCTACGCCATGCGCCCGCTCGCAGAAGTGCTGCTCGCCGGCCTGTTCGTCAGCTGGTTGCTGGCAACAGCCCTATGCCAGGCGCCGTCACGTGTTCAGAACCGGCTGAGAAAGGCCGACGTGTTCGGCCTCATCCCGCGCTGGCACTTCTTCGCGCCACGACCAGGGACACAGGACTTCGTCCTTGTCTTCCGCGACCAGGCCTCCAGCGGTTCACTGTCGCGATGGCGAGAGGCTCCGCGCCTGCCGGTGAGCCGGTTGCCTCTGTGCGCGTTGTGGAACCCGGGCCGCCGCCACACCAAGGCGATGATCGACATCACCGTCGAGCTCATGAATCTGGTCGTCGACGATCGAAACAAGAAGGAGATCGAGCTGTCCGTGCCGTACTTGGCGCTACTCAACCACATCTCCGGGCTGCCCCGCCTGGATGGAGAATGCCTCACGCAGTTTGCTCTGGTAGCCACACAGAGCTCAGCGTCCACTGAACCCCCGGAAGTCGTCTTCGTCTCGTCGATGCACGCGATCGGATGACTTCACCGTGAATGCTGAACTTGCCATGCGCCTCACGGTCGGCTTGGCAGCCGTCGGCGTGGCCATCTCATCGCTGGAATACCTCCTCCGTCCAGGCCTCCTGGCCGATGATGCCCTCGCCAGTTGGTCAGTGACCCGAACCAGCCACGCCTGGATGGTGACGCCGCGAGCCGAAGCAATGCTGGAACGGCTTTTCGCCTACCCGAACTTCGCGGTGGTGCTTGTCCTGCGGCTACTCGCCGCCGCGGCAGTGATGGTCGGCCCGCCGCTGCCGCTTGCCGCCCTGGCGGCCCTGATCGCGGTGAGCTCATCTCTCCTGGCGCAACGCTCGCCGTACGGCACGGACGGGGCCGATCAGCTGACGGTCATCATCTTCGTTGGCGCCGCACTTTCGGAGGCGATCGCCACCCCAAACTCCTACAAGCTCTTCCTCTGGTTCATTTCGGCACAGGCATGTCTCGCCTACCTCACCGCTGGCGTCGCCAAGTTGGCGTCCCCGGTCTGGCGGGAGGGGGGCGCTCTGCCAGGCATCCTCGGCACAAGCAGCTACGGCTACCGCCGCCTTGGCGCGGTCCTCGCGCGTCATCAGAGAACCTTCTGGACCCTGGGGTGGCTGATCATGGCGCTTGAGTGCGTATTCCCTACCGCACTACTGGGAATTCGACCTTTGACCTACACAATGCTCGCGGCCATGCTCACATTCCATTTGGGAGCAGCCTTTCTGATGCGACTGAACACCTTCTTCTGGGCGTTCACTGCCACCTACCCGAGCATTCTCTTCTGCGCTCTGGGCTCACCTTGACCGGCCTCGCCGAGGGTAGGGATCGGCGGCGCGGCTAAGGCGGTGGGTGGCCGGAGGAGGACGACGTTGTCGGGGCGGACACTGTGTTCTGCTGCTGTTTCTTGCGCCTGAGTCAGGGCGGCTTCGGCGAGGGTGAATTGGGTGACCATTCTGCGGAGTTCTTCGAGCTCCGCTTCCTGGTGGGTGGTGGTCTTCTTGAGCCTGGCGATTGATTCGCGGAGCCGCTTCTCGTTCTCGGGCATCTGCTGGGTTTCGGTGCGGACCCGTTCGTAGAACTCGTTCTTCAGATCCGCGTGCCTTCATGAGGGCCCATCCGGTGGACGCCTGCCTCAAGGCTGTCTCGTAACTCGGTGGGCTGGGCGATGTCGGTCTGGGTGTGCAGCTGCTGTCGGCGGCGCGTCGTGAGCTCATCGAGGTGTTCACCGGGCTGCGCCCGGCCCTGTTCCGGCGCCTGGTCCAGGCGGTGAAGTGCCGCGGAGGCCGGACGCTGGACCCGTCCAGACCCGGCCGGCCGTGGGCGCTGTCCTTTTTTTGCAGGGTCTGGGCCGATGAATGCTGACCTTTTGCCGGCTTTCCGACGGCCCGTCATCTCTCCCGGAAGGGGCTGGCGGGCAGGTGGAGGATGCTGGCCTGCGACGACAACCGGCAGGCACACGCCGTGGATCGCGTCACGCCGAGGACCACACCGCCCCCCGGTTGACGCTGATACGCAGATCGGTGAGCTGTTGCCGTTGGCGGTGGGCGTGGCGATCAGTCCAATTCCGATCATCGCGGTCATCTTGATGCTGCTGTCGCGGCAGGCGGCCAGGACCAGCCCCGGGTTCCTGGCCGGCTGGGTGGCGGTGCTGTGGTGGCCGTGGTGGTGTTCACGCTGATCGCGGCGAGCACGGTCGCTGTCCCGGTGATCGGCTACCTGGCGGCACGCGACCGGATGGCCGGGCCGCTGGAGCGACTGCGGGGCTGGCTGGAGCAGAACAACGTTGTGGTGATGAGCGTGGTGCTGCTGGTGATCGGTGCCGCCCTGCTGGGCAGGGGCATCGGTGGGCTCAGCTCATAGGGGGGGCGGTGTGGGACGGTCCTTGTCGGGCCGTCCCACCGTTGCTTTGCGGGCCCTGGCCGGAGGTCAGTCGGCGCGGAGCTCCGTGCGGGCCAGGGCCGTTACCGACAGGAGCAGGACGGCGGTGCCGAGCAGGACGGACGGGGTGAGCGGCTCGTCCAGGATGGCGGCGGCGATCACCGTCGCGCTGAGGGGTTCGATCAGGGTCACCACGGAGGCGGTGGCGGCGCGGATCACTGCCGCGCCCGCGAAGTAGAGCGCGTACGCGAGGGCGGTTGGCACGGTCGCCAGGTAGCCGAGCAGCAGCAGGGTGGACGGCAGGGCGTGCGTCGACGGGAGGAGGCCCTCGGCGAGGGCGAACGGTGCCAGGCAGACCGCGCAGACCGTGAACGACCAGAGCGTGGTGACCGCCGGGTCGTCCGCGGTGCCGGTACGGGCCCAGTGGCGGGTGGCGACGGTGATCGCCGCGTAGCCGGCCGCCGAGGTCAACGCCCAGGCCAGGCCCAGCGGTTCGGCCTTTACGCCCCCGCCGCCGCCGAGCATCAGCACCGTCAGGCCCAGCAGCGCGCCCGCGATCGCCGACACCCCGGCGCGGCCCAGGCGTTCGCCCATCAGCAGCCGTCCGCCGAGAGCCACCATCACGGGCGCCGAACCGAGCGTCACGACCGTGGCCACGGCCAGGCCCGCGTGCTGCACCGCGAGGAAGTACGCGGCCTGGAACAGCGTCAGCCCGAGCCCGTTGAACAGGATTCGGGCGGGGGCGGGCCGCGGGCGCCTCGCCTTGGTGGACAGCCGCAGCGCGAGCAGGACGCCCGCACCGCCGAGCGAACGCCAGAACGTCAGGGCCAGCGGCCCCAGCCCGCTCTGCCGGAACAGCAGCGCGGCCGCCGCCCCGGCGGTACCCCAGGCGGTCGCGGCGAGCGCGACGTACAGCAGGCCCCGTCGCGCGGGCAGGGCAGTGTGCGTGGAAAACACGGGTGAACTCCCGAAAAGCCGTGATGGTCAGTGGCCACGGAAGCGGGCAGCACCAACCGGCCCGGTCACCCCGCCCGAAACGGCAGGACCCCGGACGCGCTCAGGAAGTGGCCGGCCGCCCGCTCAGACGGCGGGAGGGGGCAGAACACCGCGATGCATGGCGGTCACTGTACCGGGCGGCGGGGGTCGGCTGGTTCAGTCGGGATCACGGTAGGTTGACGGAATGGTGCCGGGGGGAGAGCGCAGGGTGGCGCGATGGTTGGTGGCGGGATCACTCGGGGCGTGCGTGGTGTTCACCGTCGGGGTGGTGGGGTGGGACGCACTACGGCTGACGAATCGTCAGGTCCCGTTCGTGGCCGATGCGGTGAGGGCGGAGCGGCTGGCCGGGTTGGGGGTTGAACAGCATCCCGGGAAGGGGCGGTACTACGTGCCGGAGCAGGCCGTTTTGGTGCGGCGGGCGGACGGGGGTGCTGTCGGGTATCTGCATTACCGGCTGGGCGGGGGTGTGGACGTCAACGTCGAGGATTTCCTGCGGACTTACGACCTTGGCGAGCCCGAGGGGGCGGTGCCTATTCCGGAGGATCTGCGGGAGGCGCTGCCCGGGGACGAGCCGGGTGATGGGGCGTTGGTGCCCAGGCAAGCGGGGCGGCAGGTGTTTGTGGTGCGGGCGGTGGGGGGTGAGCTGCCTGGGGGCGGGGATGTATATGTGCGGGCCGAGGGGCAGGGGTAGGGGAGGGTCAGATCAGGGGTGGGCGGCCGAGGCGGGTGAGGTGCCAGACGGTGTGCCAGCGCATGGGGCGGCGGGGTGGGCAGGAGGTGCGGAGGCCTTCGGCGAAGCCGGCGAACCAGGAGGTGAGGCCGGGGAGGGAGCGGGTGCGGGCGAGGGTGAGCAGGAGCCAGGTGGTGAGGTAGACCGGGACGAGTGCGGCGGGGAGGCGGCGTTTGGCGAGCCAGACGCGGTTGCGGGCCGTGTAGCGGTAGTAGACGGCGTGCCGGGCGGGGGAGGTCTTCGGGTGCTGGAGGACCACCTGCGGGTCGTACTGGATGGTCCAGCCGTCGTCCAGGGCGCGCCAGGCGAGGTCGGTCTCCTCGTGGCCGAACCGGAACTCGCCCGCCCACAGGCCGGTTCGGCGCAGCATCGGCACCGAGAGGGCGTGGCCGCCGCCGAGGAACGCGGTGACCAGGCCGGCCCGCATCGGGTCGGACGCCCGCAGGCGGGGGACGTGGCGGCGCTGGGTCTCGCCGTGCTCGTCCGCGATCCGGAACGCGATGATCCCCAACCGGGGCTCTGCGGCGTAGCGTTCGGCGACGCGGCGGAACACGTCGTCGGCGATCAGCAGCCCGTCGTCGTCCAGTTCGACGACGACGTCGATGTCGCCGGCGTCCAGCAGTGATTGGAGGCCGACGTTGCGGGCGCCCGGGCAGCCCGGGTTGTCGGTGAGGGGGAGTTTTTCGAGCCCGGGCCGGTCCACGTCGGTGAGCGGGCACGCGCTGCCGACCAGTACGACGCGGTGTGCGGGCAGGTCCTGGCGGTCCACCGAGTCCAGCAGGGCGGTGAGTTCGCGTGGGCGGTTGCCCATGGTGACGATCACGACGCCGATTCGTGGTGCGCTCATCTGCTGGACTCCGGTGCGGGGCGGGGGGGTTCGGCCCCGATGGTAGCGGGAGGGGCCGGTCAGGCGTCGAACGTGCTTGTGGCGGTGAGCTGTTCGAGGAAGGTGCGCAGGTCGGGGGCGAGGGCGAGTTCGGTGCCGGCCTCGGCGTCGAGCCAGGTGACGGAGGGCTCGTGGTGCGGGCCGCGGGCGCGGTAGTCGAGGGCGATCCACCAGTGGCCGTCGCCGCAGAGCAGGACCACGGGCGAGGGCAGCTCCCACTCGCCGATCAGG
This sequence comes from Kitasatospora sp. NPDC004614, assembly GCF_042873675.1. Lineage (NCBI taxonomy): Bacteria > Bacillati > Actinomycetota > Actinomycetes > Kitasatosporales > Streptomycetaceae > Kitasatospora > Kitasatospora sp. NPDC004614. Next base: position 817,771 of record NZ_JBIALR010000001.1, read on the forward strand.
TACGGGGTGTCGAGCAGGGAGAGGGCGTCCGGCCGGTGGCCGATGCCGAGCAGGTGGTCGAACGGGACGTGGTCGTCGCTCCAGGAGGTGGGGCGTCCGGTCGGGAAGGCGGCGTACTCGTCGGCGATCGCGCCGCCGTTGCGCCGGCGCAGCAGGGCGAGCAGCTCGGCGGGCAGGGTGACGCCGAGCAGGCGCTGCGCCTCGGCGACGGCGGCGTCGGTGAGCGGCGGCTGGGTGAAGGCGGGGGAGTCGTCCCGGAAGAGTGGCACAGGGGCAGGATCTCAGGCCGGGTAGGCGTGGGTCTGGGTGGCCTTGACGGCGGCCCAGACCCGGGTGCCGGGGGTGAGGTCGAGGTCGGCGGCGGCGGTGGGGGTGAGGTCGGCGGCGAGGGGGAGGGGGCCGGTGAGGTCGACGCGGAAGCGGTCGCCGTGCAGGTCGAGGCCGGCGACGGTGCAGGGGAAGAGGTTGCGGGCGCTGGTCTCGGGGCGGTGGCGGTGCAGGGTGACCGCGTCGGGCGGGAAGGCGACGAACGCGGGGCCGGCCAACTCCTCGTCGGTGGCGAGGACTTGGCCATCGGGGAGGGTGACGTGGCGGCCGTTCGCGGTGCCCTGGTACAGGTTGAGGCCGACCAGGCGGGCGATGTAGTCGGTGCGCGGCCGGCGGGCGACCTCCGCGGGGCGGCCGGTCTGGACGACCTGGCCGGCCTCGATGACGACCAGGCGGTCGGCGAGCACCATCGCGTCCAGCGGGTCGTGCGAGACGAGGACCGCGACGGCCTCGAACTCGGCCAGGTGGCGGCGGAGTTCGGCGCGGACGTCGAGCCGGGTGCGGGCGTCGAGGGCGGCGAGTGGTTCGTCCAGCAGCAGCAGGCGGGGGCGGACGGCGAGGGCGCGGGCGAGGGCGACGCGCTGGGCCTGGCCGCCGGAGAGTTTCGCCGGGCGGCGTCCGGCGTGCTCGGCGACGCCCATCCGCTCCAGCCAGGGCAGTGCCTCGGCGCGGGCGGCGGCGCGGCGAAGTCCCTTGCAGCGCAGGCCGAACGCGACGTTGTCGAGCGCGGACAGGTGCGGGAAGAGCAGGTAGTCCTGGAAGACCACGCCGATCGGGCGCTGCTCGGCGGGCCGGAACACGTCGTCGGTGGGGGAGTCCAACTGCTCGCCGTCGAGGGCGAGATGGCCGCCGGTGAGGGGGAGCAGCCCGGCGAGGGCGCGCAGGGCGGTGGACTTGCCGGCGCCGTTCGGGCCGAGCAGGGCGACGACTTCTCCGGGTTGTGCGGAGAGCGCCACGTCGAGCGTGAACGGGCCGCGGTCGACGAGGAGTTGGGCGTCCAGAGCAGGGTTCACGGGGTGGACATCCAGCGGTCGCGCAGTCCGGCGAGGACGGCGATGGAGACGGTGAGCAGGATCAGGCTGAGCGCGATCGCCGCCTCCGGGTCGGACTCCATGGCGAGGTACACGGCCAACGGCATGGTCTGGGTGCGGCCCGGGAAGTTGCCGGCGAAGGTGATGGTGGCGCCGAACTCGCCGAGCGCGCGCGCCCAGGCGAGCACCGCGCCGGCCCCGATGCCGGGGGCGACCAGCGGCAGGGTGACCCGGCGGAACGCGGTGAGCCGGGACGCCCCGAGGGTGGCGGCGGCCTCCTCGTAGCGCGGGTCGGCTGCGCGCAGCGCGCCCTCCACGCTGATCACCAGGAACGGCATGGCGACGAACGCCTCGGCGACCACCACGCCGGCGGTGGTGAACGGGAGGGTGATGCCGGTCGCCGAGTCCAGCCAGCGGCCGACGATGCCGTTGCGGCCGAGCACCAGCAGCAGCGCGACGCCGCCGACCACCGGCGGCAGCACCAGCGGCAGGGTGACCAGGGCGCGCAGCAGCCGGCGGCCGGGGAACTCGGTGCGGGCCAGCAGCCAGGCCAGCGGGACGCCGAGCAGCAGCGAGATGCCGGTGGCGGCGGTCGCGGAGATCAGCGACAGCCGCAGCGCCTGCCAGACCTCGGGGCCGGTGAGCAGCGCGGGCAGCGCGCTCCACGGGGCGCGGATCAGCAGGCCGAGCAGCGGCAGGACGAGGAAGGCGAGGCCGAGCAGCGCGGGAAGCAGCAGGGCGGCGGGGACCCGGGTGGCCCCCCGGGGCCGCCGCCGGCCCCGGGGGTGTGGTGCGGGAGTGGTTCGGGGGGTGCTCACGGGACCTGGAAGCCGGCCTCGGTCAGCACGTTGCGGGCGTCCATGGAGTTCAGGTAGCCGAGGAACGCCGCGGCGCCGTTGCTGTTGGGTGCCTTGCCGAGGGCGACGACCGGGTAGTCGTTGACGGCCTGCGCGGCCTCGGGGAACTCCACGCCGTCGATCTTCGCGGCGTCCGCCTTCACGTCCGTCCTGTACACCAGCGAGGCGTCCACCTCGCCGAGTTCGACCTTGGTGAGCGCGCCCTTGACGTCCTGCTCGTAGGTGGCGGGGGTGAGTTCGACGCCGGCGGCCTTCAGTGCGGTGACGGCGGCGGCGCCGCACGGCACCTCCTTGGCGCACAGTGCGGTCTTCGCGCCGCCGAGGTCCTTCAGGCCGGCGATGTGCTTGGGGTTGCCCTTGGCGACGGCGATCTCCAGCGTGTTGCGGACGAACACCCTCGGGTCCTCGCCGGTCAGCTTGGCGTCCGTGACGGTCTTCATGGTGGCGGGGCTGGCCGCGGCGAACACGTCCACGGGTGCGCCGGAGACGATGCTCTGGGCGAGGGCGGAGGAGCCGCCGAAGTTGAAGGTCACCTTGGTGCCCGGGTAGGCGGCCTCGAAGCGCTTGCCGAGCTCGGTGAAGGACTCCTTGAGCGAGGCCGCCGCGAACACCGTCACCGTGCCGTCGACCTTGGGGGCGTTCTGCGTGCCGTTGTTCGACGTGGGGTTGGCGGTGCACGCGCTCAGCGCCGCCGCGAGGGCGAGCACGGCGGTGGCGGCGAGGAGGCTTCTGGCGCTGCGCATGGATGGTTCCCCTGGTCGTGGTGGGCGGTCGCGGCGATTTGTCGGGGGCCGATCAGCTGATCATAGTGCCGCAACTGCGGGGCTCAAGGGGGAGGCCCCCTCGCACCAGCGACCTTAAGCCGAACTTAAGGGCTGCATGTGCCAGGCCTCAAGCACCAGATCAGGCCAATGATCGTTCCTCTCGCCATGCCCCGCCCCCCGGGAGATACTGACGCAGTGTCAGCGAACCCCTACCGTCCGGGGCTCGCCCGCCGACGGAGGGGGAACTCCATGACCGCGACCACCCGCGTGCCCGGCCCGGCCGGACTGCCGCTGATCGGCTCGCTGCTCGACCTCAAGCGCGACCCGCTCGCCACCTACGTCGCCGCCCACCGCGACCACGGCGACGTGCTGCGCATCCAGGCCGGCCCGCCCGGACTGCGCGCCGAGATCTACCTGGTCTGCTCGCCCGAGGGCGCCCAGCAGGTGCTGGCCACCGAATCGTCCAACTTCCGCAAGGACAACGTCTTCTACGGCGAGATCCGGGCCAGCTTCGGCAACGGCCTGCTCACCGCGCAGGACGAGGACTACCTGCGCCAGCGCCGCCTCGTTCAGCCGCTGTTCACCCGCCGCCGGGTCGACCAGTACGCGGACGCCATCGGCGTCGAGGCCGAATCGCTGGCGCAGCGCTGGGCCGACGCCTCCGACGGAACGGTGGACCTCGCCGAGGAGATGTCCCGGTTCGCGCTGCGCACCGTGGCCCGGATCCTGTTCGGCCAGGACGTCGAACAGGCCGTGGAGACCGTCCACCACGCCTTCCCGATCCTCGGCGCGTTCGTCCGCGACCGCGGCTTCGCTCCCGTCCGGTTGCCCCGCGAATGGCCACTGCCCGGGCACCGCAAGGCACTTGAGGCCGAACGCGCGCTGTACGCGGTGTGCGACGGGATCATCGCCCGGCGGGCCGCCGAGGGCGACGCCGAGGAGCGGGACGGGGAGGACCTGCTCGGCCTGCTCGCCAAGGCCCGCGACGAGGACGGCAACCGGCTCGACGCCACCGAACTGCGCGAACAGGTGTTGATCTTCCTGCTGGCCGGCCACGAGACCACCGCCACCTCGCTGACCTTCGCCCTGCACCTGCTCGCCAAGCACCCCGAACAGCAGCGCCTGGCGTACCAGGAGGCCGCCGAGCTGCTCGCCGAAGGGCGCCGTCCCACCGCCGCCGACTACGCCCAACTCCCGTACCTGACACGGGTGCTGAAGGAGGCGATGCGGCTCTACCCGGCCGCGCCCTCGGTCGGCCGGCGGGCCGTCGAATCCACCGTGGTCGGCGGCGTCGAGATCCCGGCCGGCGCGGACGTGCTGATCGCTCCGTACGTGACGCACCGCCACCCCGAGCACTGGGACGACCCCGAGCGCTTCGACCCCGAGCGGTTCACCCCCGAGCGGGAGGCCGCCCGTCACCGCTACGCCTGGTTCCCGTTCGGCGGCGGCCCGCGCGCCTGCATCGGTCAGCACTTCTCGATGCTGGAGTCGGTGCTCGCGCTGGCCGTGCTGCTGCGGGAGTTCGAGATCGCGGCCGTCGACACCGATGTCCCGCTCGGGCAGGGCATCACGCTGGAGGTGCGCGGTCCGGTCCGGGTGAAGCTGACGCCGCGTCAGTAGCAAGTGTGCCGCCCGCTCCCCGGCTTGACGGGGGGAGCGGGCGGATGGCTCAGGCAGTGTGGGTGAGCTTCACCAGGCAGAGGGTGACCGGGTTGGGGCTCTCCTTGCGGACGAGCATGTTGTCACTCTCGGGGAAGGCGTCGCAGGCGTCGTCGGCGGTCGAGGAGGAGCGGCCGACCACCTTGGAGTCCGCGTCCTTGGCGCCGCAGTCGACCACGACGATGAAGGTGCGGGTGGAGCCGCCGACCGTGCGCAGGCAGTCGCCGGCCTTGACGTTCGCCGGGTCGGCGACGGAACTCGTGGCCGTGGGGGTCGGGTAGCTGCTGACGTGCACCCGGACCGGGGCGGGGCCGGTCGCCCCGTCGCGCCAGGAGTGGCCGCCGTTCCAGACGAGCGCGGCGATCAGCAGCACCGGCAGCAGCAGGCCGAGGACCTGCACCCGCTGCCACAGCGGACGGCCCACCGGCATCGGGGTGCCCGGCGCGCCCGGCAGCGGCGGGGGCAGCCGGCGGACCTTCGACCAGGCGCCGAGGTTGCTCAGCATGGTGATCGGGTTGATCAGCATCGAGCCGATGCCCCACCAGCCCTGCCACAGGCTGTTCGAGGTCATCCGACGCACCGACGCCAGTCCGCAGTCGCGGCAGAACGGGCCCCGCAGCTTGAGGAACCGCATGAGCACGATGAAGCCCTGGTGGCCGCGGACCGTGGCCTCCACGGCCGGGACCGAACCGCAGAAACGACAGAACGGTCCGTGGAACGGCGCCTGCGGGGCGGAAGCGGTCTCGGCCCCCGGAGCGGCGTACGTCGGAGCACCGAATGCGCCGGACGGCGGGGGCGGGACGGAATTGGACACGTAGATCCTCGAATTGATGTTCCAGCTGGGAAGTACGCGGAGAGTAGCGGGTCCGGCCGACAGTCCGCATCCCGGTTGAAGCCCGGCGCCCGGCGGAGCATGCGGGGGGCATAGGCCAAGGGCCCATTCGAGCACACCGAACCCACGCCGCGTGGTGCTTTTCAGATCTTCTGGTGACCATCTATCAACTCTGGGTAGCGTCCAGCGTCCCCGGATCAACAAGAGCCCTGGCACCCAGGAGCTTTGACTCAGAAGAGCGCGGGCGAGCGCCGCCGGGCACTCGCGGGAGGCAACCCATGGGATCGATGGACCACTTCAGTGTCGGCTGGCTCACCCCAGTCCTCTCCTACGCGATGGCCTGCGTCGGCGCGGCCCTCGGCCTGCGCTGCACCCTGCGCGCGCTGTCCGCCACCGGCGCCTCCCGCCGCAACTGGCTGCTCACCGCCGCCGCCGCGATCGGCTCCGGCATCTGGACCATGCACTTCGTCGCCATGTTCGGCTTCGCCGTGGACGGCACCGAACTGCGCTACGACGTACCGCTGACGGTGCTCAGCCTGCTGGTCGCGATAGCCGTGGTCGGCCTCGGCGTGTTCGTCGTCGGCCACGGCCGGCACCGCGGCCGCAGCCTGCTGCTCGGCGGACTCACCACCGGACTCGGCGTCGCCGCCATGCACTACCTCGGCATGGCCGCCGTCCGCATCCACGGCGAACTGCAGTACCGGTTCGGCACCGTGGCGCTCTCCGTGCTGATCGCCGTCGGTGCCGCCACCGCCGCGCTCTGGGCCGCCGTCACCATCCGCAACGTGTACGCCGCCGCGGCCGCCTCGCTGGTCATGGGCATCGCCGTCAGCTGCATGCACTACACCGGCATGGCCGCCGTGCACGTCCACATGGAACCCGCCCGCACCGGCCTCGGCGGCGCCACCGCCATGCAGTTCATCTTCCCGCTGGCCGTCGGACTCGGCTCGTTCCTGTTCCTCACCGCCGCGTTCGTCGCGCTCTCCCCGACCGCGCAGGAACGTGCCGCCTACCGCGAGGCCGGCCAACTCGCCGTCGAGGAACTCGCCGTCGACGAACTCGGCCGCGCCGCCTGACCGGTCGTCATCCGCCCTGTCGCTGTCTCAACGCTCGCCCGGCCCGATGCGCCGAACCCCCCGAAAGGCCGTCCCCGCCCATGCGCCCACCCCGAGGCACCTCCCGCAGCGGACCACCCGCCCCCAGCGCCACCCGCGGACCCGCCCGCAACCGGCCCGGCGCCCCCCGGCGCGGCGCCCACGCCGGACCGCCCGCCGACGAAACCCCGCTGCCCGCAGCCCCGTTGGCCCGCCCCGGCCTGCGCCCGCGCACCGTCCGGGCCCGGATCGTCGCCGTCCTGATGCTCCCCGTGGTCGCGCTGATGGCGCTGTGGTCGTTCGCCACCGTCAGCACCGCCGGCGACGTCTGGGAACTGCTGCGGATCAAGAACGTCGAAACCACCCTGCGCACCCCCCTCGACCGCACCGTCACCGCCCTGCAGGCCGAACGCGCCGCCGCCGGCCAACTCCTCGCCACCAACGGCCCCGACGCCGCCCGCGACAGCGAACTGCGCGCCGCCGCCCAGAACACCGACAACGCCGCCGCCCCGCTCACCCTCGCCCCCGGCTACAACCGCGCCGACGCCGAAGGACTCGGCAACGAGACCGCCGGCCGCCTCGACACCCTGGCCCGCGCCGTCGCCGCCCTCCCCGCGCTGCGCCGCCAGATCTCCGGCCACGGTGTCCGCTGGGACGACGCGTACAACGCCTACACCGCGGCCGTCGACAACGCCCTCGCGGTGGCCGGCTCGCTCACCGCCCTGCAGGACCACCGGGTCGCCGCCGACGCCCGCGCACTGCTCGAATTCGCCCGCTCCCGCGAACAACTCGCCCGCGAGGACGCCCTGTTGCGCGCCGCCGCCCGGGCCGGCCGGCTCGACGACACCCAGTACCGCACCGTCCAACAGGCCGCCTACGCCCGCGCCCAGTTCGAACAGGCCGCCGCGCCCGACCTGCGCCCCGCCGACCGCGCCGCGCTGGCCACCGTCACCAACGGCCCCGACTACCAGGAACTGCGCCGCTACGAGGAAGCCGTCACCGCCGCCGGCGACCCGCACGCCGCGCTCGCCGCCGTCCCCGCCGACCGCTGGGCCACCGTCGCCGCCACCACCGCCCACGACCTTGCCGCCGTCGAACAGCAGGCCGGCGAGACCGCCGCCGAACGCTCCGACCCCTACGCCCTCGGCCTGTTCACCACCTCCGGCGCCACCGTGCTGCTCGGCCTGCTCGCCGTCCTCGCCTCCCTGCTGGTCTCCGTCCAGATCGGCCGCGGCCTGGTCGCCGAACTGCACGCCCTGCGGAACTCCGCACTCGAACTCGCCGGACGCAAACTCCCCGCCACCATGCGGAGGCTGAGGTCCGGCGAGGAGGTCGACGTGGACACCGAGGCGCCGCTGCGGGAACACGGCGGCGACGAGATCGGCCAGGTCCACCATGCCCTCGACACCGTCCAGCGGGCCGCCGTCACCGCCGCCGTCGAACGCGCCGAAGTGCTGTCCGGCGTCTCCGGCGTCTTCGTCAACCTCGCCCGCCGCAGCCAGGTCCTGGTGCACCGCCAACTCACCCTGCTGGACGCCATGGAGCGCCGCACCGAGGACCCCGCCGAACTCGACGACCTGTTCCGGCTCGACCACCTCACCACCCGGATGCGCCGCCACGCCGAAGGCCTGATCATCCTCTCCGGCGCCGCCCCCGGCCGCGCCTGGCGCAAGCCCGTCCCGCTCACCGACGTGGTCCGCGCCGCCGTCGCCGAGGTCGAGGAGTACGCCCGGGTCGACGTCCAGCGCCTCCCGCACGCCGCCGTCACCGGCCCCGCCGTCGCCGACCTCACCCACCTGCTCGCCGAACTCGTCGAGAACGCCACCGGATTCTCGCCCCCGCACACCAAAATCCACATCCGCGGCGAACAGGTCGGCACCGGCTACGTGGTGGAGATCGAGGACCGCGGCCTCGGCATGGGCCCCGAAGCCCTCGCCGACGCCAACCGGCGGATCGCCGCCAGCGACCAGGTCGACCTCTTCGACAGCGACCGGCTCGGCCTGTTCGTGGTCAGCCGGCTCGCCAAGCGGCACGGCGTCAAGGTCGCGCTCCGGCCGTCGGCGTACGGCGGCACCACGGCCGTCGTGCTGCTGCCGACCGAGCTGCTCGACCTGCGCGGCGTCGAGGCGGACGGACTCTCGCCCGACGGATTCGTCGAAGCCGCCTACCCCGCACGGCCGTTGATCCCGCCATCGGTACCCGGACGGGCCGCGGCCACCGCGCTGGCCGAGCCGCCTCCCGCGCCTGCGTCGTTGCTCCCGTCCGCGCCGCCTGCGCCGTTGCTCCCGTCCGCGCCGCCCTCGCCCGCGCTGCCCGCCGACGGGGACGACCAACTGCCGCGCCGGGTACGGCAGGCCAGCCTCGCGCCGCAACTGCGCGACGCCCCCGAACCCGCCCGGCCCGGGCTGCGCCCCGGCTCGCCCGCCGCGCCCGCCTCGTTCGCCGACCGCGACCCCGAGCAGGCCCGCGCCGCGATGGCCGCGTTCCAGCACGGCTGGGCCCGGGGCAGTGCCCCCGACACCCGTCCTTTCGAGCGAGGAGACCGCCCCCGATGATCGGCACCGCCCACCACACCGGCGAACTGAACTGGCTGCTCGACGAGTTGGTCACCCGCACCGCCCAGGTCAAGTTCGCCGTGATGCTCTCCGCCGACGGCCTGTCGATGGGCAACTCCACCGGCCTGGCCCGCGAGGACACCGAGCACCTGGCCGCCGTCGCCTCCGGCTTCCACAGCCTCGCCAAGGGCGCCGGCCGGCACTTCGACGCCGGCCAAGTCCGCCAGACCATGGTCGAGTTGGAACGCGGCTACCTACTGGTCGCCGCCGCCGGCCAGGCCTCCTGCCTGGCCGTCTTCGCCGGCCCCGACGCCGATCTCGGCCTGGTCGCCTACGAGATGGCCCGCCTGGTGCGCCGGGTCGGCGAACACCTGGCCGCCGCCCCCCGCGGCCCCCAGGAGGGGTGACCCCCGTTGGCCTACCCCCCGCGCCACTACCTGCCCGGCTCCCCGTTCGGCTACCCGCCGCCGCCCGACCGCCCCGTCCAGTGGTACGACGAGGCCGCCGGCCCGATGGTCCGCCCCTACGCGCTCACCAAAGGCCGCACCCGCCCCGGCCAGCCCTTCGACCTGATCGCGCTGGTCGTCACCGATGTCTTCGATCCGGCGGCTCTGCCGGTCGGCCCCGAACAGGCCGCCATCCTCCACCTGTGCCAGGGCAACGCACTGTCCGTCGCCGAGATCGCAGCCGACCTCGACCTGCCGCTCGGCGTCGTCCGGGTCCTGCTCGGCGACCTCCTCGACGCCGAACACATCCGGGTCAGCCGTCCCGTCCCCCCGGCCCTGCTCCCGCACGAGCACATCCTCCAGGAGGTCATCCATGGACTTCGCGCGCTCTGACGATCTGGCCCTGAAGATCCTGGTCGCGGGCGGCTTCGGCGTCGGCAAGACCACCCTGGTCGGCGCCGTCAGCGAGATCAAACCGCTGCGCACCGAGGAACAACTGACCGCCGCCGGCACCCACATCGACGACCTCGGCGGTGTCGAACGCAAGACCACCACCACCGTCGCCATGGACTTCGGCCGGATCACCATCCGCGAAGGCCTGTCCGTCTACCTCTTCGGCACCCCCGGCCAGGACCGCTTCTGGTTCCTCTGGGACGAACTCGCCCAGGGCGCCCTCGGCGCCGTCGTCCTCGCCGACACCCGCCGCCTCACCGACTGCTTCCCCGCCGTCGACTTCTTCGAGCACCGCGGCATCCCGTTCGTGGTCGCCGTCAACCACTTCGACGGCACCCGTGCCTTTCACCCCGAGGAGGTTTCGCGGGCCCTCGACCTCGACTGCGGCACCCCCGTGGTGCTGTGCGACGCGCGGGAGCGGGGATCGGGAAAGACCGTGCTGATCAACCTCGTTGAGCACGCCGGGAAGGTGCACGCGGCGAGAGTGCTGGCGGAGAGCGGAAGTTGACCTGTGGGTGTGCAGTCCGGGCCGGTTCGATTCGCGGCGGCCTCGCTGCGGGGCGACCCTGGACGAGGGGCGCAACGCCGCAGGGGCGGGCCGCGACCGCGCGGGCGGCGGCAGATACCCGCAGTAACCAGGAGGACGGCATGACCACGGCCAAGGACATCATGCACCCGGGTGCCCACTGGATCACCAAGAGCGACAATCTCCTGCACGCCGCCCAGCTGATGCGCCAGTTGAACGTGGGCGCGCTGCCCGTCGGCGACGAGACCAACAGCGAACGGCTGTGCGGAATCATCACCGACCGCGACATCGTGCTGAAGTGCGTCTCGCAGGGCCTCAACCCGGCCGACTGCAAGGCGTCCGACATCATCGAGGGCACCCCGCGCTGGATCGACGCGGACGCCGGCATCGACGAAGTCCTGCGCGAGATGGAGAGCCACCGCATCCGCCGGCTCCCCGTGATCGACAACAAGCGGATGGTCGGCATGATCAGCGAGGCGGACCTGGCCAGGCACCTGCCGGAGAACCAGCTCGCCGAGTTCGCCGAGCGCATCTACGCGGCGAGTCCGATGTAGCGAGCGCAGCCTCAGTTGATGCCTTCGACCTGAGGAGGCGGCAGTTCGCCCGCGCAGGCGGCGGCCGAGGCGGTCAGCCAGGTCAGCAGTTGGGAGGCGAGCGGCCAGGACGTCAGTGACCGGGCGTCCACGGCCGCGGCGAGCGGTGCCAGCAGGTCGCCGGTGAGCAGCGGCGGTGGAAGCGTCGGCAGGAGGTGAAGTTCGGTTCCGTCCGTGCCGACCTGGACGACCGTCCGCACGAAGGCCTGGAACTCCTTCAGGTCCGGTCGGCCGTGCTCCGCGAAGAGACGAGTGAGCGGCTGGGTCGCGGCCACGGGGTAGTACTGGTGGAGAAACCGCTGGAACTCGATGCTGCCGAGGGGCGGAAGGCCGGGCAGGTCGGAGGCGAGGACGGCCGCGCGTGAGGAGCTGTCCAGCGCCTCCAGGGCCCGATCGAGCCGTTCGGCCGCCGCTGTCCGGGAGCCGCAGTTCGTTGTGGCCCAGTGCTGGAGCAGCGCCAGCCCCGTGACCAGCCCCACGTCGCGGGAGCGGACCGCGTTGGTGACGGCCAGCAGCACGACTTCCGACGCCCCGTCGTTCTGGTCGGCCACCTTCACCAGAGCGTCCGCGGCGGCGCGGAAAGTCGGTCCGATCGGCCCCTTCAGCACTTCGCAGGCGTGGGCGACCAGCAGCCGGTGGTGCCGGGGGTGCGCCCGGGCGAGGTCGTCCTCCACGAGGGACGCGGCCAGCGCCAGGCCGGGGCGGACGGTCATCGTCACCCGGTCCTCGGTGTCGGCGGCGCGCAGCACGGTGATCAGGCCGTCGCGCAGGTGCGGGCGCTGGGTGAAGATGCCGGCGGCGGCGAGCAGCCACGTGTGGTGCCAGGCCGGCTGTCCCGCCAGCCGCTGGAGCCGGGGCAGGATGTCCGCCTCCGGGCCGGAGATCAGCGCCTTGGCGGCCATGAACTCCTGGAGGCTGCGCACCTCGAAGCCGACCATCTCCGCCTCGGGGGCGACCAGCAGGACCAGGCGTTCGGTGGCGGCGTTGAACAGCTTCGGGGCCAGTTCGGCGGACAGCCCCGGATCCTCGGTCTCGTCGGCGATCCGGGCCCGGGACCGTTCGCGCAGTTCCCGTTCGGGCATGACAGAGTCGAGCGCGTCGGCGAGCCCGGCCCTGGACTGCAGGGTCAGGCCGACGCACTGGTGCATCCAGTCGATGTGGCCCTTGTGCTCGGCCAGCAGCCGCCCGTTCTCGCCGGGCTTGTCCACCTCGCGCGCGTAAATGGTCGAGTAGTACGCCTCGAAGAGCTCGAACCGGTTCTGCGGCATCCTGGTCCGGCGCTCCACCAGCAGCGACATGATGGTCACCTGGAGCGGACTGCTCATCAGGCGCGCCGTGTTGGGCTGCCGCGCGGCCTCGCCGAACCTGGTCACGACCGCCTCGCGCATCTCCGGGTCGTCGGCGTGCCGGGCGTCGGCGAGCCGCTGGGCGTAGTGCATGGCGGCGTCGGGCGACAGCGGGGAGAGCCTCAGCTGCTCGAAGTCGCCGACGTGGAACTCGCCCCGGTAGCCCTGTGGCCGGGTGGTCGCCAGGATCAGGTGATCGGCGTCCAACTGGCGCACGTGGACCAGGAATTCCTCGATCGCGGTCATCACCTCCTCGCGGACCTCGGGCGAGGCCACCTCGTCCAGCCCGTCCAGGACCAGGAACCACGGCCATTCGGCCAGCCACCGGCCCAGGCGCTCCGGGCTGAGCGAGCCGGTGAGTTGACGGCCCATCCGGGACGTCAGAAAGCGCAGGATGCTGCGGTCGCCGCCGGTGGCCAGGTGGTTGGCGAAGTCGTGCAGCGCGATCCGGATCGGCCAGCGCCGCACGCGCGGGCGCGGGATCCCGGCCGCCCGCAGGTCGTTGTGCAGGGTGCGGAGCAGGTCTCTGGCGGTGAACGACAGCAGTACCGCGCCGTCCTCGCCGAGCAGGGCCGCACGGTAGGCCTGGCAGACGAGTTGACCGAGGGTGCTCTTGCCCTGGCCCGGCCCGCCGATCAGTGCCACGTTGAGCAGTCCGGCCTCCGCCGGCCTGCTGGACGGGCGCAGGACGTGGTCGCCGCGCTCGATGATGCGGCGCGCGCTCTGTACGGCGGTCTCCGTCCCGCCGGACGAGATCGTGGCATCGAGGTCGATCGCGACCGTGCCCAGGCTCAGCCGCTGCCGGTCGCCCTCCGCACCGGCCTGGCCCAGCCGGACCCACTGGTCGCTGAGCAACTCGGCGGCGGTGTGCGCGTGGACGAGCTGGGCGGTCTCCCGGACGGCGTCGGCGTCGATGAACTCCCCGATCCGGGCCAGCGGGTCGACCGGTGCGACGAACCCGGCGAACAGGCGGCGCAGGTCGGCGCGCGCGTGGAGACGTACCCGAATGTCCTCCTGGTACAGGACCCGAAGGCCCTGGAGCCCGTAGGCCGTCAGCTGATGCTTCACCGGTGCCACCGTCGAGCGGCTCCGGAACCTGCTTGTGTGGTTCGTGGCCGAGGGCAGGTTGGTGCACACCAGCACCCGGCGGGCGGAGAGCCCGCGTTTGTCGAGCTCGATCGCGAGCTCCGGCAGCCACGCGCTGGGCGGCAGGTCGCCGCGCCGGGCCGACGGCGGAGCGAACCAGCAGATCACTTCGGTGCCGTCCGGGAGGTGGAGGTCCGCCGGGGCGGTGTGGTCGAGGCCGACGCGCCCGCCCGCCTCGGCGAGCAGGAGGAGACGCACCAGTTGTCCGAAGGCCTGCTCGCCGAGCCGGTCGAGGTCGTACTCCGGGACCCGGGCGGCTCCGACCATCCCGTTCGCCCCGAACGCGGGTGCTGAAGCCGCCGCCGGTGACGCGTCCCGGGCCGCCTCGGCGAGACCGGCCCAGTACTGCTGAGTCCGTGGCGGCCGGCCGGCCGTCTCGGACCAGAGCCGGACCAGCGCCCACAGTGCGTCCGCGCTGTCCGCGGACGGCGCCTGCGCCTGCCGGACGTCCTTGGGGACCCAGTCGCTGACCCGCTGCCCGCGGAAGTCGGCGATGCGGTACGGCGCCTGGCGCAGCGTCCGCTCGATCTCGGCCTGGGACAGCGGGCGCAGATCCTGCTTGCGCCGTGCCGCGTCGGCCTCGGCCTTCAGGGCCCAGAGTTCGCTGTGCAGACGTCGGCGAGGGTCTGGCGTGGCGATCGGTCTGCCCCCTGTCTGAACGTGGCCGCCCGCCCGCCCGCTGCGCCCGCTGCGGGCGGGTGCGGGCAGGGCCGCTACCTGGAGCGTAGCGCCCAACTCGCCCGCACCGCCCGGGGATCGGGCCATCGGGCGGCCGCTCACCCGATGGTGGTGGCACCGCCCCGGCGCTGGGCCCGGGCGGAACGAGAGGCGGGGGTGTACCCGGGATGGCGAACAACGGGCGGCGGGCGACGACGGTGAAGCGGCTGGCGAAGGCGGCGCTGTTCAGCGCGGTGCGGGCGGCGGCGGGAGCAGGCGGGACGGCGGCGGTGGGGCTGGTGGTGTGGTGGGTGCGGCAGCACTGACGTGAGGGGGCGAGGGCCCGGACGTAAATGGGTGGACGGCGTCCGGGCCGGGTGGGCTAGCATGCCGCCATGTTCCTCATCCGTGACTAGGACCCCGCGCGGCGACCGCTCACCACGACCGGTGGCGCGGTGCCTTCGGCGTCCCTGTTCACCGGCGTGCTGCTCGTTGCCGCGCGCCCGGCTTCTTTCGAGGAACCTCACGATGTCTACGTCGTATTGGGCTGTTCTGCGCACCCCTGGCGCCGCCCGACTGTTCGGCGCCGCCATGATCGGCCGCCTCTCCTACGGCACCGTCTCGCTCTCCCTGCTGCTCGCCGTCGCCGCCACCACCGGCTCGTACGCGCGGGCCGGCTGGGTGATGGCCGTGCTCTCCACCGTCAACGTCCTGCTGTTCCCGGCCCGGGCGGGAATGGTCGACCGCTACGGGCCGCGTCGCGTGCTGCCGCCGATGGCCGCCGGGTACGCGCTCACCCTGCTCGGACTGGCCGCCGCGACGTGGCGGTCCGGCACCCCGTACCCCGTCCTGCTGGTACTGGCCGCGGTGGCCGGCGTGTTCGCCCCGCCGCTCGGGCCCGTCACCCGCGCGCAGTGGAGCCGGCTGGTGACCGACCCCGAACTGCGGCGCCGGGCCTACAGCTTGGACACCGTCGCGGAGGAACTCCTGTACGTCACCGGCCCGTTGCTGGCCGGCGTCCTCGCAACGGTCGCGCGTCCGGCCGTCGGCGTGCTGCTCAGCGCTGCGCTGGTCCTCGGCGGGACGCTCGCGCTGGCGGTGTCCGTGCCGCGAGAGACGGCTACCGGTGGCGCCAACTCGTCTTCTGGAGACGAGGTTTCGAGCACCCGTGGGCTGCTGTCCCGGGCCCGCCAGCCGCTGGCGGCCGCCGCCGGGGCCGGGGCGGGGCTCGGCGCGTTCGGCCTGCTGGCCGTGGTCTTCGCCGGTCAGCACGGGCGGGACGCGGACGTCGCCTGGGTGGAAGCCACCCTCGCCGCAGGCAGCGCGATCGGCGGCCTCGCCCTCGGCGCCGTCAACTGGCGTATGGCGGCCGGGAATCGGCTCACCATCCTGACCGCCGTCCTCGGCACCGCGCTCGCCCTCGCCGCGCTCGCCCCGTCCCTCCCCGTCCTGGCCGTCATCGCCGCCTTCGCCGGACTGGCCGTCGCCCCGACGCTCACCACCGCCTACCTGCTCACCGACGAAATTGCCGCGCCCGAACAGCGCACCCGGGCCGGCGCCTGGGTCAACACCGCCTTCAACGCCGGCGGTTCACTCTCCACCGCAACGGTCGGCCTGCTCACCGAGCGCCTCCCGCTCTCCGTCTGCCTGCTGCTCGCCGCCGTGCCCGTGCTGGCGGCGCTGGTCGCGGCGCCGTCCTGGCGGGTGTTCGGCAACGAGCGGGCGGTGGCGGCGGAGGGCTGAGCCTCCGGGAGTACCGGGGGTCAGGGGCGGCGTAGCCGCCCTACCTGGAGGAGAGGCGCCGGACGAGGGCGGGCCCACGACGGCCCTCGTCCGGCGGCTTTCGCTTCGACGTTCGCGGTCCGACCGTCAGGGCCGTGGCGGGACGTGCCGGCGCCGGCGGTGGGTCGCTCGGGCGAACCCGTCGAACATGGGTATGACGTCCCGCAGTTGATGAGGGGAGCGGGGCGTGGTGTGGCAGATCGGTGTGGTGTGTGCGGTGACCGGGCTGGTCGGTGCGGGGCTGTTGCGGTGGTTGCCCGTTCGGGGGCGGGTGGACGGCCTGACGGCGGTCGAGGTCGCGGGAGTGCGGGGCGGTTCGAAGGCCGCGCTGGGAGTGGCCGTCGTGGAACTGCACCTTGCCGGGGCGGTCGACGCAGGCTCGCGCGGCCGGCTGCGGCGGGTGGTGCACACCGGGCCCGGGCGTGACGTGACTGTGTTGCACCGGGCCCGTGTGGACGGCGTTCGGCAGGGACCTGTCGTTCGCCGATGCTGCCGCCGCCCCGGCCGTGCGGCGAGCACGGGATGAGCTGGGCGCCGAACTGGCCGGACGCGGCCTGCGGTGCGGCCGGGCCCGGTTGATGGTGGCCCGCCTGCTGGGCCTCGCAGCCGGCGGTGCGGCCGTGGGCATCGCGGCGCAGGGAGCCCGTTGGGCGGGGGTGATCTTGGCGGTGCTCGCGGTTGCTGTCCTGTGTGCCCCGGCGCGGACCCTGGCGGGGTGTCGGCTGTTGCGCGAGCTGCGCTGCCTGCATCCGCTTCCCGGTGGCGCCCCGGCCGGGACGGAGGAGGTCGGGCTTCTGGTCGCGCTTCACGGGCGCCGGGCTCTGCGTTCACTGGTGCCGACGTTCGCCGCCGGCGCCGGCCTGCTCGGTGGCGGTGCTGCCTGGGAAGCCGTTGCCCGGTCGGAGGGTGGCCCGTACGAGGGGTGGGGCGTCGATGCCGGTGACAGTGGGGGTAGTTGAGAGGTCTCCGCTGCGGTACTTCTGCTTCCTCACGCGACTGCGTGCCGAGCCGCCGGGCCGAGCCGCTGGGCTGAGCCGCTGGGCGGAGCCGCCGGGCTGAGCCGCCGTGCCGAGTCGCCTCGGCGCTCGATCCGTGTGTCCGGGCGCTCGATTCGATTGCGCTGACCATTGATTCGAGCGTCCGGATCCGGCATGGTGTCCTTCACAGCGCTCCGAGCTGCTGTTTCCCCAGGTTTCCGCAGTGAAGGGTCCTTGCTTCGTGGACGAGATCGACCGGGCCATCCTGCGGGAGCTCCAGGTGGACGGGCGGATCCCGTACGCCGAGTTGGGGCCGAAGGTCGGGCTGTCGCCGTCTGCTGCGCGGCAGCGGGTGCAGCGGCTGGTCGAGGCCAAGGCGGTGCAGGTGGTGGGGGTGACCGACCCGATGACCATGGGGCGGCAGACCATGGCGCTGCTGGGTCTGCATGTGGACGGCGACCCCCGGGCGGTGGCCGATGAGTTGTCGCGGCACGACGAGGTCGTGTACGCGGTGCTGACCGCCGGGACGTTCGATCTGTTCGTCGAGGTGGTGTGCGACCGTCCGAGCGACCTGCTGGATTTCGTCAACGACGTGGTTCGCGCCGTCGAGGGCGTCGTGTCGGTGGAGAACTTCCCCTACTTCGCGATCCACACCCACCGCTTCCTTTGGCACGTCGACTAGGGACTGCCCGGCCGATCCTGCCGGGCGCGATCGACCGGACAGGCCCTGACCCAGTCGCCGACGCGCCGTTATATCCGCACCACGCCGAGGACCCCGTCATGTCGCACCCCGAGCACCGCACCGTCGACTTCTTCGCCGAGGACGCACTCCCCGTCCCGCGCATCACCCCGGCCGAGGCCGAGCTCCTCGCCGCCCGGGAGCTCGGGATCGCCGGGCGCGCCGAGTCGCTGGGCAGCCAGCAGGACGCCAACTTCCTACTCCGCGACGGGGACGGGGGCATAGCCGCGGTGCTGAAGATCGCAAACCCGGCGTTCGGCGCCGTCGAGGTCGAGGCCCAGGACGCCGCCGCCGACCTGGTCGCGGCCGCGCACCCGGAGTTGCGGGTGGCCACCGTGCTGCGCGACCACGACGGTGCCCCGCGCCGGGCCGTGGTGGAGGTCGAGGGCGGGCCGGTCACGGCGCGGGTGTTGCGGCACCTGGACGGGGGTGCGCTGTCGGGGCCGCGGCATCTGTCCGCGAGGACCGTCGCGGCGATGGGGGCGATCGCCGGGAAGGTCAGCACCACGCTGCGGTACTTCCGGCACCCCGGGCTCGACCGCGTCCTGCAGTGGGACCTGCGGCACGCCGACCGGGTAGTGGCCCGGCTCGCCGCGCACGTCGGCGAGCCCGAGCGGCGGGCCGCCGTGCTGGCGGCGACGGACGAGGCCTGGGCGCGGGTCGAGGCGGGCGCTGCCGAACTGCCGTTGCAGGCCGTGCACTTGGACCTCACCGACGACAACCTGATCCGCCGTCCGGGCAGTTGCCCGCCGATGCCCGACGGGATCATCGACTTCGGTGACCTGACCACGAGTTGGGCGGTCGGCGAACTCGCCGTCCAGCTCTCCTCGATGCTCCACCACGACGGCATCGAACCCCATCAGGTGCTGCCCGCAGTCCGGGCCTTCCATGCCGTCCGGCCGCTGTCCGCCGCCGAGGCGGGGGCACTCTGGCCGCTGGTCGTGCTGCGTGCCGCCGTGCTGGTGGTCAGTGGGCGGCAGCAGGCGGCCGTCGACGCGGACAACGCCTACGCCACGGCCGCGCTCGACCGGGAGTGGCGGATCTTCGAGCAGGCCACCCGCCTGCCGCTGGCGGTGATGACCAACTTGGTGCAGGAGGCGACGGGCCACGTCCGCGGACCGGTCGCGGCCGCCCCGCCTACGCACCAACTGCTGCGTGGATTCGGCGAGTTCACCGTCCTCGACCTGTCCACCGACGCCGACACGATGGACGGCGGCAACTGGCTCGAAGCCGGCGCCGAGGACCGGGCGGCGGCCGCCGCGCTGGCCGGCGGCGCGGCGGCGGTCCGCACCCCCTACGGCGGCGTCAGGCTCTCCCGGACGCCCGCGCTTTCCGCCGTCTCCCCGGAAACCGTCTCCACCGGCGTGGACCTGTGGCTCGGCCGGACCGCCGCGGCGCACGCGCCCGACGCCGGACGGGTGCTTGCCGTCGGGCCGGGGAAGATCGAACTCACCTATGGGCAGTGGGTGTTGGAGCTGGCCTTCGCGGCAACGGTTCACCCGCTGGTGGCCGAAGGTGCGGAGGTCGGCGCGGGCGAGGAACTCGTCCACCTCCCGGCCTGCACCGCCGTCCGCCTCGCCCTGCGCGACGCCGACGGTCCGGCCGTCCCTCCGCTGGTGCGCCCCGAGTACGCCGCGGGCTGGCTGCCGCTCACCGCCGACCCCGCTCCGTTGCTGGGCCTGGCCCGCATCGAGCCGGTGGAAGAGCGGAGCGACCTGCTGGAGCGGCGCGGTGAGGTGTTCGCGACGGTGCAGGGGCACTACTACGACGCCCCGCCCCGGATCGAACGGGGTTGGCGCCACCACCTGTTGTCCACCGACGGCCGCTCGTACCTCGACATCGTCAACAACGTCACCCCGCTGGGCCACGCCCATCCCCGGGTCGAGCAGGCGGTGGCCCGGCAGTTGCGGCGGCTGAACACCAACTCGCGGTTCCACTACGCCTCGGTGGTGGAGTTCACCGAGCGCCTCGCGGCGCTCCTGCCCGCGCCGCTGGACACCGTGTTCCTGGTCAACTCCGGTTCCGAGGCAGTCGACTTGGGGCTGCGGCTGGCCATCGGCGCCACCGGGCAACCCGACGTGGTCGCGCTTCGGGAGGCGTACCACGGCTGGACGTACGCCTCCGACGCCGTCTCCACCTCGCTCCAGGACAACCCCAACGCGCTTGCCACCCGGCCGAGTTGGGTCCACACCGTGGACTCGCCCAACCCCTACCGGGGCCGCCACCGCGGCGCCGACGCGGCCCGCTACGCCCCCGAGGCCGTGGCGGAGATCGACGGCCTCGCGGCGGCCGGGCGTCCGGCCGGCGCGTTCGTCAGTGAGACGTTCTACGGCAACGCCGGGGGAGTGGCACTACCCGACGGCTACCTCGCCGAGGTGTACGCAGCGGTGCGGAGGCACGGCGGGCTGGCCGTGGCCGACGAGGTCCAGGCGGGCTACGGCCGGCTCGGGCACTGGTTCTGGGGCTTCGAGCAGCAGCAGGTCGTCCCCGACATCGTCTGCGTCGCCAAGGCGATGGGCAACGGGCACCCGCTCGGCGCGGTCGTCACCACCCGCGCGATCGCCGAACGGTACCGCGAGCAGGGCTACTTCTTCTCCTCCACCGGTGGCAGCCCGGTGTCCAGCGTCGTCGGACTGACCGTGCTGGACGCCCTGCGCGACGAGGACCTTCAGGGCAACGCCGTCCGGGTCGGCGGCCACCTGAAGCGCCGGCTCGAGGCGCTGGGCGACCGGCACGGGATCGTCGGCGCGGTGCACGGCTCGGGCCTCTACCTCGGTCTCGAACTGGTCCGCGACCGTGGCACGTTGGAGCCCGCCACCGAGGAGACCGCCGAACTCTGCGACCGCATGCTCGACCTCGGCGTCGTGGTCCAGCCCACCGGCGACCACCTCAACATCCTGAAGATCAAGCCCCCGCTGTGCCTCGACACCGCCGCCGCGGACTTCTTCGCCGAGACTCTGGACCTGGCCCTCACCCAGCTCGGCCACGCCGGCTGACCCAGGCCCCAGGCCCCAGGCCCCGGGTCCCAGGCCCCCCGCGCCGGGCGCTTCTACCCTCACACCTTCGAACTCCCTGGAACGGTAAAGATGTTGGACACGATCGTCGTTGGCGCGGGAATCGCCGGCCTCACCGCCGCTCGGCTGCTGCACGCCGCAGGACAGCGCGTGGTCGTGCTCGAGGCCCGGGACCGGGTCGGCGGCCGGATGTGGACGGACCGCACGGCCGGGTTCTCCGTCGACCGCGGCGCCTCCTGGATCCACGGCCTCACCAGCAATCCGCTCACCGACATCGTCGCCGAACTCGGCCTGGAGACCGTCGAGTTCACGGTGGGAAGCTTCCAGGCGGGCGGGCGGCCGATCGCCGACCACGACGAATCGCGGCAGCTGTTCGACGAGGACGCGACCGAGCAGTGGCTGGCGGACGTGGAGACCGCGGACGCGCTGTTCCAGCAGGCCATCGCGGAATCCGGCGACGACGAGAGCTACCACGTTGCCACCGAGCGCACCCTCGCCGAGACCGGCTGGGACGCCGAACGAGCAGACCGGGTACGGGTGTTCTTCCGTCACCGCACCGAGGAGCAGTGCGGCGCGGACATCGAGCAGGTCGCCGCCCACGCCCTCGACGAGGACGCCATCGACGGCGAGGAAGTGATCTTCCCCGGCGGCTACGACGCCATTCCCCGCGCCTTCGCGGAAGGCCTCGACATCCGCCTCGGAACGACCGTCACCGCCGTCACCAGGTCGGCCACCGGAGTCCGCGTCGACACCGAGGACGGACCCTTCGAGGCCGCCCAGGTGATCGTCACAGTGGCGCTGGGCGTTCTGAAGGCCGGGACGATCGCGTTCGCGCCCGCCCTGCCCGACGCCGTCGCCGGGCCGATCGCCCGCCTCGGCATGGGCGCGTTCAACAAGGTCTTCCTCCGCTTCCCGGAGCGGTTCTGGCCGGACGGCGTCTACGCGATCCGGCAGCACGGCCGGCCCGGCGTCCCGTGGCACTCCTGGTACGACGTCTCCGCGGTGAGCGGCGAGCCGATGCTTCTGACCTTCGCCGGCGGCGAATTCGCCCGCGAGATCGAGGACCTGACCGACGAGGAGATCGTCGCCTCCGTGGTCGGCGCCCTGCGCGGGATCCACGGCGACGCCGTCCCCGACCCCGTCGGACACTGGATCACCCGCTGGGCCTCCGACCCGCTCGCCCTCGGCTCGTACTCCTACGTCGCCGTCGGCTCCTCCCACGACGACCACGACGCGATGGCCGAACCCGTCGACGGCGTCCTGCACTTCGCCGGAGAAGCCACCTACGGCCACGAACCGGCCACCGTCCACGGCGCCCTGCTCTCGGGCCACCGCGCCGCCGAACGCGTCCTCGGCGCCGAGCTCCCGCTGACCGGGCTCACCCGCGCCCTGGATCCCTCGAACTGACGACCCGGTGCGCAGCCCTGGAAGCAATCAACCGGCTTCCGCGGCTGCGCACCTGTGGGAGGTCGGGGAGGTCAGAGCTGGAGCAGGTTCCAGCTCTGGTTCGCCGTGTTCCACACGTCGTCGGTGGCGATGCAGTCCCACTGCTGCAGGACGGCCTTCTCGACGGGCGCGCCGTTCGCGTCCAGACACCTGCCGGTGGCCCGGTTCCGCAGGATCATGGTCGTGGGGAAGCACATGCAGGTGTGCCCCACCCAGCCGATGGTCCACTCGGCGGGCGCGTAGCCGGCGCCGCAGGCCGGGTACTGGATGACGGGGGTGCCGTTCGAGTAGGTGCCCGCGCGCCAGTCGAGCATCAGGCACTGGCCGGAGTGCCGGGCCTTGATCCGGAAGACCCCGTTTCCGCTGTCCAGCAGCTCGAACTCCTGGGAGAGGCTGGTGTTGTTCGGCCACAGGAAGACGCCGGTGTACGCGGCGGTCGACGCCCACATGACGTCGGCCCGCAGCCCCGTCCGGGCGTTCACGATCTCGTACCGGGCGGGGTCCGCCGCGTGAGCGGGCGCGGGGGCGAGCGCCCCGACGACGACGAACGCCACGGCCGCCGCCAGGGCCGCCGGAGCGAGTCGAGAACGCCTTGCCGGCCGTGGTGAGGCGCCTTTGCCGGGACGGTCGGACCGTCGGGGAAGCGGTATCCGCATGCTGTATCCCTCCGCGAGCACACGAGTGGTCACCGGTGGCCGGGCGCCACCGGTGATCGTCGCCGGGTGAGCCCCGGCCCGTCCCACCCTGCCTTCGCACCCTGTGCACCGACCTTGCGGCCACCTTGCGAGCCAGGCCAGCATGGGGAGTTGGGCATTCCGCGGGCGCTGCCGACCACCTGGGGGGTACATGTGGACATCCGGCTGCTGGGCGAGATCGAGGTGCGGTCGGCGGGCCGGCCGCTCGACCTCGGAACGCCGCAGCAGCAGCTGGTCCTGGCCGCGCTGATCGTCGACGCCCGAAGGCCGGTCGCGATCGAGACACTCGTCGACCGGGTCTGGGGCCACGACCCGCCCGCCAACCCCCGGCCCGTCCTGTACGCGCACCTGAGCCGGATCCGCCGACTGCTGAGACCGTCGACCGCCCCCGACGGCGCCACGCCCGCACGGATCGAACGCCGACACGCCGGCTACGTCCTCGACCTCGACCCCGAGTTGGTGGACCTGCACCGCTTCCGCCGCCTGGTCGAGCCGCGCGACGACCGGCAGCGCGACGACCGGGCCCGGGCCGCGGCACTCGCCGAAGCGCTGCGCCTGTGGCGCGGGGAGCCCCTGGCCGGGCTCTCCGGCGGATGGGCGGCGCAGGTCCGGGCGAGCTGGCACCAGCGGCGGCTGGACGCGGCGGTGCGGTGGGCGCAGGCGGAGCTCCGGTGCGGTCGTCCCGCCGCGGTCGTCTCCGCGGTGCCCGACCTCGCCGCCGAATATCCGCTGGCCGAGCCCCCTGGAGCACGTACTGATCCAGGCCCTGCACGCGACCGGCCGGGGCGCGGAGGCCCTGCACCGCTACGGCCTCGTCCGGCGGCGCCTGGCCGAGGAACTGGGCGCCGACCCCGGCAAGGAACTCCGAACCCTCTACCGAACCGTCCTGATCGGAGACCCGACGCCCCTCCCACGGCGGACCGAAACCTCGCCTCGGGGCGACGTCGGCCTGGTCGCCACGGCCGAGGCGCCGACGCCGGCGATCCCCCGACGCGCCCTGCTGGCCGTTCTTGCCGGGGCCACCGTTTCCGCGCTGGCCCTCCGGCGCACCGGCTGCGACCGGAACGCGATCGCCGCCCCGCCACCGTCATCGGTCGAACGCGCACGTCAACTCTTCGCCAGCGCCGAGGAGTTCGACCAGCAGGACCGGACACCGGACGCGCGGGCCACCGTCCTGGACGCTGCCCGGCTGTGGGGCGAACTCATCGCACTCGACCCGGACCGCAACGCGCCGCCGCTCGCCCCCGCCGCGCTGCAGGCCCTGACCAGGGCGGGCGTGGACTTCACCGTCCCCCGCCCCACCCTCCTCGACTGGCTCGCCGATCCCACCCGCACGCCCTACCCGGCGATCTCCCAGGTGATCCTGCTCCGCGGATGGCGGTTCGCCGCACCGGTCTCCCTCGACGCCGTCGTCCGCGCCTACGAGCACACCCCCGGGACCACCTCGCCCCGCGCCGTCACCGAGGTGCACACCGACACCCTGAAGGCGGCCGTCCTGGACCACGCCAGAACGCGCCACGGCACGCAGGCCACCGACTTCGGTCAACTCCTCAAGGCGTGAACGCTGTTAAGGCGCCATCAGGAGTGCCGCCGAGCGGGCGACGCGGCGGGCGGCCGGCGCGGGGGCCAGGGCGGCGGTGGCGGCGAACTGGGCGAGGACGGAACCGTGGGTGAGGGCGGTGGCGGTGGCGGCGTGCCAGAGCAGGGGGGCGGCCACGGCGACGGTGGTCAGGGCCGGGGCGCAGTACCAGAGCACGAAGGGAAGTGCCCCGTACCAGTCCGCGGACAGCGACATCAGGTCGTAGCGGAGCGGTCCGCGGTAGGCGCCCAGCAGCGCCGCGCCGACGGCGGTCGGGGCGCCTGCGGTGAAGAGCAGCAGGACGGCCGACAGGACGACGGGCGGGGCCTGGATCACGGCGGCGGTGACGGTTGCGGCGGCCGCGCCCAGGACGGCGAGCAGGACGGTCGGCACCACCAGGTGGGAGAGCGCGATCCGGGCGGGGGTGAACGGGAGCAGGCCGGTGCGGGCCGGCCGGTCGGTCTCCTCCCGGGCGGGCTCCACCAGCGTCGCGGCCGCCAGGTAGGGGCCGAGGCTGAGCAGGCAGCCCAGCCAGGCGGCGGTCACGGGGGAGGGGTGGGAGGGCGCGGCCCACAGCCGGGTCGCGTTCAGCAGGAGCACGGTGCCGGCGGCCCACGCGGCCGCGGCGGCCAGGCGCCAGGGGCGGCGCAGCAGGGCGGTGGCGTCCCGCCAGGGCAGGATCAGCAGCCGGGTCCGGGGCATCGGCAGCCGCAGGCGGCCCGGACCGGTCCGCCGGGCGCGGGCGGCGGCCTGGGCGACCAGCGCGATCTGGCGGAAGTCGAGCAGCAGCAGACCTGTGCGGGCCCGGCCGAGGGCGTGCGAGCGGAGCGCGAGGTCGGTGGTCGGCAGGGTGGCGAGGGAGCGGTCGGCGGCGGCCAGGGCGAGGGCGGTGGCCGCTGCCAGGGTGACGACCGCGAGCAGGTGCGTCGGTCGGAAGCCGCCGAGTGCCCAGCCCGCCCAGCCCCACGGGCCGGAGGCTGCCAGCAGGCCGGTGGTCAGCTGGTGGCGTCCGGCGGCGAGCGCGCCGAGCTGCGCCAGGCCGGCCAGGGCGAGGGCCACTGAGCCGGCCCGCACCGTCCGGGCCCACGCCGGTGAGCCCTCGGCCAGGACGCCGACGGCCGCGGCGCACCAGGCCAGCAGCAGGCCGACGCCCATGGCGAGGCCGATCCCGAGCGGGTTCGGCCGCCCGCCCGACGCGGCGACCGCGCCGCCCAGCGCACCCAGGACAGCGCCGGCCGCCCCGGCGGCGGCCAGTGCGGCCGACAGCTGCGGGCGCAGCAGCCAGCGGCGGTCCACCGGCAGGGGAAGCAGCCAGCCGAGTTCCGGGGCCGGCAGCACGATCGGGCCGAGCCACAGCGAGAGCCGCAGCAGCCCGGCCGTGCCGAGTGTGCTGAGGCCGACCAGCAGTGCCGGGAGCCGTTCGTCGCCGGGTGCGAGCAACGATCCGGCCAGGCCGGAGAGGGTGTTGACCGAGCCGGTCAGGACGGCGAGCAGCAGTAAAGCGGTGATCAGCGCGGTCCAGACCCGCTGGGTGCGGCCACCAAGGGCGCGACGCCGGGCCCGGGTGCGGCGCAGCTCCTCGACGGCGGCCCGGGCCGCGCTGCCGGAGGCCGGTGCCGGATGCGGGGCCCGGCGGGTGGTCAGCGCCACGGGGTGGCTCCCCTTTGGAGGACTTCGGCGGTCGGGCCGTGGTCGACGACGCGTCCGCCGTCCAGCACCATCACCTGGTCGGCGACCCGGTCGAGCAGCTCCTGGTCGTGGACGGCCAGGACGATCGCCGTGCCGTCGGCCCGGCTCTGCCGCAGCGTGTCGGCCAGCCGGTCCCGGGCGCCGGTGTCCAGCCGCTGCTCCGGCTCGTCCAGCAGCAGCAGACGGGCCGGACGGACCAGGACGGCGGCCAGCAGCAGCAGTTGCCGCTGGCCGGCGGAGAGGGTGTCGGGGAAGGCGTCGGCCCGGTGGTGCAGGCCCAGGACGTCCAGTACCCGTGCGCAGCGGGCGGCGGTGTCGCCGACCTCGTGCGCGGTGGCGACCATCCGGACGTGCTCGGCGACCGTGAGGTCGGGGAAGCAGGCGGCGTCGTCCAGGAAGACGCCGACCTGCTGCCGGAAGCCGCGTTCGTGCTCCCGCACCGGGCGGCCGTCCAGCAGGACGGAGCCGCGGTCGAGGCGGCACCGCCCGGCGAGCGCCTTGAGCAGGGTGGACTTCCCGGACCCGTTGACGCCGACCAGCCCGAGGCAGCCGCCCGGCGGCACGGCCAGCGACGCTACCGCGAGCAACTGGCGGCCGCCCGCGCTGACGTGGAGGTCCTCGGCGGTCAGGAGCGGAGGCGCCGCAGCGGTTCCTGGCTGGTCCGGCGGCCTTCGACGGCGGTCCCTCCCCATGCGTGTCCCCCCGGGCGCGTTGGTGGTGGTCAGACCCGCTCAGCGTAGGCCGCGCGGTTTCGGCCTCAGCGGGAACCCCCTTGAGCGGGAGCGGGGTTCAGCGTCTCGAGGACCGAGACGACCAGGGCCCGCAGGAAGTCCGGGTCGAACGGTCCGTAGGTGCGCAGGCCGTCGTCCGTGCGGGGCGACATCAGGTGGCCGAGGCGCGGGTGGATGCTCAGCCGCGAGCGCAGGCCGTGCCGGAGCGCCGCGCGGTGCAGCAGGTGGGCCTGCCGGGGCGGGGTGGTCCAGTCCTCGGCGCCGACGTGGACGGCGATCCGGCCGGTGAGCGTGGCCAGGCGCCGGTACGGGGCGGGCTGGGCGAACCAGTCGCGCCAGAACGAGGCGGGCGCCGAGTCGTCGCCGCCCGTCAGCGCGGCGTCCTCCCAGGCGTCGTACTCCAACGCCAGCTCGGCGCGCAGCAGTTCGAGCTCGGCGTGCGGCCCGAAGCGGTCGACCAGGTCGAACGGTTCCCACCAGCCGCTGCGCCCGGCGGTGTCGGCGAGGGCGGCGGCGAGGTCGACGGTGCCGTCGGCGGCGGTGAAGCCGCCGGCCAGCCACTCCAGCCGCCGGTCGAGGCCCATCCAGCGCTGGGACACCGGGCGGGCCTCGGCGATCGGCGCGACCAGCGCCAAGTAGCTGTCGCCGCCCAGGCGTTCGGCGGCGGCCAGTGCGACCTCGGTGCCCATGGAGACGCCCAGCAGCAGTACTCGCTCGTTGTCCACCGCGGGGTGGGCGCGCAGCTGCTCGACCGCCCGGACGGCGTCGTCGACCAGCCCGGTGAAGGTGAACCGGGCCGAGCCGGCGCCCCCGTTGCGGTCCTCCGTCAGGAACCGGGTGTCGTACGAGACGGCCCCGATCCCGGCCGCGACCAGCGCCGTCCCCAGGTCGGCGAACAACCGGACCGGGCCGTTCCCGGAGGCCTCGGCGGGAAGGTACCCCTCCTGGTCCCAAGCCCCGAACGGGTGCAGCATCACCACTGCCGGCGCCGGCCGTTCGGCGGGCAGCCGAAGTATCGCGGTGCGGTTCTGTCCGAGCGGGATTCGATGGGTGGAAGTGTCGATCACGCCCGGCACTGTCCCAGACCCGCGCCGGGTCGCATAACCCCCGCACGGCACCTCACATCTCGGCGGGCCGTCCGGTCGTAGAGGAGGAAACCGCCGATACGTTCCGAGAAGAGGACGAGATGACCACCAGCAGCGAAGCCGAGATCAGGGCACTCCTGGAGCGCCGTCACACCGCTCATCAGGCGAAGGACCTCGACCTGCTGATGTCCTTCTACACGCCGGGCATCGTCTACTACGACGCCGTCGCCCCGCTGCGGTTCATCGGCACCGAGGAGGTGCGCCGCAACTTCGCGCGGTGGTTCGACGGGTACGAAGGTCCGATCAGCCTGCAGACGCACGATCTGATCGTCAGGGTGGACGGGGACCTCGCGTTCGCGTTCATGCTCCACCTCGACTCGGGGCAGCGGAAGGACACCGGCCTCCAGGCGGCGGTCTGGGTGCGGGAGACGGTCTGTCTGCTGCGGACGGAGGGCGGTTGGAAGATCATCCACGAGCACGTCTCCATCCCGTTCGACCTGACGACGTTCCGGCCGTGGCTGCCCGCCGAGAAGGACGACCGGCCGGTGTGACGCTCCGTTACCGTCGCGTCGGCGAGCCGGGCTCCGGGGGCGGTCGTACATTGAGCGGATGATCGTCGACAACGGGACGGGGCCGGCGCGGCCGGTGCGGTACGGGTGGGGGCCGTCCGGGCACTGGCTGGCCGCGCGGGGGCGGTGGGAGGAGCTGCTGAAACGTTTCCGGCTGGCCAGGGCGCTCGGTGACGCGCTGGCGGGGCCGCTCGGGCACCTGGTGGCGTACGGGGCGCCCGCGGCTCTCGCGGCGCGGCTGTTCGACCCCGACGGCGGGCCGGGTGCGGCGGCGACGGTCGGTGACCACGACGCCGGGCCGCTGTGGGAGGTGCTGGCGACCCGCCACCCCTGGCCGGTGCTGGCCGCGCTGCCGCTGCCGCCCGCGATCCGTCACCTGGCCGCGCACACCCGGGCCCTGCTCGGCGAGGAGACGGGGGCGACGTACCGGCTGCGCCCGTGGGAGGACTGCGGGTGGGAGCGCGACACCCGGGTCCGCGAGTACCTGCCCGGCGGTGGCGCGCGGCGCGCCCTGCACCTGGCGCCGCCCACCCGGGAAGGGCTCGGCGTCCTCGAACTCCCGTCCCCCGGCGCCCGGTTGACCGGACTCCCGGCGACCGCGCTACTCGCCGGACTGTCCGGCTGGACCACCGCCGTGTGCGTGCGCGGCCGCGCCACCGACGCCGCCGCGCAGCTCGCCGCCGGGCCGGACGTCACCGGCGGCCAGCTGCCGTTCGCCGCGCTGTACCCGGCGCTGGTCCATCTCGCGTCCGCCCGCCCCGACCTCGGCGCGGCCCAAGGACGGCTCGCCGTCCGGGAGTTGCTCACCGCCATGAGCGGCCCGGGCGCGGCCGGCGTCGACGCGCTGGTCGCCCGGCTGCACTGCCTGGCCTGGACCGAACCGGGCGACGACCTCCGGCACCTGCACCTCGCCCTGGAGGACCCCGCCACCGGCCTCGCCTGGGCCCTCTCCGGCACCACCCCCGACCCGGCCTGACGCGCCCCCGCATACGCAGACGCCCCCGCCGGCCTCGCCTGGGCCCTCTCCGGCACCACCCCCGACCCCGCCTGAGGACGCGGCATACGACAGACGCCCCCACCGGCGTCCCGGGAAGACCCGGAACCCCGGCGGGGGCGACGTGCGATGCAGCAGGAAGGTCAGGCGGCCGGCTCAGTCACCGGGGCCTGCGCCTGGGCGGGCAGGTCGGCGGTCTCGGGCGTGCCCGCGCTCTCGTCGTAGGGGAGCGCGCCGGTGAAGACGGCGTTCATCCGCTCGCGGTCGAGCTCGCCGGTCCAGTGTCCGATCAGGACGGTCGCGGCGGCGTTGCCCGCGAAGTTGGTGAGGGCGCGGGCCTCGGACATGAAGCGGTCGATGCCGACGATCAGGCCGACGCCGTCGACCAGCGCGGGCTTGTGCGACTGGAGACCGCCGGCCAGGGTGGCCAGGCCGGCGCCGGTGACGCCCGCCGCGCCCTTGGAGGCGATGATCATGAACAGCAGCAGGGAGAGCTGCTCGCCGATCGACATCGGCTTGTCCATCGCCTCGGAGATGAAGATCGAGGCCATGGTCAGGTAGATCGCGGTGCCGTCCAGGTTGAAGCTGTAGCCGGTCGGCACGGTGATGCCGACGACCGGGCGGCTCACGCCGAGGTGCTCCATCTTGGAGATCAGCCGGGGCAGCGCGCTCTCGGAGGACGAGGTGGACAGGATGAGCAGGAACTCCCGGCCCAGGTAGCGCAGCAGGCTGAAGATGTTCACGCCGGCGGCCAGCCGGAGCAGCAGGCCGAGGACCACGACCACGAACAGCACGCAGGTCACGTAGAAGCCGATCATGATCACGGCGAGGCTCTTCAGTGCGGCCGTGCCGGTCGCGCCGACCACCGCCGCCATCGCGCCGAACGCGCCGATCGGGGCGACCCACATGATCATCGACATCACGCGGAACACCAGCTTCTGCAGGTGCTCGACGCCGCGCAGGATCGGCGCGCCCGCCTTGCCCATGCCCTGCAGCGCGAAGCCGACCAGCAGCGCGACCAGCAGGGTCTGCAGGACCTGGCCCTGGGTCAGCGAGGACACCAGGGTGGTGGGGATGATCCCGAGCAGGAAGTCGGTGGTGGACGAGGCGCCCACCGCGGCCTGCGCGTGGCCGGACTTCGCCAGCGCCGCCGTCAGGTGCAGCCCGCTGCCCGGCTCCAGCAGGTTGCCGACCAGCAGGCCGATGCCGAGCGCCACGGTGGACGTCAGCAGGAAGTAGCCGAGCGCCAGGCCGCCGACCCTGCCGACCTTCGCCGCCTTGGTGACCGATCCCACACCCAGCACGATGGTGCAGAAGATGACCGGGGAGATCATCATCTTGATCAGGTTGACGAAGCCGGTGCCGATCGGCTTCAGCTCCACCGCGAACTTCGGCGCCGCCAGACCCACCACGATCGCCGCGACCACCGCCGCGATCACCGCCAGGTACAGGTAGTGCGTCCGGTCGGATTTTCTGGTCGGCTTCCCGTTCGTGGTGGGGGTCATCCGCTCGGCTCCTTCGCCGTAGGCTCGTTCTCGTCGCGCCACCGGGGGGAGCGAACGCGACCGGCCCGTTGGGTGGCGGGCCGCGCCTGACTATTCGCTCCGTCGTGAGGGACGTCACGATTACGGTCATAGAGTTCACGGGTAACCCCCGCGGATGTCGTGACGGGCCCGTGACCGGGCACACTGGTCGGCATGCACCCGTCCAGCCCGACCGTCCGTGCCGCACGCGCCGCCCGCCCCCGCCGGCGCCGCAGCCTGGCCGGACGGCTGTTCGCGGTCCAGGTGGTCATCGTCGGGGCCGTGGTCGCCGGCGGCGCCGTGCTCGCCTACCTGTTCACCGCCGGACGCGCCGAGGACACCGCCCGCCACGAGGCCACCGCCGTCGCCCAGTCCGTCGCCGACGCCCCCACCGTCCGCGCCGCCGCCGTCGGCCCCGACCCCAGCGCCGTCCTCCAGCCGTACGCCCAGCAGGTCCGCGCCGACACCTACGTGGACTTCGTCACGGTCATGGACCCGCAGGGCATCCGCTGGACCCACCCCGACCCGGCGCAGATCGGCCGCCCCTTCCTCGGCCACATCGACCAGGCCCAGCAGGGCCGCCTCCAGCAGGAGACCTACACCGGCACCCTCGGCCCGTCCGTCCGGGTGGTCGCCCCCGTCTTCGACGACCAGCACCACGTGGTCGCCCTGGTCAGCGCCGGCATCACCGTCGACAACATCTCCGCCCGGCTGCGCACCCCCCTGCTCGCCCTCGGTGGCGTCGCCGGCGCCGCCCTCGCGCTCGGCGCCACAGCAAGCTATCTGGTCGCCGTCCGGCTGCGCCGCCACACCCACGGCATGGACGCCGAGGAACTCGCCCACCTGTACGACTACCACCAGGCGACGCTGCACTCGGTGCGCGAAGGCCTGGTGCTGCTCGACCGCGACCACCACGTCCTGCTGTGCAACGACGCCGCCCGCGAACTGCTCCAACTCGGCGACGAAGTAGGTGAGTTGACGATGCGTCAGCTCGGCCTCCCGGGTTCGCTGACGCGGGCCCTGGAGTCCGCCGAACCGGTGCGCGACGAGGTGCACCTGACCGCCGAACGCGTCCTGCTGGTCAACATCTCGCCGATCGGCCCCGGACTCGGCAGTGTGGTCACCCTCCGCGACCACACTGAACTCCAAGGACTCACCGGCGAGTTGGACACCGTCAAGGGCATCGCCGCGGCGCTCGACGCACAGGCCCACGAAGCCGCCAACCGGCTGCACGCCGTGGTCTCGCTGATCGAACTCGGCCGCCACCGCGAGGCCGTGGAGTTCGCCACCGCCGAACTCGCCCTCGCCCAACGGCTCACCGACCAGGTGGTCGGCGCCGTCGGCGAACCCGTGCTCGCCGCACTGCTGTTGGGAAAGGCCGCGCAGGCCGCCGAACGCGGCGTCGAACTCCACCTCACCGCGGACAGCCGGATCGACGACGGCGTACTGCCCGACCGGCTCACCCCGCGCGACCTGGTCACGCTGCTCGGCAACCTGATCGACAACGCGGTCGACGCCGCCATCGAGAACGCCGCCCACGCCGCCCCCGAAGTCCGCGTCACCGCCCGCACCGAGGACGGCCACCTGCTGCTCCGGGTCGCCGACACCGGCACCGGCGTCGACCCCGCCGCCGCCGACGAGGTCTTCCGGCGCGGCTGGACCACCAAGCAGCACGGCCGCGGACTCGGCCTCGCCCTGGTCGCCCAGACCGCCCGCCGCAACGGCGGCGACGTCGAGCTCGGCACGGCCGCCACGCACGGCACGGCCGCCACGCACGGCGAGGCTGCCACGCTCGGCGAGGCTGCCACGCTCGGCGAGGCTGCCACGCTCGGCGAGGCTGCCACGCACGGCGACGCTGCCACGCACGGCGACGGCGCGGACGCCCGACTCGGCGAGCCGTGCGGCGGCGCGGTGCTCACCGTCCGGCTCCCGCTCCAGCGTTCGGCGGTGGACGCGTGAGCGGCGGCGGACGTGCGACCGGGGATCCCGCGCACCGGCCGATCCGGGTGCTGGTGGTCGAGGACGACCTGGTCGCCGCCGACGCGCACGCCCGGTACGTCGCCCGCACCCCCGGCTTCACCGTCACCGCCACCGCGCACTCCCGCGCCGAAGCCGTCCGCGCCCTCGACCGCGCCCGGGAGGCCGACGCGCCCGTCGACCTGATCCTGCTCGACCTCTACCTCCCCGACGGCCACGGCCTCCACCTGTGCGCCGCGCTGCGCGCCGCCGGGCACACCGCCGACATCATCGCCGTCACCTCCGCCCGCGACCTCGCCACCGTCCGGCAGGCCGTCACCGCCGGCGTCGTCCAGTACCTGCTGAAACCGTTCGGCGCCGCCGCCCTCGGCGACCGCCTTGGCCAGTACGCCCGCTACCGGGCGAGCCTCGGCCGCGACGGCGAGGCGCTCGGGCAGGACGAGGTCGACCGGGCGCTCGCCCTGCTGCGCGGCACCGACCGCACCAGCCTCCCCAAGGGCCTGACCGCCGCCACCCTGGAGACCGTCGCGGCCGCGCTGCGCACCGCCCCCGACGGCCTGTCCGCCGGCGCCGCCGCGGAGGCCACCGGCGTCTCCCGGATCACCGCCCGCCGCTACCTCGAGCACCTGGTCACCACCGGCCACGCCACCCGCGAGCCGCGCTACGGGCAGGTCGGCCGACCCGAACTCGGCTACCGCTGGAAGAGCGAATAGCCGTACGTGTGCGCCGAGTTCAGGCGCGCTCGGCGAGGACCAGGAAGCGGTCCGGTTCGTCGGTGTAGGACAGCGGGTGCCAGCCGGCGGCGGTGAGCAGCGGGAAGAGGTTCTCGCGGGCCCGCAGGTCGTCCGGGGTGACGGCGCGGCCGTGGCGGGCGGCGAGGGCGGCGCGGCCGACGGGGTGGTAGAGGGCGAGTCGGCCGCCCGGGCGGGTGACCCGGGCGAGTTCGCGCAGGCCGGTCGCCGGGCCGGGCAGGTGGGAGATCAGGCCGGCGCCGAAGACCAGGTCGGCCACGGCGTCGGGGAGCGGGAGCCGGGTGCAGTCGGCCTGCAGCAGCGCGGCGTCGGCGCGGTGCGCGGCGGCCTGCGCCAGCATCTCCGGCGTGAGGTCGACGCCGAGGACGGTGCCCGACGGTCCGACGGCGGCGCGCAGCAGCGGCAGCGCGCGTCCGGTGCCGCAGCCCGCGTCGATGACGAACTGGCCGTCCGCCAGGCCGGTTTCGGCGATCGTGGCGGCGTAGCGCGGACTGTCGTCCGGGAACTTGCTGTCCCAGCGGGCGGCGCGCTCGGCGAAGAAGGCGCGGGTGTCGGCGAGTTCGCGGGCGTGGGACCGGCGCTGGGGCTGGTCGCGGGCGTCCGGCTGCGGAGTCTCCATGGCGGCAGGGTACTTGGGTGGTGGCCGTGACTTCGGCGTGGTCGTGCTCGTTGACATGGCAGGTGCGGAAAGTGGTGCGTGCTCACTCGAACGGGTGATCAGTCGGCCCTGGGCGCTGTTCGACGGAGGCTCAGAGGTAAAGTTAGGCTTACCTAACCATCCAAGGGAGCTCCGCTGTGACCCTCACCGTCGGCACCCCCGCCGCGCCCGCCGGCGACGCGATCCTGCGCCGCCAGCGCATCCGCGAGTCGGCCGCCCGCACCTACGCCCGGTCCTTCCCGATCGTCCCGGTGCGCGCGAACGGCATGACCGTGGAGGGCGCCGACGGCCGCCGCTACCTGGACTGCCTCTCCGGCGCGGGCACCCTCGCCCTCGGTCACAACCACCCCGTGGTGCTCGAAGCGATCCGCCGCACGCTGGACAGCGGCGCCCCGCTCCACCTGCTCGACCTCGCCACCGCCGAGAAGGACGACTTCACCACCGCGCTGTTCGAGAGCCTCCCCGAGAAGTTCGCCGCCAAGGCCCGGATCCACTTCTGCGGCCCCGCCGGCACCGACGCCGTCGAGGCCGCCCTCAAGCTGATGCAGACCGCCACCGGCCGCCGCGGCGCGCTCGCCTTCACCGGCGCCTACCACGGCATGACCGCCGGCGCCCTCGCCGTCACCGGCAACACCGCCGTCAAATCCCCACTGCCCAGCGCCGGTGAGGTCACCCGGCTGCCCTACCCGTACGCCTACCGCTGCCCGTTCGGCATCGGCGGCGAGCGCGGCGCCCAGCTGGCCTCGGCCTACACCGAACGGCTGCTCGACGACCCGTCGGGCGGCGTGCTCCCGGCCGCCGCGATGATCCTCGAACCCGTCCAGGGCGAGGGCGGCGTCGTCCCCGCCCCCGACGGCTGGCTGCGCGAGATGCGCCGGATCACCGCCGAACGCGGCATCCCGCTGATCGTCGACGAGGTGCAGACGGGCGTCGGCCGCACCGGACGGATGTGGGCGGTCGAGCACAGCGGCATCGAGCCGGACGCGATGGTGCTGTCGAAGGCGATCGGCGGCAGCCTCCCGCTCGCGGTCGTCGTCTACCGCGAGGAGTACGACAGTTGGCGGCCCGGCGCGCACACCGGCACCTTCCGCGGCAACACCCTCGCGATGGCGGCCGGCGCCGCGACACTCCGGTACGTCGCCGCGAACGGGCTGGTCGCCCGCGCCGAGACGGTCGGCGCCCGGATCGCCGCCCGTCTCGACGGCGCCCGTGACCGCCTCCCGGTGATCGGCGACGTGCGCGGCCGCGGCCTGATGCTCGGCGTCGAACTCATCGACCCCGCAGGGGAGTCGGACAGCTGTGGCGCCCGCCCCGCGAACCCCGGCCTCGCCGTCCGGGTGCGCGAAGCCTGCCTCGCCCGCGGCCTGATCGTCGAACTCGGCGGCCGCCACGACGCCGTCCTGCGGCTGCTCCCGCCGCTCACCATCACCGACGAGCAGGCCGACGCCGTCCTCGAACGGCTCTGCGACGCCATCGAGTTCGCGATGCGGGAGCCTGCGGGGGCCGTGCATGGGTAGGTGATTGATCGTCAAGGTGTTACTGGTCGAACGGTTGAAAGTGGAAGAGAAGAAGTGAGTGGGTTAACCGAACTCTCCGGCGGTGTGGCCGGGCCCGAGGCGCTGCGGCCGCTGCTCGCACAGGTGTTGGCGGCACTCACCGCGGGGGCGGTGCGGCGAGGCGGGCCGGTGGTGGCGGGCGAGCCGATGGCGGTCGGGGAGGTGGTGCGGGAGGCCCTGGCCCGGGCCCACGGACCAGGCGCGCTCGGGCAGTTGGTGGAACTGCTGGCACACGGCGCGGCCGACCCGGCGGACCCGGCGTGCGCAGCGCACCTGCACTGCCCGCCGCTGGCCGTCGCGGTGGCCGCCGACCTCGCGGTGAGCGCCCTCAACCCGTCCCAGGACTCCTGGGACCAGGCGCCCGCCGCCACCACGCTGGAGAGCGAACTCCTCGCCGAACTCGCCCAGTTGGTCGCCTTCCGGCCCGACCGCGCGGCCGGCGTGCTGACCACCGGCGGCACCGAGTCCAACCTGATGGGCCTGATGCTGGCCCGCGACCAACGACTCGGCCCCGACGTCGAGTTGAACGGCATCCCGCGCGGCGTCCGGCCCCGGATCCTGGCCTCCGAAGTCGCCCACTTCTCCGTCCAGCGCGCCGCCGCACTGCTCGGACTCGGCGAACGCGCCGTCCGCGCCATCCCCGTCGACCGCCAACTCCGCATGGAACCCGACGCGTTGGCCGACGCGTTTGCCGAAGCCGGCTGGGAGGGCGCCACCCCGATCGCCGTGGTCGCCACCGCCGGCACCACCGACACCGGAGCCATCGACCCCCTGCACGACATCGCCGACCTCGCCGCCCGGCACGGCACCTGGCTGCACGTGGACGCCGCGTACGGCGGCGGCGCACTGTTCTCCGACCGGCTCGCCCCGCTGCTCGACGGCATCGACCGCGCCGACTCGGTCTCCCTCGACTGGCACAAACTCGGCTGGCAACCCGCCGCCGCCGGCGTCTTCCTGGTCCGCGACGCCCGCACCTACGCCTCGTTGGCCCGCCGCGCCGTCTACCTCAACCCCGCCGACGACGAGGACGCCGGTTACCCCAGCCTGCTGGGCCAGTCGCTGCGCACCACCCGCCGGCCCGACGCCTTCAAGCTTGCCGTCACGCTACGGACGCTGGGCCGCGACGGGCTCGGCGCACTGGTCGACCGCTGCCACGACCTGGCCCTGCGGGCAGCCGAACTCGTCCGCGCCAACCCCGAGTTGGAGCTGCACTGCGACCCGATCCTGACCACCGTGGTGTTCCGGTACGCGGCCGCGGACAGCGACCACGTCAACGCGGAACTGCGCCGCCACCTGCTGCGCACCGGCCGGGCCGTCGTCGGCCGCACCGAACTCCCGGGCACCGGCCCGGGCCGGGTACGGCTCAAGCTGACCCTGCTCAACCCGCACACCACCGAACGGGAGCTCGATTCGCTGCTGGCGGCCGTGGTCGACAGCGGACGGGCGGTGCAGAAGCGGTAGGGCGGTGCAGGAGCGGTAGGGCGGGTCAGAAACCCTTCAGCAGGATCTCCCGGAGCGACTCCCACTGCTCCGGATCCGCCGCCACCAGCAGGCCGTTGGTACCACCGGGCGGCTCGGGCAGGTACGGGGAGCCGTCGAAACGGGCGGAGCGGCCGCCGGCCTCGGTGATCAGCAGCGAACCGGGGGCGTGGTCCCAGGGGAGGGTGCGCCAGTACAGGATGAAGTCACGCTCACCGGTGGCGACCAGCGGATACTCGATGCCGGCGGCTCTGCGCCCGGGATCGAGCGGGCCGAGCGCGCGGGCGTTGTCGAGCAGGCGGTGGCTGGTGGGCGGAGCGAAGTAACGCGTCTTCAGGATGCCCGTCCACGCCTCCGGCGCGGCGGTTACCTTCTCCCGCACCAGCCGCTCCCCGTTCCGCCAGGCCCCCGCGCCGAGTTCGGCGGTGTACGCGGTGCCGGAGCAGGGCTGCCAGATCCAGGACGCGACGGCCTGTCCACTCCGCACCAGCGAGGCCATCACCGCGAACGCGGGTTCCCCGGCGACGAAGTTCTTGGTCCCGTCCACCGGATCCACCAGCCACACGGCCGGCTCGTCCAACAACGCCCGCGCAAGCGCCGGATCGGCCGCCACCGCCTCCTCCCCGACCACCGGGACGGGCAGCAGCTCACGCAACCGCCGAGTGATGATCCGCTCGGCGTCCCGGTCCGCGACAGTGACGAGATCGCCCGGAGCCTTCTCCATCACCTCACCCTCGGCCAGCGCCCGGAACCGAGGCTCGACCGCCTCCGCCGACGCCTCCACGAGGATCTCGGTGACCTTCTCCATCAACACGCCGCGCTCCCTTCACCGCCCTCCACTCTCCCATGCCCGGGTGTGGCGGGTGATGCGCAGGTGGCTGGTGTGGCAGCAGAGGTGCCTGGCGGCGGGCGGGGTGGGGGTGGTGGTTGGGTGTTCCGGGGTGTGGCGGGTGGTGTGCGGGCGGCTGGTGTGACAGCAGAGGTGCCTGGCGGCGGGTGGGGTGGGGGTGGTGGTTGGGTGTTCCGGGGTGTGGCGGATGGTGTGCAGGTATCGGAGACCTCGCCGCCGTCACCGAGGTCATCGCCGCCTACCGGCACCGCCTCGCCCTGCGCACCAGCCCCGAGGCCATGGCCGCACTCACCGCGCCGATCGGCGGCCAGCAGTGGACTCCGGCCGCCGACGCGTTCGCGCGACTGCGTGCCGTCGGCGGCGACCGGTGACGGAGCAGCCCGAACAGCGGCCGGCCCCGTTGCACGTTTTCCTCTCCGACACCGCCGCGCAGACCCTCGGCCGACTGCGCCCCGGCGAGCTGGATGTGGTTGAGAAGTTGATCGAGCGCCTGGCGGTTCACCCCCGGCTCGGCATTCCGGTGCCCGGCGGAACCGACCCCGAGGTCGACGACTACACCGCCCGCACCGACCCGGCCGCCGAACCGGTGACCGCATCAGCGTCGTCTACCGCGTGCACGATTCGATGCGCGCCGTGTTCGTGACCTAGATCATCGCCGGGCCCTGACCCGCGCAGGCCTGCGGCGCCGGGGGCGGGGGCGTCGGTGGCCGGGTGGGTGGGATCAGGTCTCGTTCAGGCGGTCGTATTCGGCGCGGACGCGGCGGTCCATGGCGAGGGCGAACTGGGCGTCGTTGACGGCTCGGGCCAGGGGGCGGATGCGGTGGATGCGTTCGGTGAGGCGGGTGGCTTCGGCGGGGGTGAGGTCCTGGACATGGGTGAGGGCGCCGAGGAGGCGGTCGCGGATTAGGGTGACGAAGGTGTCGGCCATCGCGTCGGCGTATTCGCTGGCGTGGCGGCTGACCTCCAGGACGGCGGCCAGCGGGACGCCCTCGTCGACCAGGGCGACGGTGGCGTCCATCAGACGGCGGGAGATGTGGGTGATGCCGTCGGGGTCGACGGTGATGAAGCCCTGGGCGAGGGATTCGGCGGTGTTCGCCTCGGTCAGCTGGTCGCCGAACGCGGCGCGCAGCTCGTCCCAGCCCAGGTGGACGGGGGTCTCGTCGGACCAGGGGGCGACCAGCGCGGCCTGAAGGCCGATCAGTTCGGCGACGTCTCGGCCGTCCTCGCCGGCGCCGATCAGTTCGGCGATGCCGCCGAGCGCGTGGCCGCGGTCGAGGAGTTCGGCGATCAGGCGGAGCCGGGCGAGGTGGTGGGGGCCGTACCAGGCGATCCGGCCGGCTTTGCGGGGCGGGGGGAGCAGGCGGCGTTCGCGGTAGAAGCGGACGGTGCGCACGCTGATGCCGGCCGCCTCGGCGAGGTCGGCGATGCGGTACTCGCGCGGGGGTTCGCGATCCTGCTGGGTCTCCGCCACGCCGGTCAGCATAGGGCCGGGCCGGGAGGGGCGGATAGCCGCGCAATCGTCCGCGTCGGCGCTATTCCACTCGGTGTCAACAAGGGCTACTCTGCCAAACGCGCCAGTGATTACTGGCAGCATCCAGGGCTCCATCCCCTCAGCACGCAGCGGCAGTTCAGCACCGCACCGCACCGCACCGCACCCACCGCACCGCACCGCACCCGGCCCGTGCCGTCCCCCACCCTTGCCAGGAGGACCCGCCCATGGCACCCCGCACCAAGAAGCCGCCCGTCCCCGACCCCGTCGAGCCCCAGGCCGTGCCGCACGTGCGGGTCGCCGTCGTCGGCTCCGGCTTCGGCGGCCTCGGCGCCGGCGTCCGGCTGCGCCGCGCCGGGATCACCGACTTCGTGATCCTGGAACGCGCGGACTCGGTCGGCGGCACCTGGCGCGACAACTCGTACCCGGGCTGCGCCTGCGACGTGCCCTCCCACCTGTACTCGTTCTCGTTCGCGCCGAACCCGGAGTGGCCCCGGGTGTTCTCCGGGCAGCCCGACATCCGCGCCTACCTGGAGAAGGTCGCCGACACCTTCGGCCTGCGCCCGCACCTGCGGTTCGGCGCCGAGGTGACCGAACTGCGCTGGGAGGAGGGCCGCACCCGGTGGCGGGTCACCACCCGGGCCGGCAGCTGGACCGCCGACGCCGTGGTCTCCGCCGCCGGCCCGCTGGCCGACCCGCAGATCCCGGACCTGCCCGGCCTGGACAGCTTCCCCGGCAAGGTCTTCCACTCCTCCCGCTGGGACCACGACTACGACCTGGCGGGCAAGCGCGTCGCCGTGGTCGGCACCGGCGCGTCCGCCGCGCAGATCATCCCGTCCATCCAGCCCACCGTCCGCAGCCTGACGGTCTTCCAGCGCACCCCCGCCTGGGTTCTGCCGCGCGCCGACCGCGAAGTGACGGGCGTGGAGAAGTGGTTGCACAGCAAGCTCCCGCCCAGCGGACTTCTGCGCCGGTCCGCCCTGTTCGTGATTCGCGAGCTCCAGGTGGACGCCTTCGTGCGCCGCCCCCAACTGCTCAAGGTCGTCCAGCGGGTGGCGCTGCACCACATGCACAAGGCGGTCGCGGACCCGGCGCTGCGCGCCAAGCTCACGCCGGACTACCGGATCGGCTGCAAGCGCATCCTGCTCAGCAACACCTACTATCCGGCGCTCGCCGCCCACAACACCGAGGTGGTCGCCTCCGGCCTGCGCGAGCTCCGCGGCAGCACACTGGTCGCCGCCGACGGAACCGAACACGAGGTCGACGCGGTGGTGTTCGGCACCGGATTCCACGTCACCGACCTGCCGATCGCGGAGCGGGTGTACGGCATCGGAGGCATGCCGCTGGCCGAAGCGTGGAAGGACGGTATGGAGGCGCTGCGCGGCTCCACCGTGCGGGGCTTCCCGAACCTGTTCTTCCTGATCGGCCCGAACACCGGGCTCGGCAACAACTCGATGATCCTGATGATCGAGTCCCAACTCAACTACCTGATCGACGCGCTGACCACGCTGGACTCCCTCGGCGCCACCGCCATGCAGCCCACCGAACGGGCCCAGCGGCAGTGGAACCTGGAAC
Source organism: Kitasatospora sp. NPDC004614 (assembly GCF_042873675.1). Classification (NCBI taxonomy): domain Bacteria; kingdom Bacillati; phylum Actinomycetota; class Actinomycetes; order Kitasatosporales; family Streptomycetaceae; genus Kitasatospora; species Kitasatospora sp. NPDC004614. The sequence continues at coordinate 859,216 of NZ_JBIALR010000001.1, forward strand.
TCCAGCACCGGATGAGCCGCACCGTGTGGACCACCGGCGGGTGCCGCAGCTGGTACCTCGAGGAGGACGGCAAGAACACCGTCCTGTGGCCGGCCTCCACCAGCGCCTTCCGCCGTGCCACCCGGCACGTCGACCTCGCCGAGTACGAACTCCTCAAGCGCACCGCCCCGTTGGGCGACGCGCTCGACACCGAGGCGGTGCCCGTATGAGCCCCCGTATCCCTGCCGACTGCGTGCTGCCCGACCCGGCGGCCGTCCACACCGTCCGCTCCGCCGACGGCGCCGAACTCAACGTCGAGGAGTACGGGCCCGAGGGCGCGCCCCTGCTGGTGCTCGCCCACGGCTGGACGTGCGCCACCACGTTCTGGGCGCCTGTGATCAACCGGCTGGTCAGCGACTTCCGGGTCATCGCCTACGACCAGCGCGGCCACGGCCGCAGCCCCGCGCCGGCCGGCGCCGCCGGGTACGGCACCGGCAAGCTCGCCGACGACCTCGAAGCGGTGCTGACCGCGACCGTCCCCGCCGGGCGGCGCGCGGTGGTGGCCGGCCACAGCATGGGCGGTATGACCATCATGGCGGCCGGCGGACGCCCCGAGGTGGCCGCCCGCACCGCCGCCAACGTGCTGGTCAACACCGGCGCCGGCGAACTCGTCGACGAGCAGACGGTGTTGCCGCTCTTCGTGCGCGGACGGGCGCTGCGGCGCCTGCTGAGCCGGCCGGTGCTCCAGTCCCGGCTGTCGCTCGGGCCGATCAACGGCATCAGCCGGGCCGTCCTCAAGTACGCCACCATGGGCCCCGCCACGCCCCCCGACCGGGTCGAGGCCTGCGCGCAGGTGGTGCACGCCTGCCCGCCCAAGGTGCGCCACCGCTGGTCGATCGTGCTGGACGTGCTGGATGTGCACGCCGAACTGGCCCGGATCACCGCGCCCACCGCCGTCATCACCAGCAGCAACGACAAGCTGACCCCGCCGGTCCACTCGCGCCGGATTGCCGCCGCCCTGGCCGACCCGCGCGGCCTGCTGGAGCTGGACGGCGCCGGCCACATGAGCCCGCTGGAGCGGCCCGCCGAGGTCGCCGACGAGATCCGCCGGGTCGCCGCGCTGGTCGCCGACGAGCTGTTGGCGGGCGTCGTTGCGTTCGCCGGTGCCGAAAGCACGACCGATGCCGCGGGTGCCGCCGCCTCGGACCACCCGTCCCCGACCGTCACCGTGGAGAAGACCGCATGACCCCGCCGCTGTCCTCGCAGGTCGTCGTCATCACCGGAGCCGCCCGCGGCCTGGGCGCGCTGATGGCCCGCAAGCTCGCCGACCGGGGCGCCAAGGTCGCGCTGGTCGGCCTGGAGCCCGCCGAGCTCAAGGCCGTCGCCGCCCAGTGCGGCGAGCACGCCTCCGCCTGGGAGGCCGACGTCACCGACCTGGACGCGCTGACCGAGGTGGCGAACCGGATCAAGGACCGGTACGGACGGATCGACACCGTCGTCGCCAACGCCGGCATAGCACTCGGCGGGCCCACGCAGGACAGCGACCACCGGGCCTGGAGCCGGGTGATCGAGGTCAACCTGCTCGGCTCCGTCGCCACCGCCCGGGCCTTCCTGCCCGCGCTGGTCGAGAGCCGCGGCTACCTGCTGCAGATCGCCTCGCTCGCCGCGCTCACCCCCGCCCCGCTGATGTCCGCCTACTGCGCCTCCAAGGCCGGCGTCGAGTCCTTCGCCCACGCGCTGCGCGCCGAGGTCGCCTACCAGGGCGTCAAGGTCGGTGTCGGCTACCTGAGTTGGACCGACACCGACATGGTGCGCGGCGCCGACCAGGACGAGGTGCTGCGGCAGATGCGAGCCAAGCTGCCCTGGCCGGCCAACAAGACGTACCCGATCGGCCCCGCCGTGGACCGGCTGGTGGCCGGCATCGGCCGCCGCTCCGCGCACGTCTACGCGCAGGCGTGGCTGCGGGGCATGCAGCCGGTGCGCTGGATGATGCCGACCCTGATCGCCGCCGTCGGCTCCCGCGACGTCGCCCGGCTCGCGCCGCAGCTGAAGGCCACCGCCGGCACCCGGCTGCGCCCGGTCGGCGCGGGCGGACAGGCCGACCAGGACGCCCGGGCCGAGTGACGATCACCGAATGACGGGCGGACGATCGGCGTTGGAGAGAGGCCGATCGTCCGCCCGTCATGTTCAGACAGTCACACCGGGCGTGGTCAGGTGCCGTGCACCGACAGCTCGTACAGCGAGTACCCCCACTGGGTGGCCCGCGCCGTGCCGTGGAAGCGCACGTACCGGGCCGCCGTCGGCGCGAACGCGGCGGTGTCCAGCCCGCCGTCGCCCGCCGTGGTCGACCAGACGGTGCGCCAGGTGCTGCCGTCCGTGGACACCTCGATCCGGTAGCCGGTGGCGTAGGCGCGCTCCCAGTCCAGCGTCACCCGGTCCACGGTGTGCACCGCGCCGAGGTCCACGCTCAGCCACTGGTCGTCGCTCCAGTCGCTGGCCCAGCGGGTCGAGTGGTCGCCGTCCAGCGCCCGGCCGGGCTGGTAGGAGGTGAACGGGTTCCACTCCGCGGAGCTCGCCGTGGCACTCGCCGTGCCGGTCGCCAACTCCCGCCCGGCGGAGTGGTGTTCGGTGGCGCGCCAGGTGGTCAGGTAGGACTGCGCGCCCTTCATCAGGTCGTTCACCACCCCCTGTCCGCCACTGAGCCGGATCTGCTCGATCCAGTCCGGCAGCAGACCGGCGTGCGCCACGCCGTCGGTGTTGATGTCCCAGGTCCGGGAGCCCGTCACCTGGCGGTCCAGCACCGAGCCGCCGTCCGCGCTGCGGAACGGGTACGTCACCGCGTTGGGCGCGCCCGTACCGACCGGGCCCGGCCAGCCGCCGACACCGTTCAGGTCACTGCCGTAGCCGTAACCGACCCCGTAGGTGTCGCGCAGCGCCTTGGTGCGGTTCGCCTCGGCCACGAAGCCGTTCGCGTCGTGCGGGTACTGGGCGGCGAACCCGCCCAGCTTGTACAGGCGTTCGGTCCAGCCGAGGTCCATCCAGCTGTGGCTGGAGAGCACCCCTGGGTAGGACTGCGACTCCAGGATCTCCAGCGAGCTCTTCGCCGCCTTGACGCTCATGTGGTCGAGTTCCAGCATCATGTGGCGCTTCATCATGCCGTGCACCGCGTAGTCGCCGAGCTCGGTCAGCCCACGGGTGTTGCACTGCGCGGACGCCGAGTACGTGGGCAGGTTCACCCCGGCCGGCAGCATCCCCTGGGCCTGCGCGGTGGGCAGCCCGATCGGATTGTCCTGCTGCGGGCCGGTGCACTGCTCGGTGGTCCAGAACGTGCCGGTCGACAGGAACTGCCCGGCGTTCACGGCCACCCCGGTGGTGCCCTCGTCGAACCGCACCCCGCACAGCGCGTTGTCGAACTTGTGGCACAGGAACATGCTGCGCACCCCGAGCGCGTACAGCTCGTCCAGCCCGCGGTCGATCGCGGCCCGGTCGCACTGCGGCACGTCCAGGATCTGCTTGCAGCCGAACGGCTCCGAGGTCTCCACCCCGAGCACCACCGCCAACTTGCCCTGCTCGATCACGGACCGGGCCTGGTCGGAGTCGGTGACGATGCGGAACCAGCCCTTGCCGGGCCCGCCGTACATCGTGTCGATGTACGCCTGGAGTTCGTACGACTTACGCGCCTCGGTGCGGATGGCGTCCATCTCGTCGCAGCCGCGGTCCTTGTACGGGTAGATCGAGCACAGCAGCCCGTTGGTCACCAGGTCGTTGACCAGCACCCGCTCGCCACCGCGCCAGGCCCGCTCGACCCAGGCGTAGTAGTCCTGCTGGTGGCTGAGCGAATTGTGGGCCGGCCAGTCGGCGAAGGTCGGCCAGCCGACCGGGTCGTGGTGGCCGTTCGCGCCGCCCGTGACGTTCTCGAACAGGGCGAGCGAACCGTCCGGATAGTGCTCCGGGCAGTCCTTCAGGGCGTCCGCGACCCCCTGCGGGGAGAACGCGGCACCGCAGATCACCCGGCCGCCGAACCCCTCAGCGGACATCAGGTGGTTGTGCGCGTCGACGAAGCCGCGGACGCTGCCGTCGGCGGCCGTGCCGCGGAACGGCTCGCCCGTGACGTTGATCTGCGAGTCCGGCGCGGGCCGGGCGGTGGGATTCCACCACCCGTCGGCGGCACGGGCGTTGGAGCCCGGCACGGCACCACTGGCGAGTACGGCCGCGAGCAGGAGCAGCGGCAGCAGACGGGCGAGGACGTTCCTGGTGCGATGGTTCCCGATCATGGTCACCTCGGGTCGGGGAGGCGGCGGTCGTGAGACGGCGCGGGTTTTTCCCGAGAATCGCGAGTTGTTGACACTCCGTCAATACCTTTGACGTTATTACTGACCGGTCAGTACGCGATGGGGGTTGGGTGATTTGTCGACAGATCGCCAGGTTTGCGGGTGCGGGACACGGTGCGGGACATGTCGCGGGCCCGCCCCGTGGGGAGGGGGCGGGCCCGAGGAGGGGGCGAAGGCGTGCCGGCGCCGTCAGGACCACCGGGGTCGGGGACGGGCCGGGCACGCGACTTCTATCCAGAACGGGTGAAGCTGAACAAGCATCAGTTCTCCAGAGCGAGGTGGACGCCGCGTGGGACGGCGGCGATGCCCGAAACCGTAGGTTGATATGACTTATGCCGCGACGGGGCGCGCCGCCGACACCCTGGACGTCGCCCGAAGGGCCGACGGGGCCGCGCCCGCAAGATCCACGACGGATCCGGCTACCGACCGGTACGGTCGAGCCCATGACCACAGCCCTCATCACCGGCGCGACCGCCGGCATCGGTGCCGCCTTCGCCCGCCGCCTCGCCGCCGACGGACGCGACCTGGTACTGGTCGCCCGCGACACCGAACGCCTGCGGCAGTCCGCCGACGAACTCACCTCCCGCTACGGCGTCCAGGTCGAGACGATCGCCGCCGACCTCGCCACCGACACCGGCATCGGCTCGGTCGAGGACCGGCTGCGCGACGACGCCCGCCCCATCGACCTGCTGATCAACAACGCCGGCTTCGGCAACCGCGGCGCGTACCTGGACGTCCCCGTCCAGGACGAACTCGACATGCTCAAGGTCCACATCGAGGCCGTCCTGCGCACCACCACCGCCGCCGTCCCCGGCATGCGCGAACGCGGCTTCGGCGGCATCGTCAACCTCGCCTCGGTCGCGGCGTTCGTCCCCCGCGGCACCTACGGCGCGACCAAGGCGTGGGTGGTCAACTTCACCCTCGGCATCGCCCGCGACCTGGCCGGCAGCGGAGTGCGCCTCCAGGCGCTCTGCCCCGGCTTCACCCGCACCGAATTCCACCAGCGGGCCGGCATGGGCACCTCCTCCATCCCCGCCTGGGGCTGGCTCACCGCGGACCGCGTCGTCGACGAATCCCTCCGCGACCTCGCCCGCAACCGCCCGCTCTGCGTTCCCGGCAAGCGGTACAAGGCGGCGGTGACGGCGGCCCGGATACTGCCGCTGGGCGGGCTCGGGAAGCTTTCGACCACGGCGGGGCGGGACTACCGCAAGCCCTGACGGGTGCGAGGACAGGGGCGCGGGGAACTGCGCGACAAGCGCAAAGCCCGTCCGCAAGGTCGCGATGCAGGGCAATGACTTGCACTTGATCGCGACCTTGCGGGCGTGCGCTCCCTTCCCGCGCAGTTCCCCGCGCCCCTGGTGGTGCTCTCCCTGCTTGTGCCTCCTTTCCTGGGAATGCCCAGAAGGTTAGGTTTGCTAATGGTGAGTAAGGCTCGTTAAGGTGAGCCCCGCCGCCCTGTCCGCCGACCAGCTGGAGGTCTCCGTGCGACTGAACCGGATCGACTGGACGCCGCCCGAAGGGGAGGAGCGGCAGCCTGCGCAGGTGAAGAGGATCTTGCGGTTGTTCCGGCCGTATGCCGGGCGGCTGGCCGGGGTCGGGTTGTTGGTGGCGGCGTCGGCGGTGGTGTCCGTGGTGACGCCGTTCCTGTTGCGGGCGGTGCTGGACGTCGCGATTCCGGAGCGGCGCACGGGTCTGCTGACCCTTCTCGCGTTGGGGATGATCGCGGCGGCCGTGATCACCAGCGTGCTCAACGTGCTGCAGACGCTGATCTCCACCACGGTGGGGCAGCGCGTCATGCACGACCTGCGGACCTCGGTCTACCGGCATCTGCAGCGGATGTCGCTGGCGTTCTTCACCCGGACCCGCACCGGTGAGGTGCAGTCGCGGATCGCCAATGACATCGGCGGGATGCAGGCCACCGTCACCGGCACGGCCACCTCGCTGGTGTCGAACCTGACGGCGGTGATCGCCAGCGTGGTCGCGATGGTGGCGCTGGACTGGCGGCTGACCATTGTTTCCCTGCTGCTGCTCCCGGTGTTCGTGTGGATCAGCCGCCGGGTCGGCCGGGAGCGGAAGCGGATCACGGGGGAGCGGCAGCGGCAGCTCGCCAAGCTCTCGTCCGCGGTGCAGGAGTCACTGTCCGTCAGTGGCATCCTGCTGGGCCGCACGATGGGTCGTTCCGCCTCGCTGACCAGCGAATTCGCCGATCAGTCGGACGAGTTGGCGGCGCTGGAGGTGCGCTCCAGTATGGCCGGCCGGTGGCGGATGTCGACGATAGGGATCGTGATGGCCGCGATGCCCGCGATGATCTACTGGGCGGCGGGCCTGGCCACCGCGACCGGTGCGCCGATCGTCTCGCTGGGCACCCTGGTGGCGTTCGTGTCGTTGCAGCAGGGCCTGTTCCGGCCGACCGTCAGCCTGCTGTCCACCGGCGTGGACGTGCAGACCTCGCTGGCGCTGTTCCAGCGGATCTTCGAGTACCTCGACCTGCCGGTGGAGATCGACGAGCCCGAGCACCCCGTCCAGCTGGAGCGGATCCGCGGCGACGTGCGGTTCGAGGACGTCGAGTTCCACTACCAGGCCGGGCAGGACCGGCCCACGCTGGACGCCATCGACCTGACCATTCCGGCGGGCGGCTCGCTGGCGGTGGTCGGCGAGACCGGTTCCGGCAAGTCCACGCTGTCCTACCTGGTGCCGCGGCTGTACGACGTCAGCTCCGGGCGGGTGCTGATCGACGGGGTGGACGTGCGCGAGTTGTCGTTCGAGACGCTGGCCCGGGCGGTCGGTGTGGTCTCCCAGGAGACGTACCTGTTCCACGCGTCGATCGCCGACAACCTGCGGTTCGCCAAGCCCGACGCCACCGACGACGAACTCGTCGCCGCCGCGAAGGCCGCCCAGATCCACGACATGATCGCCGAACTGCCGGACGGCTACGACACCTTGGTGGGCGAGCGCGGCTACCGCTTCTCCGGCGGCGAGAAGCAGCGCCTGGCCATCGCCCGCACCGTGCTGCGCAACCCGCCGGTACTGATCCTGGACGAGGCGACCAGCGCGCTGGACAACCAGACCGAGCTGGCTGTCCAGCTGGCCCTGGACGACCTCGCCGAGGGCCGCACCACGATCACCATCGCGCACCGGCTGTCCACCGTCCAGGGCGCCGACCAGATCGCCGTCCTCGACCACGGCACGCTCGCCGAACTCGGCACCCACGAGCAGCTGCTGGCCCGCGACGGCCGCTACGCCGCCCTGCTCAACCGGGACGCCGTACCGGTGGCCGCCGCCTGACGGCCCGCCGGGGCCTACGCGGCCTTCGGGGACTCGTTGTACTGCTCGGCCAGCTCCTGGCCGGAGAGGGCGTGGATGGCGGCCATCACCTCGTCGGTGACCTGCCGGCGGGCCTTCGCGGAGCGGGCCTGGCCGTGCAGGTCGTCGAAGCGCAGCGGCTCGCCGAACCGGACGGTGATCTTGCGCAGGCGCGGGATGCGCTTGCCGACCGGGAGGATGTGCTCCGAGCCCTCCAGGGCGACCGGGACGACCGGCACGCCGGCGGTCAGGGCCAGCCAGGCGACGCCGGTCTTGCCGCGGTACAGGCGGCCGTCCAGCGAGCGGGTGCCCTCGGGGTAGATGCCGAACGCCCGGCCGGAGTTGAGGATCTCCAGGCCCTCCTCCAGCGAGGCGGTGGCGGCCCGGACGCTGCCGCGCTCCACCGGGACGGCGTTGATCACGTGGGTGAAGAAGTACCGGGAGATCGCGCCCTTGACCCCGGTGCCGGTGAAGTACTCGGCCTTCGCCAGGAAGAACACCTGACGCGGCGCGGCCAGCGGGATCACCACGCTGTCCACGAACGACAGGTGATTGCTCGCCAGGATCACCCCGCCCTTGCGCGGCACGTTCTCCAGGCCTTCGATGGTCGGCCGGTAGAGGGCACGTGCGAGCGGCTTGAGCACGAGCTTGGTGACGAGGTCGATCAACGGGCCCTCCCTGGCCGAAGGTCGGACCGCCCGGGGCCCAAGGCGGTACCCGCCGAGGGGCGAGGCACGCGGCTCGGACGGAGGTCGGACCACTGGGTTCGAACCGCAGACTACGACATCGCACCGGCCGCCCGTCCACCGCACGGCGGCATCACGCCACTGCGATCCTCGTCACGCCCACCTGGTGGGAAAGCACCCTCTCACCTGGTGAGACGGCCCCACCAGGTGAGACGGTCCTGGCTACTTGCGGACCGGGAAGATCCGGCTGACCACCCGTTCGGCGGCCCGGCCGTCGTCCCACGGGCAGAACCGCTCCCGGAAGCGCTGCCGGGCGGTCGGCTCCGGGTCGCCCGCGAGCAGCGCGTCGGTCAGCGCGTCCTGCTCGGTGGCGACCGCGCCCGGGGGCTCCTTCATCAGGTCGAAGTAGACGCCCCGGACCTGCTGGTACTCCTCCCAGTCGGGGGCGTACACGGCGATCGGCCGGTCCAGCACCGCGTAGTCGAACATCATCGACGAGTAGTCGGTGACCAGGGTGTCGGCCGCCAGGTACAGGTCCTCCACCGAGGGGTGGTCGGAGACGTCCAGCAGCCGGGCCGAGCCAGGGAGGGAGGTCAGGTCGCCCGCGCCGCCGTCGTGGAAGTAGTGGGTGCGCACCAGTACCGTCCAGCCGGAGCCGAGCCGTTCGGCCAGCGCGGGCAGGTCCAGCAGCGGCAGGTAGCCGCCCCGGGACTCGCGGTGGGTCGGCGCGTACAGCACGGTGCGCTGCCCGGGGGCGATGCCCAGGTCGCGGCGGACCTTCGCGCACTCCTCGGTGGTGGCGTGAACCAGGCGGTCGTTGCGCGGGTAGCCGGTGTCGAGGACCTGGTAGGTGCCGGGGAACGCCCGGGCGAAGTGCTCGCTGGTGTGCGGGTTCGGCGACACCAGGTAGTCCCAGCGCGACACCGCCTCGCGCAGCCGGTCGAAGTCCATGCCGTCCGCCGCGACCGGATGGTCCCGCAGGTCCATCCCCATGGCCTTCAGCGGCGTGCCGTGCTGGGTCTGCACGTGCACCGTGCCGGTCCGCTTCGCCATCGTGTGCGGGAAGTTGACGTTGTTGACGAAGTACTTGGCGGTGGCCATCGCCTTCAGGTACGCCGGGGTGTTGACGATGACGTACGGCACGCCCTCGGGCATCGTCGCGGCCCGCGCCGCGTTCTCCACCACCCACACGCCGCGCACCTGCGGGGCCAGCTCGCGGGCCTTCTCGTAGATCGCCGCCGGGTTGCAGGCGTACCCGCGGTGCCAGTACGCCGCGTACACGGCCAGGTGCTCGTCTATCGGGAGCCGCCGGAACGCGTTGTACGCGGTGAACCGGGCGCTGCTGCGCATCGCCTTCTTCACCCCGGGCGCGACCGCCCTGGTGCCGCGCTTGACGGCGCCAGGCAGCCGGCCGCCGCGGCGCAGCTCGGCGTAGGCGCGCCGGGAGCCGCGGGCGGCCAGCCGGTACTGGATGCCGCGGACGCCGGACGGGAAGCGGTAACCGGCCGGGCGGTGCTTGGCGAAGTGGCCGGTGATCCGGGCGAAGAACTCGGCGCGCAGCTCGACCGGGACCAGCCCGGGGCTGTCGTAGATGGTCAGGGCCTGCTTGACGGTGCGGTCGAAGACCAGGGTGCGCAGCTTGTTCGCCCGCTCGTCGCGGTCCAGGAAGGCGAAGATCGCGTCGTACTGGGCGAAGGCGTCGGCGTGCTTGGGCGAGGCGGTGGCGGTGATGGCGCCCGGGCGGCCGCGCCGGTAGCGGTAGCAGGGGCGGTCGAGGTAGACCAGCCGGTCGGCGGCCAGCAGCAGCGGGTAGGTGACGGAGATGTCCTCGTAGTACCCGCGGCCGAAGTGCACGTCCAGGTCGAGCAGGTACTGCCGGCGCATCACCTTGTTCCACACCGCGAGCACCGAGTTGAACAGCGCCGGGTGCTCGGCGGCGGTGCAGCCGGAGACCAGCGGGGAGCCGGCCAGCACGTGCCGCCAGGGGTTCGGTTCCTCGCCGCCGTCGTGGTAGACGTGCGTGAAGTCGGTGAGCAGCACGTCGGCGGGCACGTCGCGGGTGGTCTCGGCGCGCAGTTCGGCGAGGATCGCGTCGATGGTGCCCTCGGGCAGCCAGTCGTCGCTGTCGACGAACCAGACGTAGGTGCCGGTGGCCTCGGCGAGGCCGGCCGTGCGGGCGCCGCCCAGGCCCTGGTTCTCCGCGAGGTGCAGGACCCGCATCCGGGGGTCGGTGGCGGCGTGCGCGTCCAGCAGGGCACCGCTGCGGTCGGGGGAGCGGTCGTCCACCGCGATCAGTTCGACCTCGCCGGGGGCGGCGCCGTCGGCCCGGAGCGAGTCCAGGCACTGCGGCAGGAAGCGTTCGACGCCGTGGACGGGCAGAACGATGCTGAGCAGGGGTGGCACGTGCGTTCACTCCGCGAAGGGATTGGGTGGCTCCGGCAGATCGCCCGGTCCCCGCCCACTCTACCGAGCGCCTACGGGCGCACCTCGGGCGCGGCTGAAACGCGACCGCCGGTGCCGCGCGTAATCGGTGGCGGCACCGGCAGTCTGGTTGGCGGTCCGACCGACCCTCAACGGTCGACCGCCGGTCCGTGCACCACGCCGGAGTCGGGCCGCCGCAGCGTCGAGACGGCCGTAGGTGACTCACTGTGGTGCCGGAAGCCTGTCATGTGATGAGCAGGTGATTCGTTCATACTCGAACTCATCCGACCGGGTTTGGGTGGCTCAGGCCCTTGATCCCGTGTCCATACAGATACTGCTTGGAGGTTCCGGCGGCGTCAATCCCTCGTATGTGTTCAGTTTCTGAACACCTCGGGCCGCCGCGACGTCTGACGCCCGGTCATGCTTGGATGGTGCACCATCAACCGATGCGCAGTCGTGACCGGGCGCACCGCACTTCGGTGAACGTCAGTTCCGTTCGCGCGATACGGTGGCAGAACACCAGGACGGTTGCATGAAGACCGCCGTAGCCGGATAGTCTTCGCCTCACGGCCCTGGCGCCTCGTAGGGGTGGGAAACAGATGGAACAGATTCAAGTGCGGACGCGGCCCCGGGTGCCCGCGATCCAGTGCGGCATGGGTACGACCGGCCGCCGGATCGAACGGCACCTCGCGGTGCTCGGCGCCCCCGCGCTCTCGACGGTGGACACGGCGGAAGCTCTCGGTCTGATAAGAGAACTGACGCCGCGTGGACCCAGCGTCCCCGTCGCCGTGCCCCGCCGCTCGGTGCGGGTCTCGCTGATGGCCCCGCTGCGCCGGCTCAAGCGGAGCATGTTCGGCAGCCGCGGCTGACCGCACCGACGTGAGGACGGGCGGCCCGCCGCTCGTCGCCACGAACCCGACGGACCGTGAGTCCGTCGGGCTTTCGGCGTTCCCGCGGGCGGTCGGGGCAGCCCTGGCGCGCGGTTGCGAAAGGCTGGCGCGCCCTGGCGGGCGACCTTGCGGTGGGGTGGCGTTCGGCGGCCGCCCCTTCGGGACCGGCCGCAAGATCGGCCAGGATGGCCCCATGTCCGACACCTTCCACACCACCACGCTCGAGATCACCACCGGCCGCAGAGAGGTCGCCCTCGACATCACCGACCGCTGCCACGACTTCCTGCGGGACGTCGCCGGCGGACGCGACGGCCTGCTGAACGTCTTCGTCCCGCACGCCACCGCGGGCATCGCCGTCATCGAGACCGGCTCCGGCAGCGACGACGACCTGCTCACCACCCTGCGCGAACTCCTGCCCGCCGACGACCGCTGGCGCCACCGCCACGGCACCCCCGGCCACGGCCGCGACCACGTGCTGCCCGGGCTGGTCGCCCCGCACGCCACCCTGCCGGTGGTGGGCGGCCGGCTCGCCCTCGGCATCTGGCAGTCGGTCGTGCTGATCGACACCAACGGGGACAACCCCGACCGCACCCTGCGGCTGTCCTTCCTCGGTTGACCGGGCGGCCGGCCCGCCGCTAGAAGGTGATCGACACCCCCTGGACGCGGTGGTTGTCGTTGAGCCCGCCGGTGGCGCCCGTGAAGCCGACCAGGACGCCGGCCGGAACGGTCACCGTGGTGTCGATCGCCGCCCGGCCGTCCACGGTGACCTGGACGCGGCCGCCGGTGACCTGCACGTCCACGGTGTGGGTGCCGGTGCGCAGATCGCCGATGTTGGTCGCGGTGGCGGCGTAGACGAGCGCGTCGCCCTGGCCGCCGGTGGCCAGGGCGACGAAGTTGGCCGAGGGGTCGTTGGCGTTCTTGGACGTGTCCAGGGTGACGGCGAGGCCGTGCAGTCCGGAGTAGCCGAGCCCGCCGCCGCCACCGCCGAGCGCGTGCGGTGTCTCGTGGGCCGCGTCGAGCAGGACGAAGGCCAGGCCGTCCGCCCCCGAGCCGCCGCCGATGACGGCCGTGAAGTGGGCGCGCAGGTTCGCGGGGGGCACGGCCATGTCGCACAGCGCGGATCCGGTCTGGTTGTTGATGGCCTCGGTGAGCACGATGTCGGTGCCGGAGAGCACGGCCGTGCCGTTGAACGTCCAGTCGTCCGCGCTCGGCGGGGCGACGCTGCCGCTGGTGACTCCGGTGCCGGTGAAGGAGACGGTCTGCATGCCCTGGCCGTCGTCGCCGGTGAGCAGGAAGTGACCGGAGGCCTGGCCGGCGGTGGTGGGGGTGAAGACCACCGTCTGGGTGACCTGCTGGTCGGGGCCGAGCTGCTGGCCCTCGGCGATCGGGTTGGGAGCGGAGAACGGCGCGGTTGGCGGCGCGGCCTTGGTCACGTTCAGCGTCACGTTGCCGGTGTTCTTGATGTCGAAGGTCCTGCTGAGCGAACCGCCGACCGGGACCTGGCCGAAGTCGACCGAAGTCGGCTTGATCGTCAGCTGCGGGGCGCCGACGACGGCCGTACCGGTGAGCGGGACAGTGACCGAGAGCCCGTCCGAGCCGGTGACGGTGAACTGCGAGCTGTCGCCGCCGGCCGGGCTCGGGACGGCCGGCGCGTAGGTGGCGGACACGGCGAGCGAGGTGCCCGGGGCGAGGCTGAAGCCGACCGGGGGCAGGCCGGCGACCGTGAACGGGGGCGATGACGACGTGGTGCCGCCGATCGTCTCGGGCGTGGTGCCGGTGTTGGTGACGATCACGCTGAGCGTCATCGAGGACTGGGTGGCCAGCTGGCCGAAGTCCAGCGACGGCGGTGACGCGGCGAAACCGGGCTGGGTGCCGGTGCCGTGCAGGTCGAGGCCCACCGTGCCGGCGACGCCGTTCGTCGTCACGGCGAAGGAGAGCGTCCCCGTCGCCCCACCGGGACCGGTCGGCGCGAAGCCGACCGGGACGGCCAGGGTGCCCCCGGTGTTCAGGGTGACCGGGAGGGCCGGGGGCTTGGCACTGAAGGGCGCGGCCGTGGTGATCGCCGTGACGGTCACGCCGCGCGCCGCGGTGACCGTCGTGGTGGCGTTGCCGGTGGCGCCCACCGCGACCTGCCCGAAGTCGACCGGAGTACCCGTCAGGGCGGCCTGGGACGGGCTGCCGAAGGCGATCAGCCGGCCGTCGCGGGTACCGACGTAGACCCGGCCCGAGCCGACGCCGACCTTGGCGAACTTCACGGCCGTCCCGATCGGCGCCGACCAGCGCAGCATCAGGACGCCGTTGACCGGCACCGCGTCGTACGCGCGCAGTTGCGCGTTGCTGCCGTCGGAACCCTTGGGGTCGGGGCAGACGACCCAGACCAGCGCCGAACCGGAGGTCATGCCGTCGGACGTCACGCTCGGCGAGCCCGGGTAGTGGCCGATCTCGGCGCTGCTGGTGCCCGCATTGGCCAGGACGGGCGTGCCGGTGCCGTCGACGCCGTACTTGAGCGCGCGGAGATGGCCGTCGTTCTCGGGGACGTACACGAAGCCGCCGTCACCGCCCCAGACCGCCAGGTGGCCCCAGACGCCGCGGAACGGCCCGGCCACGGACAGCGCCCCGTCCGAGCCGCCGGGCCCCTGGCCACGACCGCCCAGATCGTCCCGGTCGAGGAGGAAGACCCGGCCGTCCTTTCCGATCTGGACCAGCAGCTTCGGGTGGGCCGTGGTGCCGAACGGCGGCGAGGGCAGGGCCACCGGGCCGCCGGAGCCGAAGTCCTGGTCGTGCAGGTCCAGTTGGTCCGCGTTGCCGGGGCTGAAGAAGTCCACCGGGGTGAGCTGCCCGTTGCTGGACACGTGGATCACCGACTCGGCGAGGTGGCCGGGCGGCTGGTTGCCCGGGCCGGGCGCGGGCGAGATGCCGTTGCCGGTGGAGAAGAAGATCCGGCCGGGACCGTCCGAGACCAGGCCGCCGCCGCCCATCCAGACCCCGGACCTCGGCGTCTTGCCGCCCGTGTTCTGCGCGCACCACATGCGCAGCGCACCGGTCGCCGTCTTCACCCCGACCAGGTAGCCGAAGTACGTGTCCGCGTCGCAGTGCGCGCCGAACCCGGCGAACACCTCGCCGTCGAGCAGCAGCAGGCCGGTCCGCTGCTGCGCCGTGAACGGGTCGAACACGACGCCCGCGTTGTTCGGCGGGGAGCCCTGGATCTTCACCGGCCAGTTCGGCGGCTCGTTGCCGGTCGCCACGTCCAGGCTGTGCAGGAACCACTGCACGCTCTTGCCGTGCGGGTCGCCGTCGACGTTGACCTTGGCGGTGAGGTAGACCCGCCCCGACGAGGGGTCGAACACCGGGGTGGAGGTCACGCCGATGTTGGGGACCAGGTCGCCGCAGCCGATCGCGGCGGCCGGCCAGGTGGGGCCGAGGGACTTGGACCAGAGAATCGCGCCGGTGACGGCGTGGATGCCGTAGACCTTGTTGTTCTCGGTCGCCACCACCACGGTGGACCCGATGACCAGCGGCTGGGTGTAGACCTGCCCGTCCACGGCCGTCGAGAACAGCTGGCCGAAGTCGGCGGCACTCACCTGGCTGGGCGCCAGCTGCGGCTGGGCCGAGTCCCAGCCGGTCCGCATCGGATTGAACGAGACGGTCGGATCCTGGGCGATCACATTCGGCGTCATGGTGCGCTTCCTTCTCCGTTTCGAGCGAGTGCTGGGGCGGTGTGACGGTCGGCGCGGTTCACAGCCGCAGCTCCAGGCCGTCAGCGGCGACTTCCACGCCCTCGGCGGCGAGTTCCTTGTGCTGGTCCGAGTCCGGGTCGGTCAGCGGGTTGGTGTTGTTGAGGTGCGTGTAGAGGCGCCGCGCGCCAGGGTGCGGGCGCAGCCGCCGCAAGGTGCCGTCCGGCCCGGCGATCGGCAGGTGGCCGAAGGCGCGGGCGGTGCGGCGCTCGCCGGCGACGTGCTGCAGCTCCTCGTCGCTCCAGAACGTGCCGTCCAGGAGCAGGCAGTCGGCGCCGGCCAGGAACGCGTCGAAGCCGTCCGGCCAGTCGGCGAGCGAGGGCGCGTAGACCGCGCAGGCTCCGGTCCGGGTGTCCGTGAAGCGGTAGGCGACGGCCCACGGGCCGGGCGCGTCGACGTGGGCGGCGTAGCGGGGCCGCTTGTCGCTCACCGGGAAGGCGGCGACCGTCAGCCCGCCGTCCTCGCTGCCGCCGAGCCGGAGCTGCCGGTCGAGCGGGTGCCAGCGGGAGGTGCCGTAGCGGGCCAGCAGGCCGCGCAGCGGGAAGACCTCGCCGAGGCTGTGCCAGACCGGTGGCGGGGCGTGGATGTCCAGCTCGGCGCCCTCGCGCAGAGCGAGCAGGCCGGCGGTGTGGTCGAGTTCGCCGTCGGTCAGCAGGACCCCGCGCAGCGGCGTGCCGCGGGTGCCGTCCGGCGGGGCCAGCTCGGGTGCGGCGAGCAGCTGGACGCGGAGGTCGGGCGAGGCGTTCACCAGGTACCAGGCGTCGTCGGAGGCGCTGACGGCGAGGCATTCCTGCGTCCGCCAGGCTCCCGGGCCGGCCGCGCGGGCCCGGGCGCAGGTCGGGCAGGCGCAGTTCCACTGCGGCAGGCCGCCGCCGGCGGCGGTGCCGAGTACGCGTAGCCGCATGGCTTCCCTCCTTCGCGGTTCAGGCGCCGCGTGGCACCAGCGGTGGGGTGGGGTCCGGCTCGCTGCCTCGGACCAGCCCGGTGACCAGCGCGTGGTGCGGCGAGAGCCGGCAGACCGGGTCGGTGGCGGCCGCGTCCCCCGTCAGCTGGAAGGCCTGGCAGCGGCAACCGCCGTGGTCGAGCTCCTTGCGTTCGCAGCTGCGACAGGGTTCGGGCATCCAGTCCGTGCCGCGGAAGCGGGTGAACGCCGGCGAGTCGAACCAGATGTCCGCCAGCGGGCGGTCGCGCACACTCAGCACGCCGAGCCCCGGGATCTGCGCGGCGGCCGGGCAGGGCAGCACGTCACCGTTCGGCGCGACGGTGAGCTGACGGCCGGCCCAGCCGTTCATGCAGGGCTTGGGCCAGCTCTCGTGGTAGTCCGACACGACATAGACGATCTGCATGCGGTGTGCCAGGCGCTCGCGGGCCGCCGTCACCGCGGCCTCGGCCGCCGCCAGTTGGGCAGCGGTCGGCAGCAGCGCCGCGCGGTTGCGCAGCGCCCAGCCGTAGAACTGGGTGTTCGCCAGCTCCAGGCGGTCCGCGCCGAGCTCCGACGCCAGGTCGATCAGAGCGGGGATCCGGTCGACATTGCGCCGGTGCAGCACGACATTGACCGTCAGGGCCAGGCCGGCGGCCCCGACCAGAGCGGCGGCGGCCAGCTTGCGCGCGTGCACGGGCCGGCCCGCCAGCTCGTCCGCCGGAGCCGCCGTCGCGTCCTGGAAGCTGAGCTGCACATGATCGAGGCCCGCGGCGGCCAGCTCGGTCAGCCGGGCCCGGGAGAGTGCCTGCCCACCGGTGATCAGGCTGGTGTACAGGCCCAGCCCGCGGGCGTGCGCCACCAGCGCGGGCAGGTCGCGCCGGAGCAGCGGCTCGCCACCCGACAGGTGCACCTGGAGCACGCCCAGGGCCCGCGCCTCGGCGAGGACCCGCCGCCACTCGGCCGGGCTCAGCTCGTCGGCGTACGCGTCGAGCGCGACCGGGTTGGAGCAGTAGGCGCAGCGCAGCGGGCAGCGGTAGGTCAGTTCGGCGAGCAGGCCGTACGGGCGGGCGGCGGGTCGGTCAGTGTTCTGACGTTCGGGCTTCTCGGGAAGGGGCTCGGGTGTCTCGGGAGGGGGCTCGGGCGTTGCGGGAAGGGCCGGGCCGGCTGCGAGCAGGTGCTGGTCGGCCAGCGAGGCGAGGAAGGACCGCACCTCGGCTGGTCGCACCCCGGCGTACTCCCGTTCCAGTGCGGCGAGGATCGCCGTCGTGCCGGTGGCGCCG
The DNA here is from genome assembly GCF_042873675.1 of Kitasatospora sp. NPDC004614. Lineage (NCBI taxonomy): Bacteria > Bacillati > Actinomycetota > Actinomycetes > Kitasatosporales > Streptomycetaceae > Kitasatospora > Kitasatospora sp. NPDC004614. The sequence goes on from NZ_JBIALR010000001.1 coordinate 876,762, forward strand.
TCGCAGCGTGCGAGCACGGCGGCGGCCGTCTCGCCGAGCACCAGCACGCCGTCCGGATGCAGCAGTACCGGCACGGACCGCACCCGGTCGTGGCCGAGCCGGACGCCCCGGCGCAGGCGCCAGGGGCCCTCCGCCGCCGTGGTCACCCGTCAGCCCGCCGCGGTCGCGTGCTCGATGGCGTCGAGCATCGACCAGAGGACGTCGCACTTGAAGGAGAGCGCGGCCAGCGCCGCGTCCTGCTGCTCACGGCTCGTGCAGTACTCGGTGACCAGGCCCAGTGCGTGGGCCGAGTCGGCGTCGGCCACGGCCGGACGCTGCTCGAAGTACCGGAGGCCGGCGGGCTCCACCCATCCGTAGTGGGTGCGCAGGGCGGTGAGCCGCTCGCGCATCAGGCCCGGCGAGAACAGTTCGGTGAGCGAGGCGGCGACGGCCTCGATCCACGGGCGGGTGCGCGCGAAGTTCACGTAGGCGTCCGTGGCGAAGCGCACGCCCGGCAGGACATGACGCTCGTCCAGCACCTCGTCCCGGCTGAGCCCGGCGGCCTCGGCGAGGGCGAGCCAGTCGACGTTTCCGCCCTGGCCGGGCGCGGTGCCGTCCTGGTCCGCGAGGCGCTTGACCCAGCGGCGGCGGACCTCCGGGACGGGGCAGTTGGCGATCACCGCCGCGTCCTTCTGGGGCAGCCACTTCTGGTAGTACCAGCGGTTGGCGATCCAGGATCGCAACTCCGCCTCGCTCAGCCCGCCTTGGTGCAGCCTGAGATGGAACGGGTGGTTGTGCCAGTACCTCTCGGAGTGCGCGTGCAGGGCCGCGGTGAACTCCGGGACGGTGCGCGGTGTCCGGTCGTCCGTCATGGCTGCCCGCTACCGTCGGCCCGCGTAGGCCGTGACCTCGGGCGCGAGCTCGATGCTCTGCGCGGTCGGTGGCGACCAGGACCGCCGCAGGTCTGCGCGGGGCGGTGGCTCGGACGGTGCCGCGGGTGCGGGGCCGGCCGGGTCGGCGGGCGGGGGAGCGGTGGTGGTGGCGGCGTTCGACTGGTTCGTCATGGAGCACCCCGGAGGTGATCACGAGGGGATGTACACGGTCGGTTTCCAGGATCGATCCGCACCCGCCTCCGCGCAATCGGTCCGCGGGGCGGGGCCCGCTGGCAGGGGACGTACCCTGGGCGCATGGCAGAGCAGCAGTCGGAGAGTGCCGGGCAGGTCTGCGAGGTGTCCGCCGACCCGGAGCAGGCGCGCCGCGGGTTGCTGGCCGGCGGGCCCGGTGAGCGTGCCACGTGCGTGCTGTGCGGTGAGGAGACCGAGTACCCGGCCGAGACGCCAGGATCCACGCTGTGTCCGGTCTGCACCTGGCAGCAGGCCCAGCGGGCCGCGTGCTCCGGCTGATGATCCATCAGACAATCGGTCCATGACCGTTTTCGCGCCGAGCGCCGGGCCCGTCGGCGGCCTGCTGGAACGTCCGCACGCCACGCTCGCCTTCGAGGTGGCCGGGCCGGCGGACGGCCCGCTCGCCGTGCACGCGCACGGCTCGCTCTCCAGCCGGGCCCACGAGAGGCGCGCCGGCCTGTTCGACTGGACGCCGCTCACCGCGACGCACCGGCTGGCCCGGTACGACGCGCGCGGCCACGGGTACTCGACGGGGCGCGCCGTCGCCGAGGACTTCGGCTACCCCGCGCTCGCCCAGGACCTGCTCGCGCTCTGCGACCACCTCTCGCCGGACGCACCCGTCACCGGGCTCGGGGCGTCCATGGGCACCGCGACCGTCCTGTGGGCCGCGCTCGCCCGCCCCGAACGGTTCGACCGCCTGGTGCTGGCCATCCCCGCCGTCGCCTGGGCGGCCCGCGACCCGCGACGGGCCGGACTGCGAGCCGCCGCCGCCCTGGTGGAACGGCGCGGCACGGGCACGCTCGGAGCAGCCGCGAAGATCGGCGGGCCGCCCGCGGTGCTCGCCGAAGTCCCGCAGTACGCCACCGAGTTCGACGCCGCCGAGCACCTCGTCCCGTCCGTCCTCCGCGCCGCCGCCGAAGCCGACCTGCCCACCCCCGACCGCCTCCGCGACCTCCCCCACCCCACCCTGATCCTCACCTGGCCCACCGACCCCATCCACCCGACCGCCACCGCGACCGCCCTCGCCGCCCACCTCCCCGACGCCCGCCTCCACACGGCCACGACCTTGGCGGACATCAGGAGTTGGGGCCGAGTGGCGGCGGACTTCCTGGCAGGCGGCGAGCCTTCGTAGCGGCAGGTGTTCGGCTACTGGATGAGCGGGTCGGCGGCACCGGCGCAACGCGTCAGGTGTCGTCGCGGGTGGTGTGGTGGGTGGTGGAGCCGTGGCGGTGTTTGCGGATGAGGAGTTGGGCGGGGATGCGGGTGCGGAGGTCGGCCACGTGGCTGACGATGCCTACGGCGCGGTCGCGTTCGCGGAGGGAGTCGAGGACGTCCATGACTTCTTCGAGGGTGTTTTCGTCGAGGGTGCCGAAGCCCTCGTCGATGAAGAGAGTGTCGAGGGGCATGCCGCCGGCCTCGTCGGTGACGACGTCGGCGAGGCCGAGGGCGAGGGCGAGGGAGGCGAAGAAGGATTCGCCGCCGGAGAGGGTGGCGGTGTCGCGTTCGCGGCCGGTCCAGGCGTCGACGACGTGGAGGGAGAGGCCGGAGCGCTTGTTGCCGGAGACCAGGCCGTCGCTGTGGACCAGGGTGTAGCGGCCGCCGGACATTTTGAGGAGGCGCTGGCTGGCGGCGGCGGCGACCTGTTCGAGGCGGGCGGCCAGGACGTAGGACTCCAGGCGCATGCGCAGGGAGTTCTCGGCGGGGGCGCCCGCGAGCAGGGCGGCGAGGCGGCTGATCCGGGCGTAGGCGTCGAGGACGGGGGCGAAGGCGTCGGCGAGGGCGGTCAGGTCGGCGGTGATCCGGGCCAGGGCGGTGACCCGGGCGGTGGCGGTGCCGTGTGCGGTGTCGGCGGTGCGCAGGACGGCCGTGGCGTGTTCCTCGGCGGCGTGTGCGGATGCGGCGTCCGCGGGCGGGAGTTCGGCGGCCGCGCGCAGGTCGGGGTCGGCGAGGCGGGCTGCGGCCTGTTCCAGGGCGGCGTCCAGTTGCTCGAACCGCCGTTGCAGGGCGTCGCGTTGGTGGGCGGGGAGTTCGGCGGCGGCGAGTGCGGGCAGGTCGGTGAAGCCCGCGTCGGCGGCCGCCTGTTCGAGGGCGTCGGTGGCCTCGGCGAGGCGGCGGGTGGTTTCGGTGGTGGTGCGGGCGGCGTCGAGGACGGCGGTGACGGCGGCGGCGAGGGCGTCCACCGCGGTGGCGCGGGCCGCGACGGACGGGGCGTCGCCGCGGGCGGCGGCGATCCGGCCGGCCAGCGCGTCGAGTGCGGCCGTGACGGCGCCGAGCCGGTCGGCGAGGACGGCTCCGCGCTCGCCCGCCTGGCGCAGCCGCTCGTGGCGGGCCTTGCGCTCGTGCTCGAGTCGTTCGACCTGCTGGCCCAGGGGGACCAGTCGTTCCGCGGTGTGCAGTGCGGTGCGGCGAGAAGAGTTCAACTCTTCGAGGGTGAGGGAGAGTTCGGCGACCGAGCGGCCGCCGGAAGCGGTTTCGGCGGCCGCGGTGTCGGCCTGCAGGGTGCTCAACCGGCGCTTGGCGGCGTCGAGTTCGCCCTCCGCCGCGTGCTGGGCGGCGCGGGCGCGCTGCTCGTCGGCGGCGGTGACCTGGTCGGCTGAGGGGCGGGCCGGGTTCGGGTGTTCCGGCGAGCCGCACACCCGGCAGGGTTCGCCGGCGGCCAGCTGGGCGGCCAACTCGGCGGCCATGCCCGCGAGTCGGCGTTCCTGGAGGTCCAGGGTGCGGGACCGGGCGTCCAGCGCGGCGCCCGTCAGGGCGTGCACCTCCGCCTCGGTGGCGGTGAGTGAGGAAAGGAGTCGGTGGTGGCGGTGAGCAGCGCCCTGACGGAGCGTCAGATCGGCGTGCTGGGCGTCGAGTTGGGCGAGCAGGGTGTGGGCGTCGCGGGCCGCGTCGAGGTCGGCGTTCAGCTGCTTCAGCTGGTCGTCGAAGCCGGACAGCCAGTCCTGCGACTCCTCCGCCAGGTCGTCCGCCTTTTTCTGCTCGGCGGCCAACTCGCCGCGCTCGACCAGTAGTTGGGCGTGTCGCTGCTCGTCGGCGCGGGCCCCGGACAGGCGGGCCGCCTCGGTGTGCAGGGCGCGTTCGGCGGCGGCGAGCGGGAGGTCGCCGAGCAGCTGGGCGGCCCAGGGGGCGGCGGACCGGGTGTTGAGTGTGGCGGTGTGCGTGGACTCGGTGGCGGTGGCGGCGGTGTGGGCGGCCAGCGCGCTGCGGTGCAGGGAGCGCAGGGGGGCCAGGGTCTCGGCGGCCAGCGCGAGCCGCAGGCGGGACCGGTCGGCGGCCGACTCCTGGGCGGTGGCGGTGAGTTGGAGATGCTTGTCGAGCGCGGAGTGGTAGTTGTGCTGGCGGTCCGCCAAGGTGCGCTGGGCGTCCAGGTGCGCGCGGGCCCGGGTGCGGGCGGACTCGGCGGCCTCCAGCGCGAGCGCCGTCGCGGTGACGCGTTCGGCGGCCGTGCCGCGCAGCATCGCCGCCCAGGCCAGCACGTCCGAGGCGGAGGCGTTCTCGTCGGGCCGGTGCGCGGCGGCGTCCTCCGCGAGCGGACCGGCGGCCTCCTCGGCGCGGGCCGCCAGGTCGCGCAGCCTCTGCCGGCCGGCCTGCACCTCGTGCTCCTGGCGCAGGCGGCGCTCCGCCGCCCAGCGTTCCAACTGCTCGAACCGGCTGGTGTCGAACAACTTGCCCAGCAACTCGGCGCGCTGCTTGGAGTCCGCGCGCAGGAACCGCGCGAAGTCGCCCTGCGGCAGCAGTACCACCTGGCAGAACTGGTCCCGGTTCATGCCGAGCAGCCGGGTCAGCTCCTCGCCGGCCTCCTGGTGCGACTTGCTGACCGCGACCCAGCCGGGCTCGCCCTCGCCGGCGTCCGCGGCCCACTCGCGCAGCAGCGTCTGCGCCTTGTCCTGCGTGAAGCCCGCACCGCGCTTCTTCGGGCGGAGCTGCTCCGGGCTGCGGGTGATCTCCAGCCGGCGCCCGCCGAGCGTCGCCTCCAGCACCACCTCGGTGCGGCGCCCCTGGTCGGCGTGGTCGCTGCGCACGCCGTTGCTCTTGCGCGAGCCCGGCAGTTCGCCGTACAGCGCGTAGCAGACCGCGTCCAGCACACTGCTCTTGCCCGCGCCGGTCGCCCCGCGCAGCAGGAACAGGCCGGACGCGGTGAGCCGGTCGAAGTCGATCCGCTCCGTGGACGCGAACGGGCCGAACGCGGTGACGGTGAGCTGGTGCAGCCTCATCGGGCGCTCCCCTTCGAGAGGTTCATCGGCCGTTCTCCTCGGCCCGGCCGGCGGCCGTGCGGCGCACCGACTCCAGGCCCTCCAGCAGCCAGGACTGCTCGGTGTCGTCCAACTCCCGCCCCGGGCGGACATGGGCGACGAAACCCTCCACCACCTCCTGGTCGCTGCGCCCGCTGACCCGCTGCGCGTACGACTGCGCCGCGGCCTGCTCGCCTCCCTCGGGATCGAACAGCAACTGCAGGGTGTGCGGGAAGCGGACCCGCAGCCGCTCCATCGGATCGACCGGGCGCACCGGGTCGGTCAGGGTGGCCTGCACCCAGGCGTCGCGGGCCCAGTCGTGCTCGTCGGCGGTGAGCAGATCGTCCAGGCGGCCGCGCAGTTGGGCCAGCGGCCGGGGCTGCGGGCAGAAGATCCGGGTGGCTTCGACGGCGCCCTCGGCGTCCAGGTCGACCAGCCACATCGACTTGCGGTGGTTCGTCTCGGAGAACGAATAGGCGAGCGGGGAGCCCGAGTAGCGCAGGTGCGGAGCGAGGGTCTGGCTGCCGTGCAGGTGCCCGAGGGCCACGTAGTGCACGCCGTCGAACACCCCGGACGGCACCGACTGCACGCCGCCCACCGCGATGTCGCGCTCACTGTCGCTCGGCTCGCCGCCCGTCACGAACGCGTGGGCCAGCACCACGGCCCGGGTGCCCGCAGGGCGCGCGGCGAGGTCGGCCCGGACGGCGTCCATCGCCGCCGCCAGCACCTGCTCGTGCCCGCCCTTCGCCAGCCCCAGCCGCTCCCGCACCAACGCCGGTTCCAGGTACGGCAGCCCGTACACCGCCACCGGCCCGTGCTCGTCGTCCAGCAGCACCGGCTCGGCGAGCGCGCCCGGATCGGTGCGCAGGTGTATGCCAGCCCGCTCGATCAGGCGGGACGCGACACCGAGACGGCGCGCGGAATCGTGGTTGCCGCTGATGAAGACGGTCGGGATGTTCCGTTCGGCCAGCCGCCACAGCACGTCGTCGAACAGCGCGACGGCCTCCAGACCCGGCAGCGCGCGGTCGTACACGTCACCCGCCACCAGCACCGCGTCCACCCGCTCGGCGACGGCGGTGGCCACCAGGTGGTCGAGGAACGCGCGCTGCGCCTCGTGCAGGTTCTCGCGGTGGAAGGAACGGCCAAGGTGCCAGTCCGAGGTGTGCAGCAGCCTCACGTCGAAGCTCCCCGCAGCATGTCTGTCACTCCTCGTCGCTTTCATCTGGTCGGGCCGGTACCGAGTATCACAGGTACGGGTGACAGGCCGGGAGCGGAGAGGCGGCGGAGGCCGATGGGACAGGTGGGACGGTGACCCGACCGGCGGCCGGGGCTGTTCATCGGTCGGGTGTTCGGGGAAGATCATCAGGTGGCGAGGGTGGCCGCCCGGAGTGCGGAGGGAGTGGCATGGGCATCGAGTACAGCCCGGAGATCTCCGAACTGCTCGGGCGGGTCCGGCGCCGACCGAATGCCGGGTGGCCCTGGCACGCGGGGATCGCGGTACCGGAGGGGCTGCCGGTGAAGCAGTCCTGGGGCTGGCTGTTCGCCCCCGACGGCCGGGTGCTCACGCTGGTCAACCCGCGGGACGGGATCGTCAGCCTCCCCGGTGGCTCGCTGGAGACGGAGGACGCCGGCGACCCGGGCGCCGCGCTGGCCCGCGAGGCGGGGGAGGAGGCTCAGGCCCGGATCGGCCCGCCGCTGTACCTCGGCTACCTGTACGACCGGGTCGGCTCGGCGAACGGCGGCCACGAGTGCGCGCGTGTGCGGATGGCCGCGGCGCTGCACGGCGCGGGCCCGTCCGCACCCGATCCGGCGTCCGGCCGCCACTACCGACGGCTGCTCGTCGCCCCCGGGCTGGCGGTCGAACTCCTCGGCTGGGGAACCCCCGGCCTGTACCAGGCCCGGGCGGCGGTGGCGGCGGCGGTCGCGGTGCTGGGGGTTCCGGCGTCGGCGAACGAGACGATCGAGGAACTGCCGCTCGAGGGCTGCCGGTTGCGCTGAGCCGGGTGCTCGATGTTTCAGCGTTGACAGTCATCAATTGATTGATGACTGTCGGGCGGCGCAAGTCGGGTGCTCCGCGCTCCGGGCCCGTCACACCTTGGGCGGCCGCTGCGGTTGAGGTAATGACGACAACGGCCCTGGTCGCCTTGCGAATGGTCTTGTACATGATTACCGCCCGGTAGGGCGTGCCCGTCGCACAGGTCGGCGGCGAACGCGGACAAGACCGGTCGCCGGGGCGGGCGAAAGGCGATTGTCGGCTGTGATCCGCCTCACGCTGTCGGGGTATTCCCGTCGTATGGCGCGGTTTGCCGAGGTGTGGAACGGAATTTGCGCGCGTATATGTCGGAACCCGGCGCGCGGGCCGCGCGACCGGGGGAGACGTGTGGCGTGGATCACGTCCTGGCGCGGTTGAAGCCGCGCCAAGGGGGGGATCGCGCGCGGGAGTTCGGGTGCGCGTGGCGGTGGCCCGCGCGAAGCGGAGAGCTCGGGGCGGGCTCCGCCCGCGGTCGCTCTCGGGTGGTTCGAATTCCTCCTCCGGGGCGGGTCTGCTGTTCAATTCGGAGGTGGTTCTCGCGGGAAGACCGGCGATTTCCGGGACCGTCGGCGCCCGGGTTTTTGGCGGCGGAATTTCTTCGGAAATCCGGTGGGCATTTGTGATTTCCGTGGCGGGCGGGTGGGTGGATTTCGACGGGCGGGTGACTTCGGACCGTGACGAAGCTGCTCGGGGGTGTCGACACGGGGCGTGATCGTCGCGATCGGTGGAGTCGGACGGGTGGGTGACGAACCGTCGGGGCTCACGCTTGTCGCTCGACCGGGTGCCAGGTCCGGTCGCGGCGCGCTGCTCGGCGGTGGCGGGCGGGGCGAGCAGGGAAGTGTTGCGCGCCGGCCTGCGCCTCGCTGCTGATGGCCCGGACCTGGCGTCCGGAAATCGCCGTCCAGTGTCCGGAGTTCGGCGTCGGGTGCGTTCAAGTGGCGGCGCGTGTCGGCACGTTGACCCGGAAGTCGGGCACGGAGTGTCACGCCGTCGTCGCGCTCGGAGATGGGGCGGGAGTTGACGGTGCGTCAGGTGAAAAATTGGGTGATCGGGCGTTCGGGAGGGGGCTGGAGGGAATTTCCGCAGCCCAGGTCAGGGGTGGGTCTCCGCGCGTAGCGATTTTCAGGTGTCCGTTGGATGAGTGTTCGTCAAATTCTTTGGCATGACCGCTTCCCCACGAGGCTACTGGCTGGTATCCAATGTGTGGCCTGCATCACTCATTGGAGGAAAGATGACTCGCGTTCGTGCCGTAACCGTCGCTCTCACCGCGGCAGCCCTGTCCATCGCCACTCTTGCCGCCGCCACCCAGGCGAGCGCCGCCGGCGTCAACTACGTGGCGCTCGGCGACTCTTACTCGGCGGGTGTCGGCTCGGGCAGCTACACCAGCGAGAGCGGCAGCTGCAGCCGCAGCACCAACGCCTACCCGCAGCTGTGGAAGAACGCCCACGCCCCGACGTCGTTCAAGTTCGTCGCCTGCTCGGGTGCGACCACCAACGACGTGCTTGCCAACCAGATCAGCTCGCTGAGCTCGACGACCACCCTGGTCTCGATCACCATCGGCGGCAACGACGCGGGCTTCGCGTCGACCATGCAGACCTGTGTGCTGAGCAGCGAGGCCTCGTGTCTGAGCGCCGTGAACACGGCGAAGAGCTACGCCACCAACACGCTGCCGGGCAAGCTCTCCAACCTGTACTCGCAGATCAAGGCGAAGGCGCCCAACGCGCATGTGGTGGTGCTGGGTTACCCGCACCTGTACCAGGTGCCGGGCAACTGCATCGTCGGCATCTCGGACACCAAGCGGACCGCGATCAACGGCGCGGCGGACACCCTGGACTCGGTGATCTCCAAGCAGGTTGCGGCGGCCGGGTTCACCTTCAAGGACGTCCGGACGATCTTCTCGACCCACGAGATCTGCGGTTCGTCCTCGCAGTGGCTGAACAGCACCACGCTGCCGGTCAGCGACAGCTACCACCCGAACTCCTCGGGCCAGGCGTACGGCTACCTGCCGAGCTTCTCCGCGGGCGTCTGATCCCCGGAGCAGTCGCTTGTCCGTGAGGGACGCGTGAGCCGGTGTCCGGGCCCATGGGAGGGGCCCGGGCACCGGTGTTCGTGAACCGCCACGGACTGACAATACGTCAGCCTTATCCGCGCGGCGGCGAGGGTCAGTGAAGGTAGTCGGTCAGCGCGGCGGGCTTCAGGCCGGCCGCGGCGGCCGCGTCCAGGGCGCGCTGGAGGTCGCTCGCCAGGGTGTCGGTGAAGTGCAGGATGATCACGTCGCCGGGCTGGAGCGGGCCGCCGTGGTAGACGTTCGAGGCGCCGGAGGTGAAGTCGGCGGTGGCGGTCAGCAGGTACTTGATGCCGCAGTTCGCGGCGGCCTGCTGGGAGTTGGCGTCGAAGGCGAAGTACGGCGGGCGGAGGATCGTCGGCGTGGTGCCGTAGCGGGCGGTGACCGCGTCGCGGGCGTCGCAGATCTCGGCCTGCTGCTCGGCGAGCGACAGCGTCGTCAGGTCGCGGTGTGAGACGGTGTGGTCCTGGATGGAGGAGCCGGGCGCGGCGGTGATCCGGCTGAAGTAGTCCTGCTCGAAGCCCTCCGGCATGGGCAGCGGGAACGCGGTGACCGGGAGCTTGCGGTCGGCGATCAGCTGCGCGGCCTCGGGGGTGCGGAACCAGCCGTCGTCGATGGTCAGGAAGACCACCTTGTCCGAGGTCGGCGCGTTCCAGGTGGCGTACGCGGGCGCGGGGATGTCGCCGGTGACGCTGACGTCGTCCACCGCGATCGGGCCCTGGCCGTACCAGCCGTGCACGTACAGCTGCACGGAGGTGGTGGCGGCGCCGGTGGTGAAGGTGGTGGACAGCTGCTGCCAGCCGGTGCCGGTGGACGCCGTCCAGGCCGGCGGGACGTCGTGGCCGGTGCCGGTGGCGCCGATGAAGGCGTACGAGCCGTGCACCCAAGCCCGGTAGGTGTAGCTGGTGTTGGGGCGCACCGCGAGGGTCTGGGTGCACTGGCCGGTGGAGTCGGCGGAGGCCGGGGTGATGGCCAGCGCGGAGCCGCCGGTGTGGGCCGCGGTGGTGGCGGCGCCCTCGCCGGCCGTGCAGTGCCAGCCGGGGATGGAGCCCCAGTCGGCGAGCGGGAGGGTGGGGATCTCGAATCCAGGGTTGGTGGCCAGGTTGACCGCGGGGGCGTCGGCAGCCGTGTTCGTCGGGGCGCCGGCGTGCGCGGCCGGGGCATCGGCGTGTGCGGCCGGGGCGGTGGCGAGGGCGGCCAGCACGGTGGCGGCGGCAGCCGTCGCGAGACGGCGGCGTGCGGAACTGAGCACGGATCAACTCCAGTGTGGGGGAGGAGAGAAGACGTGACTCCCGGAGGGGCGGGGGTCGGTCGCGGCCCTGCCGCACCGGGCCAGGTGCACACAATGGACTGGACCAATCCCGGCGGTCAAGGGGACTGTCGGAGATCGGTCAACCGCCGTACCGTGCGTTGAGGTTGCCTTAATGGCGGAGCGTCAGAGGCCGGAACGGGCCGGCCGTTCAGCCGGCGTACAGCTCGTCGATGTCCTGCGCGTAGCGGTCCGCCACCGCTGCTCGGCGGATCTTCAGCGAGGGCGTCAACAGGCCGTCGTCCAGGGTGAATTCGTGCGGCAGCAAGCGGAAGGCCCGGATCGACTCGGCGCGCGAGACGGTGGTGTTGGCGGCGGCCACGGCCCGCTGCACCTCCTGGTGCAGCTCGTGGTCGGTGAGCACCCCGTGAATGTCCAGCTGCGGGCGGCCGCGGGACTTGAGCCAGTGCGCGAGGGCCACCGGGTCGAGGGTGATCAGCGCGGCCAGGTACGGCCGGTTGTCGCCCACCACCAGGCACTGGGCGACCAGCGGATGGGCCCGCACCCGCTCCTCCAGGATCGCGGGGGCGAGGTTCTTGCCGCTGGAGGTGACGATCACCTCCTTCTTGCGGCCGGTCAAGGTCAGGTAGCCGTCCTCGTCCAGCGAACCGAGGTCGCCGGTGGCCAACCAGTCGCCGTGCAGCGCCTCTTGCGTACAGCGCGGATGGTTGAGGTAGCCGGAGAACACGCCGGCGCCGCGCACCCACACCTCGCCGTCCTCGGCTATCGCCACCGCCGCGCCCGGCACCGGGCGGCCGACGGTGCCGAATCTGGGCCGGTCCGGGGGATTGGCGGTGATCGCGGCGGTCGTCTCGGTCAGGCCGTAGCCCTCGTACACCGTCATGCCCGCGCCCGCGAAGAACAGCGCCAACTCCCGCCTCAGCATGGACCCGCCGGAGATCACCGAGCGCACCCGGCCGCCGAGCACGGCCCTCACCCGCTGGTACACCAGGCGCTCGTACACGGCGTGCCGCAGCCGCAGCGCGGGGGACGGGCCGGGGCCCTTGCGGTGCGCCCGGCGCTCCCAGGCCGTCGCCCACTCGATCGCCACCTGCTCGGCCTGCAGGAAGGTCTCCAGCCGGCCCGACGCCTCGGCGGCCTCCCGGGCCCGGCGGTGGATCTTCTCGAAGATGTACGGCACCGCGTGCAGGAAGGTCGGCCGGAACGCCGCCAGGGCCGGCAGCAGACTGTCCGCCGCCAGCTTGGCGTGGTGGCCGATCCGGATGCCGCCGCGGATCGCCGCGACCTGGGTGAGCCGGCCGTACACGTGCGCCAGCGGCAGGAACAGCAAGGTGGCGGGCTGGTCGCCGCCGGTGTCGGAGAACACCTCGGCCCAGCCGTCCAGCACCGCGTCCGCCACCGCCGCGAAGTTGCCGTGGGTCAGCAGACAGCCCTTCGGACGGCCGGTGGTGCCCGAGGTGTAGATGACACTGGCCAGCGAATCCGGCGTCACCCCGACCCGTCTACGGTGCACCAGGGCGTTCGGCACTTCCTGCCCGTCGGCCATCAACTGCTCGACGCAGCCCCGGTCGAGCTGCCAGATGCCGGTCAGCGCCGGCAGCGCGTCGCAGACCGCGCCGACCGTCATCGCCTGGTCCTCGTCCTCGACCACGCAGGCCACCGCCGAGGTCTCGGCCAGGATCCAGCGCACCTGCTCGGGCGCCGCCGTCGGGTACACCGGCACCGGGATCGCCCCGACCGACCAGAGCGCGTAGTCGAACAGCGTCCACTCGTAGCGGGTGGAGGACATCACCGCGACCCGGTCGCCGTAGCGCACCCCGCGGGTGAGCAGACCCCGGGCGAGGGCCAGCACCTCGTCGCGGAACTGAACGGCCGTCACCGGCCGCCAGGCGCCGTCCGCCCAGCGGGACAACTGCACCAGCCGCGGTTCGCGCTCGGCCCGGTCGAACACCGAGTCGGCCAGCCCGCCGGTCACCGCCGAGCTGCCGAGCGCGGGGCTGCTGATCTCTCGCACGGTACCCCCGTTCCGCCGATCCCCGCCCCGGATCGCACAGGCGGAGGGCGGCACCGGCGAAGCTACCCGATCGACGCGGTGCTGCCCAGAGTCACCGCCCGACGACACCCCGCACCGGGCACAGTGCCGCAGGTGGGGGCACTGAAGGACGCTGGTGAGGAAATTAAAGGACGATACGGACACCACACGATCACGATGCAAATTCACCCTACGAACGGACGGTCAGTAAGTAGTAGGCTCGCGGCTCTCGTACCCCTCCGTACCTCTTCATGCTCATTCCTGCCCCCGGCCGCTCGTGCCCGGCGACCACACCGACCGAGGACCACCAGAGGACCCACATGCGCCTGCGCCGCAGCTCGATCCGCGCGAGGATCATCGCGCTGCTCCTGGTGCCCATCGTGGCGCTCGGCGGCCTGTGGGCCTACTCCACACTGATCACCACCAGCGGCGTGTGGAACCAACTCGACCTCAGCGACACCTACACGGCCTTCGGCGGCCCCGCCGACCAGTACGTCGACGACCTGCGCATCGAACGCACCGCCGCCGTGCTGCGCCTCGCCGACCCCGCCAACAAGGCCTACACCGACTCCTACCTGAAGTCCCAGACCGTCACCGACCGGGACCTGCAACTGCTGCGCTACCAGGCGGGCAGCCGCGACGCCGGCAAGCTCGACGGCGACCAGCGCGCCCGCCTCCACGACCTCCTCGCGTCCGCCGACGAACTCGCCGCCGTCCGCAGCCAGATCGGCCAGCACCAATCCAGCTGGGACGGCGCGCTCAAGGACTACAGCGCCCTGATCGGACCGGTCTTCGCCTTCCGGTCCTCCTTCGTCGCCAAGGAGAGCGGCGCACTGCCCCGCCAGGGCACCCTGCTGGTCGAACTCACCCGGGCCACCGACTACCTGGCCCAGGAGACCGCCGCGATGCGCGCCCTGCGGGCCGGAACCGCCACCGCCGCCACCGACATCCGCAAGCAGCAGATCGCGCTGGACGCCATGCACGCCCAGCAGACCCTGTTCCGGGTCTACGTCGCCGAACTCGACCAGCAGGACCAGCACGACTACATCGAACTGCGCAACAGCGAGGCCTGGCACGCCCTCACCCTCGCCGAAACCGGCTTCGACAACGCCACCGACCGGGCCGCCGAAGTCCGCGGCGGCCCCGTCGACAACTGGGGCGACAACGCCGACCGGGTCCTCAACGACATCGCCACCATGAACGCCCGCCTGGCCTCCAAGATCGGCGACCAGGCCCACGCCTACGCCGTCAACTCCCTGCTGCGCGGCGGCGTCGCAGGCCTGGTCGGCCTGCTCGCCGTGGTGATCTCCATCGCCGTCTCCTACCGCATCGGCCGCCGCCTGGTGCGCGAACTCGTCGGCCTGCGCAACGCCGCCGCCGACCTGTCCGCCAACCGACTGCCCTCCGTGATGCACCGGCTGCGCCTCGGCGAAGAGGTCGACGTGGTCGCCGAAGTCCCCCAACTCGACTTCGGCACCGGAGAGATCGGCCAGGTCGGCCGCGCCTTCAACGAGGTGCAGCGGGTCGCCGTCGAGGCCGCCGTCGAACAGGCCCAGCTGCGCCGCGGCGTCTCCGCCGTCTTCGTCAACCTGGCCCGCCGCTCCCAGGTGCTGCTGCACCGTCAGCTCACCCTGCTCGACACCATGGAGCGCCGCACCGAGAACCCGCGCGAACTCGAAGACCTGTTCCGGCTCGACCACCTCACCACCCGCATGCGCCGGCACGCCGAAGGCCTGATCATCCTCTCCGGCGGCTCGCCCGGCCGCGCCTGGCGCAAGCCGGTCCGGATGGTCGACGTGGTGCGCGCCGCCGTCGGCGAGGTCGAGGACTACGCCCGGGTCATCGTCCGGCCGTTCCCCGGCACCGGACTGCTCGGCTCCGCCGTCGCCGACGTCACCCACCTGATCGCCGAACTCGTCGAGAACGCCACGGTGTTCTCCCCGCCGCAGACCCAGGTCACCGTCCAGGGCGAGGTGGTCGCGCACGGCTTCTGCCTGGAGATCGACGACCGCGGCCTCGGCCTGAACGAGCAGCACCTCGGTGAGATCAACCAGCGCCTCGCCGTGGAGCAGGAGTTCGACCTCGCCGACACCGACCGGCTGGGCCTGTTCGTGGTCTCCCGGCTGGCCCGCCGGCACGGCATCCGGGTCCACCTGCGGCCCTCCCCGTACGGCGGCACCTCCGCCGTGGTGCTGATCCCGCGCGAACTCCTCGCCGACGCCGCCGAGATGGCCCCCGACGGGGCCCGCCCCGCCGCCGACGACACCACCCACCGCCGGGCCGCCGGCACCGCCGAACCCGGCCGCGCGCACGCCGCGCCCGCGCATGCCGCGCCCGCGAAGGTGCTCGGCGGGCCGCGCCCGTCCGCCGCCGACCCGTCCGCGAAGCCCGGCGGGCTGCCGCGACGGCGAACTCCCGGACAGGAAGCGGCCGTTGAGGGCGCATCCGGGACGGGGCGGCACCGGCGGACGGAGGACGCCGAGCCCGCCGCGCCTGTTGCGCCTGTTGCGGTGCCCGCGGCTGCTGAGGTGTCCGAGGCCGCCGGGGTGTCCGGTGCGCCCGTCACGCCGCTCACGCCGGTGGCCGGGGGGCTGCTGCCACGCCGGGTCCGGCAGGCCAGCCTCGCGCCCCAACTCCGGGCCGGCACAAGCCCCGAGACCCCCGAGTCGGCCCGCGAGCGCAGCCCCGAGGAGGCCCGCTCCGCGTTCGCCTCGTTCCAGCGCGGCTTCGCCCGCGGCCGCGGCGACCGGCTGCAGCCCGCCTCGCTGACCGTCGTCCGTTCCGAGCCCGACCCGGCCGCGCCCGGCGACCGCCCCGGCGCGCGGGTCGCGCCGGCCGCGCCGCAGCCCGGCCGCCCGCCCCGGCTGCGGGTCGCGCTCCCCTCCGCGCCGGTGCCTCCCGCGCTGCCGGCCGCCCCCGTCCGCTCCGTCCCCCCGGCGCACCAGCCGCCGGACGCACCGCCCGCACCAGCAGAAGGAACCGAATCATGACCGCAACAACACCGCCGTCCGGGAGCCTCGACTGGCTCCTCAACGACCTGGTCGGCCGCGTCGCGACCCTTCGGCACGCGGTAATCCTGTCCAGCGACGGCCTGGCCACCGGCGTCTCCAGCGGCCTCGGCCGGGAGGACGCCGAGCACCTGGCGGCCGTCGCCGCCGGCTTCCACAGCCTCGCCAAGGGCGCCGGCCGGCACTTCCAGGTCGGCGGCGTCCGGCAGACCATGGTCGAACTGGACGAGGCCTTCCTGTTCATCACCGCCGCCGGCGACGGCAGTTGCCTGGCCGTGCTCAGCGATGCCGAATCCGATGTGGGCCAAATCGCCTACGAGATGGCACTGTTGGTGAAGCGCGTCGGGGAGCACCTGGCCGCCGAGCCGAGGAGTTGACTGGTTAGATGAGCGAGCCCGAGCCGACCGAGCCGACCGAGGCCACCGCCCCGGCCGGCCCCGGTGGTGAGAGCGCGGACGAGGCGTCGGCCGACGACACGCCGATCGACCTGTTCGTGCCCCGCACGCCGGTGGACAACCGCTGGTTCGACGACGACGCCGGACCGATGGTCCGGCTGTTCTCGATGACCAGAGGACGCGCCCGGCCGGTCGACGACGGCCTGTTCGACCTGATCTCGCTGGTCACCGCCGCCGGGGAGTACCTCGCCCCCGGCGGCGTCCCGGCCGACCTCCCGATCGGACCCGAGCACCACGCCATCCTCCAGCTCTGCTGCGAAGAGCCCCTCAGCGTCGCCGAGTTGGGCTCCTACACCGATCTGCCGGTCAGCGTGGTCCGGGTCCTGCTCGGCGACCTCCACGACGCCGACCTGATCAGCGTCACCCGACCCTTCCAGCTCGCCCAGCAACCGGACGAGCGACTGCTGCGAGACGTGATCAATGGCCTCCGTGCACTCTGACGCCCCTGACGCGGCGTCAACTTCCGCTACCCGCAAGGCTCCTTGGGCCGCCAACGCGGTCAAGATCCTGATCGCCGGCGGCTTCGGCGCGGGCAAGACCACCCTGGTCGGCGCGGTCAGCGAGATCCGGCCGCTGCGCACCGAGGAGACGCTCAGCGAGCGCGGCCGCCCGGTCGACGACACCGCCGGCGTCGAGGACAAGCGGACCACCACCGTCGCCATGGACTTCGGCCGCATCGACCTCAAGCCCGGCCTCGCCCTCTACCTGTTCGGCACCCCCGGCCAGGACCGCTTCTGGTTCGTCTGGGACGAACTCGCGCGCGGCACCCTCGGCGCGGTCGTGCTCGCCGACACCCGGCGGCTCGCCGACTCCTTCCCCTCCGTCGACTACTTCGAGCAGCGCGACATCCCGTTCGTGGTCGCCGTCAACTGCTTCGAGGGCACCGAGGTGTACGCGCCCGAGGACGTCCGCGCCGCGCTCGACCTGCCGGAGAGCGTGCCGGTGCTGCTGTGCGACGCGCGGCGGCGCGAGGACGGCAAGGAGTTGCTGATCCGGCTGGTGCAGCACGCCGCTGAGCGGGTCGGAGTGCGACTGTAGTACTGGTCGCATTTATGCAGGTCAGGGCGTTGGCGTCCGGATGGTGGATGGTTTCTGTCTTGGCGTGCGGACCGGTCGGTGCAGTGGGTTGCCTTCCGGGCACGTGGCGTGGAAGTCTCGTACTCGTGCCCGCCGTTCGTCGCGGGTTCTCGACAACGCACCGGGGGAGGAGCAGGACCATGACCGAAGCGGTCCGCGTCTCCGCCCTCCCCGTGCTGACCGTCCGCCGGTACATCGACCACGGTCTGATCTACAGCGCCTGCTGTCGCTGACGCACCGTCATCACCCTTTGCCTGTAGGTGTGGTGGCGGTTCTGTGCGTTTTTCGCCGACCCGTCGTGCTCCGGAGAGCCGCCCTGTGAATCCTCGCGTACATCTCGAACCGTTCTGGCCCTCGCGCCAGGCCCACCACTTCGACCAGACCTGTCGGCGCGTACCCCGCGTCTCCCGCCCGCCACGCTGACCGATCCGTCAGCCCCGGCGCGCCGGAAGCGCAGACGACGACCACCCACCGACCGTCACGCGCGAAAGAGCCCTCGAATGTCCTACGCCGCCACCGCGACCCCGCACCTGCGAGCGGTCCGCACCCTGCCGAACCACAACCACTCCCTGCCGAACCAGCCCCTCGACGCCGAGTACCGGCGGGTCGCCGCCCCGGCCGCGATGACCCGGCCCGCGCCCGCCATCGCCCCCGAGAGCCTGCTGGCCGGCCTCCAGGACGGCGCCGCCGTCGTCGCCGCGCTGCCCCAATCCGTGCTGCCGCAGGGCCTGTTGGCGCAGCTCGGGGCCGGCGCGAACAGCCCGCTGGTCGGGTACCTGGTGCTGGTGCCCGCCGAGAAGGTCGCTCCCGCGCCCGCTCCTGTGGTGGCTGCCGCCCCGGTCCGGCCCTTCACCCGCCCCGCCGAGAGTGGCATCTCCGTCGACCTCGACCGCCGCAACGCGTACGTCGACGGCGCCCTGCTCGACCTCACCTACCTCGAGTTCGAGCTGCTCGCCCACCTCACCGAGCACCCGCACCGGGTCCACACCCGCGACCAACTCGTGCACACCGTCTGGGGATACGGCCACGTCGGCGACGGCCGCACCGTCGACGTCCACGTCGCCCGCCTCCGCCGCAAGCTCGGCGCCGCCTACCGCGACACCATCGTCACGGTCCGCCGGGTCGGCTACAAGTACGCGCCGGTGGCCTGACGGGCCGAGACGCAACGGAACGACGGCTTGCACCGCATGGTGCGGGCCGTCGTTGCGTTGTGGGCGGTTGGGCGGTTGGGCGCGAGGTTTCGGGGCGGATGGATGTCACCCTCGGAGTTGGATTGCGTGCGTATAGTGACGATTTGGCTGGTCAAAGCGTCATCAACGCCGTATCCCTGGAGGATTCGTGGCAAACTTCCGCAATCGTCTGGCCCTGCTCGGCTCGGCCACGGCGCTCGCCGCCGGCACCGTCGTTCCCGCGCAGTTCGTTGCGGCCCAACCCGCTGCTGCGGCGGACCGTCAGTGGGTCGCCCTGGGCGACTCGTACACCGCCGGGTTCATCCGGGCCGCGGGTGAGGTCTTCGAGATCCCGCGCGACGGCTGCGAGCGCACCGACCAGTCCTATCCTCAACTCATCGAGCGCGACTTCGGTTCGCTCTTCGACCTGACCAACGTCAGCTGCACCGCCGCGACCATCGAGAACGTCACCGACGAGGCACAGGAGCCGATCGGCCGTCACTTCCCGCCGTTCTCCGAGGACCCGGACTACCCGTTCCCCGCCGTGCCGCCCCAGTCCGCGGCGGTGGGACCGGACACCGATGTGATCACCGTCGGCGTGGGCGGCAACACCCTCGGGTTCGCCGATTTCCTGGTCAAGTGCCCGGAGTTGGGCCAGGGGGCCGGTGGCGCCGGCACCCCCTGCAAGGACGAGTTGGGCGCGAGCGTCCCGGACCGGCTGAACAAGGTGAGCCGGGAGTACCACCGGATGCTCGCCGTGCTCCACGAGCGGGCCCCGCACGCGAAGATCCTGGCCGTCGGCTTCCCCACCATCTTCCCCAAGGACGCCGCCAAGTGCCGCTACAACGACCCGACGCAGTTCGGCACCATCACCCAGGGCGACCTGGACTGGCTGCGGCAGGACGTCCTGGAGCCCCTCAACAGGATCATCGAGAAGTCGACCGGCACGCAGGAGGCCGCCGACTTCGTCGACCTGTACGAGTCCTCGGCGGAGCACAGTGTCTGCGACGCGAGTAAGTGGGTGGAGGGGTTCATCACGCCGCCCGACCAGCTGTCCTTCGTGCACCCCAACGCGCGCGGCCACCGCAACGTCGCCGACCTGGTCGAGGCGGCGATGCTGGACATCCTCGGCTGAGCCGGGGCGGCGACGTCCTTACGTTGAACTGGCCTTTCAGCAGCAGTCGGAGGCCAGTTCGCGTGTGCGCGGGGGCTGGTGGTGCTGACGCGGGGTTGGTCCGGCGGCCTAGAATGCCGGGGTCCGCGCGCGTGCGGCCCGGGGCCGTTGAGATCACCGATGACGAGGGGGCCGTATGACCCGCCCGACCACCGGAATGCTGCACCACGTCGAGATCTGGGTGCCCGACCTCGACCGTGCCGTCGATTGCTTCGGCTGGCTGCTGGACGCCTTGGGCTGGACGCCGTTCCAGAGTTGGGGTGACGGCCGCAGTTGGCGGCTCGGGACGACGTACCTGGTCTTCGAACGGTCCCGGGCGCTCACCGCGGACCAGCACGACCGGTGCCGGCCCGGGCTGAACCACCTGGCGTTCCACGTGCAGGGCCGGGGTGCGGTGGACGCTTTGGTCACCGAGGCTGCGCAGCACGGCTGGAGTCTGATGTTCCCCGACCGTCACCCGCACGCCGGCGGCGAACAGACCTACGCCGCCTATCTGGAGAATGCCGACGGGTTCGAGGTCGAGCTCGTCGCGATCGAGGCAGAACAGCTCGATCTCGCCGCTGCCAGCTGGGCGCACCTCTGCAGCGGTCCCGACCACGACCCGGGTGGTGGGGTGGACATCCCCGAGGCGTTGCGCGGGCTGGCGGCCGCGACTGACCTCGCGCAGGCCCGCAGATGGGCCGACCGCCTGTACGACCTGGTCTACCACTCGCATTCCGGTGGGTACTTGCTGCCGGCCGAGGCCGTGGTGCCGCACCTGATCCGGCTCGGCTCCTCCGGGCCGGCCGTGGTGCGGGCGATGGCTCTGGGGTTCCTGGTGGACCTCGGCGGTGGCGGGTGGTCGGGGGCGGAGAGCTGCCCGGGCAGCGAAGGTTTCGCGTCCCGCACCACCGCGGCCGTTCGGGCGGGACTGCCGACGTACTACGCGCAGGTGAAGTCACCCGACGCGATCGTGCGTGCGGCGGCGTTCGTCCTGATCACCGTCCTGGAGCACGAGGCCCTGATGTTCCTCAGGGGCGACGAGCGCATCGCGGTGCAGACCGGGCCGCCGATCACGTCCGCGCGTTATCGCGCCATGGTCGATCGGCTCCACGAGCACGACTGGGACCCGTCCGTCCGGCGGCACTTGGGGCTGGCGAAGATCGATCCGCTGTTCGGCCAGGGCGAGGAGCACGGGATCGAGTACCTGTACGACTCCGTCGGTTGGTGAACTCGTGGCAGGTTCGGACCAGGACTTGTCCGGTCGATCAACCGGTCCTCGTCGAAGCCCGGCGGCCGTCCGCCGCGTGAGCCTTTGCGCAGGCGGGTGGCCCGGCTAGTTGCTGGTGATGTCCGGAATCCCGGTGGGGGCAGGGACGGGTTCTAGGGTGAAGGCCTGGCCCGTGGGCGATGCGGCACAGGGGAGTTGGAGCACCGAGGCTCCCGGGGTGGCGATGCCTCCGGGGACGGTGACGCACGCGTCGGTGTGGGCGGGGCGGATCAGGTAGGCGCCGGAGCCGTCCGGCGACGGGCGCAGCCTGAACCGTTCGGCGGTGCCCCGGCGGCCGCAGTAGTCGTTCATCAGGCGGGCGCCCTCGGTGCGCAGTCCGGAGTCGACTCCCAGGCAGCCGTGGCCGAGAACGGGATGGAGCGAACGGATCATGTAGAGGCCCTCGCCCCCCGGCTCCAGGACGTAGGTGGGCACGGCACCGGCGCAGTCGACCTGCGTCACCCGCCCGCCGCTGTCCTGGACGGCCGACTCGCCCAGGCACAGGCCCGATCCCGTTGGCCGGATTCGGTACGCCCCGGCGGCGAGCGGGAGCGTCTCATGGGCGGCGCCTCCGGGGGGTGCGGTGGTGCCCGGGGAACGGACGGGGCCGTGTCGGAGTGCCAGAAAAAATCCCGCCAAAGCGCAGATCACGGCCAAGAGGGACCCGAGCAGGGCCGCACCCCGGGGCAGCCGCCGCGAGCCGGGCACCGGCGGAGGCGGTGGGGCGGGGGTGCTCGGCCCCGCTCCGCCAGTGTCGTCCGTCCCCTCCTTGCCCGATGCCAGACGGGCGCGTGCCTCCAGCCAAGCGCCCGGAGGTCCCTGGTGACCGCAGGCGAGAAGGAACGCCCGCAGCACTTCGGGCCTGGGTAGTTGGTCATGGCGCAGAATGGCGGCCACCGTGCTGCGCGGGAGCGTCTCGCCGAGTTCGGCGGCGCGGTTCTCCAGCGCGCGATAGGTGAGTCCGGACCGTTCCCGTAACTCCCGCAGCAGCGCGACGAATTGAGCCGCGTTGTGGGCACGGGCCGGATCGGGGGGTGGCGGCGGAGAGCTCATCCCGCGATTCTCGCCAAGCCACTGCGGGCGGCACCACCGGGATTTGAGTCGTTCATGACCGGCGATCCCGGGGTGGGTGCTTCCATGCCACCAGGTGTGGGCGACTCGGCCTGCCGCTGCGTGTCCGTCCTGGACGGTTCGGACACCGCTGGTCAGGGGCCGGGCGGCTGTCCACGGGTGTCCGGGACGGCTATCTCCTTGCCCGGTCGCTCCGGTGGGTGGTGGAGTTCGAACCGCTCGGCCCCCGGCCGTTCCGCCACGAGCGGTTCGGGCCGAGGACCGGGCCGTGTACCGGGTTCGCCCGGGCCTGGCCATCCGTCACACCGCGAGGAGTTCACGATGATCAACCTCAAGCACGCGGCCGTCGGCGTCGCCGTCGTCAGCAGCGTCGTCCTGGGCGCTGCGGGCACCGCGAATGCCGCGAGCTGGATCACCCTGCGTTCGGGGATCAGCCTCAGCACCTGCGAGGCCGAGAAGAACGGTGCCACCCAGCCGGTCCGCTGCATCGAGTCCCCGGTGGGCAGCGGCAAGTACAAGTTCCAGGTGTGGGCCTGAGCGGCGTGCCCCGGCGGGCCGGTCGGCAGCTGCCGGCCGGCCCGCAACTCCCCGGTCGGGTCGAGCGCACCAGCAAAGCGGTGCACCAGCCGGGTGCCGGCCTCCGGGCACCACCTACTGGTTCACCACGATCGGCGGGCTTGGACGACTCCGGGCCCGCCTCGCATGGAGCCGGGCGAACCGGGACGTGGTCGATCGGGCGGGCTGAACTCGCGGTGCCGGTTGCCGGGTTGGGTCGGCGTCCGCTTTGGCGTACGGGCTCAGTCCCGGGCGGCGATCCTGGCGAGGGTCGCAGATCAGGTCGAGCCCCGGCACGGACAGTGCGCAGACCGTCCCCTCGGGCGGGTAGAGCGCCTCGGCCAGTGCCCACGGCTCGTCGTTGCCCGCGTCGAGGCGGTGGCCCGGGCGTATCCGGGCGAGCAGTGTGGCGGCCTGGTCGAGGTCAGGGGCCGGTGCGTCTTGGAGTACGTCGGCGATGGCGGCTTCCGCGTAGGCCAGCAGTGCGGTCTTCGCTCCCATGTGGCCCGTCCTGTTGGCTTCGGCCGGAGGCTACTGGCCGGCACGGACAGTTGGACGGTCGGGCGTCGAGTTCAGGGGCCGGGGCCGGGCGCTGTGCTCGGATCCGCGCGGCAGCGGAGGGGCAGGGGCGGGCCGAGTGGAACTCGAGGGGCCGGACATGGAGTTGAGGCGAGGCCCCGGTTCCTCCCGGGTGGTCACCCGGGCGAGGCGGGCAGCCGTTCGGGATGGCGTCCGGTTCGTGACGGTCTGTCAGGTGGGGGTGTTCGGAGTGTGAGGCATCCCTCTCCTGTCGTCGTGGCGCCGGTGGCCCGGGAAGGTTGACCATGGAGGAATGACCTCTTCGCATGACGGTGACCGACCGGATCCGACCGACGGTGCTCCCGCCCGTGGGTACCTGCTGGACAACGCGCGGGTGGAGGCGGGTGAGCGATTCGTGTGGTTGGCCGAGCTGTTCGACGGTGTGACGCGCGGGCACTTCGCGCGGCTGGGGATCGGGGCCGGGTCGCGTTGCTGGGAGGTGGGGGCGGGTGGCCCGGGTATTCCGGAGGCGCTTGCGGCGGCTGTCGGGCCGACCGGGTACGTGCTGGCCACGGACATCGACCCGTCGTGGCTGAAGGACGGCAAGGGGTACGAGGTGCGTCGGCACGACGTCGTCGCCGATCCGGCGCCGGAGCCGGGGACGTTCGATCTGGTGCACGCCCGGCTCGTGCTGGTCCATCTGCCGGACCGGGCCCGGGCGTTGGCCACCATGGTGGCGGCATTGCGGCCCGGCGGCTGGCTGCTGATCGAGGACGCCGACACGGCCCTTCAGCCGCTGGCATGCCTGGACGACAGCGGTCCTGCGCAGCGGCGGGCCAACCGGCTGCGCGGCGGGGTCCGGGAGTTGCTGTCGGGTCGCGGTGCGGACCTGAGCTTCGGGCGGACGCTGCCGCGGATACTGCGTGAGGCCGGGTTGGTGGACGTGGCTGCTGCGGGCACGTTCCCGGTCGGTGGGCCGGCCTGCAACCGGCTGGAGGCGGCGACCATTCGGCACGTGCGCGGCGAGCTGCTCGCGGCCCGCCTGGCCGACGACGCGGAGATCGACGCGCACCTGGCCTCCATCGAAGCGGGCGAACTCGACCTGACGCTGGCGCCGTTGATCTCGGCCTGGGGGCGTCGTCCGGTCGAGGGCTGAGGACTCTGCGGCGGCCGGGCAGGTGGGCCAGGTCGGTTAGGTCGGCCAGGTCGGCCAGGTCGGTGGGGGGCAGTTCCCGCAGGCCTGCCAGGACCCAGTGCACCATGCGGCCATGGTGGTGGGGCCCACGCCGCGCGTCATGAGTACGGGTACTCATCGCGGAGCCGGTCCTGGCCGGGCGCGAACACGCGCCCGGCCAGGGGGAGTTGTCAGTGCGGTGTGCGGATGGCGTCGATGATGCGGGTCCAGTTGTCGCTGCCGTGGCCGCGGTCGATGGCGTGCCGGTAGTGGGCCTGGACGGCCAGCGGGAGGGCGAGGTCGAGGCCGAGGGCGGTGCTGGTCTCGACGATGTGGTCGGCGGTGGCGCCCATCATGGTGACGGTGCTGAGGTGGCCGGGGTGTTCGCCCGCGTCGAGGGCCGTGCCGGGGGTCGCTTCGACGGCCCGCAGGATCGCGCCGGTCTGGTCGGCGGAGGCGAGCAGTTCGGGCAGCGCCTCGGCGGCCTTCATGCCGGCCGTGCCGAGCATCGCGGTGGCGTGCATCAGGGCGGACAAGGTGCCGAGGAACACGGCGAGTTGGGCCTGGTACATCATCTGGGCGAGGCCCGGGTCGGTGCCGAGGTACCTGGGTGTTCCGAGCAGTTCCAGCACGGCCGTGTGGCGTTCCATCAGCTGCGGGTCGCCGCTGTAGTAGACGTGGGCCGCCGGTGTGCCGACCATCGGTGCGGGGACCATGACGCCGCCGGTGAGGAAGTTCGCGCCGTGCTCGGCCGCCCAGGTGGCCGCCTCGCGGGAGCGGTCGGGGGTGTCGGAGCTGAGGTTGACCAGGGTGCGGCCGGCGAGCGCGGGGGTGGCGTCGTCGAGGATGTCGTGCATCGCCCGGTAGTCGGTGAGACTGAGGACGGTGAGGTCGCTCGCCTGCACCGCTTCGGCGGGCGTCGCGGCGAGAGTGGCCCCGGCGGCGATCAGGTCGGCGGCGCGGGCGGGGGTGCGGTTCCAGACCGTGACGGGGTGGCCGGCGGCGAGGAGGGTGCGGGTCATGGCCTGGCCCATCGGGCCGAGTCCGATCACGGTGACTGCGCTGAGCTTCTGGTGTTCGTTCACCCCTCCATGCTCGGAGAGCGCCGCTACTCTCGGAAGTACCCACTATTTTCTGCGGTACTTACCTTTTAGTAAGGGGAGTTGGCGATGGCCAAGGCACCACGACGGGGCCCGTACATCTGTGGCATCGACGCCGCGCTCGACGTGGTGAGCGGCAAGTGGAAGGGCCTCATCCTCTGGGAGCTGGACACCCACGGAGTGCGCCGCTTCGCCGAACTCCGGCGCGCGCTACCGGGGGTGAGCGAGAAGATGCTGACGCAGCACCTGCGCGAACTGGAGGAGGACGGGCTGGTCCACCGCGAGGTGTACGCCCAGGTGCCGCCCCGGGTGGAGTACTCGCTGACCGAGGACGGACGCACCCTCAACCGCGCGCTCGGGCCGCTCGGCGCGTGGGGGACGGAGCGGGTGCGCCGTGAAGGCCTCGGGACGGTTGAGGTTCCGGCGTCCGGTCAGCAGTGAGGCCCGCGGCCGTCAGCGTTCGTCCGGGGGGAGGAGGAGGACGGCGAGGGCCCGGGCGCAGGTGTGGGCCTGGGCGAGGGTGTGGGGGAGGGTGTGGAGGGTGAGGTGGGCGGGGGTGGAGCGGAGGGCGAGGGCGAAGCGGGCCGTGGCGGTGGCGTCGAGGACGGGGACGGCGAGGGTGCGGATGCCGGGGGCGGATTCGCCGTCGTTGAGGGCGTAGCCGCGTTCGCGGGTGAGGGCGAGTTCGGCGTCGAGGGCGGCGGGGTCGGTGAGGGTGCGGTCGGTGTAGGCGGGGAGCGGTCCGGGCAGCGGGCTCTCGGTGGGGGAGGGCCAGGCGAGCAGCACCTTGCCGAGGGCGGTGGAGTGCAGCGGGCGGCGCAGGCCGAGGCCGGTGGAGGGCAGGACGGAGCCGCCGACCAGGATGACGGCGTGCGGGCCGGAGCGGATGGCGAGGTCGGCGGTGGCGCCGGTGCGGCGGGCGAGCTGGTCGAGTTCGGGGCCGGCCAGGTGCAAGCCGCGCTGGTGGAAGGTGAGTTGGCCGAGTTCGGCGACGGCCGGGCCGAGCCGGTAGCGGGCGGTGCGCTCGTCCTGGTCGAGGAAGCCGGTGACGACCAGGGTGCGGGCCAGGCGGTGCGCGGTGGAGACGGACAGGCCCATCCGGCGGGCGAGTTCGGAGGCGCTGAGGTCGGGGCCGTTGTCGTGGAAGCAGTGCAGCAGCCCGAGTGCTCGGTGCACTGCCTGGGCGCCGGCCGGTGGTGACTGGAGGGTTCCGGGGCTGGCGGGCATTGCGCACCTCTTCGGGAGTGGCTCATATGGGGTCAACTGCGGTGGGATTTCCAGGATATGGGTGTGATCGCGAACAGAGCATGTCGGCGGTGTTGCGGCAGCGCACCCTCGCGTGAACGGATGATCCCATCATTTGGCAAGGCTTGATCCGGGACCTGACCCCGTGGAACGCTCGACGCATCGGTGAACATCGGTAGCCACCGGCCCGGTGGGCCGGTCCGACAGGAGGGAGCGCGCCGTGGGCATAGACCGGCTGCGCTCCCGCTGTTGTCGCTGAGCACCCTCCTCAACTCCCTTTTCCCGTCGTGCTGTTCCCACTGTGTGGGATGCCTGTGCGTTCTCTTAGATTTCCGGAGCCCCGCCATGAGCCCCGTACCCGCCGTTTCCGGCACGCCCCCGTACCCCGACACCCTGTGGTTCACCCGCTGCCCGGTGCCCACCGCCACCGGCATCGCCGCCGACCGCGGCTGGCTGGCCGAGGAGTTCGCGGCCGACGGCATCGAGGTGCGTTCCCTGCAGGACGCGCCGCCCGAGGTCGCCGCCGACCACCACTACACGCACGCGCTGCCCGCGCTGTTCCGCGAGGGTGGCAACGTGCCTGCGCTGTGGGCCCGTTCGCGTGGTGAGCGGACCCGGCTGATCGGCCTCACCTGGATCGAGGAGCGTCAGACGATTCTGGTTCGGGAGAGCGGTGGGATTCGCTCGGCCGAGCAGCTGCGGGGCGCCCGGCTCGCGGTGCCCCGGCACTCGATCGGCATCGACTTCTGGCGGGCGATGGCCCTGGCCGGCCACCACGGCGCCCTGAAGTCGGCGCAACTCGGCTGGGAAGACGTCGAGTTGACGGAGGTGTCGGCGGAGCCCGGCGGTGAGCAGTGGGCGGCCGAGCTGGCGGCGCTGCGGGACGGCCGGGTGGACGCGGTGTACGTGAAGGGCGCGTTCGCCGTGGAAGCCGCCCGCCGGTACGGCGCGGTGCCCGCCGTGGAGCTGGACGCGCTCGCCGACCGCCGCCACCGGGTCAACAACGGCACCCCGCGGCCGATCACCGTGCACCAGCAACTCCTGGACGAGCACCCCGAGTTGGTGGCCCGGTTCGTCGCCGTGCTGCTGCGCGCCGCCGACTGGGCGGCCGGGCAGCCGGACGAGGTGGCGCGCATCCTCGGGGCCGAGACCGGCGCGGGCCCGGAGGGCGTCGCCGGGGCTTACGCCGGGGGCGGACACCGCACCCTGCACCTGGACCTGTCCGCCGAGCGCCTCGACCTGATCGCCCAGCAGGAGCGGTTCCTGCACGCCCACGGCTTCCTCGTCGACCGGGTGGACGTCCACGCCTGGGCCGACCCCGCCCCGCTGGCCGCCGCCCGCGCGGCCCTGCTCGCCACCGACGCCAGCACCTGAAGCCCGAAGCCCGTTCCTGAAGCCCTCGTTCGCCGAAGTCCGACCTTCCCCGACTCACCTGTGATCCAAGAGGAGAGACCCATGCGCAGCACCATTTCGCGCACCCCCGTCGCCGTCGCCGTCACCGCAGCTGCCGCCCTCGCCCTGACCGCCTGCGGCTCGTCCGGGTCGGAGGCGGGCAGGAGCGCTGACGGCAAGGGCGGCGAGGTGGTGCTCCGGGTGCCCGACCCCGGGAACTCCGGGTTCCTGGCGAAGGGGAAGAAGGACGGGTCGCTGGACCGGGCGCTGGAGGCCGTGCACGCCAGGGTGGTGTGGACGGGCAGCGCCGGGCCGTTCGCGCCGGCCGCGCAGGCGCTGAACGCGGACCAACTGGACGTCGCGCAGGGCTCGATCACCTCCGCGATCACCGCGCTCGCCCAGAAGCCCGGCTTCAAGCTGTTCGCGCAGCTCGAGCCCGACCAGGCCGGCGAAGGAATCCTGGTGAAGAACGGCTCGCCGATCAAGGAGGTCAAGGACTTGATCGGCAAGAAGGTCGCGGTCTCCCAGGGCGGCACCTCCGAGTACCTGCTGCTGAAGGCGCTGGAGAAGAACAACATCCCGGCCGACCAGGTGCAGCGGGTCTACCTGCGCGCCGACCAGACCTCCGGCGTCTTCAACTCCGGCCAGGTGGACGCCTGGGCGACCTGGGGGACGTTCTCCATCCCGGCGATCGCCAACACGGGTGCACACTTCCTGGTGGACGGCA
This sequence comes from Kitasatospora sp. NPDC004614, assembly GCF_042873675.1. Taxonomy (NCBI): domain Bacteria; kingdom Bacillati; phylum Actinomycetota; class Actinomycetes; order Kitasatosporales; family Streptomycetaceae; genus Kitasatospora; species Kitasatospora sp. NPDC004614. The sequence continues at coordinate 905,408 of NZ_JBIALR010000001.1, forward strand.
AGGCCGTCGGCAGTGACAACTACGCGGTGTGGGCGGCCCGTTCGGGCTTCGCCGAGCAGCACCCCGAGGTGCTGAAGGCGTTCTACGGCTACCTGCACGAGAACGGCGCGAAGGAGAAGGCCGACCCCGCCGCCTACTTGAACGTGTTCACCGACGCGGGCCCGACCGCCGTCAGCCCGGCCGAGCAGCAGGTCGCCGTCGAGTTCGGCAAGCAGCGCGCCGTGGACTCGCCGATCACCGAGGCGGACATCGCTCGGTTCGGTGTGGTCGCCGCGTTCTACGCCGACCAGGGCGTCACCAAGTCGAAGGTGGACGTCAAGCCCTACCTGATCGACATCAACTCCCTTGGCGGAGCGGCTTCCGGAGCGGCTTCCGGCGCGGTTTCCGGAGAAGCTTCCGGCGCGGCTTCCGGAGCGGCGAAGTGACCGCCGCGGCCGTCACCGCCGAGCAGGCGCGGGCCGCCGGGCTGGAAGCCCCGCGCGCCCGGACCACCGCCGACCGCCCGCGCGGCGTCTCGCTCGCCCTGCGCACCCTCGGCCCGCTCGCGCTGCTGGCCGCCTGGCAGGTCTCCTCCGCGACCGGCGTGCTCACCCCCGACGTGCTCGCCTCGCCCGGCCAAGTCGTCCAGGCGGTGGGCGAGTTGTGGGGCAACGGGCAGCTGGCCGCCGCGCTGTCCACCTCGCTGACCAGGGCCGCGCTCGGCCTGCTGTTCGGGGCGGGCACCGGGCTGGTGCTCGGAGTGGTCACCGGATTCTTCCGGCTCGGCGAGGAGTTGCTCGACTCCGCCGTCCAAGTGCTGCGCACCGTCCCGTTCCTGGCGCTGGTGCCGCTGTTCATGGTGTGGTTCGGCATCACCGAGACCGCTAAGGTCGCGCTGATCGGCGTCGCCACGTCCTTCCCGATGTACGTCTCCACCTCCGGCGGCGTGCGCAACACCGACCGCAAACTCGTCGAGGCGATGCGCAGCTTCGGACTGTCGCGCTGGGCGATTGTCCGCGAGGTCGTTCTGCCCGGTGCGCTGCCCGCGCTGCTGTCCGGACTGCGGCTGTCGATGACGCTCAGCGTGATCGCGCTGATCGCCGCCGAGGAGATCAACTCCACTGAGGGAATCGGCTACTTGATGGCCCAGGCGCAGAACTTCTCGCGCACCGACGTGCTCGCCGTGTGCATCCTGATCTACGGCCTGCTGGGCTTGGCCGCCGACGGCGCCGTGCGCGTCCTCGAGCGGGTGCTGATGCCGTGGCGTCCGGTCAACGGGCGGGCGGGTGCCGGGCGATGACCACTCCGGCTGTTCATGTCCGGGGTCTGCGACGGGTGTTCGGCACCCGGGCCGTCCTGGACGGCATCGACCTGGACATCGCCCGCGGCGAATTCCTCGCCCTGCTCGGCGCGTCCGGCACCGGAAAGACCACGCTGCTGCGGATCCTCGGCGCACTCGACCGGGCCGACGAGGGCACCGTCCTGGTGCCGCCCGCGCGGACGGTGGTCTTCCAGGAACCGCGGCTGATCCCTTCCAAGCGCGTCCTCGGCAACGTCACCATCGGCCTGCCGCGCGGCACCGACACCCGGGAGACCGGGCGGCGGGCACTCGCCGAAGTCGGCCTCGCCGGCCACGCCGACGCCTGGCCCAGCACCCTGTCCGGCGGCGAGGCGCAGCGCGCCGCGCTCGCCCGGGCCCTCGTGCGCGAACCCCAACTGCTGCTGCTGGACGAGCCGTTCGCCGCCCTGGACGCACTCACCCGGCTGCGCATGCAGGACCTGGTCGGCGACCTGTGCCGCCGACACCGCCCCGCCGTGCTGCTGGTCACGCACGACGTGGACGAGGCGATCCGCCTCGCCGACCGGGTGGCCGTGCTGCGCGACGGCGCACTCGTGCGGGACGAGACGGTCGCCGTCGAACGCCCTCGCGACCCCGCCGACCCCGCCTTCGCGACGCTGCGCCGCGACCTGCTCGCCGACCTCGGCGTGCACCAGGACGCCAAGGCAGAAGCCCACAGTTTCGACTGACGCCCCGTCAGCCACAGAGAAAGAGTTTTCATCCATGACCGTCACCGTCGGTGTGCACCGCTCCAACCCGTCCCTCTACCACCTGGCCCGACTCGACTACCTCCAGCAGGAGTTGGCGCCGCTCGGCGAGACCGCCGAGTTCCACCACTACGCCGACGGCACGAAGACCGGCGGCTACCTGGCGGACGGCACCATCGACTTCGGCGGGACGGGATCCACCCCGCCGATCACCGCGCAGGCCGCCGGGCACGACATCGTGTACACGGCGGTGTCCGCGCCCCGGCCCGACCACGGGGCGCTGCTGGTCGCCGCCGACGGCCCGATCGCCTCGGTCGCCGACCTGAAGGGCACCACCGTGGTGCTCGCCGTCGGCTCCTGGCAGACCCACCTGCTCGCCAAGGCCCTGCACCAGCACGGGCTTTCGTACCGCGACGACCTCACCGCCGAACGCCCCGCGGGCGACGAGGCCGAGCGGCTGCGCAGCGGCGCCATCGCCGGCTGGATCGCGCAGGGCGCGGAACTCGCCGCCGCCCGCCGCACCGGCGGGTTCCGCGAACTGATCCGCACCACGGACGTGATCACCGACCGCTCGGTGTTCTTCGCCCGCCGTGAACTCGCCGTCCAGCGGCCCGAGGTGGTGGCCGCGATCGTCACCGCCCTTCAGCGCGCCGACCACTGGGCCGCCGCCCACCCCGAGGAGGCGGCCGCGATCGCCGCCGCCGACCAGGGCGGAGAGGCGGTCGACTGGCACGCCGCGCTGAGCGCGCTGCCCTGGCAACTGGAGCCCGCCACCGCCGAGTTCGTCGCCGAGCAGCAGGAAGCCGCCGACATCTTCCACCGGGTCGGCTTCATCGACCGGCCCGTCACCGTCGCCGACATCCACCTGCCCGCCCTGGAGCAGCCGGTCGCCGAAGCCATCGCCCGCGCCGCGAACTCCCGCGCCGCGAACTCCCACGCCGCGAACTCCCACGCCGCGAACTCCCACGCCGCGAACTCCCACGCGGCGAACTCCCACGCCACGAACTCCCGCGCCACGAAGGGGAACTGACCGCCATGGCCACCGAAGTCCTGTGGTACCTCATCCCCCGCGAGGGCCACTACCCGTGGGAGCCCGAGGGCCGCCGGCCGGTCGACCTCGGCTACCTCCAGCACCTCGCCGCCACCGTCGAACGACTCGGCTACACCGGCGCGTTGCTCGCCACCGACCAGTACGACGTGTGGGCGCTCGGCTCCGCGCTCGCCGCCGCCACCGGCCCCGGCTTCCAGCCCCTACTTGCTGTTCACCCCGGGCTGATCTCGCCCACCCTGCTCGCCAAGATGGCGCTGTCCTTCGAGCACCTGCACGGCGCCGGCCGGCTGCGCTTCAACGTGGTCAACGGCTCCACCAACCAGCTGCGCGAGTACGGGCTGCACGTCGAGCACGACGACCGCTACCGGCTGTCCGCCGAGTACTGGGGCCTGGTCAAGCGCCTCACCAGCGGCGAAGTCTTCGACCACGAAGGCGAGTTCTACCAGCTGAAGAACGCCGGTGCGTCGCTGCGCGACCTGCCGCCGCTGCGCGAGGGCCACATACCGCTCTGGTTCGGCGGATCCTCTCCGGCCGGCATCGAGGTCGCCGCCGAACACGTCGACGTGTACCTCACCTGGGGCGAACCCCCGCACCTGCTCAGGGAGAAGCTCGACCTGGTCCGCGAACGCGCCGCCGCGCACGGCCGCACCCTGCGGCTCGGCCTGCGGCTGCACCTGATCGTCCGCGACACCGAGGAACAGGCCTGGGCCGCCGCCGACCGCCTGCTCGACGTCACCAGCCAGGCCACCTACGCCCGCCAACTCGGCGGCACGCAGGGCGAGGACGGCGTGGGCTGGCAGCGGCAGTTCCGCCAGCACGGCGGCCGGGTGCCCGCCCGCGCCCGCGAGTTGGAGACCCATCCCAACCTGTGGCCAGGGATGAGCCTGTTCCGGCCCGGGCCCGGCACCGCCGTGGTCGGCTCCACCGAGCAGGTCGTCGAACGGCTCCGGGAATTCAAGGAGTTGGGCGTCGCCACGTTCATCCTGTCCGGCAACCCGCTGCTGGAGGAGGCCTACCGGGTCGCCGAGACCGTGCTGCCGCAGCTGCACTGACACCGCACGGGTGGGCGGCCGACTCTCCCCGGCCGCCCACCGTCAGGCCTCAGCCGATCAGCCGGTCGATCTCCGCCAGCTCCGCGGCGGTCAGCGGGCCGGCCGCCAGCGCGTCCAGGTTCTGGTCCAGCTGCCGCACACTCGACGCGCCGACGATCACCGACACCACCCGTTCGTCCCGCAGCACCCAGGACAGCGCCAGCTGCGCCAGGCTCTGACCGCGGCCCTCCGCGACCTTCGCCAGCGCCCGCAGCTGCGCCAACTTCCCCTCCGTCAGCGCCTCCTGCTTCAGGAAGTGCCCCACCGACATCCGCGAACCCGCCGGCACCTCGCCGCTCAGGTAGCGGTCGGTCAGCAGACCCTGCGCCAGCGGCGAGTACGCGATCAGCGCCGTCTGCGTCTCGCCCACCGCGTCCAGCAGCCCCTGCTCCGGCTCGCGGTTCAGCATCGAGTAGCTGGCCTGGTTCAGCAGACACGGCGTACCCAGCTCGCGCAGGATCGCCACCGCCTCGCGGTGCTGCTCCGCCGGGTAGTTGGAGATCGCCGCGTACAGCGCCCGGCCTGAGCGGACCGCCGTGTCCAGCGCCCCCATCGTCTCCTCCAGCGGAGTCGTCGGGTCCCAGCGGTGCGAGTAGAAGACGTCGACGTAGTCCAGACCCATCCGCTCCAGCGACTGGTCCAGGCTCGCCAGCAGGTACTTGCGCGAGCCGCCGTCGCCGTACGGGCCCGGCCACATGTCCCAGCCCGCCTTCGACGCGATGAACATCTCGTCCCGGTACGGGCGGAAGTCCTGCGCGAACAGGTAACCGAAATTGCGCTCCGCACTGCCGTACGGCGGGCCGTAGTTGTTCGCCAGGTCGAAGTGCGTCACGCCCCGGTCGAACGCCCGGCGCAGCACCGCGCGCTGCACCTCCAGGGGCTGGGAGTCACCGAAGTTGTGCCACAGGCCGAGCGAGACGGCGGGCAACTGCACGCCGCTGCGCCCGGCGCGGCGGAAAGTCATCGAGGCGTAGCGGTCGTCCGCGGCGAGGTAGGTCATACCGGCATCCTGCCAGGTGAGCGCGGTGATGGGGACCAACGGCCCTCCCGTCGGGACCGGCCCCGACGTACCCTGAGCGGGCCTGACCAGCATCAGGAGGAACGCGACCAGCATGAGGAGGAAGCCGTGACGCTGCCGGACATCGCCACCCGGGCCGACCTGGAGTCCGCCCTGCGCCGCTTCTACGGTGCCGCGTTCGCCGACCCGCTGCTCGGCCCGATATTCACCGAGATCGCCCGCCTGGACCTCGAAACGCATTTGCCGCGGATCACCGATTTCTGGGAGAGCGCACTGCTGCGCACCGCCTCCTACCGGGGCAATGCGCTCGCGCCGCATGCCGCGCTGCACGCGATGAGTCCGCTCGATGCCGAACATTTCGGCCGGTGGGTCCAGCTCTGGCGCGCCACCCTGGACGGCCGCCACGCCGGCCCCGTCACGGAACGCGCCAAGGCCCAGGCCCAGCGGATCGCCGTCGCGATGATGCGCCGCCTCGGCGAGGGCGACACCGGAGGCGGCAGCGGCGGCTTCGTCCCGCTGTCCGCCGTCCGCCTCGCCTCCGGGGTGTGAGCGACTTTCGTGGTGCGGGCGACCGGCTGCCGGGGAGGTGTGGTGTGCCTCCGGTGAGCAGGTCGCTGTTGGTCGATGGCCTCCGACCGGGTTACCGCTGACGGGATTACTTCTGGCCCCAGGTCACGTCCCAGTCCGGGCCGCCGTGGTTCTCGTTCGGCGTGGAGACCGAGGCGCCGGTGGCGAGGGTGGCCGGGGCGGCGTGCGAGGACGGCGCGGAAGAGATTCCGATCAGCACGGCGATACCAGCGGAAAGCAGGCCGACGAAAGCGGTACGAGCGACACGGGTGGCGTTCACGGAAATCTCTTCTCTGTACGAAGTGCAGTGTGTGGTGAGTGAATTCCCCGGTGAATTGTGCGGGGAATTCGCTGTGTCGGATCCGGGTTTGGTCTTTCCTGCTCCCCTGCCGACGGGCACTACTTTGGCCCCCCGCCGGGGACGCAGGGAAGGGCTTGAGGGTGGACGGATCATGCAGTGGCACAAGTCGTCCACACCTCCCCCCTCTTCGCGGCACAGCCCGGCCGCTGGCGGCAGGGGTAAATCCGCAGGTGGGATGGGGTGTTGCGGGCGCCGCCGGGGCTTGGAGCCGACTTGGAGACCGCGGGCGGCCGCGCTTGGAGCGCAGGTGGTGGACGGTTCCGGACAGCCATCGCATAGGCTCGGCGCACGATGGTGCGGATCACTGTGCTCGGGGCACTCACGGCGCAAGTGGCGGGGGACGCAATCCGGTTGGGCGGCCCGCGCCAGCGCGCCGTGCTCGCCCGCCTGCTGGCCGCCCGCGGCGCGCCCGTCTCCGCCGACCGGCTGATCGACGACCTGTGGGACGGTGCCCCGCCCGCCAAGGCCGCCGTCTCGCTCCAGACGTACGTCTCCAACCTGCGCCGCCTGCTGGAACCCGCGCGCGGCCCCCGGCAGTCGCCGCGACTGCTGGTCAGCGCGGAACGCGGCTACGCGGTGCGCGAAGTGCACACCGACGCCGCCGAGTTCGAGACGCTGGTGGCGGCCGGGGAGCCGCGGCGGGCACTGGAACTGTGGCAGGGCACCGCGTACGGGGAGTTCGCGGACCGGCCGTGGGCCGCCACCGAGACCGCCCGGCTGGAAGAACTCCGCACCGGCGCCCGGGAGTCCGCGACCGCACGGGCACTGGGGGAGGGCCGCCTCGCGCTGGCCGTGCAGGACGCCACCGCACTGGTCGAGGAGCACCCGCTGCGCGAGGAGGGCTGGCGCCTGCTCGCCCTCGCCCTCTGGCACGCCGGACGCCAGGCCGAGGCCCTCACCGCCGTCCGCCGCGCCCGCACCCACCTCGCCACCGAACTCGGACTCGACCCCGGCCCGGCCCTCACAGAGCTCGAAACCGCCATCCTGCGCCAGCAGTTGGACCACCTCGCGCTGCCTGCCGGCCCGGCCGGGATCGCGCTGCCCGCCGCGCCGGAGCGCAGTATCGCGAGTCGCACCGGCGGGGTGTTCGTCGGACGCCTGGAGGAGCTGGCCGCGCTCCGGCGGGCCGCCGAGGCCGCGCGCGGCGGGGCCGGCTTCGCGCTGGTCAGCGGCGAGGCCGGAGCCGGAAAGTCCACCCTGCTGGGCCGGCTGACGGAGGAACTCCGCGGACACGGCTGGCGGGTGGTCACCGGCCGCTGCCCGGAGAGCGCCGGCGCCCCAGCCGCCTGGGCCTGGACCGAAGTACTGCGCGAACTCACCACACAGGAACCGGACCCCGCCGCCGACCCCGAACTCGCCCCGCTGCTCGCCGATCCGGAACCCGCCGCCCGTCAGGACGCGCTGTCCGGCCGGTTCCGCCTGCACCGCGCCGTCGTCGCACGCCTGCACGCCGCCGCCCGCAGCACCCCCCTCGCCGTCCTGCTCGACGACCTGCACGCCGCCGACCCCGAAACCCGCGAACTGCTCGGCGAACTCGCCGCTCACCATGCCCCCGGCGCCCCCGACGGCGGCCTGCTGGTGGTCGCCGCGCTGCGCCCCGGCGAGGGCGAACTCGCCGACGTACTCGCCCGGTTGGCCCGGCGCTCACCCACCCGGGTGCCACTCGGCGGTCTCGCCGAGGTTGACGCCGGACGGCTGATCGAAGCGGTCTGCGCCGCCCCCGTCCGCCCCGAAACCGTCCACGCGCTGGCCGAACGCACCGGCGGCAACCCGTTCTACCTCACCGAGAGCGCCCAACTGCTCGCCCTCGAGGACGAATCGACCGCACTGAAGCAGGTACCGCAGGGCGTCCGGGACGTCCTGCGGCGACGCTTCGAACGGCTGCCCGCACCCGCCGTCGACCTGCTGCGGCTGGCCGCCGTCGCCGGACGGGAGAGTGACGTCGACCTGCTGGTCCGGGCCGGCGAACAGGACGAGGACACCGCCACCGAGGCCGTCGAAGCGGCCGTCGCGGGCGGGCTGCTGCTCGAACCCCGGCCCGGTACCGTCCGGTTCGCCCACCTGCTGGTCCGCGACACCCTGTACGCGGACCTCGGCGGCCTGCGCCGGGCCCGCCTGCACGGCCGGATCGGACACGCCCTGCGCGAGCTGCGACCCGGCGAACTCGCCGCCCTCGCCCACCACTTCACCCAGGCCGCGACCACCGCCACCGCCGAACTCGCCGTCGAACACTGCGTCCGCGCCGCCGAGGCCGCCGAACGCCGCTACGCCCACCGCAGCGCCGTCACCCTGCTCCGGCAGGCCGTCGACAATCTGGAGCGCGCCGCCGAACAGCCAGGCGAGGACCGGGCCGCCCGCCGCATCGACCTGCTCGGCGCACTGCTGCGCGCCCAGGTCCGGGCCGGACAGGTCACCGACGCCGGAGCGACCAAAGCGCACGCCCTGCGGCTCGCCCGCGAATCCGGCCGCGAAGACCTGCTGATCGCCGCCTGGACCGCCTGGACCGAACCCACCCCCTGGGTCACCCACCCCTACGGCACCCTCGACCAGGACGCCATCGACACCCTCGGCCGGCTGCTGCGCCGCACCGACCTGCCGCCCGCCACCCAGTGCCGACTGCTCGACGCGCTCACCCACGAACTCGACTGCACCGGCTCGACCGCGGCCGTCGACGCAGCCACCCGCGCCGTCGCGCTGGCCCGCGCCGAGAACGACCCGCGCTTGCTGTGCCTCGCACTCGCCGCCCAGGCCCGCGCCTGCGACCACGAACTCGCCGCCGTGGACCGGCTCCACCTCGCCGAGGAGATCACCGCACTCGCCGTCGAACACGACCTGCCGGCCTACCGCTGGCACGCCGAACACCTCGCCGCCACCGCCGCCGCCGTCCGCGGCGACCTCCCCGCGCTGCGCCGCCACCTGACGGCCGGTGAGGAACTCGCCCAGCGCTACCGGCTGGTGGAACTCTCCGACGTGGTGCTGTGCCAGCGCGGCATGCTGGAACTCGCCGCCGACCGGGTCGAGGAGGCCACCGCCCTGTACGACCGGGCCGTGGCGAGCCTGCGGGCCCGCAGTTCGCTGCACGCCGACGCGCTCGACGCGCTGGTGCGGATCGTGATCGCCCACCGGCAGGGACGCCTCGCCGAGATGCTCCCGCTGATCGACCACCACCGCGCCGAGTACGGCCCGCTGGTCGCCGACGTCGCCGCGCTCGCCCTGCTCGCCGCCGGACGCCCCCGCGAGGAGGCCCGCGCGGCCCGCGCCGAGCGCCGCACCGTGCAGGCCGACTACTTCCGCTCGCTGTTCCTGGTGCTGCGGGCGGACGCCGCGATGGCCCTGGACGAGCACCAGGAGATGGCCGAACTCCTCGACGAGCTAAGGCCGTTCGCCGACCTGGTGGCCGGCGCCAGCTCCACCTCGATCGCCTCCCGCCCGGTCGCCCTCTCGCTCGGCGAACTCGCCTGCCGGCTCGGCCGCACCGCCGAGGCCGCCGAGCACTTTCGGCACGCCGCCGAAGTCGCCCGCCGCTGGGAGTCCCCGAGTTGGGAGGCCCAGGCGCGGGAAGGGCTCAGAGCGTTGGCTTGATGACGCTTTTCGGGCACATGGAAGATCGTCCGGACGATTTCCACGTCCCTACCAAGTGCACTCCAAGACGGCACTCCCACACTGGTGTTCGTCAGTTGACCGTCAGTTGACCCGAACGCCTTACGGGAGGCACCCGCACCATGTCCACACTCCTCGGCCGCCTCGGCGGGGCAGCTGCCGCCCGGCCCTGGCGCACCGTCGCCGCCTGGCTGCTGCTGATCGCCGCGATCTTCGGCCTGGCCCGGGCGTTCGGCGGCGAACCCCACGACAGCTACCGGGTACCGGGCACCCGCTCCACCGCCGGCCTGGACCTGCTGAACGAGCGCTTCCCGGAGACCGCCGGCGCCGGCGCCCGCGTGGTGGTCCACGACCGCAACGGGAAAGCGCTTGCCGAAGACACCCTGACCGCCCTGCGCACCCGGCTGACCGCCGTACCGCACGTGATCGCGGTCACCCCGCCGATACCCTCCCGGAACGGCGACACCGCGCTGCTGACGCTCAGTTACGACGTCGAGGTCACGGCGTTCAAGGGCTCCGAAGGACTCGACGCGCTGCACGACGCCGCCCGGTCCACCACCGACGCCGGCTACCAGGTCGAGTACGGCGGACAGGTCCCCGAACACTTCTCCGCCCCCGACGGCACCGCCGAGGCGATCGGCATGACCGCCGCCCTGATCATCCTGGTGATCGCGCTCGGCACCGTGGTCTCCGCCGGACTGCCGCTGCTCGTCGCCCTCGCCGGACTCGCCGCCGGCACCGGACTGATCACCCTGATGGCCGCCGTCACCGACATCAGCAACATCGCCCCCACCGTGGCCTCCATGGTCGGCCTCGGCGTCGGCATCGACTACGCCCTGCTGCTGGTCTCCCGGCACGTCGAAGGACTGCGCAACGGCCTGGACCCACGGGCCGCCGCCACCGCCGCCAACGCCACCGCCGGCTCGTCCGTGGTGGTGGCCGGCTGCACCGTCCTGGTCTCGCTGTTCGGCCTGAAGCTCGCCGGCCTGTCCATCTACGCGTCCTTCGGCTACGCGACCTTCGCCACCGTCGGCGCCGTCATGCTCGCCTCGCTCACCCTGGTCCCCGCCCTCGCGACCCTGGCCGGCCCCCGCCTGCTGCGCCGCGCCGAGCGCCGAGCCGCCGGTGCTTCCACCGTGAAGACCGGCGGCCCCACCCGGACCGAGCGCTGGGCGCGCCTGATCGGCCGCCGACCGATCGCCGCCGCCGTGCTCTCGCTGGCCGTACTGCTCGGCCTGTCCGCACCGATGCTCGGCATGCGCACCTGGCCGCAGGACGCGGGCAGCCAGGCCGCCGGCAACACCACCCGCAAGGCGTACGACCTGATCGCCGACGCGTACGGCCCCGGTGCCAACGGCCCGCTGCTGCTCGCCGTCGACCTCGACCGGCTGCCGAAGAGCGAACTCCCGGCGCTGGAAGCCAAGTTGGCGCGGGAGCCGGAGCTGGAGCAGGTCCAGCCCGCCCAGTTCAACCGGGCCGGGAACGCCGCCGTGATCACCGTCCAGCCGAAGACCGGCCCGCAGGACGAGGCCACCGCGAAACTGGTGAAGCGGCTGCGCGACCACGAACTGCCCGCCGGCGTCGAGGTGACGGGCGTCGTCGCGAGCTTCTCCGACATCTCCGACCGGCTCTCCGCCCGCCTCTGGGTGGTCGTCCCGTTCGTGGTCGTGCTGTCGCTGGTACTGCTCACCGCGCTGTTCCGGGCGCCAGTGATCGCGGTGAAGGCGGCCGCGATGAACCTGCTGTCGGTGGCCGCCGCGTACGGAGTCATGACGGCGGTGTTCCAGAACGACGCGACCGCCGAGCTGCTCGGACTGCCGCACGCCGTGCCGGTGTCCAGCTGGGTGCCGATCCTGATGTTCACCGTACTGTTCGGCCTCTCCATGGACTACGAGGTCTTCCTGCTCTCCCGGGTCCGCGAGGACTGGCTGGCCACCGGCGACGCCAAGGGCAGCGTGGTGCGCGGCCTGTCCGCCACCGGCCGGGTGATCAGCAGCGCGGCCGCCATCATGGTCGCGGTGTTCACCGGCTTCGCGATCGACCCCGACATCACCGTCAAGATGATCGGCGTCGGCATGGCGGTCGCCGTCCTGATCGACGCCACCGTGGTCCGGCTGGTGCTGGTGCCCGCCACCATGACCCTGCTCGGCCGCCACAACTGGTGGCTGCCGCGCTGGCTCGACCGGCTGCTCCCGCAACTGCGCATCGAGCACGGCGACGCGCCGGCCGCCCCCGCGGAACAGCCGGTCGCCGTCTGACGTAGCAGGCCCGCCCTTCGGGGGCGGGCCCCGCTGCGCGCTCCGCGTCGCCCACTGTTCGGTAGGTGCTTACCGTGGGTGCATGAGCGTGCGAGTGGAACGGGTGTACGAGGCACCGGACGGCGGGGTGCGAGTCCTGGTGGACCGGCTGTGGCCGCGCGGACTGAAGAAGGAGGACGCCCACCTGGACCGCTGGGCCAAGGAAGTCGCACCGTCGACCGAACTGCGCCACTGGTTCCACGGCCCCGACGGCGAGTACCAGGAGTTCGCCCGCCGCTACCGGGCCGAGCTCGACGCGCCGCAGGCACAGGACGAGTTGGACGAGCTGCGGGAGCTGGCGGCGAAGGGCGACCTGGTGCTGCTGACGGCGGTCAAGGAGCCGTCGCACAGCCATGTGTCGGTGCTGCTGGAACGGTTGGAGCAGCCGGGGTAGCTGTTGGGTCGGCTGTACGGGCTTCCGGGACGCCCGCCGCATGCTCAAGGCGCACTGATTAGACGGGAGTTGACGCCCGTTACGATCGCCGAATGACTGTGGACGGACGGATCGAAGAAGCAGAACTCCGCTACGAGCGGGCCGTGTTCAAGGGCGACACCAGCGCTCTCGAACCTGCCGAACGCGGGCTGGACGGGGTCGAAGCAGACCTCGCACTGGCCCGAGGGAAGATCATCCACGCCCGCTACCTGGGCGAACGCGTCGAAGACCCCCGGGAGTTGGGGCTCTTCGAACGGGCCGCCGAGCTGTACGGCCGGCTCGGCGACGAACGCGGCGAGGGCGAAGCACTGTTCTGGGTGGGCACGTTCCACCAGGTGGTACGGGACGACAACGGGACGGCGCTGCCCTCCCTCCGGCGGGCCAGGGAACTGGCCGCCCGGGCCGGCGACCGGCTGACCCTCTCGTACGTGCTGCGGCACCTCGGCATCGCCGACCACACGACCGGCCAACTCGACTCCGCCCGCGCCCACTTGGAGGAGTCCACCCGGCTGCGCCGCGAACTCGGCTTCCTGCCGGGCATCGCCGCCAACCTGATCGGCCTCGCCTTCCTCGCCTCCCAGCAGGAACGGCGCGAGGACGCGGCGGCGCTGCTCGCCGAGGCGGCCGAACTCGCCGTGAAGAGCGAGGCGTTCGGCGTGCAGGGGTGGGTGGCGGGGGCTCGGGAGGAGCTCGGCCTGGCGTGATCGCTTTTCCCGTTCGTCCTGCCGGGATGATGGGTGCTCGGCGGGGTGAACGGGCGGGAGCGGCAGGGCAGTTCAGGCTCAGATCTCGGCGGGCTTGCGGTCCGGCTCGTGGTCCGGCTTGCGGTGCGGCTCGGGGTGCGGCTCGGGGTGCGGCTCGTGGTGCGGCTCGGGGGCCGGCTCGTGGTCCGGCTTGCGGTGCGGCTCGGGGTGCGGCTCGTGGTGCGGCTCGGGGTCCGGGAGGAAGCGGCTCAGCCGGTAGCTGTCCGGGTGGTCGCCGCGGCCGCAGAACTCGTCCATCCGGAGGGTGGACCAGTCGAGGTCCGGTTCCGCCGTGCCGAGTTCACGGAGGTAGGCCTTCCACTCGCCGGCGTCCTGGGTGGCGAACTGCACCTGCCAGCTCCCCGCTTCCGGCGCGAAGCGGGCGGCGAACTGCTGGGCGAGCTCCTGGTGCTTGCGTTTTCTCTTCTTCTGACCTGGCACCGGCTCAGCATTCCCGGCGGAGGGTTTCCGGGCAAGCCGGATTCGCCGACGCGCCCTGTCAGTGGGGGAGTTGCTGCTCCCCGAGAGTGCGCAGGTGGCGGGCGAGGGCGGTGCGCTGGGCGGCGGTGAGGCCGCCGGTCAGGTCCGCGTCCACGGCCTCGGCGGCCTCGGCGCAACGGGCGAGCAGCTGACGTCCCTCGGCGGTGAGGGTCAGCACCTGGCGGCGACGGTCCTCGGGGTCGCGGACGCGCTCGACCGCGCCCAGCTCCTGCAACTGGTCCGCGAGGGCCACGATCAGACTGGGCGCGACGCCCAGACGGGTCGCCAACTCCTGCTGGGACGCGGCCGATCCGGCATCCAGTGCGGCCAGCAGACCCGCGTGCTTGGGCTTGATTCCCAGCTCCTCCACCCGGCCCGCGAACCGGTCCGAGGCGAGAGCACCGAGGGTGCCCAGGTTGAAGACCACCGTTGCGCGCAGCGCCGCTGCTCCCTTGACATCGCTCACAGCCCGAATGGTACCGTCCCTATATCGTTCAGGGTTCGAATGATTCAGGGGGAGATGGAATGAACGGTCTGCTGGTAGCCAACGCGGTGGCTGCACTGCTCAGCGCCGGATCCAGTGTGGCCGGGGCGATCCGCCCCGGACTGGTGCTGGCCGCGAACGAGCCGATCACCGCAGGGACGCGCCTCTACGCCGGGGCCTACACCGTCCGCGCCGTCCCGCTCGGACTCGTCACCGCGCTTGTCCTGGCCGCCGGTTCGCGCGCCGCAGCCTGGCCGATGCTGGTGGTCGCCGGGCTGGCGCAGGTGGGCGACACCGCGATCGGCGTCCGGCAACGGAACGTCGGCATGACCATCGGCGCCGGCGCGGCCGCCGTCCTGCACCTCACCACCGCCTGGTGGCTGTCCCGGTGAACGGCGTCGGACCCGTCGACGTACTCGTGTTCGCCGCCGAACTGGCCGTCTACGCAGCCGCCGCACGCTGGGCCTGGACCCGCCCCGGCCGCCGCGCCCTCCGCGCGGCCGGCGCCGTCGGGTCGGTCGCCCTGCTCGCCGTCCTCTGGGGCCAGTTCGCCGCACCGACCGCCACGCACGCCTTGCGCGGCCTGGCGCGGGTGGCGTTCGAGATCTGCTGGTTCGGCACGGGCGCCCTCGCGGCGGCCGGGAGTTGGCGGCGGAGGTAGGTCAGGCCCGCTGTATCGGACTTTTCCTGCCGACCTAGCGGTCGCAGATGGGTGAGCGTGCGGGGTCGCGGCTGCTGTCGGACGTGGTTCGGGACTCCTCGTGGGCGAGCCAGTCGAGGTACCACTCTTCGAATGTCGCGGCCTCGTGGTCGTCGTTCAGTAGCGGGCTCAGGCGATCGCACGCTGCGCGCCCGTCCCACCACATGCGGCCTCGCATGGGGCCGGTGACCACCAGGAGTGTGGAGAAGCCGCAGCCGTGTTCCAGGAGGAAGACGGCACCGGTGGTTCGGGCGTCCTCGGCCGCGCCCACGGCCTCGTCCCAGGCGTCGTAATCGGCCTGGTAGGCCGCCTCGGAGGCGAAGTCCTCCCGGTTCGGCTCGCGGTCACAGAGGTAGTCGGACGCTGCGAGCGCGGTGTCGTGGCTGGGGAAGGGGACATGCAGCTTCCCGTTCTTCCAAGGCGCGGCGCCGTCCCAGTCCCAGCGCGAGCCGTCGAACCGCAGCGTCCGTACCTTGCCGCCGGCGCTGACGTGCAGCAGGTACTGGCGGTAGTCGTCGGGGAACGTCACGTCGAACTGTTCCTCGGCCTGGCGTACTTGCGTCTCGGTCAGAACGTCCGGGAGACCGCTCCGGCCGTTGATGCCCGTTCCCCGCTGCGCGAAGAGGGCGACAGTCCGGTGCCGTACCTCGGTCCAGTCCACTGCCTGCATGTTTGGCAAGGTAGCCGATCGACGAGTCGGCGGTGCTGTGGGCGCTCAGCCTCACCCGCGCCCAGAGCGATGCGCTCGCCGATGCGCTGGGAAGCAGGCTGTTGCGGGAGTTCTGGGCGGCGGCGGGGCCAAGGCGGAAAGCGGTTTCCGTACGGCCGAATGCAACGGCCAGGCCCCCAGTGGGAAAGCGTTTTCCAGGGCCCGCGCCGTCCCTGCTTGGCCGGTGGTGCGGGGCGGCGCATGCTGGAAGGAACGAGCCTGGTCCGAGGAGTGTGTGATGGAGATCAGGGGACCCAGTGGGGTGATTGCCGGGGTTGACGGTTCGGCGCCTTCGAACGAGGCCGCGGAGTGGGCGGCCCGGGAGGCCGAGCGGCGGGGGGAGAGTCTTCACCTGGTGCATGCCGTCAATACGGGGACCGTCACGCTCTCGCCGCGTACCGGGACGACCGTCACGGATCTGATCCTGCGCGAGGCGGAGGAGCTGCTGGAGTCCGTCCGGGCGGGGCTGGAGGCTGCGCACCCGGGGTTGCGGATCACCGGTGACGTTGTTCCGCGCGATGCGGCGGAGGCGGTGCTGACGGCCGCCGAGCACGCCGGTCTGGCGGTGTTGGGGACGCGTGGGCACGGCGGGTTCGCGTCGTTGCTGCTGGGGTCGGTCAGTCTGCGGGTGGCCGCGCATGCGGCGTGTCCGGTGGTGGTGGTGCGCGGGACGGAGTATCCCGACGGGCCGGTGCTGGTGGCGGTGCACGACGAACGGGACGCGGCCGCGTTGCGGTTCGGGTGCGAGACGGCTGCCCGGCGGGGGTCGGTGGTGCGGGCGTTGCACACCTGGTCGCCGGTGGTCGCGGATGTCGGGCGGATGGCGCCGATGGTGGACGAGCTGGGGGAGGAGAACCAGCTGCACGAGCAACTGCTGGTGCGCACCTGCGATCCGGTGCGGGAGGAGTTCCCGGCCGTCGAGATGCAGTCGCAGCAACTGACCGGCAACACCGCCGCGACCGTGGTCGAGGAGTCGCGCGCCGC
This sequence comes from Kitasatospora sp. NPDC004614, assembly GCF_042873675.1. Taxonomy (NCBI): domain Bacteria; kingdom Bacillati; phylum Actinomycetota; class Actinomycetes; order Kitasatosporales; family Streptomycetaceae; genus Kitasatospora; species Kitasatospora sp. NPDC004614. The sequence goes on from NZ_JBIALR010000001.1 coordinate 921,951, forward strand.
CTCGCTGGTGGTGCTCTCGCGGCATCAGCCGGCGTCGCGCTTCGGTCTGCGGCTGGCGACGCCCGTGCATGCCGTCCTGCATCACGCGCAGTGTCCGGTGGCGGTTGTGCCGGTATGAATCCGGTATGAACAAGCTTTATTGGTAGGGGAGTTGAGGGGTGGGAGTCCGCCCGGCGGATGACCGGGCGGACGGGTGCGGGCGGACGGGTGCGGGCGGGGCCTCAGGCCGGGCGTAAGTTCGGGTCGGTGAGTGGCCCCGCCAGGCGGCGGACGGCGGTTTCGGCGAGGTCGGCGGCGCCGGACGGGTCGGTGTCGCCCGCGGCCCAGGCCTCGACGGCGACCCGCATCGCGGCGTTGGCGGCGGCGGCCGACAGGCGGACGTCCAGGCTGTCGGGGGAGAGGTCGGTGCGGGCGGCCAGGACGGGGCGCAGGGCGGCCTCGGCGTCGTGCTGGGTGCGGTGCCGGACGTCGCGGAGGGCAGGGTCGTCGGGCATGGCGCGGAGCAGGCCCCTGGTCCAGGCGAGGGGGGATTCGGCGGGGCGGCCGGGGGCGGGGTCGAGTGCGCCGCGGGCGGATTCCACCAGGGCGGGCAGCAGCGGGGTGCCGGGTGCGGTGGTGGCGAGCAGCTCGATCCACTGGCGGGAGCCGTCGGCGAGCAGCGGGGCGACGGCGTCCTCCTTGGTGCGGAAGTAGCGGTAGAAGGTGCGCAGCGAGATGCCGGCGGTGCCTGGTTCGCCAAGCTCCAGCCCGCGATCGGCCACGGCTTCGCCGGGCCCGAGACGGTGGCCGGCGTGATCGCGATGCTCACCTCGGACGACGGCGCGTTCGTCACCGGCACCGAGATCCGCATCGACGGCGGGACCCACGCCTGACGGCGGCGCGTACGCCTGGCGCCGGTTGACAGCGACACCCACGCCGGACGCCGGTCAACTGCCGGCCCCCCGTCACACCCGTCGCATCCGCCACGCCCGTCCCGTCCCGCCACGCCCGTCCCGTCCCGTCCCGTCCGTCCCGTCCCGTCCCGTCCGTCCCGTCCCGTCCCGTCCGTCCCGTCCCGTCCCGTCCGTCCCGTCCGTTCCGCCGTCCCGCTCGATCGTGCGCGGGCGGCGGGACGGAACCGTTCGGGTGGCCGCCGGCGTCCCCGGTGCAGCGTGCATACTTAGCCGGCACGTTCGGCACGGCCGCGCCGAGTCCGTCTGCCACTGGCTCGTGGGCGCGCGGCGAGGGGAAGACACGGGGATCACGGCCATGGGGCTGACCAGCACCACACTGCTGCTGTTCACGATCGAGATCGCGCTGATGGTGCTCGGCGCCACCGTCTGGTGGTGGCCCGCAGTCGCGAACCGCCACTGGCGGGCCGTCCTCGGCCGGATCGGCATGCTGTTCGGAAGCCAGCTCGCGCTGCTCGCCGTGATCGGCCTGCTGGTGAACAACTACTTCTCGTTCTACAGCAGTTGGAACGACCTGCTGGGCACCGGCAAGGACGGCCCGGTGTCCGTGAAGGCCGCCGCCGCGCCCGTCGCGCCCGTCGGGGCCACGGCCGCCCCCAGCTCCAGCCCGAGCGCGGAGCCCGAGCCCACCAACCTGCCCGTGCTGCCCGCCCAGGAAACCGGCAAGGAACCCGTCAACACCACGCTCGGACGCGACCCGCAGAAGGTCGGCGAGATCCGCTCCGTGCGCATCCCCGGCGCGCGCACCGGCCTGAGCACCGACGGATACGTCTACCTGCCCCCGCAGTACTTCCAGCCCGGCAACGAGCAGAAGAAGTTCCCGGCCGTCATCGCGATGACCGGCTTCCCCGGCGACGCCAAGGCACTGATCACCCGCTTCAACTACCCCGGCGTCGCGCTCGACGAGATGCGGGCCGGCCGGATGCAGCCCACCGTCCTGATCCTGATGCGCCCCTCGCCCGCGATGCCCGCCGACCCCGAATGCGAGAACGTCCCCGGCGGGCCGCAGGCCGAGACCTACTTCGCCAAGGACGTCCCGCGCGCGATCTCCGCCACCTACCGGACCTCCACCGGCCCCGCCGCCTGGGGCATCATGGGCAACTCCACCGGCGGTTACTGCGCCGCGAAGGTCGCCATGCGGCACCCCGAGGTGTTCGCCGGCGGCGTCTCCATCTCCGGCTACCTGAAGGCCGCCGAGGACGTCACCACCGGCGACCTGTTCAAGGGCAGCCAGCAGCGCCGCGACGAGGCCGACCTGCTGTGGCGCCTCCAGCACCTGCCGATGCCCGCCACCGCGATCATGCTCAGCGGCGCCGAGAAGGGCGACGGCGACTTCCGCAAGGACGCCGACGCCTTCACCGCGGCTGCCAAGCCGCCGATGACCACCGGCGTCGCGTCCGTCCCCGAGGGCGGCCACAACTTCGCCACCTGGATCAAGCTGCTCCCCTCCGGATTCCAGTTCCTGTCCGCGCACCTGAAGGCGTGAGGGAAGCCGGCGGGGGGACGCGGGTCAGGCCGGGGTGAGGGTACCGGTGTGGAGTTCGCCGACCCGGCCGGTCTCGCCCTCCCAGGTCCAGAAGACCTTGACGGTGAGGGCGTTGAGGTCCATGACGTGGCTGACCGTGATGCCGCTGCGCTCGGTCCAGGAGACGAACCAGATGCCCGGGGCGATCGCGGCGGCGTGCAGCGCGACGTCCTCGTACTGGCCGGCGGACTCGCCGAGGCCCTCCCAGCGCAGCCGGGTGCCGTCCGCGGAGTAGGAGTTGCGGAAGGCCGCGCCGTTGTCGACCTCGAAAAGGTAGGTGCGGCCGGCGAAGCCCGGCAGAGCGGCGGTCATGTGTGGGCGGTCCTTCGGCGATCGGTGCGGTGGGCGGGTGCGGCCGGTGCAGCCAGCGCAGCTGGTGCAGCTGGTGCAGCCAGTGCGACCGGTGTGGCCGTACCCGCCCCAACCTATCGGACCCGACTCGGAACCGGGGGCCCGATCAGCAGGCGAAGTCGACGCGGCGGAACGTCACGTAGTGGTCGGCCGTGTAGTAGTCCTCGTGGAAGACCTTGCCGGTGATGATGCGTCGGGTGCCACGGGTCGGGCTGCCCGGGGTGATGACCGTGTACTCGTGGTAGTAGCCGAGCGACTGGGCGGGCAGCACACCCTCGCGGTTCTGGAAGGTGACGCCGTCCTGGGAGTACGGGAACGGCCCGCCGGCGTCGATCAGGCGGATGGTGTCACGGCCCTGGCTGGGCAGCGCCGAGTAGCAGATGTTCCCGCTGACGGCCGCGTGCGCCTCGGTGGTGGCCACGGCGGTGGGGGCGAGGGTCAGCAGGCCGAGGGCGGCGACCGAGACGGCCCGGATCTTCAACGCGCGGAGAGTCATTCGCATGCCCGCAGTGTGACGCCACGTCAGCCGCCCCCGTAACCCTTGTCGCGAACACTTCACCCACGGGTCGTGGCCGGGAAACCCGGCCGTCGCGCGGAGTACCGACACCGATTCGCGGTGCGGGGGCATCCGGCTTGTGGTGCGCCGACACCGCCCGGCTCCGCACCCTGTGGTCCTGACACATGGGTGGCCGCGACCGTCGCCCCTAATGTGACCTGACCCACAGTCGGGCCGCCGACCGTCCCACCCCCACGTGGTCGACGGTCGGCGGCCACCCATCAGTTGAAGGAGGACCAGGTGCGCCACCCGCTCAGGTCCGTGTTCACCGCCCTGTTGGCCGGCGCGCTGCTCGCGCTCGGCCTCACCCCCACCCAGGCCGCCGCGGCCACCGCAGTCCCCTCCTACCTCACCAAGGAAGCCGTGTTCGGCTCGCCGGGCAACGGCTGGGCGCAGGTCGAGCGCTACCTGGACGGCACCTCCGGGTTCACGCAGGAGCAGTACCCGTCCGACGGGCGCGGCGACCAGGACGGCACGCGGGTCACGTACTTCGGCGGCGTGAAGCGCCCGTTCTCCGGCCGGTTCCTGCTGTACAGCGCGCAGGGCTGGAACACCGCCGCCGGGACGCCCGTCCTCCTGGTGCACGGCGCCAACGACAACGCCGACCGGGCCTGGGCGAACCCCGGCGAGACCGGCAACTGCGGCGCGTCCAACTGCCCCAGCACCGGCATGGCGCAGGCGCTGGCCGCAGCCGGCCACCGGGTGTTCGCGATCGGATTCGCGCACAAGCAGGGCGACAACCTGATGCAGGCCCAGGCCGTCGGCGACGCCATCGCCGTCATCAAGGCCCGCACCGGCGCGGCCCAGGTCGACGTGGTGGCGTGGAGCAAGGGCGAGGTCGCGGCGCGCTCCTACGTCTCGTCCGTGAAGCCGAGTTGGGGACGCGCCTACGCCGGCGACGTCCGCAAGCTCGTCACCCTCGGCGGCCCCAACGGCGGCCTCGACTACACCTACGCGCACGGCTGGGCCTTCTCCCTGGCCACCTGGCCCGCCTGCGGCGGTACCGCCAACGCCCCGTCCCCCCACCTGTACATGACCTGCTACGGCACCTACACCTCGCAGCCCTGCCTCGGCGTACTCCCCACCGGCGGCTACGACTGCTTCCCCGGCCAGCGCCAACTGCTCGCCCGCTGGGACGGCCCCTACGGCGTCGACAGCACCATGCAGGACTGGTGGACCACCTACTACGGCGGCCAGGGCTTCTACACCTCCGGCCAGGGCATCCAGGCCGCGATCGACGCCGGCTCCCTGATCAAGCCCCTCCAGCAGGCGGGCGTTCCGGTCGGCATTTCCACCTACCTGCTGGCCGGCGGCTCGGCCGACATCCCCGGCATCCTGAACGAGGGCCGCGGCCCGAGCGACGGCCTGGTCTTCACCGCCAGCGCGCTGGACACCACCGGCATCGGGAAGGTCGGCGGCACCGCGCTGCTCAGCGGGCTGAACCACATGGAACTGGCCTGGGGGAGCGCGGCGGTGAGCCAGGTGACGGCCTGGCTGGCGTAGCGGTGCCGTGCCGGGAGGCGACTGCGGCCAGGTAGGTTCTGGCACATGGTTGACGACTGGCGGACGGATCGGATCGGGAGTGCGCTGCGGGGCGAAAACCCCGCAGTCGTACGGCACTTGAGCGCGGGGTTCGCGGTGATCGGCGATGTGCAGTTCCTGCCGGGCTACTCGGTGCTCCTGGCGGACGACCCCGGGTGGAACGACTGTCGGACCTGCCCAAGGGCAAGCGGCTGACCTTCCTGTCCGAGATGGAGCAGCTCGGGGAAGCAGTCGAGCGGGCATGCGCCCGGATGGATCCGGCCTTCCGGCGGGTCAATCTGGAGATCCTGGGCAACACCGACGGGTTCCTGCACGCGCACGTGTGGCCGCGGTTCGACTGGGAACCGAGCGAGTTGGTGCGGATGCCGGTGTGGCTGTATCCGCGCGACAGGTGGACCGATGCGCAGTACGCACTCGGTCCGCAGCACGATGCGTTGCGCGAGGCGATCGGGAACGAGCTGGATCGGCTGCGCTCGGCATAGGCGTCCCTGTGTCGGCCGTCCGCACTACAGTGCCGGGCATGCCAACGTCTTTGCTCGCCATGATCCGTGACCACGACGCCGTCGCCGACTACTTCAACTGGCCGGGCGAACTCGACCTCCCCCGCACCGAACACGTGGAACCGGTCCACCTGGCGAACGGCCTTTCGTTGGAGCCGTTCGCCGGGGACGGCGGTGGCGGGACGTACTTCTTCTGCGGCGAGGGCGGCGAGGGACGTCCGATCCTGTTCGCCGACTCCGAGGGCGGCGCCGCCCTCCTCGCCGTCGGACTGCCCGAACTGCTGCGCCTGCTGCTCGCCGCACCCTGGTGGCGCGACTGCCCGAACTGCACGGCGGAGGAGAGCGAGGCGGCCGAAGCCGAGTACTTGGAGGACGAGCCCGCGCTGCTGGCCGACCGGGATGCCGTCGCCGCCACCCTCGGACTCAGCTACCCGACGGCCGCCGAGGCGCTTGCCCGCCTGCACCTGACCGCGACTGGCATCGGACGCGAATTCGATCTGATCTACACGCCCGAGGGCTCGTCGTACCGGGCGCTGATCAGCTGAGTGCTCGGCGATCCGGTCGAGCACCCAGGTGGTGACGGCGCGGGCCACGCCCGTGGCGGCTCCGCGGGCGAGCTGGGCCCTGAGTCGCGGGTCGGCCGGCCGGGGCTGACGAAGAAGCAGCGAGGGCGTTGGCCAAGGCGGAAATGCAGGGGCCGGAAACCGAGTGGCGGGGCGTTGTCGCGGCTGGCAGGATCGGGCGGTTGTTCGTGTGCTGCTTCGATCCTGGGAGGACCCGTTTCCGCTCGCCGTCATCCGATGTCGTTGTCCTGGTCCGAGGTGGACCCCGACCGGACCCCGTTCTCGCTCGATGCGGACGCGCAGGACGAACTCGCTGCGGCGGTACTCGCGTTGGGGCCGCCCGTCGGCGCTTCGGGCGACCGTTATGAGTTCGTCGGCCAGGTGACGGACCTGCTGGTCGGGCGGTACGGCGTGTGGGCGTGCGGGTGGCATTGGGCCGTTGGGGAGGGTGGGGGCGGCGGGCCGGTTCAGAGTTGGTGTTGTGCGGGGCATTCGTTGCGCGAGGGGCCGGAGGCGGCATCGCGTGCGGTGGTGGAGTCGCTGCTGGAGTGGCGGGCGTGGGCGGAGCGGTTGGCCGAGCGGTTCGTCGAACTGGCCCCAGTGGCGAATGCAACTGGGGAGGACCGGAGTTGGGCGATCGAGCGGGCGGCGGTCCGGCTGGTGACCACGGTGCTGGATGCGACGTCCGGCGCATGCGGTTGGCACCATCTCTGCTGCAGGACGCTCAGCTGGTACCTGGCTTCGGTCGGGATCGAGGGCGAGCGGGCGGCCAGGCTGGTGGAGGATGCGATCGGTGGCCGCTTCGAGAGCTGGACGGCGCCCGGCTTTGCTGTGGTCGGGGCGGTCTGCGAGGACCTCGCGCTCGGCGTCACCGGACACCGGACCTACCGTGAGCACTGACGCGCTTGCCGTCTGGCGCACAGTGAGGCGGAAGGTCGATTGGGCGGCCACGGCTGACGAGCGTGGGCCGCTGCGCCCCGCGGCCGACGGGTTGAGTGCCTGGATCGACACCGAAGGGCGGCAGCGTTCGCCGCTGCGCGCTCAACGGTTGGCGGCGGCAGTGGAGTTGATGAGGGCGGATGCCGAGCAGCGGAGACCGCTGACTCCGGAGGTGCTGCTGAGCTGGCAGCAACGAGTGCTCGCGGCAGAGGAGTTGGCGTTCCGGACCACCGACGCGTTCGCAAAGGGTGGCCGGGAGCGGTACGGGTACGTGCCGTCATTGTGGGGCGACTTCGCGGATTGTCTGCTGGAGAGTGCGGACACCCGCCTGCCGCCGGCCGCGCGGGCGGCGCGCGCGTATCTGGACGTTGCGTTCTTCCATCCGTTCCCGGACGGCAACGGGCGTTCGGCGATGCTGGCGGCCTGTTACGTACTGGAGTTGGCCGGCATCCGGCTCGATCTGGTCGCCCCGCTGACCGTCACCCGCTACGCCGACGATCCGGCCGGTGCGGCCGATCTTGCTGAGCTGATCACTGTCCTGATCCGGGCCGCCCGCCGCCGGGCAGCAGTGAGAAGAAGTCAACAGGTTGAGCTGTAACGCCAGTTGAAATGAGCGGGGAGGGCCTTCAGGCCGAGGACTGCACGAAGACCTGTTCGCCCTCTCCGCGCGGTTCCTCGAAGTTGGCCAGGTAGCGTGCGAACAGCGACTCGTCCACGGTGACGCAGTTGGCGCCCTGTTCGGCGTTGCGAACTGCCAGGCGGCGCTTCAGCGTTGCGGGGTCGGCCTTGAGGTGGATGAGTTCCCAGCGGCAGCCGTGGTGTTCGATGAGTGCCTTGTAGTCGTCGCGGGCGGTGCGGCTCCAGAAGCTGTAGTCGATCACCACGTCGCGGCCGGCCAGCATCAGTTCGATCAGCTGCTGCCGCTGCTCCCGGCGGACTTCCTCCTTGAGCCGGTCGTACGCCTCGAACTCCAGCGCCAGGCCGGCGTCGCGTTGGCCGATGCGCTGCCAGACCACCTCGTCGATGGAGAGGCGGGTGAAGCCGCGTTGCACGAGTCCCATCGCGTGGGTGGTCTTGCCCGCTCCCGGGAGGCCGCACATCAGCACCACGGTGCTCAATTGCTGTGTCACGAAGAAAGGTTAGATCAACCGGAGGTCGGACCTGGGTCTGATGGCGAAGTGTGGACCTGGCTCCGACGACGGGGGTGGCCCGGGGGCGGAAGGGTTGGGGGCATGGATGAGATGCGGAGCGGGTGGGTCGGGTTTCCGGGGCGTTGGGTGGGGGCGGCGGCGCTGGTGGTGGGGCCGGTGTTGGTGGTGGCGGGGGTGGTGGTGCGGTGGCGGTACGACTTCTTCTTTCCGGCTCAGTTGGCGGCGTTTCGGGAGCGCCCTCAACTGATGGCTGTCTCCTACGGGTTGGTGTCGGCGGGGTGGACGCTGCTGCTGCCGGGGGTGGCGCTGCTGGCTGGGCGGGTGGCCCAGCGGAGGCCTGAACTGGCTTGGTGGGGCGGGACGTTGACGGTTCTGGGGTTGTGTGCGCGGGCGTTCCACGCGGGGGTGGACCATTTGGCGTTCCAGCTGGTGGCGCAGCGTGGTGCGGGGGAGGCGACGGCGCTGGTGGCGGGGTCGTACGGGGCGTTCCATGTGTTCAGTGCGTTGAATGCGGCGATCATGGGCGGATGGGTGTTGCTGGCGTGGGGGGCTTGGCGGGCAGGGGTGTTGGGGCCGGTGCGGGCGGTGGCGTTGGCGGCGGGGGCGGCGATGCCTTTGGGTGTGTTGAAGGGGGCGACGGTGGGATCGGTGGTGGCGGCGGTGGGGTTGTGCGTGGCACTGGTGCCGTTGGGGGTGGCGGTGTGGCGGGACGGGCCGCGGCCGGCGGGCCGGACGGTGGCGGGGCGGGTGTTGCTGGTGGTGGCGGTGGGCGTGGCGATGGTGTTGGTCGGACAGGCGGGATGAGGGTGCGAACGGGCTTGCATCTATGGGTGGTTGACGCGGCAGTCGCGGCCGTGGCGGTGGCGGCGTATCTGGCGATGGCGGCGGACGGCGGCGAGCCGGGGTTCACCGGCCCGTCGTGGCTGGCGGTGTTGGTGGCGCTCGGTGTCGGTGGCCCGTTGGCGGTGCGGCGGCGGTGGCCGTTGGTGGTGCTGGCTGTGGTGGTGGGCAGTTCGGTGGCGGCCACGTTGCTCGATGTGACGAGGGAGCCGTTCGTGGCGGCCGCGTTGGCGGGTTATGCGGTGGCTCTGCTGGAGCCGGTCCGGCGGGCGGAGGTGGCGTTGGCGGCGGCGGTCGTGGTGTCGGCGGGTGCGGTGGTGCTCGGCGAGGGAGTGGTGACGCCGTCGGGGACGGTCGGGGAGGCGGTTGGGACGGCGGCGGTGACGGCGCTGGTGCTCGGTGCGGCCTGGGCGGGCGGCCGTGCGGTGCGGGCCGGGCGGGTGCGGTCGGCGGAGCGCGCGCAGCGGTCGGCGGAGGCGGCGCTGGTGGCGGAACGGCTGCGGATCGCACGGGAGTTGCACGACATCGTGTCGCACAGTCTGAGCGTGATCGTGGTGAAGGCGGCGGTCGCCGACCATGTCGCGGAGGTGCGGCCGGCGGAGGTCCGGGCGGCCGTCCGGGAGATCGAGCGGACCGGGCGGGAGGCGCTGACCGAGATGCGCCGGGCGCTCGGGGTGCTGCGCGACGCGGACGCGGCGGAGGGGCCGGCGCCGGGGCTGGGCGAGCTGCCGGTGCTGGTCCGGCGGGCGGTGGACGCGGGGGTGCGGGTGTCGTGCGAGGTGCAGCCGGGGCCGACGCTGCCCGCCGGGGTCGCGCTGACCGTGCACCGGATCGTCCAGGAGGCGCTCACCAATGTCCTGCGGCACGCCGGGCCGGGGACGGGGTGCGAGGTGACGGTCCGTCAACTGACGGGCGAGGTAAGGGTGGAGGTGTCCGACGACGGTGCCGGGCGGGTGCCGGGCCGTCGTGTGTCGGGTGGTGGGCACGGGCTGGCCGGGATGCGGGAGCGGGTGATGATGTACGGCGGAACGCTCAGCGCCGGGCCCCGGCCGGGCGGTGGGTTCAGGGTGTCGGCCGTGCTGCCGGTGGACGGGACGGGGGAGGGCGCGTGACGGTGCGGGTGCTGGTGGCCGACGACCAGCCGCTGCTGCGGGGGAGTTTCGGGCTGCTGATCGACACCGCGCCCGGACTCGAGGTGGTCGGCGAGGCCGAGGACGGTGAGCAGGCGGTGGCCGCGACCGCGCGCCTGCGGCCGGACGTGGTGCTGATGGACATCCGGATGCCCATGCTGGACGGCATCGAGGCGACCCGGCGGATCACCGGCGCACCGGAGACGGCGGCCACCCGGGTGCTGGTGCTGACCACCTTCGACCTGGACGAGTACGTGTACGGGGCGTTGCGGGCGGGTGCGGCGGGCTTCCTGCTCAAGGACACCTCGCCTGCGGTGCTGCTGGACGGAATCCGCACGGTGGCGGCGGGCGACGCGCTGCTGGCGCCGTCGGTGACGCGCCGGCTGATCGCCGAGTTCGCCCGCCTGCCAGTCCCGAGGCAGACGGCGGGCCGCGGACCGGCCGCGGCCGTCGGCCCCGAGCAACTGACGCCCCGGGAGCGGGAGGTGCTGGTGCTGGTGGCCCGCGGGCTGTCGAACGGCGAGATCGGGGCGTACCTGCACCTGAGCGCGGGCACGGTGAAGACCCACATCGGTCGGCTGCTGGCCAAGCTCGCGGCCCGCGACCGGGCCCAACTGGTGATCGCTGCCTACGAGTCGGGCCTGGTGTAACCAGGGAGCCGTCAGAGCGCAGCGCCGAGGCGGGCTGCGACGGACTGCATCAGGGGGACGAGGCCGGCGGGGCCGGACTGGGCTTCGAGGGAGTGGATGCGGGCTTCGGGGCCGGAGACGGAGAGCGCGGTGGGGGTGGGGGCGCCGGGGACGGCGACGGCGAGGCAGCGGACGCCGATCTCCTGCTCCTGGTCGTCGACGACGTAGCCGGACTCGCGGGCGGCGGCGAGGTGGGCGAGCAGGGCGGCGGGGTCGGTGATGGTGTGCGGGGTGTGGGCCTGGAGCGGGCCGGGGCCGAGCAGCGCGCGCGCCTCGTCCTCGGGGAGCTGGGCGAGCAGCGCCTTGCCGACGCCGGTGCAGTGCGGCTGGGCGCGGCGACCGACCTCGGTGAACATCCGCATGGAGCGCCGGGACTGGACCTGGCCGACGTAGACGACCTCGCAGCCCTCCAGGACGGCCAGGTTGGCGGTTTCGCCGGTGGCTTCCATGAGTTCGGCGAGGAACGGGCGGGCCCAGGAGCCGAGCAGCCGGTTCGCGGTCTCGCCGAGGCGGATCAGGCGCGGGCCGAGGGTGTAGCGGCGGGCTGAGTCCTGGCGGACGTACCCCTGGGTGAGCAGGGTGCGGACCAGGCGGTGGATGGTCGGCATCGGCAGGCCGGAGGCGGCGGAGAGTTCGCTGAGGGTGGCGATCCCGCCGGCGTCGGCGAGGGATTCGAGGAGCAGGAAGGCGCGTTCGACGGACTGCACCGAGCCGGTGGTGCGTTCGGTGGGGCTGCTGGCCACGGGGTGGTTCCTTCATTGAAATTCTGCATCGCGGAAACTAATCTCCACTCTACAGAACGGAATAGCGGATCAGCCCGAGGAGTGTGCAGCCCATGGCAGCAGATCAGGGTTCGACGGTTCCGGGAGTGACGGTCTCGGGCCCGCCCGTGGAGCGCGCCGAGGAGGTGCTCACCCCGCAGGCGCTGGCGTTCGTCGCGGGCCTGCACCGCGCGTTCGACGGCCGGCGCCGGGAGTTGCTGGCAGCGCGTACGGCGCGCCGGGCCGAGATCGCCCGCACCGGTACCCTCGGCTTCCGGCCGGAGACGGCGGCGATCCGCGCCGCGGACTGGCAGGTCGCGCCCGCGCCGCGCGCCCTGGTGGACCGCCGGGTCGAGATCACCGGCCCGACCGACCGCAAGATGACCGTCAACGCGCTGAACTCCGGCGCGCAGGTGTGGCTCGCCGACTTCGAGGACGCCTCCGCCCCGACCTGGGCGAACGTGGTCTCCGGCCAGCTCAACCTGATCGACGCGTTCGAGGGCCGGATCGACTTCACCGACGCCCGGGGCAAGGCGTACACGCTGAAGCCCGCCGCCGAACTGGCCACCGTCGTGGTCCGCCCGCGCGGCTGGCACCTGGACGAGCGGCACCTGAGCGTGGACGGCGAGCCGGTGGCCGGCGCGTTCGTCGACTTCGGCCTGTACTTCTTCCACAACGCGGCCCGGCTGCTCGCCCGCGGCGCGCAGGACCCCAACTCCGGCCCGTACTTCTACCTCCCGAAGACCGAGAGCCACCTGGAGGCCCGGCTCTGGAACGAGGTCTTCACGCACGCCCAGGCCGAGTTGGGCATCCCGCACGGCACGATCCGCGCCACCGTGCTGATCGAGACCATCACCGCCGCCTTCGAGATGGACGAGATCCTGCACGAACTGCGCGAGCACGCCGCCGGGTTGAACGCCGGACGGTGGGACTATCTGTTCTCGATCGTGAAGAACTTCCGGGACGCCGGCGCCGGGTTCATCCTCCCCGACCGCAACAGCGTCACCATGGCGTCCCCGTTCATGGCCGCCTACACCCGCCTGCTGGTGCGGACCTGCCACCGGCGCGGTGCGCACGCGATCGGCGGGATGGCGGCGTTCATCCCGTCCCGCACCGACCCGGAGGTCAACGCGGCGGCGTTGGCGAAGGTCCGGGCCGACAAGGAACGGGAGGCGGCCGGCGGCTTCGACGGCTCCTGGGTCGCCCACCCCGACCTGGTGCCGGTGGCGCGCGCGTGCTTCGACGCGGTGCTCGGCGAGCGCCCGCACCAGAAGGAGAACCCGGGGGCGGCCGGCGACGTCACGGCGGAAGAACTGCTCAACGTTGCGGGTGCGCAAGGCAGTTGTACGTCCACCGGGCTGCGCAACGCCGTTCAGGTCGGCGTCCGGTACGTCGAGGCGTGGCTTCGCGGGATCGGCGCGGTCGCCATCTTCCACCTGATGGAGGACGCCGCCACCGCCGAGATCTCCCGCTCGCAGATCTGGCAGTGGATCCACAACGGCGTGGTGCTCGCCGACACGGGCGAGAAGGTGACGGTCGAACAGGTGCGGCTGCTGCTAGCGGAGGAACTCGCCGCGCTGCGGACGGAGACGGAGGCCGAAGCCGGGCGGCGGTGGGACGAGGCCGCCGCGCTGTTCGAACAGGTGGCGCTGGGCGAGGAGTTCCCGGAGTTCCTGACGCTGCCGGCGCTCGCCTTGCTCGACTGAGACGGAAAACTCAGTGCGGGCGGGGGCGGCGGACGGATAAGGTCGTTCTCGTCCAGGTGCGCAGGCAGGGGTTACTTCCACTTGTAATGGGCAGGTCGCGGGTTCGAGTCCCGCCGCCGGCTTTCGAGCCGGCGTAGCTCAGTTGGGAGAGCAGCTAATGTCGCCTCCGCCGCTTCTGTTCTCTGGACACCAAACTTCAGAATGACTGCCACCTCCCGGTGCGCAGACGCCGGTTACTTCCTCCAAAGAATCCCACCGGCGCCACCTTTGATCTCGGGAGGGCAACCGCGCCGGGGCGTCCGGTGCGCAGGCGGGGGTTACTTCCGGATCTGGTGGTTCCGGGTTCGAGTCCCGGTCGGCCGTGCGCGAGCGCGGCCGGTAGCTCAGTTGGTAGAGCACCAGACTGCTACCTCCGCCGAGGCCGGTCCACGCGACCGGTAATTCTCGGACGCCCCGGTTCGGCATGCCCGCCCGCAGGAGGAGTCCACATGTCCCGCTTCAACCTTCGCCGTTCGAAGAAGCCCGCCCCCGTCGGCCCCAGCTCGCCCGTCGCCACGACGGGGCAGCTCACGGCCAACCACCAGGGCGGGCCGGGACACCTGCGCGACGAGAAGTCCGAACTCTTCCTGCTGGCGGTCGCCAACCTGGTCGGCCAGGACACCTTCTACGAGCGCGGCGGCGACCGCGACGACCGCTACACCGCCCTGGTGCGCTCGCTCGCCGTCAGCGACCCCGAGTGGACGCTCGGCCTGCTGCGCTGGCTGCGCCACGGCGCCGCGATGCGCACCGCCTCGCTGGTCGGCGCGGCCGAGTTCACCCGCGCCCGGCTGGACGCGAAGCTCCCCGGCCACTCCCGGCAGGTGATCGACGCCGTCCTGCAGCGCCCCGACGAGCCCGGCGAACTGCTCGCCTACTGGACGTCCCGGTACGGGCGCGCGCTGCCCAAGCCGGTCAAGCGCGGTGTCGCGGACGCCGTCGGCCGGCTGTACAACGGGCGGGCGCTGCTCAAGTACGACACCGCGGGCAAGGGCTTCCGGTTCGGCGACGTGCTGGAGCTCACCCACCCGTCGCCGCACCCCGAAAAGCCTTGGCAGGGCGAGCTGTTCCGCTACGCGCTGGACCGGCGGCACCGCCCCGACACCGCCGTCCCGCCGCCGGGCGACGCCCTGTTGACCGCCCACCACGCGCTGATGGCCGTCCCCGTGGCCGAGCGCCGCGCGCTGGTCACCGGCCCCGGCGGCGCGGAGCGCCTGGCCGAGGCGGGCATGACGTGGGAGGCGCTGGCCGGCTGGCTCCAGGGGCCGCTGAGCGCGGCCGTCTGGGAGGCTGTCATCCCGTCCATGGGCGCGATGGCGCTGGTGCGCAACCTGCGCAACTTCGACCAGGCCGGCGTGTCGGCCGAGGTGGCCGAGCAGGTCGCCCGGCGGATCGCCGACCCGGGCGAGGTCAAGCGCTCGCGCCAGTTCCCGTTCCGCTACCTCGCCGCCCACCGGCACGCGCCGTCGCTGCGCTGGGGCCACGCGCTGGAGACGGCGCTGAAGCACTCGCTGGCCAACGTCCCTGCGCTGCCCGGCCGTTCGCTGATCCTGGTGGACCGGTCCGGCTCGATGTTCGACCGGCCGAGCGCGCAGTCCCAGCTCAACCGGGCCGACACCGCGGCCATCTTCGGCACCGCACTCGCCCTGCGGGCCGAGGAGGCGAACCTGGTCGAGTTCGGCACCAGCAGCCGGGCGATCCCGCTCGGGCGCGGCGACGCGGTGCTCAAGGTGCTGGACCGGTTCGGCAACCTCGGCGGCACCAACACCGCCGAAGCCGTCCGGACGCACTACCGCGGACACGACCGCGTGGTGATCGTCACCGACGAGCAGGCGTACGGGAGTTACTCGCACAACGCGCTGGAGTCCGTCCCCTCCCACATCCCCACCTACACCTGGAACCTGGCGGGCTACCGTGCCGGTCACGCCCCGTCCGGCAGCGCGCGGCGGCACACCTTCGGCGGCCTGACCGACGTCGCGTTCCGGCTCATCCCGCTGTTGGAGGCCGGGCGGGACGCCGCGTGGCCGTGGGAGAGCGATCGAAAGTAGAGCTGACGCAACGTCAATGATCGGTCGCTGCACGCTGGTTGACGCCTCGATTCCGGTTGTCGCGAGCTGGTCGCCGTTCGATGCGAATCTGAACGGATCTGCTCGCACCTCCCATCTCGGCTCCGGCGTGCGGCGCCCGCGCCTGTTCGCGGAGCACCGGCGAAAGGGCGAACCGTGACCGGGTTCACCGACAGCCGGTGCGGTGGAGGGATCACGTCCGCGTGGTACGACGGGGACCTGTGGCATGCGGAGTCGACGGTCCACTGCGTCAGCTAGCGCTGTCGTGACCCGACGTCATTCTTCGCGACGGCGTCGGTAGTACGCGAAGGTCAGCGCCAGGACAAGCGGTCCCCACAGGACCAGTGGCATGGTGGCCGCTGCCGCGAGCGCTTTCCACCAGCCGTTGGAGTACTCGACCATCGGGACTCCGAGGTCGAGGAAGGCGAGCGGCAGCGGATCCCACAGCACGACCAGCCCCAGCCCGCCCAGGGTGGCCGGGACGATCGCCGCGAACGGCGGGACGCGCCGGCCACCGATCAACGGGATCCAGGCCGGCACCACCTCGCCCCATCCGGCCGCCAGGCCGAAGGACAGGTACGCGAGCCCCTCGGAGAGCACGCTGAGCCCGAAGACGTAGAGAATCACCCACCAGTGCCAGGTCTTGTGGACCTCGTAGACCTGGCCCATCTCGAAGTCGAACGCGAACGGCAGGCGCCAGATGCACGACGGCAGCACGGCCAGGGGTATGAGCTGGGCCGAACGGACGGCCCAACGGGGGACCGGCCGCGCGGTGTTGCCGACCGTCGGGGACGGGTGGAGCAGGCTGAATCGCATGGTTCGATCCTGCTGGCCCGACGGGCTGCGGAAATCGACCTGAGGAACTGTCAGATGCTCGCCCTCACGAAGGAGATCGAGTCCTCCGTCAGGTGGACGGCCGTGCCGGTGGCTGCCGCCCGCCGCTGACGTCCCGTCAATCGCCGGAGTACCCGAACACCCCGAAGTGGGTCGCCTCGGCGTCGGTGTACAGCACCACGAACCGCCCGGTCCACCGCAGGCGCGTCTCCTTCAACAGCTCGCGGCCCTCCATCGCCCGCCGATACTGCTCCACACTCGGCCGGTCGGTCCCGAAGTGGTGCAGCAGCCGTGCAGACGACAGCGGCCGGACAGTCCCCAGGTCGTCGTATCCCGCCGGATCGTTGCTGAACAGCACCGCCTTGGGAATGTCCAGGATCGAGTGGGTGCCCTCCTCACCCATGAACTCCTCGTCCGCCCACAGCTCCTCGATCGACTCGTACTCACCCGCCCCGATCCAGTCCGTCCCCGCGAACACCTCCGCGTGCAGGGCGTTCAATGTCTTCTGCGGAGTCCCCCGGTAGACGGTGAGGTAATCCCAGCTGCTGGCGCCCATCCTCGTGCTCCTCAAGTCGCGGTCGGTGTCCGGACGCTACCGCAACGGGCCGACACCGCCTCAGTCACCCGATCTGCCGAAGATTCCCAGGTGGGTGGGCTCGCCATGGGTGTGGAGGAGGACGTACTTGCCGGTCCAGCGCCAGTCGATCTCATCGCGCAGGTACGGGGATTCGGCGAGGACGCGGGTGAACTGTTCGACCGTCGGCCGTTCGGTGCCGAAGTGGTCGAGCAGGCTCTGCGGCGGCAGCGGGCGGACACTGCCCACGTCCTCGAACCCCAGTGGCTCCGAGGAGTCCTCGACGGCATGGCGGATGTCGAGGATCGAGTGGGTGCCCTGCTCGTCCATGAACTCCTCGTCCGCCCACAGTTCCTGCAGTGTGTCGTACTCCTGGCCGGCCCAGTGTGCGGCGAACTCAGCCTGGCGCAGGGCGTCCAGGCTGCGCTGCGGCGAACCCGAGTAGGGGGTGACGTAGTGCCAGTCGCTGGCGCCCATCCGCATACTCCTCACATCGCCGAAGGGCCGGACGCTATCGCACCCGGCCGACAGCCGGTCAGGTGCGGGAGGCGAGGTCGCGGGCGGCGCGGGCGCAGGTGCGGGCGATGTGGGATTCGTCGGCGGTGGTGAGGTGGTCGTGTTCGATGACGGGGGTGCCGTTGACGAGGAGGGTGGTGAGTGGGGGGAGGGCGCCGAGGACGAGGGCGGCGACGGGGTCGGCGATGGTGGAGTGGAGGAGGCCGTCGATCTTCCAGAGGGCGAGGTCGGCGAGTTTGCCGGGTTCGATGGAGCCGATCTCGTGCTGGCGGCCGAGGACTCTCGCGCCGCCGATGGTGGCGAGGCGCAGGGACTGGCGGACGGTCAGGGCGTCGGGGCGGCCGGCCAGGCGGTTGATCAGGAGGGCGTTGCGCAGTTCGGTGCCGAGCTGGCCGGACTCGTTGGAGGCGGTGCCGTCGACGCCGAGGCCGACCGGGACGCCGGCGGCGAGCATGTCGGGGACGCGGGCGATGCCGGCGGCCAGGCGGGCGTTGGAGGACGGGCAGTGGGCGACGCCGGTGCCGGTCTCGGCGAACTTGGCGAGGTCGGAGTCGGTGAGGTGGACGCAGTGCGCCATCCAGACGTCCTCGCCGAGCCAGCCCGTGGACTCGAAGTAGTCGGTGGGGCCCATGCCGAAGAGCTTGCGGCAGAACTCCGCCTCCTCGGCGGTCTCCGAGCCGTGGGTGTGCAGGCGCACGCCCTTGCGGCGGGCCAACTCCGAAGAAAGGGTGAGGAGTTCGGTGGAGACGGAGAAGGGGGAGCAGGGCGCCAGCGCGATGTGCAGCATCGAGCCGAAGGACGCGTCGTGCCACCGGTCGACCGCGGCCTCCGAGGCGGCGAGGATCTCGTCGGTGTCCTCCACCGCGTGGTCCGGCGGCAGCCCGCCGTCCTTCCGGCTGCGGTCCATCGAGCCGCGCAGGGCGGTGAACCGGAGGCCGAGCTGCTGGACGGCCTCGATGGACGCGCCGAGCAGGTCGCCGGCGCCGCGCGGGAAGACGTAGTGGTGATCGGCGGCCGTGGTGCAGCCCGACTTGAGCAGGGCCGCCGCCGAACCCAGCGTCGCGGCGTGCATCAGCTCGGCGTCGATCCGCGCCCAGGTCGGGTACAGCGCCACCAGCCAGTCGAACAGGGTGTCGTTCTGGGCCAGTCCGCGGGTGAGCCACTGGTAGAAGTGGTGGTGGGTGTTGACCAGCCCGGGCGTGAGCAGGTGCCCCTCGCCGTCGATCCGCCGCGCCACGCCGGCGAGCCCGGCCGGCGCGGGCCCGTCGCCGACCGACTCGACGGTGTTGTCGAGCACGACCACGTGCCCGCGCGCGTACTCGGTGCCGGCGGCGTCGACGGTGGCGATCGCGGCGTTCTCGATCACGATCCGCCGGTCGTCCACGTCCAGGGGCCGAACTGCCATGGGAACTCCAGAAGTCAGGACAGAGTCAGGAGACAGAGTCAGGAGACGGGGATGACCGGGGTGACGCCCTCCCTGTGTACGGTGGCCTCGATCAGGCCGTACATCCGGTCGGCGGCGTAGTAGACCTCGTTCTCGTTCTTGAGCCCGAACGGCGCCAGATCGACCAGGAAATGGTGCTTGTTGGGCAGCTCCAGCCGGACTTCGTCCACCTCGGCGCGGTGGTCCAGCACCCGGCTGCCCATCGCGTGCAGCGTCTGCTGCAGGGAGAACGAGTAGGTGTCGGCGAACGCCTCCAACAGGTGCCGCCTGACCTCCGGGTACGACTGGTTCCAGTCCGGCTGCCGCTGCCCGTCGCGGCCGTCGAAACCGAACGCCCACCGTGCCGTCACCTGGGTGGCCAGGAGCCGGTCCTCGGCCTCCTGGAGGGTGGTGTAGCGGTCCTTGAGGAACCCCCGGAACTCCGAGCCGGTGGTGTTCAGCACCACCAGATCCTTGAGCCCGGAGACCACCTGGAACCGCTCGCCGTCGTACTCCACCTCGGTGGTGCGCACCTCCTGCCCGTTGCGAACGAAGGAATGACCGGACGGGGACGGCGAGTTGGGGGTGGCGATCCGGTCCCAGCCGTACTCCTCGACCCGGATCCGGGCGCTGCGCACCACGCCGCGCTCGGCGTCCGCCACGAAGTGCCGGGCCAGCAGGGCGGCGAATCCCTCGGCGGAGTCGATGCCGTGCTGTTTGGCGAACGCGTACACGGTGTTCTTCATGCTGTCGGTGGGCAGGCAGTTGGCGTTCGAGCCGGTCAGATGGACGTCGTCGAACTCGCCGCGCAGCGAGACCGAGACGTTCAGATCCTTGATCTCGTGGCCGGTGGAGTCGCGGCGGACCCGGACGATGCGGTTCTCCGCCTTGCCGTACTGGTTCTGCCCGAGCACGTGGGCCATGACGTGCCTCCTTGTGTCTCCCAGGTGGTGGAAGCGGCTAACCCGGCGCTCAGCTGCCGCGGTAGACCGAGTAGCCGAACGGGTTCAGCAACAGCGGTACGTGGTAGTGGAGTTGATCGGGTGCGACGGTGAAGACGATCGAGACCTCGGGGAAGAACGGCTGCTGCCCCGAGCTCCGCTGCCCCGTCCCCGCGTGGTACTCGGCGGTGTCGAACCGCAGCCGGGCGACCGAGCCGCCCGCCACGGCCGGCAGCCCCGTGACCCGGCCGTCGGCGTCCGTGGCGGAGGTGCCGAGCAACCGCCAGCCGTCCTCGGTGCGCACGGCCAGTTCGACCGGAACGCCCGCGGCGGGGCGGCCGAGGCTGGTGTCGAGCACGTGGGTGGAGATGCCGGCCATGGGCGGTTCCTCAGGTGGATCAGCTGGACAGCAGTCGGTCGAGCCGGAGTTCGTTGATCTCGCGCAGTTCCTTGCGGACGGTCTCCGCCTCGGTGGCGGCGTCGTGCGGCAGCCGCTCGCGCAGGGCGGCGAGCATGTCGGCCGCGGTCCGGCCGGTGGCGCGGATCAGGAAGACGTGGCCGAACTTCGCCTCGTACGCGGCGTTGGCCGCCGCCAACTCGCCCAGCAGGGACGGCTCGACGCCCCGGACGCCGGACTGCTCGCGCTCGGACGCGGCGTCGCCGGCCTCGGGCGCGCCGATCCGGGCGTGGCCGGCCAGCGCCGCGTTCAGCTCGGCCACCGACAGTTGCGCCGTCGCCCGCGCGTTGGCGGCGAGCAGTTCGGCGCGGTCGGACCAGGGGCGGGACGCGGCGACGGCGGCGGCCCAGGCCGGGCTGGAACAGATCTCCAGCAGAGTTCTTCGCAGTTCGGCGGAGTGGGTGGCGGCCAGTGCGGCGAGGACGGAGGAGTCGGCGGGTGGCTCGGTCACGGAAGGACCTCCTGGATTCGGTGCCACCCGGACAAGCTAGAACGAGCCCCGACGGGCCGTCAACGCTTTGTTGAACTGTTTGTGGCGGCGCGGTGCGTGGCGACGGAGGGCGAAGCGTGGCGACGGTGGGCGGCGCCCGACACGTCAGGACTTCTCCTGCCGGTTCAGGTAGTTGTACACGGTGAACCGGCTGACACCGAGCGCCGACGCGACGGTCTCCACCCCATGGCGGACGGTGAACGCGCCGCGTTCCTCCAGCAGGGCGACCACCCGCTGCTTCTCCGTGCGGCCCAGCCCGGCCAGCGGACGGCCGTCGAACTGGCGGGCCATCTCGGCCAACAGCCGGTCCAGCGCGCTGCCCAGGTGCGGCAGCCGCACCGCGACGGCCGGGGCGCCGTCCCACTCCAGGACGACGTCCTCGGCCCGCGCCTCGGCGAGGTCGACCGCGGTGGCGCCGACCGCCTCCAGCAGCGGCTTCAGGGCCGCGGTGAGCGGGTGGTCGGAGGCGTCGTTCACGGCGTCCTTCCTTCGTCGGACGTCATCGGCGGGGCCATTGGCGGGGCCATTGGCGGGGCCATTGGCGGGCTCATCGGCGGGCTCATCGGCGGGGCGTCCGGCGTCACCGGCGGGGGGTCCGGCGTCATCGGCCGGGCGTCAGGCGTCATCAGTGGGCCGTCGGGCGTCGCCGGTGGGCCGTCGGGCGCGGTCGGCGGGCCGGGTTCGGCCGGGGCCGGGTCGTCGGCCAACACGCTGACCTGGAGCGAGATCCGGCTCGCGCCGACCGCCAGGGTCTCCCGCAGCAGCCGGGTCACGGCGGCCAGCGCCTGCTCGGCGTCCCCCTCGGCGCTGGTGCCGAACGGCCCCACCGAGACGGCCAGGCCGGCCTCTTCGGCCGCCCGGCGGGCGGTTGCGGCGTGCTCGGGGAAGCCGTTCAGCTTGAACGGTTCGGTCGTGAACTCCACCATCAGTCGCACTCGTTCACCATATCGACCGACCGGCCGGTAGATGGTCGGATGAGACGATCGGATGGAGATTCAGTAGCGCCCGGCTTTCGGATCGTGGAACTCCTGTGGCGGGCGCGCGACGAGACGTCAGCGCGCGCGGAGCATGACCGTGAGCCGGGGCGAGTCGGGCGTGGATGCCTGGCTGTTGACGGCCCGGTAACCCCAAGTCTCGTACAGCGCCCTGACCTTGCCGTCCCCGGCGGCCGGGTTGACCATGAGCAGGGTGCGGCCTTCGGCGCGGCGGGCGAGGAGTTCGTCGTGGATGCGACGCGCGGTGCCGGTGCCGCGCCAGGGGGTGCGGACGCCGATCTCCTTGAGGGCGAACGCGGGGGCGTCGGTGAAGCCGTCGGGCAGGGGCTCGGCCATCCGCTTCCAGTAGGTGTCGTCGATGGTGTTGCCGTAGGCGTACCCGGCCGGGACTTCACCGTCGTACGCCAGGACGAGTCCGAAGCCGGGGTCGGTGGCGTGCCGGTCGAGGCGCTCGGTGAACGCCGCGACGGAGTAGTTGGGCAGGTGCAGCAGGGGTGCCCGGACGTCGGCGTAGGCGGCGAGCAGGTCCTGACGGGCCTGCGCGGTCAGCTCGGTGTGGTGGCACAGTTCGGTGGTCATATGGTGATCATCCCGGTGTGCGGGCTCATTTCGGCCCACCAAGGTGAGAATGCCCGTGCCGGTGGGCCGCATTGACGGTCGATCGGGCCGGTTCTAGGCTCCCAGGACTCTTCCGGCGTTCGGAGGTTCCTGATGCCCATGGTTTTCCGCTCCCGGCGGGTGGTGCTGCCGGAGGGGGAGCGCGCCGCCGATGTGCTGGTGCGGGGCGGGCGGATCGAACGGATCGCCCGGCACGGTGAACTGCCGCTGGACGGCCGGGAGTTGAACGACCTCGGCGCCCTCGCGCTGCTGCCCGGGCTGGTCGACACCCACGTGCACGTCAACGAGCCGGGGCGCACCGAGTGGGAGGGCTTCGCGTCCGCCACCAGGGCGGCGGCGGCCGGTGGGGTCACCACGCTGATCGACATGCCGCTGAACTCCGTCCCGCCGACCACCACGGTCGAGGGCCTGGCCGCCAAGCGGAAGGCCGCCGAGGGCCAGACCTGGGTGGACGTGGGGTTCTGGGGCGGGGCGGTGCCCGGCAACACCGACCGGCTCGAACTGCTGCACCGGGACGGGGTGTTCGGGTTCAAGTCCTTCCTCGCCCCGTCCGGCGTGGACGAGTTCCCCCACCTGGCCACCCCCGCCGACCTGGCGGCCGCGCTCACCGAACAGGCGCGGCTCGGCGCGCTGGCCATCGTCCACGCCGAGGACCCGGCCGAGCTGGACGCCGCCCCGCACGTCCCCGGCGTGCGCTACCGCGACTTCCTGGCCTCCCGGCCGGACCGCGCCGAGACCGTCGCGGTCGCCGCGCTGCTGGAGTGCGCCCGCCGCACCGGCGCCCGGGTGCACCTGCTGCACGTCTCGTCCGCCGCCGTGCTGCCACTGCTGCGCCGGGCCCGCGCGGACGGGGTGCGGGTCACCGCCGAGACCTGTCCGCACTACCTGACGCTGACCGCCGAGGACGTCCCCGACGGGGGCACCGCGTTCAAGTGCTGCCCGCCGATCCGGGACGCCGCCAACCGGGAACTGCTCTGGCAGGCGCTCGCGGACGGCGAGTTCGCCGCCGTGGTGTCCGACCACTCGCCGTCCACGCCGGAACTCAAACTGTTTCAACGAGACGGCGGGAGTGGGGACTTCGCGGCCGCATGGGGAGGCATCGCCTCCCTCCAGCTGGGCCTGCCGGCCGTATGGACCGAGGCCCGGCGGCGCGGCCACCAACTGGCGGACGTGGTGCGCTGGATGGCCGCCGGACCCGCCGCGCTGGTCGGCCTCGCCGGGGCCAAGGGCGCGATCGCGGCCGGCTGTGACGCCGACCTGGTGGCCTTCGACCCGGACGGCCCGTTCACCGTCCACCCCGAACGGCTGCACCACAAAAACCCCGTCACCCCGTACGCGGGCCGTACCCTCGTCGGGCAGGTCCGCCGCACCTGGCTGCGCGGACGGCCCGTCGACCCGGCCGGGGCCCCGCACGGCCGGCAGCTCGTCCGTCCTTGAACTCGCTTGTGAGGAGAGTCGGTTGAGTGACAGTCAGCACGCGTTCACCGAACTGGTCGACCTGGCCTCCCGGGCACTCGGCGCGGGCGTGATCGCCACCAACGAGGACACCTTCGCCGACGCCGAGAACCTGCTGGTCGCCGCGCCCGCCGAGTTCCGCCCGCACACCTTCGGGCACAAGGGCCAGATCATGGACGGCTGGGAGTCCCGCCGCCGCCGCGGCATCAGCGCCGAACAGCCGCACCCCACCGACGAGGACCACGACTGGGTGATCGTCCGGCTCGGCGCGGCCGGCCTGGTGCGCGGCGTCGTCGTGGACACCGCGCACTTCACCGGCAACCACCCCGAGACGGCGTCCGTGCAGGCCGCGTCCGTCCCCGGCCACCCCTCGCCCGCGGAGGTCGCCGCCGCGCGGTGGACCGAGATCGTCCCGCGAACGCCGCTGCGCGGCGACACCGCGCACACGTTCCCCGTCACCGACCCCGTCCGCTACACCCACGTCCGGTTGAACATCTGGCCCGACGGCGGTGTCGCCCGGCTGCGGGTGCACGGCGAAGTCCTGCCCGACCCACGGGACTTGGCCGGACTGACGTTCGACCTGGCCGCACAGGAGTACGGCGGCGTCGCCGAGGACGCGTCCGACCGCTACTACTCCTCCCCGCACCACCTGAACGCCCCCGGCCGGGCCACCGTCATGGGTGACGGCTGGGAGACCCGCCGCCGACGGGACAAGGGACACGACTGGGTGCGCCTCGCCCTGGCCGGGGAGGGCGAGGTGCTGGCGGTGGAGGTGGACACCTCGTGCTTCGTCGCGAATGCGCCCGGGTGGGCGGAACTCGTGGGGCTGGAGGCAGTGTTGTTGCCCCGGACGCGATTGCAGCCGGATACGCGGCACCGGTACCGGCTTTCGGGCCCGGCCGTTACGCACGTGCGCGTCAATGTGTATCCGGACGGGGGATTGGCGCGGCTCCGGGTCGTCGGGCGGCTCACGCCCTCCGGGCTGGATGCGGTGGCGCTGCGGTGGTTCAACGCGTTGCCGCTGGAGGAGGCGCGGGGGCTGGTCGGACAAGAGGTGGCGGGGGCGCGGCCGTTGAGGGACGCGGGGGCGATCAGGGGGCTGTACGGCGGGTGACCCATGAGAGCTGTCGCGGCATATGCCTGTCAAGAGGGAGTGGCTCTGGCGGGGGAATATCCGGTGAGCGGATGATGGGGTGTTCGCTTGCTGGCTACGCTGGGCGGACGGTGGGGTGAGAAGGAAGGGGGTCGGGGGAATGACGACGGTGAGCCGGGGGCGGAGTGATCTGCTGGGGCCGGGTGGTGGAGGGGCGGGGCCGTTCGGGGTGCTGCGGCGGGCGTTGCGGTTGTTGGAGGCCGTGGACCGCTATCCGGACGGGTGTACGACGGGGGATCTGGCGCGGGCGCTGAGCATGCCGGAGACGGCGGTGCGGTTGTTCGCGGAGGAGCTGGAGACCGAGGGGTACCTGCTGCACCTGGACGGGTTGTGGACGCTCGGCGGGGCGTTCACGCTGCTCGGCGCGCAGCACCGGGAGCCGCTGGTGAGAGCCAAGCTGTATCACCAGTTGGAGGAACTGCGGGACGAACTCGGCGCTGCGGTCTACTTCAGCCGCTACCAGGACGGCGAACTGCTGGTGGAGGCGGTGTGCGACGGCGAGCACGCGCCGGCGGTGCACGAGTGGGTGGACTTCCGGGCCACCGCGCACGCGTCCGCGATCGGCAAGTGCCTGCTCGCCCAACTCGACCATGCGGGACGGCTCGACCACTTCGCCCGGCATCCGGTGGCCCGGCTCACGGCCCGGACCATCACCGAGCAGGACCGCCTGCTGCAGCGGCTGGACCGGCAGCCCGCCACCGTCCCGATGCTGGACCTTCAGGAGTACTCGATGGACACGGTCTGCGCCGCTGTCCCGATAGTGGCGGGGAACACGGTGGGCTGCCTGGCCACCTCGCTGCCCGTCGAGCAGGCGTTCCGGCTGCGCGAGGCCGCCGAGTTGCTCACCGTCCGGGCCACCCCGCTGATGCTCGCGATGGCGGTGTGACCGGCTGACGGGAGGGCGTCGTCGTACCCGGCCGCGACGTTCGGCGACGCCGAGGAGCAGGCCCGGGGCGACAGCACGCTCGCCGGCGCGGTCGGGGACCACCCGGTACGGTCGCCGCCCGGCAGGTCCTCGCAGGTTGGAGACCGGATGCAGCCCCGTCGTCCCGCGCTACGATCACCGCCGATCGAACGGAAGGACGAACGGCGATGCGCCTGTTCACGAATCGCGGACTGCGCCGCGCCCACGAGTTGCTGGAGACCGCTCAGAAGGCCAACCAGGCCGAGCAGTTCGCGCAGGCCGAGGAGTCGGCGCGGCAGGCGGTGGAGCTGTACGCACGGGCGGGGCGGCGGGGTGCGGAAGGCGTCGCGGTCGGCCGGGCGGCGCTGGGCTGGGCGATCCGGGGGCAGGGACGCGGCGCCGAGGCCGAACGCGAGCTGCGGGCGGCGCTGACCGCGCCGGGCATCACGAGTGCCGGCCGGGCGGCCGTACGCACCGAACTGGCCCACGTGCTGCGGGCCGACCGGCGACACGCGGAGGCGCTGGAGGAGATCCGGCGGGCGGTGGTGGAGGCCCGGGCGACGATGTGGCTGCTGGGCGCGCGTCAGGCGCACGCGCTGCTGCTGGGCGAGTCGGGCCGGCACCGGGAGGCCGCCGAGGTGCTCAACAGCCTTGCCGCCGAGTGCCGCCGGGCGAATCCGCCGCAGTCGCAACTCGCGCTCGCGACGGGCAGCAATCGGCTGACGCACCTGGCCTACCTCGGAGAGCACGCCGAGGTCGACCAGGAGGTGCCGCGCTTGCGGGCAGCCGCCGGTACGGTGCCCGAACCCGCCGCCACACTCGTTTGGGTGTCGGCCGCCAACACCCTTGCGATGAGCCGGTCGCTGCGGGGCCGCCACACCGAGGCCGAGGAACTGCTGCGGGAGACGCTGGCCGAGCGCGGTGTGCCGGACAGCTTCGCGCTGACGCTGCACATCAACCTGTCCCGGGCACTGCTCGGCCAGGGCCGTCCCGAGGAGGCGGGCGAGGCCGTCGAGGCCGCCCGGGCGATCGCCGCCGGCATGCCCGCACTGTCCGAGAACGACCGGTCGGCGCTCGGCCTGGCCGCCGCCAACGTGCACCTCGCCCTCGGCCGCCCCGCCGAGGCCGAGCAGGAGGCCCGGCAGGCGATGGCCCGCTGCGCCGACGCCCCCGCCCACCGGGTACTGGAGTTGCGCACCGCGCTCGGCATCGCGAAGCAGCGGCAGGGCCGGGGCGACAGCACTCTCGCCGGTGCACTGGCGGACTGGCGGGCGCACTTCGGCGCGGAGCACCACGGCACGGTCGCGGCCCGGCAGGCCCTCGCGGGATAAGCGGAACGGGGGCCGTCGCGCGGATCCGGCGATCCGTTGCGACAGCCCCCGTCGGTTTCGACGTGTCCCCTTGTCCCCGGGCCGTCAGACATGCTGACGGCCCGGGCAACGTCGAAGGTCGAGCCCGTCCCCCGGAAGCGGGCTTCCCCCGGTGAGTCCACCGTAGGCCGGGCCGGACCAGTGCGTTTGGCATCGCGTGCCCGGCCGGTTGGCGAGGCGTCACCTCTCAGGAACGGCTCACGGGCAGGCGTGCCGGCGGTGGTCGCGCGGGGCGAGACCGTACGCGGTGCGGAAGGCGCGGCTGAAGTCGTCGGGGCGGGGCATGCCGCAGCGGGCGGCGATGGTGCCGATCGGGACGGTGCGCAGGGCGGGGTCGGCGAGGTCGCGGTGGGCCTTCTCCAGGCGCAGGCGGCGGATCCACGCGGCTACGGTGTCGCCGTCGGTGTGCAGGGCGAACAGGCGGTGCAGGTGGCCGACGGAGATGTGGTGGGCGGCGGCGATCACGGCCGGGGACAGCTCGGGGTCGTGCAGGTGGCGGCGGACGAAGGCGCGGACCTGTTCGACGATGGCGCGCTGCCGGGCGGTCTCGGGCAGGTCGGCGTCGTCCGCCAGCTCATCGGCCAGCCAGGCGGCGACCAGGTCCACCGCGATCGGGCCGAGCCGGTCGGCGACCGCCGGGCCGATGACGGGGGCCTGCCGGTCCACGCTGAGCAGGAAGTCCGCGAGCACCGCGGCCGTACCCTCGGACGCCCGGATGCCCCGGCCGATCAGCCGGCGCAGCCGGTGCGGCGGGATCGGCAGCAGCGCCATCGGGAAGTCGATGCCGACGCCCTGGACCCGCGGTTCGCCGTCCGCCCCGGCACGTTCGCCGAGCGCGCGCAGCTCGTACGGGCGGGAACTGTCCAGCATGGTCAGCTCGCCGGGCCGGAACACCTGCGTCGGCTCGCCGTCGCGGTGCAGGGCCAGCGCCCCGTGCTGGACGAGCGTCAGGTGGAACACGCCGGGGTCGGAGCGCCGCACCCGGGCGTCGGTGCGCCGGAACCGGGCGGACGGGAAGGAGGTGCCGAGGAAGGTCACCGGACCGAGTTCGGAGCGGCGCAGCTCGGCGTCGAAGCGGTCGGTGTCGGGGATGGTGGTGTCGCAGTCCCTGGTCAGTGCGATCAGATCGCGCCAGAGCTCGAACCGCTCCTGCGGCCGGAGTTCCGCGAACGGGCCGACGCTCTCCGTCGCCGCGGCCATGGCGTGCCCCACCTTCCGTTGCCCTCCGGCCACTCGCCGTGTCGGCCCCAAGCATCGCAGGTCAGGTGCGGTATCGGTGCAGGCCCCCGGGCAACAGAAGAGGCAGGGAGCCGATGCTCTCCTGCCGCTATTCAAACTTATACCGGACGGGGGGCCTTGCGGCAAGGCCCCCCAGGTAGCGCACAATCACTGACTGAATCCGGGAAACCCGCGCAATAGGAACAAGCGGGGCGAAACGCGCGAAACACCCGGCAGGGGATCGGAGAAGCACCACATGAGCCAGCAGACGACCAGCGCCTTCGAGTTGCCCGAGCGGCTCGCCGCCAAGGCGGACCCGGCCCTGATCGCCGACGACGAACGGCACTTCGCGGCCATCGCCGCGACCCTGGAACAGGACATCGCCGAACTGACCGCCCGGCTCGACGAGGTCCGCCGCCGCCCGGGCGGAGCAGGCCGCGAGGCCATGGACCGCGACAACGAGATCCACCAGATCTCGTCCCGGCTGCGCACGCTGCGCCGCTTCGGCACCGACCTGTGCCTCGGCCGGATCGTCCACGCCGACAGCACCGAACCCGTGTACATCGGCCGCCTCGGCCTCGCCGACGCCGACGGGCAGCGCCTGCTGATCGACTGGCGCTCGCCCGCCGCCGAACCGTTCTTCGCCGCCACCCACGCCAACCCGATGGGCCTCACCAGCCGCCGCCGCTACCGCTGGCAGCGCGGCAAGGTCGGCGACTACTGGGACGAGGTGTTCACCGCCGACGCGCTCGACGGCCACGCCGCCCTCGACGACCAGTCCGCGTTCATCGCCAGCCTCGGCTCCGCCCGGTCCGAGCGGATGCGCGACGTCCTCGCCACCATCCAGGCCGACCAGGACGCCATCATCCGGGCCGGCTCGCGCGGCGCCCTGGTCGTCGACGGCGGCCCCGGCACCGGCAAGACCGTCGTCGCCCTGCACCGCACCGCCCACCTGCTGTACTCCGACCCGCGGCTCGGCCACCGCAAGGGCGGCGTGCTGTTCGTCGGCCCCCACCAGCCCTATCTGGCCTATGTCGCCGACGTGCTGCCCAGCCTCGGTGAGGAAGGCGTCCAGACCTGCACCCTGCGCGACCTGCTCCCCGAGGGTGCGGCGGTCGCGGAGGAGCCCGACCCCGAGGTGGCGAGGCTGAAGGCCACGGCCGGCATGGTCCATGCGATCGAGCAGGCCGTCCGGATCTACGAGGAACCGCCCACCGAGGCCAGCAAACTCGCCATCGAGTGGTACGAGTTGTCGGTCCAGCCCGAGGACTGGGCCGAGGCCTTCTCCGCCGTCGGCCCCGGCACCCCGCACAACGAGGCCCGCGAGACGATCCTCGACGAACTCATCACCATCCTGATCGACAAGAACGCCGACGCCCTCGAGGACGAGGAGCACGGCATCTCGCCCGAGATGCTCGCCCGCGAACTGCGCCGCGACCGCGAACTGCTCGGCGCGCTGCGCCGGGCCTGGCCGATCCTCGAACCCACCGACCTGGTCGGCGACCTGTGGACCGTCCCCGCCTACCTGCGGCTGTGCGCGCCCTGGCTTAGCCGCGAGGAGATCCGCACCCTGCAGCGCACCGACCCCGCCGCCTGGACGCTCTCCGACCTGCCGCTGCTGGACGCCGCCCGCCGCCGCCTCGGCGACACCGACGCCGACCGCCGCCAGCGCGCCCACCGGGCCCGCCTGGCCGCCGAACGCGAACTGATGGACGGCGTCGTCGACCACCTGCTCAACTCCGACGACGACGGCGAGGGCGCGACCATGATGCTGGGCGGCGCCGACCTGCGCGACGCCCTGATCGACCACTCCGACCCCGAGCCGGTCAACCCCGACCTGCTGGCCGGCCCGTTCGCGCACATCGTGGTCGACGAGGCGCAGGAACTCACCGACGCCGAATGGCAGATGCTGATCGCCCGCTGCCCGTCCCGCTCCTTCACCATCGTCGGCGACCGCGCCCAGGCTCGGCACGGCTTCACCGAATCCTGGACCGAACGCCTTCAGCGGGCCGGCCTGGACCGCATCACCCTCACCTCGCTGAGCGTCAACTACCGCACCCCCGAGGAGGTCATGGCCGAGGCCGAGCCCGTCATCCGGGCCGCCCTGCCCGACGCCAACGTCCCCACCTCGGTCCGCCGCAGCGGCCTGCCCGTCCTGCACGGCACCCGCGCTCTGCGCGACGAGCTGCTGGAGCGCTGGCTGGCCGAGCACCCCGAGGGCACCGCCTGCGTCATCGGCGACCCCACCTTCCTCGGCCTGCCCCGGGCCCGCTCGCTCAGCCCCCAGCTGGTCAAGGGCCTGGAGTTCGACCTGGTGGTGCTGGTCGACCCCGAGGCGTTCGGCGAGGGCATCGAGGGCGCGGTGGACCGCTACGTGGCGATGACCCGCGCCACCGGGCAGCTCGCGATCCTGCGCTGACGTCAACTGCTCGTGGACGGGCGGCGGTTCACCCATACTCGATCGCATGACCGAGGAACTGCCGCCCGAATACGCACCCCACTACCCCGACGTCGCCCGGGCCGGCTCGCTGCGCGCCGCCCTCCAGGCGGAGGCCGACCGGGCCGGGCTCCGGCTGGAGGGCGGGCCGACGGAGACCACGGCCTGGCGGCTGACCGACGCGAAGGTGCGGTCGGGCGAGCGGACGGTGTACGTCGATCTCCTCCCCGGCGACCGGCAGTTCACGGTGGCCTGCTACGTCCGGGAGGTCCGGATGGCTTCGGGCCGTACCGACGACCTGGCGGCCGTCGCCGCGGCAGTGGCGGACTGGCAGCGGCCCGTGCCGGTCCGCGAACTCGTCACCCGTCGCCCCTTCCTGGGGACTTGGGAGCTGGCCGAGGCCCACGAGCGCGGCGAACCGATCCCGATCCGCTGGAAGCAGCTGCTCGCCAACCGGAACCGCCGCACCAAGGGCCTGCGCGAGTTCATCGAGGCCGCCCACGCCGAACCCCGCCTACGCGCTCTCTCCCCGGGCATGGCCATGTGGTGGGTGACCTTCAGCCGCCGCGCCGAGGACCCGATCTCCCACGACCTCCCCATGGTCCGCCCGCTCGGCGAGGACCGCTTCGAAGTCCGCCACCGCGCGGAGGACCGCCCCCCACTGATCACCACCGGCGTCGCGGCCACCGTTGCCGCCGTCCTCGACCTGCTCCCCGAGGACGCGGTGCCCGAGCCGCACCTCCCGATGATCTGACCGGCGCGGGCTTCAGTCGGCCGTGTTCGGGCCGAGCACCCGGTAGCGCAGGTGGGTGACGGTCTCGGAGGGGATCACCTCGACGGGCTCCAGGGCGATCCGGAGGCCGTCGAGGAGGCGTTCGCCGGTGCCCAGGGTGACGGGGACGAGGTGCAGGACGAGTTCGTCGAGCAGGCCGGCCCGGAGGTACTGGCGGACGGTGGCGGCGCCGCCGGCGATCTCGACGTCCTGTTCGCCGGCGGCGGCGCGGGCCCGGTCGAGGGCGGCCTCGATGCCGTCGGTGACGAACTCGAAGGTGGTGCCGCCGGCCATCGGGAGCGGCTTGCGGGGGTGGTGGGTGAGTACGAACACCGGCGCGTGGTACGGCGGTTCGGCTCCCCACCAGCCCGTCCAGCTCTCGTCCCAGGCGCCCCGGCCCGGGCCGAACATGTTCCGCCCCATGATGTGCGCGCCGGTGTTCGCGTGCAGCACGCCCAGCAGGTGCGCGTCCTGCTCACGCCCCGGCCGGTCGGTCTCGAACATCCAGGAGGTCAGGGCCTCCCTGGCGCCCGTGCCGAATGGGTACTCCAGGCTCTGGTCGGGCCCGGCGGTGAACCCGTCCAGCGAGATGGCCATGTTGGCGGTGACGATTCCCACGAGGGCTCCCGGTGGCTTCGACGGCGGTGTTTCCCCGGCGATGCTAGGCAGCGGGGCGGCCGATCAGTGGGAGCCGCGGGGCGGAGTGTCCTGCGGGGTGTCGTCCGGCAGGTCCGGGAGCTCGGGCGGGTCGAGGCGGACGCGGCGGTCGGTCGGGTTGTCCGCCAGGTAGCGGACGGTGGCCTTCGCACCGAGCTGCGGTGGCAGGTGCACCCGGAACTCGTACCTGGCGCGGACGGTGGGTTCCCCGTCCTGCCCGTCGGTATAGCGGAGTGTCAGGGTGGTGGCCGTCCGGCCCCAGTTGTCGATCTCTTCGAGCGACTTGCCGATCGCGACCACCACGGCCCGGCGGGTCACCGCCTCGGCGGCGAACCGCCGTTCCGCCAGGGCGCGTTCGCGAGGCTGGTTCAGGCAGAACAGCCGCCGCCTGCGATCCTTCCGGGCGGTGAACACCACCCCGACCGCGGCGGCCACCGCCACCGGCAGCGGCCAGGGGCTGGGCATCCCGACGGACGCGCCGATCGCCATGGTGGAGACGGCGGTCAGGGTGGCCGTCCACGGCCCGAAGACCGGATGGATGTGCTCCAGGGTGTCCAGGCCGGCCGCCGCGAAGGCCATGAAGGCCCCGTACGTGACCGCCGCCATCACCAGTGCGGCCGGCTGCTCCCGGTACCCCGCCCCGGTCAGCCAGCCGCCGACCAGCCCGATCAGCACGGCGATCGCCAGACCCACCCAGCGCAGCCAGAACAGGCGCGGCCACTTCCCCGCCGGGGGTATCGAACGTTGGTAGTCCATGGGCGGGGATGTTAACTGCTCTACCGCAGTGGTTCGTTCGCGTCCTGCGGGGTGTCGAGCGGGCGTTCGCGCAGGGCCTGTTCGCGCGGCTTGTCGGTGGCTCGCGGCAGCCGCTCACGGTACTTTCGGGCGATCTGCACCAGCCAGACCGCAGCGGCCGCCGCCAGCGCCAG
Organism: Kitasatospora sp. NPDC004614; assembly: GCF_042873675.1. Classification (NCBI taxonomy): domain Bacteria; kingdom Bacillati; phylum Actinomycetota; class Actinomycetes; order Kitasatosporales; family Streptomycetaceae; genus Kitasatospora; species Kitasatospora sp. NPDC004614. The sequence goes on from NZ_JBIALR010000001.1 coordinate 954,999, forward strand.
CGGCCGGAGGTCGGCCGCCCCGGCGGCCGCCCCGAGCGCGAAGGTGAGGGTGGCGACCACGGCGGCCGTCCACCCTCCGAACATCGGGGCGCGGGTGCGGGGGTCCTTCCGCCCGGCCAGCGCGAGGGCCATGAATGCCGCGAACGTCACCGGCCCCAGGACCGGCGCCGCCGACATGTGGCGGCCGGTCAGCCAGCCGCCGACCAGCCCGACCAGCAGCGTGATCGCCAGGAGCACCCGGCGAGACCAGGGAAGTCGCTGCCACTGTCCCGCCGGTGGCACCGATCCTTCGTTGTCCATGGGCCGGGATGGTAGCGGTTCTGCTGCCGGAGCGGAGTCGCGTCCCGAGGGGTGTCCTCCGTCGCGGGCTGTTCGCCGGGCGGTGGGTCCGTCAGGCGTCGCGCAGCAGGCAGGTCAGGCGGCAGCTGCTGATGCGTTTTCCGGCGGCGTCGGTGATGGCGACCTCGTAGGTGGCGGCGGTGCGGCCGCGGAATACGGCGGTCGCGATGCCGGTGACGTGGCCGTCGGTGGCGGGGCGGTGGTGGGTGGCGTTGAGATCGACGCCGACCGCGTAGCGGTTGGGCCCGGCGTGCAGGGCCGCGCCGATCGAGCCGAGCGACTCCGCGAGGGCGGCGGAGGCGCCGCCGTGCAGCAGGCCGTACGGCTGCTCGTTGCCGTCGACCGGCATGGTGCCCACGACCCGGTCCGGGGTGGCTTCGAGGATGCGGATGCCCATCCGTTCGGCGAGGCGGCCGAGCGGGATGCGATCGGGGTGGGCGCCGAACTCGGCGACATGGTCGGTGAGTTCGGCGGGAAGGTCCTGGAGCGGGTCGAGCGGGGTTGCCTGGTTGGTCATGGTGTTCCTGTCCTGCGGGGTGGCCGCATTCAGCCTGGTGGCGGCGGCTCGAGCAATTGCTTCAGGACTGTAGCTACAGATGTGAAGCTTTCACAAGATAGGCTGGCGCCATGGTCCGACCGCCCACGCCCGCGAAGCGCCCCTACGCCCCGCGGATGGCCCCCGCCGAGCGGCGGGAGCAACTCCTGGACACGGCACTGGAGATCATCAACCGCGACGGCGTGGCAGCCGTCTCGGTCGATGCCGTCGCCAAGGCCGCCGGGGTCACCCGGCCGGTGGTCTACGGGCAGTTCACCGACGCGGACCACCTGCTGCGCGCCCTGCTCGAACGCGAAGGGGAACGGGCCCAGGCCCAGATCGCGGCCACGCTGCCGCGCGACCTGAACGGAGCGGACCCCGTCGAGGTCTTCACCGGCGTCGCCCGCGGCTACTACGACGCGGTGGTCACCGCCCCGAGCCGCTGGCGCGCGATCCTGCTCCCGGTGGACGGCTCACCGCCCGCCGTGCGCAGGTACAAGGAGCGCAGCGACGCGCTGGTCCGGGAGCAGTTCGCCCACGCCGTCCGCTGGTTCCTCCGCGACGCCGACGACGCCGACGACGTCGCCGATCTCGACGTCGAACTGCTGATCCGGGTGCTGCTGGCGGCACTTGAGGAAGGCGGCCGGCTCGTGCTCAACGCCCCCGACGAGTACCCGCCCGAGCGCCTCACCGCGATGGCCCGGTTCCTGGTCGAGACCTTCCTGCACCGCTACCCGTACACGGCGCGCTGAGCCGGCGTCGATCCGGCGTCGTCCTGGTGGGGGAGTCGAGCCGCATCGACCTGATGGCGTAGCAGCGGCCACTCGTTGGTGCACTCCGCAGGGCCGTCCCGGCTGCCCGTACCGCCGAGCGGCGCGGGCCTGGCCGATGATCACAGGCACCGCCCTCGCCCCCTGGAGGCCCCGATGCCAGCCAGCAGCCCGCCCAGGCGCATCCTCGTCGTCTGCCTCGGCAACTACTGCCGGAGCCCGTTCGCCGCCCGGGTGCTCACGGACCTCGGTGGCGGGGCGCTGGAGGTGCGCTCCGCCGGATTGATCGGCAGGTGGCAGGAGGCGCACCCCGAGATGGTCGCCGTGGCGGGCGTCCTCGGCTACGACCTGACCGTCCACCACCCCACCCGCGTCACGGCGGAAATGATCGAATGGGCCGACCTGGTCCTCGCCATGGACCACGCCGTGCTGGACCGGCTCTTCGCCCTGGTCGGCCCCGACAGCACCACCGAGATGCGCCTCTACCTCGACCACGACCGCGACGTCCCCGACCCGATGGGCCGCTCCGCCGTCGAGTTCGTCTACTGCGCCCTGCTGATCGAGGCGGGCGCGGCCATCCACCTGCCCTGACGGGCCGTCAATGCCGGGGGACGCTAGGTTTCCCCTGCACTTTCGTCGAACGATCACCGGGGGGTGGGTCGGCACGTGATCTACAACATTTTCGTGACGGGGTCGCTGGGCCCGGAACGGCTGAAGCCGGCGCTGGCCGAACAGTTCTCCGTGTCGCCCGAGAACGTCGACGTGGCGCACTCCGACGAGTGGGAGGTGCGCGACTGGGACGCGCAGGTGATCTGCGAGTTCCGCCCGACGAGCGGCGACACCTGCCTGATGCTCGACATCTCGGTGGTCGACAGCGTTCAGGGCCAGCCCACCGAGCCCGAGTTCGCGATCCTCCTCGCCGCGCGCCTTCAGCTGCCCGTCCTGTTCCCCGACCCGTGCATCGATCCGAGTGCGTACTGGGTCGCCGACCCGCTGGGAAAGACGGCGCGTGCGCGCCTGTACGCACCCGACGAGGAGGGCGGGAACTACGTCATCGATGCCGTCGATGCGCCGATTGCGGGCCTGCCGGGTATTCCCGTGAAGAATTTCGAGGAAGCGGTCCGAAGGTTCCGGCCGGAGAGGCACCGCCGTCCGGTCGAAATCCCCTGGGACGTGGAACAAGCCGGGTGAGCCTGGTCAGCCGAACTTCGGCGCGAGGTGCGCGGACAGGGCGCGCAGGAAGTCTGGGGCGTCGAAGATCGCGCCCGCGGAGGCGACGCCGGTGGTCCGGGTGCGGCCGGTGAGGATGCGGTCGACGGCCTCCACCGCGAGTGGTGCGGTGACGGCGTAGATGTCCTGGCCGGCGGCGGACGCGCGGCGTTCGGTGTCGCCGGAGCGGACCAGGACGTCGACGACGAAGGTCTGGGCGGAGCGGCCGCGTTCGTCGACGGCGGTCGGCGCCGGGGCGTCGGGGGCGGACAGGTCGGCGGCCGCGTTGGTGGTCATGTAGGTGCGCACCTCCGGGACGGCCAGGTGGCTGGGGACGGTGACGACATCGGCCATGGTGAACTCGCCGAGGACGCGCCGCAGGCCGAGCGGGGCCGGGAAGGGCCAGTCGAGGGTCGGCAGGGCGTCGTCGTGGTGCTCCAACTGCCCACCGGTGAAGCGGAGTCGGCGGCCGCCCCGGCGCTGCCCGGAGACCGCGCCGGCGGCGAGCGTGCCGGCGGTGGGGTGCCAGCTGCTCAGGCCGTAGGCGATGTGCGCCTCGTCCGCCGCCGTCCAGTCGCCCATCGCGGCTGTCACCAGCAGGTCGCCGAGGCCGCCGTAGAAGGCCATCGCCGGGACCACCACCGTGCCGGCTGCGCGGGCGCGTTCCGCGAACTGGGCGAAGGTGTCGAGGTTCGCCTCGATCTCGGCCGCCACGTCGACGTACGGGATCCCGGCCCGCAGTGCCGCCTCGATCAGCGGGGCGGCGGTGGTGGCGAACGGTCCGGCGCAGTTGATCACGGCGGCGGCGCCGCGCAGGGCGCGGTCGAGCGCGGCCGGATCGTCCACCGAGGCCTGCCGTGCCTCGAAGCCCGGTGGAACCAGCGCCGCCAGCTTGTCCCGGTCGCGGCCGACGAGCAGCGGGAGGTACCCGCGCTCGTGCAACTCCGCGACCACGAACCGTCCGGTGTGCCCGTAGGCCCCGTACACCGCCACCACGTTCCGGCTCGACACCATCCGTCTGCTCCCGCGTGCTCGAAGTGAACTGCCAGGAAGATCCTGTCCGTTCGGGGATCCGGCGCCCAGTGTCCGGAACGACACGACCCGTACAATTTCCGACATGACCCCTGCCGCCGCGCGCTCCGTCGCGATCGCCGCCACCGACGGCATGCTGCACTTCGAACTCGCCCTCGCCCAGGAGGTGTTCGGCTCGCGCCCGGACGCGGTGCCGGGGCCCTGGTACGAGGTCAGGGTGTGCGGCACGCGGGCCGTCCGGGTCGGCCGGTTCCTGCTGGAGCCGGACTGCGGGCTCGACCGGCTGGCGGACGCCGACACCGTGATCGTCCCCGCCTTGGCGGACGTCGACCGGGAGCCGCCGGCCGACCTGGTCGAGGCGGTGCGCGCGGCCCACACGGCGGGGGCGCGGGTGGTGTCGCTGTGCACCGGCGTGCTCGCGCTCGCCGCCGCCGGACTGCTGGACGGGCTGCGCGCGACCACGCACTGGGCGCACACCGAGGAACTGGCCAGGCGCTACCCCCGGGTGGAGGTCGACCCGGACGTGCTCTACGTCGACAACGGCCAGGTGCTCACGTCCGCCGGCAAGGCCGCGGCGATGGACCTGTGCCTGCACCTGGTCCGCCGCGACCACGGCTCGGCGATCGCCAACGTGGTCGCCCGGCGCCTGGTCGTGCCGCCCCACCGGGCAGGCGGCCAGGCCCAGTTCGTCACCACGCCGGTGCCCGTGCAGGACGACCACCCGCTGGCCGAGCTGCTCCCGTGGGCGATGCGGCGGCTGGACCGGCCACTTACCGTGGAGGACCTGGCCCGGCGGGCGAACCTGAGCTCGCGCCACCTGGCCCGGCACTTCCGCTCGGTGACCGGAACCACCCCGCTGCAGTGGCTGCTGACGCAGCGGATCCGGCGTGCGCAGGAACTGCTGGAGACCACGGACGACAGTGTCGACACCATCGCCGCGGCCTCGGGCCTGGGCACCTCGACCACGCTGCGCCGCCACTTCCACCGCACGATCGGGGTGCCGCCGGACACCTACCGCCGCACCTTCCGGGCGTGACTATGCGCGGCGGGCGACCGACAGCAGGACGTCCACCAGCCGCTCCGCCGCGTCCGGGCGGCCGTGCTCGCGCGCCCGCGCGGCCATCGCGGCCCGCCGTGCGTCGTCCTCCAGCAGCGGGCCGAGTGCCGATCGGAGGTCGTCCGGCGTGACCGTTCCGAGCAGGGCGACGGCCGCGCCCGCCTGCTCCAAGTGGGCGGCGTTGTGGGCCTGTTCGTTGCCCGCGGCCGAGGCCAGCGGGACGAAGACGGCCGCCTTGCCCAGCGCCGTCAGCTCCGCGAGGGTGCCCGCGCCGCTGCGGCTGACCACCACGTCCGCCAGGGCCAGGACGTCCGGCAGTTCGGCTCCCATGAAGCCCGTCAGGTAGTAGCGGCCCATCAGGTGGGCCGGCAGCCGCGCCGCCCGGGCGTTCAGGTCGGCCTCGTTCGCCGGGCCGCACTGGTGGACCACGTTCGCGCGTTCCAGCAGCCACGGCAGGACGCCGGACACCAGGTCGTTGATCTGCGCCGAGCCCTGCGCGCCGCCCGTCACGTACACCGTCGGCAGCGAACGGTCGAAGCCGTACAGGCCGAGCGCCGCCACCGCCTTGTCCGGGTGGCCGGTCAGCACCGCCGGGCGGACCGGGTTGCCCGTCACCACGACGGTGCTGCGGGCGGCTTCCGGCAGCAGCGGGAGCGTCGACTCCGAGGAGACCGCGACCCGGGTCGCCGCCCGGGCCAGCACCTTGTTCGCCAGGCCCAGCCGCACCGTCTGCTCGTGCACCACCAGCGGGGCCCGGCACGAACGGGCCGCCAGGCCCACCGGCACCGCCACGTACCCGCCCGTCGCCAGCACCACGTCCGGCCCGAACTTCCGGATCAGCGACCGGGCCTGGACCGCGCCCCACGGCACCCGGAGCATGTCCCGCACGTTCGCCGGGGACAGCAGCTTCAGCGGATTGCTCGACCGCCGCACCTTGCCCGTGGCGACCGGCTCGAACGGAATCCCCTCCGCTGGCGCGATCCGCGCCTCCAGGCCCTTCGCGGTGCCCACCCAGAGCACGTCCACGCCGCGACGCTCCGCCGCCAGCCGCTGCTGCAACGCCCGCACCGCCGTCAGCGCCGGGTAGGTGTGCCCGCCGGTGCCGCCGCCCGTCACCACCAGCCTGAGCGCCCTCTGTTCGCCTGCCATCCGCGTCCTCCTCCAGATCGTTCTGTGCTGCTGTGGTCCAGGGTGCACGCTTACCTGGCGGTCAGTCATATTCGTTGGAGTGTCGATGGGGAGGGGCGCTGATGCGCGAGGCGTACATGGATCCGGCGGTCGCTGCCGCTGTGGCGGCCCGGGGCGGAGTCCCGGCGCCGTTGACGCCGGAGCGGCTGCGGGAGTGGCAGCGGGCGGACGCGGGGGTCCGGCCACGGCCGGGGCTGCGGGAGTTGACGGACGGGGGCCGCTTCGAGGTGGGCGTCGGCGAGGGCGTGGTGTGGGCGCGGCCGACCGGGCTTCGCGGGCGGCTGCCGGTGCTCTTCTACCTGCACGGGGGCGGGCTGATCGGCGGCAACGCGTACTCCGTACTGCCGCGCGTGCTGCGGGAGTTGGCGCAGCCGCTGGGCCTCGCGGTGGTGTCCGCGGAGTACCCGCTCGCACCGGACGCCACCTACCCGCAGCCGCTGCACGCCTGCCGGGAGGCGCTGCGCTGGACGGTGGCCAACGCCGACGCGCTGGGGATCGACCCGTCGCGGGTGGTCCTCGCCGGCAAGAGCGCCGGGGGCGGCCTCGCCGCCGCGCTCGCACTGCTGCTGCGGGACGAGGGCGGGCCGGTGACGCTCGGTCAACTCCTGCTCAGCCCGATGCTCGACGACCGGGGCGGCACCGCGTCCGCCCGCCAACTGGCCGGCCACGACACCTGGGACGCCACCTCCAACGCCACCGCCTGGCAGGCCGCCCTCGGCCCGGCTCGCGGCACCGCCGACGTCCCGCCGTACGCCGCGCCCGCCCGCGCCACCTCACTGGCGGGCCTGCCGCCCGCGTACCTGGAGGTCGGTTCGGCGGAAACCTTCCGCGACGAGGTGGTGGCCTACGCGAACACCCTCTGGCAGCACGGCGGCCACGCCGAACTGCACGTCTGGCCGGGCGCCTGCCACGGCTTCGACACCTTCGCCCCGCACGCCGCCGTCAGCCACGCGGCGGTGGCGGCCCGGCGCGGGTGGCTGGGGCGGCTGCTGGCGGGGTGACGCGGGCGTCGGACGTCAGGTGGGTGGCTGGTGTGCTCGGCCCGCTCGGTCCGCTCGCAGGATTCGCGAGACGTGGATCCGCGCCTCATGAGGTTCTTCTCGCCGAGATGGCGGGCAGCACCACTGCGGTGTCGTCGCGATCAAGGGGCCCGGTGGCCGGCTCAGCAACCGCTTGGGTGATCAGCGTGGCCGATCGTCGGTCAGAGTGTGCCGCCGAGCCCACGCGCCAATCGCGTCGGCGATGGCCTGGGGTTGGTCCTCGGGGGCGTGGTGGCCGGCCGGTCCGCAGTGCCGGGTTTCCAGCGCGGCAATGTTCTCCGCGCACCAGTCGGCCATCTCTTTGCCGATCAGCAGGGTGGGCGAGGAGTCGAAGGTGAGCAGCAACTTGGGGACCTCGTCGCTGTCGGCCAGCCACTCGACATACTGCTCGACCCGTTCGGCGACATCGGTCGGCTGCCCGTCCAGCGGTAGCGAGCGTGCCCACTCCAGCACCGGGCGGCGGCTTTCCCGAGTGGGGTACGGCGCCCGGTAGGGCTGCATGTCCGCCTCGCTGACCGGGTTCAGCACGCCTCCGGTGAAGGCCGACTCCAGGAAGACGCTCTGATCCAGCACCAGCGTCTCGCCCTGGGGTCCGCGCATGGCCTGGGCACGCGAGCGCGGTCCGTCGCCCAGCTCGTTCCAGGACATCGGCCGAACAATGGTTTCGAAGAAGGCCATGCCGCGGATCCGATCGGGGTGGCGAGTTGCCCAGTCGAAGGCGAGTGCGCCGCCCCAGTCGTGGCCGACGAGCACCACCCCGTCCAGGCCCAGCTGGTCGAACCAGTCGTCCAGGTAGCGGGCGTGGTCGGCGAACCGGTACGGCACGTTGGGCTTGCCGGAGCGGCCCATGCCGATCAAGTCCGGGGCGAGCAGGCGGGCGGGCAGGTCGAGTTCGGGCAGCACCTTGCGCCACAGGTGGGACGAGCTGGGGTTGCCGTGCAGAAAGACGAAGGGGGTACCGCTGCCCGCCTCCTCGTAGAACATCGTCGAGTCCAGTACGTCCGCCACCGGCATGACGTCCTCCTATTGGTTCGTCACACTAACATTCCATCGCCGGGCAGAGTATTTTGTTAGTGTGACTAGCGCAAGGGATATGGGCATGGGCAACTACCCGCCCGACACGGCTCGTTCGGCCGACCGGCAGGCCACTGCCGCGCGGCTGTGGAATCTGCGGACCCGGCTCCTGTCGCTGGCCGCGATCCAGTCGGATCGTCTGGTGAACGAGAAGCTGGTGCGGGAGGGCGCCCGCAAGTGGCATTTCGCGGTACTCGCCACACTGGACGAGTTCGGACCCGCAAGCCAGGCAGAACTGGTCTCCCGCGCCAGGATCTACCGCAGTGACATGGTCGCGGTCATCAACGAGCTGGCCGATCGCGGACTGGTGGAACGCTCGCCCAACCCCGCCGACCGCCGCCAGAACGTCATTACCCTCACCCGGCAGGGCCGCCGCCAACTGCTGAAGCTGGACAAACTGCTGACCGAAGCGGAGAACGAGGTGCTCGCGCCACTGACGCCTCAGGAGCGCGAGCAGTTGGCCCGACTCCTCGCTGTCCTTGTGCACCACCACGGCCAGGACATGTGAACAAGCCGCGTGCCCTCGGCGCGGTGTGGCGGTGCATCCCGGTCGGCCGGGCGGTGGTGGGTCAGCCCGGGATGTCGGTGGGGGTCCAGTTGGTGGAGGTCCAGCCGGTGGCGGTGCGGGTGAGGTGGAGGTGCTGGTGGTTGCGGTCGGGGGAGGCCTGCCAGAGCTCGGCGGTGACGGCGTGCAGGGCGTAGCAGCGGAGGGTGGGGGAGGGGGTGGTGCAGTCCGGTGCGGGACGGACGGGGCCGCGGAGGCGGACCTGGCGGCCCGGGTGGGGCCAGTAGACGGTGAGGGCGGCGTCCGGGTGGGCGGCGAGTTGGCGGGCCTTCGGGGAGTCGGGTTCGGTCCAGAAGTGCCAGGCGCCGGCGGCCGGGTCGATGTCGCGCAGGACGAGCACCCGGGCGTCCGGGCGGCCCTCGGCGTCGACCGTGGAGAGCGTCATCACCTGCGCGTCCGGGACGTCCGCCGCGAGGGCGTCCAGCAGCCAGGCGGTGAACAGGGCGGCCGGGTCGGCAGGGGTGGCCGGGTCCGGGGGCGGGTAGGTGGTGGCCGCGAGGACCGGATGGGCGATCAGGGCCCGGACCAGCGGGCCGGGTTCGGTGCGGTCGGTCAAGGCGTCTCCCGGGGTGGCTTCGGGTCACCCTATCGAGCGCTTATTAGACTCAATGTTGATAAGAACTGCCGAACCTCTTGTCGGGCCCGCTACCCGCGAGTAGTTTGCCCCTGTGCCCACGGGTCCACCGGGACTCCCCGGAGGCCGGCCCGCCGCTCCGTCAGCCCCCCAGTCGCAGGTACAGGAGGCACCCCCATGCCGCGCCCCACCCCCTCCCGCAGCCTTCGGCCCGGGCAGTCCGCGTCCGTGCACGACAACCTCGTCCTCGAACCCCGCGACGTCCACTTCGACTGGTCGCAGCTCCCCCTGCACTGGATCCCCGACGAGCCGATGGCCACCCACACCATCAACGTGCTGCACCTGCTGCTTCCCGAGGGCGAACGGTGGTTCGTCAAGGTGTTCAAGGAAGCGCTGCCGCTGATCCGCGACGACCAACTGCGGGAGGAGGTCCTCGGATTCATCGGCCAGGAGGCGATACACGCCGAGGCCCACCAGGAAGTCCTCGACCACCTGCTCGGGCAGGGCCTCGACCCGCGACCGTACGTCCGCCAGATCAGCTGGCTGTTCCGCCGCGTCCTCGGCGACAAGCCCGGACTGAACGCGCGCCAGCGCCGCGAGAACATCATCGAACGGGTCGCCTTCATCGCCGCGATCGAACACTTCACCGCGTTCCTCGGCAACTGGGCCCTCAACTCGCCCGGCCTCGACCGCGCCAAGGCCGACCCCACCATGGTCGACCTGCTGCGCTGGCACGGCGCGGAAGAAGTCGAACACCGCAGCGTCGCCTACGACTTGATGCGGCACCTCGACCCCGGCTACCTGCGACGCATCCGCGGCATGGCCGTCTCCGGGCCGCTGCTGGTCCACCTGTGGATCCGGGGTGCGCGCTTCATGCTCGCCGCCGACCCGTCGCTGGACGGGAGGGTGGTGCCGACCTGGCGGGAGGCCCAGAAAGCCGCGAGGCGGGGACTGCTCCCCGAACCGGCCCGGTTCGTGCGGTCGGCGCTGCGGTACTTCAGCCCCGGGTACCACCCCACGAACGAGGGCAGCTCTTCGCAGGCGCTCGCGTATCTGGCGAAGTCGCCTGCGGCAAGGGCTGCCGCGACGCGATAAGCGTTGCGAGACCAGGGAGAGCACAACCAGGGGCGCGGGGAACTGTGCGAAGGGGAACGGGACTTCGGAAAGATCCGGGGTCCTGGAGCACTCGAATCCTGGTTGCGGCCCACGCGAAAGGGTGCACGCCCATGGGGGCCGTCCACGTGCAACTGGCTGTCGGAGCACGGATCTTCCGGACGCGTTCGTTCCCCTTCGCGCCGTTCCCCGCGCCCCTGTCTTCGCGCCCACCTGCTTTCGCAACCCTTCTCTCCCCGCCCTTCTCTTTCCACCCCCGAGAGCACCCGGAGTCGTACCCCCATGGATCTCGAAACCCCGCCGCCCGACCTTTACGGCCGCCCCCGGGCCGATCGGATGTTTGCCCGGCTGACCGCGTTCGGTGATTGGTACAGTCCGGCGCTCGGGCGGCCGGGGTTGCGTCGGAGTCCCCGGCGGGGGGAGTCGCGGGGGGTGCCGCCGTTGTACCTGGTGGTGACGTCGCACCAGGTCATTGCCGAGGGCGTCGTGGAGTTGCGACTGGCCGACCCCTCGGGCGGGACGCTGCCGCAGTGGCAGCCGGGTGCGCGGGTGCTGGTGACGTTGCCCTCGGGGCGGGAGCGCCACTACTCCCTGTGCGGGGATCCGGCAGATCGGCACGGGTACCGGGTCGCGGTGCGGCGGATCGCCGATGGCGGGGGCGGGTCGGTGGAGGTGCACGACGAGGTGCATGTGGGGATGCGGTTGCGGGTGCGGCGGCCCCGGAACGGGTTCGCGTTCTGTGGGGAGCCGCAGGTGCTGTTCCTGGCCGGCGGGATCGGGATCACGCCGCTGCTGCCGATGGCCCGGGCGGCCCAACACGCGGGTATCGACTGGAAGTTGATCCACACCGGCCGCACGGCCGACGCGCTGCCGTTCACCGCGGAGCTGAAGGCGCTCGACCCGCGCCGGGTGGAGGTGCGGACCGACGACGTGCACGGAGTGCCGGACGCGGCCGAGTTGCTCTCGCACGCCTCGCGGGGCGCCGCGGTGTACGTGTGCGGCCCGGCGCCGATGCTGAGTGCCGTGCAGCGGGCGCTCGACGCCTCGCCCGCGGCGTCGTTGCACTTCGAGCGGTTCGGCGCCGCGCCGATCGTGGACGGGCGGCCGTTCACGATCCGGCTCGGGGAGGGCGGGGAGCCGGTGACCGTCCCGGCGGACCGTTCCGCGCTGGACGTGGCAAGGGAGTTGAAGCCGGACCTGGCGTACTCCTGCAAGCAGGGTTTCTGCGGGACGTGCGTGCTGAAGGTGGCGTCCGGGACGCCCGAGCACCGCGACCGCAGGCTGACCGGGGAGCAGCGGGCCGAGGGTCTGATGCTGCCGTGCGTGTCCCGAGCCGCCGAGGGCGAGACCCTCGTGCTGGAGGTGTAAGCGTTGACTTCCTCCCCGGCCTGAAGGCCGGGGATTCCCCTCAGCCTCGCGGCTGAGCCGCTGCGCGGATGCGCGGCGGTGGGACGACTTCCTGCTTCATTGACGACTGCCCGCCCGGAGTGCTCCGTTGAGGTCTTACACCGTCTCCACAGGCTGCTGCCGCCAGTCCGGCGGCCAGGATGTTGCGTGCCGCGTTGACGTCCCGGTCGTGGACCGCACCGCAGTCGCACATCCATTCGCGGACGTTCAGAGGCATTTTCGCGCGGGTGGTTCCGCAGGCCGAGCACAGCTTGGAGCTGGGGAACCACCGGTCGACGGTGATCAGCTCGCGGCCGTACCACTCGGTCTTGTACTCCAGCATGGTCCGCAGCTCGGTCCAGCTCGCGTCGCTGATCGCGCGGGCGAGCGTACGGTTGCCCAGCAGGTTGCGGACCGTCAGATCCTCGATCACGACCGTTTGGTTCTCACGGACGAGTCGGGTGGTGAGCTTGTGCAGGAAGTCCCTGCGCCGGTCGGCGATCCGCGCGTGGATGCGGGCGACCTTCCTGCGGGCCTTCTCCCGGTTGTTGCTGCCCTTCGCTTTGCGGGCGAGGTCCCGCTGGGCCCTGGCCAGGCGTTCCCGGTCGGCGCGCTCGTGCCTCGGGTTGGTGACCTTCTCGCCGGTGGAGAGCGTCACCAGGCTGGTGATCCCGGCGTCGACGCCGACGGCCGCGTTGACGGGTGCGGGCATCGACGGCCGGTCCTCGCACAACAGGGAGACGAACCAGCGTCCGGCCGCGTCCTGCGACACGGTCGCCGTGGACGGCGACTGCCCCTCCGGCAGCGGACGGGACCACACGATGTCCAGCGGTTCCGTCATCTTCGCCAGGGTCAGCCGGCCGTCCCGGTAGCGGAACGCGCTGGTGGTGTACTCGGCGGACCTGCGGGACTTCTTCTTCGACTTGAACGTCGGGTACTTCGCCCGCTTCCCCCAGAAGTTGGCGAACGCCCCCTGCAAGTGGCGCAGGGCCTGCTGCAACGGCACCGACGAGACCTCGGCCAGGAATGCCAGCTCCTCGGTCCGCTTCCACTCCGTCAGCATCGCGGAGGTGGTGTTGTAGTTCACCCGCTCCTGACGCATCGTCCACGCCTCGGACCGGGCGGCCAGCGCCTTGTTGTACACGAGCCTCACGCACCCGAACGTGCGCGACAGCTCAGCCGCCTGCGCATCCGTCGGATAGAAGCGGAACTTGAAAGCCCGCTTCACGTGAGTGGTAGCCATGTCTCACACGTTAACACTTCTGCGTGTGACTACATGACGCGGCATCAACTACCGGTTAGCCGTGCCACCTTGGCGGCGGTTCGGCTTCCCCTGCCCCGCTGTGCGGGAGTTTCGATTCCTGCCTCGGCTGAAGCCGGGGGTATCCACGAAAGGACCCTGATGAAGCAGCGCGGACAGATGCCCCGATTCCCGTTCGACGAGCGGGACTTGGCGAAGTTCCGGGAAGTGCAGCAGCTGGCGTACCACTGCGCGGAGCAGGTCGCGGCGTGGATGGAGCCCGGCGTCACCGAGCGGCAGGCGACCGCGAAGCTGCGGCGCAGCCTGGTGCAGGCAGGGGTGCAGGACTTCTTCCACGTGCCGTTCGCCTGGTTCGGCGACCGGACGGCGTTCCGGCACTTCCACACCCCGTTGCAGTTCTTCGCGGGCTCACGGGTGTTGAAGGAGGGCATGCCGTACGTGCTGGACTGCGCGCCGGTGGTGGACGGCTACACCGCCGACATCGGGTACGGCGGCAAGGTCGGCGAGAACCCGGTGTGGGACCGGCTCGCGCAAGACCTGCGGGTGTACCGGGAGCTGATCCTGCGCGAGGTGAAGGCGCGAAAGACGCTCGACCAGGTGTACGCGGCGGTGGACGCGCAGATCGCCGAGCACGGCTACGACAACCGGCACCAGGTGTACCCGGGCCGGGTGATCGGCCACCAGGTGACCAGGATGACCGCCCGCGGCCCGGCCGGGGTGAACCTGTTCGGGTTCGGCGTGCGGACGCTCCAGACCCTCGGACGGGAACTGGTGAAGGAACGCCTGGAGGGCCGTTCCCCGCTGTGGGCCGGCGGCAAGGCGTCCCGGCACGCCCCGACGCCCGGACTGTGGGCGGTGGAACCGCACATCGGATTCCGCGAGGTGGGCATCAAGTTCGAGGAACTCCTCGTGGTCACCGACGAGGACGCGTACTGGCTCGACGACGACCTGCCGCACGTGCGGCGCTGGGCACTCCAGGAGGGCACCGTATGACCGGCCGCAGCACCGAGATCCGTCGCCGCACCGTCGACTCCGGCGGGCTGAAGCTCGCCGTGTACGAGCAGGGCGACCCGGCGCACCCCACCGTGCTGATGGTGCACGGCTACCCGGACGACCACAGCGTCTGGGACGACGTGGCCGCCGACCTGGCCGCCGACCACCACGTGGTGCGCTACGACACCCGCGGCGCCGGCGCGTCCGGCGTGCCGGCCGGGCGGGAGGAGTACCGGCTGGAGCTGCTCGGACAGGACCTGTTCGCCGTCGCCGACGCCGTCAGCCCCGACCGGCCGGTGCACGTGGTCGCGCACGACTGGGGCAGCGTGCAGTCCTGGGAGGCGATCACCGCCCCCGGCTCGTACCGGCGGATCGCCAGCTACACCACCATGTCCGGCCCGTGCCTGGACCACATGGGCCACTGGATCCGGCACCGGCTGCGCCGCCCGACACCCCGGCACGTCTCCCAACTGCTGCGCCAGGGCCTGCACTCCTGGTACATCGGCCTGTTCCACCTGCCGGTGGTCGCGCCCGCCGCGTGGAAGCTCGGACTGGCCCGGCTGTGGCCCCGGGTGCTGAAGGACCTGGAGGCCGTCCGCCCCCGGCCCGGCCACCCGCAGCGGACCCTCGCCAAGGACGCCGTGCGCGGCATCGAGCTGTACCGGGCCAACATGCGCCCCTCGGTCGCCCGGCCGCGCGAACGCCACACCGACGTGCCCGTCCAGCTGATCACCCTGCAACGCGACCGCTACGTCTCGGAGTTCCTCTCAGAGGGCCTGGAACAGTGGGTGCCCCGGCTGACCCGCCGCACCCTGAACGCCACCCACTGGTCGGCGCTGCTGGAGAAGGGCCCACAGGTCGCCGCGCTGGTCCGCGAGTTCGCCGCCCGCGACCACGGCGCAGTGCGCCAGGAGCCGTCCGAGGGCGGCGAGTTGGTGGTCGTCACCGGCGGCGGCAGCGGCATCGGCCGGGCCACCGCGCTGGCCTTCGCCGACCAGGGCGCCCGGGTGGTGGTCTGCGACCGCGACCTGCCCGCCGCGCAGCGCACCGCCGAACTGTGCGCACTGTCCGGCGTCAAGTCCGGTGCGTACCAGGTGGACGTGAGCGACGGCGCGGCCGTGGACGCGTTCGCCAAGCAGGTCGCCGCCGACTTCGGGGTGCCCGACGTGGTGGTCAACAACGCGGGCATCGGCCACTCCGGGACGTTCCTGGAGACCACCGAGGAGGAGTGGCAGCGGGTCCTCGACGTCAACCTGTGGGGCGTCATCCACGGCTGCCGCGCCTTCGGACAACTGATGGTCGACCACGGCCAGGGCGGACACATCGTCAACCTGGCCTCCGCCGCCGCCTACCTGCCGTCCAAGGTGCTTGCCGCGTACGCGACTTCGAAGTCGGCGGTGTACATGCTCTCCGACTGCCTGCGGGCCGAACTCGCCCCGCACCGGATCGGCGTCTCCACCATCTGCCCCGGCATCGTCAACACCAACATCACCCGCACCACCACCTTCTCCGGCCTCGGCGAGGACGAACAGGCCGCCAAGCAGGCCCGGGTGTCCAAGATGTACGCCCGCCGGGGCTTCCCGCCGGAGAAGGTCGCCGCCGAGATCGTCCGCGCCGTCCGCACCCGCAAGGCCGTCGTCCCCGTCACGATCGAGGCCAAGGCCGCCCGGCTGCTCGGCCGGCTCAGCCCGGGACTGCTCCGCGCGGCGGCCCGGATCAACGCCGGGTGAGGAAGCGGTAGTTGGCGGGCGCCGCGCGGCCGGTGGGGGAACCGGCCGCGCCGCGCCCGCCTGCGCGGGGAAAACCGGCTTGGCCGCGCCCGCGTCATGGCGCGAGACTGCCGTGCATGGACACACCCGAAACCCGAGCCCTGCGGCACGTCGCCGCCCTCAGCAGCGGCGACCCGCTGCCCGCCGGGATCGACGTCACGCTCAACTTCCACCCCGACCGCGAGTTCGACGGAGTGCCGATCCTCGAGTCTCTCGCCCGGGACGGCGTGTACCGCTCCCAGTTCTCCACCGGCACCAGCAACGGCGGCCTCACCGCCCACCCCGGCGGCGACCGCTGGACGTGGGAGAGCCGGATCTTCGGCGGCGCCTACGACGACGCCCCCGTCGAGCGCCGCCCCGTCTACGGCGCGCTCAACCACCTCCGCAGCCCCTACGGCGGCGCACCCCGCTTCGGCTCCGCGCACTTCCGCCTCGCACCCGACACCCTGAACCGGGCCACCTTCTGCTACCCCGACAGCGTCTTCGAACCCGAACACTTCGGCACCGCCGACGCGATGGCCCTGATCGCCCTGGCGGAGGCCGACGAACAGGACCTGCTGGACGCCTACGTCGAAGCCCAACTGCACGGCACCGTACGGATACTGGACCACCTCGACGCGCTCGTCCTGGACCCCTGCTACCGGGGCACCGCCGTCGAGACCGCCGCCCGCGCGCTGCCCTGCCGCCTCGAATGGCACCCCGGCCACCGGCTGCTCGCGCACGAGTTGGAGCAGTACGCCGACTACCGGGGCCCGCACATCACCGCCCTCGGCGCGAAGATCGCCCACGACGGCGTGCTCGACCCCGCCGTCATCGGCGCAGCCGTCCGCAGCGGGCAGCACGACCCGCAGGAACTCAAGAAGGTATGGCACTGCCTGGCCCGATTCGGCCGGCCCGTAGGCTGACAGTCCATGGACCTGTCCCTGATGGCCGCGCCCCTCGCCTCCTTCGCCCTGGTCGTGGGCCTGCTCACCCTCACCCCCGGCCTCGACACCGCCCTCATCCTGCGCACCGCCGCCCTGGGCCGGCGCCGACAGGCCTGGGGCGTCGTCCTCGGCATCCAGACCGGCACGATGATCTGGGGCGCCGCCTCCGCCGCCGGCCTCAGCGTGCTGCTCACCGCCTCCCGCGCCGCGTACGAGACGCTGCGCTGGGCCGGCGTCTGCTACCTGCTCTGGATGGGCGTGCAGATGTTCCGCAACCGCCACCAGGAGGCCCTTCCGGAATCCGAGGAGGGTGACAACCCCGGTGGCTGGTGGGCGGGTTGGCGGCGCGGCACGCTCACCAACCTGCTCAACCCGAAGGTCGGCGTGTTCTACGTCGCCGTGCTGCCCCCGTTCATCCCCGCCGGGGTCGCGCACCTGCCCGCCGGTGTCCTGCTCACCTCCGTTCACGTGATCGAGGGCACCCTGTGGTCCGCCGTCCTGATCGGCTTCGCCCACACCCTGCGCGGCTGGCTGCGCCGCCCCGCCGCCCGCCGGATGCTCGACCGGGTCACCGGCACCGCCGTCCTCGGCTTCGGCGTCAAGCTCGCGCTCAGCGACTGAGGCCCTCGGGTTCCGCCGCGGCGGCGGCGAGCCGGTTCGCCGCCGCCGCCACCGCCGCCCGCAGCTCCGGGCCGCCCAGCACCCGGAAGTCGAACGGGACGGCCGCCAGCCACTCCTGGGCGTACATCGCCGCGTTGCGGGTGCTGCCGCGCAGCACGCAGCGCTCGCCCGCCGCCTCCAGCCGGCCCATCGGCGCGTTGATCCACGGCGCGACCCGGTCGAGCGGGGCTTCGAACAGCACGTGCGTCGGGAAGGCCCAGCCCGAGCCGAGATGCTCCTCCAGCAGCGCCACCGGGTCGAGGTCGTCCGGCATCCGGAACCCCGTCGTGGTCTCCTCGGCCGCCAGCACCCGGTCGATCCGGTAGGTGCGCGTCGCGCCCGCCCGGTGCGAATGGCACAGCAGGTACCAGCGGGTCCGGCGCGCCACCACCGCCCACGGATCCACCTCCGCCCGCCACTCGTTGCCGCCCGCGCTCCGGTACGCGATCACCGCGCGCCGCCGCGCCGCCACCGCCTCCACCAGCGTGTTCACCACCCCCGGATCCGGGTACACCGCCCACGGATCCGGCGCCGCCGCCGCATGCTCGCGCAACGCCGCCGCCTGCCGCCCGACCTCCTCCGGCAGCACCCGCACCACCTTGTCCAGCGCCGCCCCCACCGGATCGCCCGGCTCACCGGCCGCCGGACGCCCGTCCAGCACCGCCATCACCAGCCCCAGCGCCTCCGCCTGGGTGAACGCCACCGGCGCCAGCCGCGTCCCCCGCCGCAAGCGGTACCCGCCGTACGGGCCACGCTCCGACTCCACCGGAATCCCCGCCTCCCGCAGGATCGCCACATAGCGCCGCGCCGCCCGGTCCGTCACCCCGAGCCGCTCCGCCAACTCCTCCGACGTGGTGCCCGGCCGGGCCCGCAGGATCTCCAGAGTGCGCAGCGCGCGGGCGGTGGGGCTCGTTCCTGTCGTCACGTCCGCCAGCCTAGGCCCGGCCCTCCGACAATCAGGAAGCAGATCGTCCTGAACCGCACCTAGCCTTTGGATCACACCCCCTCGACTTCGGGAGCTCACCATGGACATCCTGCTCATCGGCGGCCTCTGGCTGGACGGCACCGCCTGGCATGCCGTCACCCCCACCCTCCGCGAACTCGGCCACCAGCCCCGGCCGTTGACCCTTCCGGCCACGGTTTCCACCACCCTGGACGAGCAACTCGCCGCCGTCCTCGCCGCGGTGGACGCCGCCTCCGGACCGGTCATGGTGGTCGTCCACTCCGCCAACTGCACCCTCGGCTGGATGGCCGCCGACGCCCGGCCCGAGCGGATCGCCTCACTCGTCCTGGTCGGCGGCTTCCCGCAGGCGGACGGCCAGCTCTACGCCGACCTCTTCGAAATCCGCGACGGCGTCATGCCGTTCCCCGGCTGGGCACCCTTCGAGGGCCCCGACGCCGCCGACATCGACGAGAGCCTGCGGCAGCAGATCGCCGCCAACGCCATCCCCGTCCCCGAAGGCGTCGCCCGCGCCCTCGTCCACCTGACCGACCCCCGCCGCTACGACGTCCCGATCACCATGGTCAGCCCCGAATACACCCCCGACCAGGTCCGCGCCTGGATCGCCGCAGGCCAGGCCCCCGAACTCGCCGCCGCCAAGCACGTCGAGATCCTCGACTTCGACTCCGGTCACTGGCCCATGTTCACCAAGCCCACCGAACTCGCCCACCTCCTCGCCGACCTGACCTGACGCCGGTCACAGCCAACGCTCGGCGGCCTCCACGCTGTCGCTCACGCCGCTGTTGAACGCGATCGCCGCACCCGGCGCATGCCGCCGCACCAGATTCACCACCTGCTCGAACAGCGACAGCAACGCCTCCGCCTTCCGGATCCCACCCCAGATGGAGCTCGCCCTGTGACCTGTGCCACATGGTCTGCCAGGTGTGCACGGACCGAGGGGCGTGGGTGCGTGGTGGGGACAACCGGGGCGGGGTGCGTTTCTAGGGTGGAGGCTTCAAGTTCGAGTGGTTCAGAGGGAGTTCACGTGTTCACACGCATTGTTCTGGCCGTCGACGACAGCGACGCCCGGGTGCGCGCCGTTGCCACGGTTGCCGATCTCGCGGGGCGCTTCGGGGCGAGCGTCCATGTGTTGCATCTCGCGCCGACCGTGGTGGTGGGGACGAGTCTGGTGACGCTGGAGGACAACGAGGAGGCCCGGCGGGTGCTGGACGAGTCGGTGCGGGTGTTGCGGGAGGCGGGGGTGGAGGTCGACGGCGAGCTGGTGGACGGGATGCGGGGGCAGGTGCCGGAGGTGATCTCCGACGCGGTGAAGCGGGTGGGGGCCGACCTGGTGGTGCTCAGTCCGCACCACCGGGGGATCGTCGCGTCCTGGTTCAACCCGAGTGTCTCGGACGCGGTCGGCCATGCCTCGCACGTGCCGGTCCTGCTGGTGCCGGACGCCGCCTGACGGCGTCCGGGGCGCCGGGGCCTGCCCGCACGCGATCGGTCATCGCGGATGGAGATGACAGTTGTCGTCGATCATCGCGATCGGACGGGAAGCGCGGGCCGGCCCCGGGCGCTCATACACCTGTGCGCTGCGATCGTCGCAGCCGTTGAACCGCAACCACCCGGGAAGGCAGCCATGGCCACCTCATCGACCACCACTACAACCCACCGCGCGCAGGAAGGCGTGCCGGGCTGGCTCGTCGCGCTGCTCGCCGTCTCCACCGGCATGACGGTCGCCAACCTGTACTACGCGCAGCCGCTGCTGGCGCGGCTGGCCGAGGTGTTCCAGGTCGGAACGACCACGGTGGGTGCGCTGGTGACGGTCACCCAGATCGGTTACGTGATCGGGATGCTGTTCCTGGTGCCGCTCGGTGACCGGATCGAGAAGCGGCGGCTGGTGGCCCTGCTGCTGGGCGTCACGACCGTGGCGATGACGGTGGCGGGGACGGCGGGCAGTTTCGCGGTGCTGCTGGCCGCCTCGCTGGTCAGTGGTGCGACCTCGGTGGTGGCGCAGATACTCGTGCCGTTCGCCGCCGGTCTGGCCCCGGACCACGAGCGGGGCCGGATCGTGGGGCGGGTGATGGCGGGGCTGCTCACCGGCATTCTGCTGTCGCGGACGCTGAGCAGCCTGGTGGCGGGCGCCGCCGGCTGGCGGACGGTGTACCTCGGTTCGGCGGTGCTGACGGCGCTGCTGGGCTTCGCGCTGTACCGGGCGCTGCCGCAGCACGCGGCCACCACCGACCTGCCGTACCACCAGGTGCTGCGTTCCACGGTGCGGCTGGTGCGCACCCACCCGGCGCTGTGGAAGCGCGGGCTGTACCAGGCGGCGGTCTTCGGGTCGTTCAGCGCCTTCTGGACGACCGTCTCGTTCCAGCTGACCGGTCCGGCGTTCGGGTACTCGGAGGCGGGTGTCGGTATCTTCGCGCTGGTCGGCGCGGCGGGCGCGCTGGTCGCCCCGCTGGCGGGGCGCTGGGCGGACCGCGGATTCGGCCGGCCGCTGACGGGGGCGGCGCTGCTGGTGGCGTCGGGGAGCGCGGTGCTCGCGGGTCTCGGGGCGCACAGCATCGTGCTGCTGGCGCTGGCCGCGATCGTGCTGGACGTCGCCGTGCAGACCACGCTGATCCTCGGTCAGCACGTGGTCTACCAGCTCGACCCGGGTGCCCGGGCCCGGCTGAACAGCGTCTTCATCGCCACCTTCTTCCTCGGCGGCGCGCTGGGCTCGGAGTTCGGCACCGTCGCGTACCACGCGGGCGGTTGGTGGGCGGTCGCCGGGTTCACCGCGGTGCTGCCGCTGCTGCCCCTGGTGCACTGGGCGGCGGACCGGAAGGGCGCCGTGAGCTGAAGGAGAGACCGGACGTCAGCCGAGGTGGCGCAGCAGCGCCGCCACGGCCGGCGTCGGCTCCCCGGCGGGGCACACCACGGCGACGTCCCACCGGGGTTGGCCGCGGGTGAAGCGGCGCAGGGCCAGGTCGGGGAAGTGCGCGGCGATCGACTCGGGCAGGACGCACACCCCGAGGTCGTGCCGGACCAACTCGGCGGCGGCCACGATGTCGTTGACCTCGAAGACCGCCGCCCGTTCGACGCCGGCGGTGCGGAACGCCCGGTCCACCGCGGACCGGACCGCCCAGCCCGGGGCGAAGTCGACGAACGGCAGCCCGGCGAGCTCCTCGAACCGCACCCGGTCGGGGAGCTCGAAGGCGCGTCCGGGCGCGGCGGCCAGCACCATCGCCTCGCAGGCCAGCGAGCGCACCGTCAGGCCACGCTGCTGCTGGCGGTCGAACGCGACGATCGCCGCGTCCACGGTGCCGTCGCGCAGCCCGGCGCGGATGTCCACGGCCGCGGCCTGGCGCAGCCGGATCGTCAACCCCGGGTGTTCGGCGCGCAGTTCGCCGAGCACCCGGTCGAGTCCCAGCCAGACGCCCTGCATGGTGCCGATGGTGAGCACGCCCCGCAGCACCCCGCGCGCCTCGTCCGCCGTCGCCCGGGCGAGATCCGCCGCCCGCAGTGCGGCCCGGGCGGCGGGGACGAACGCCGCGCCGGCGGTCGTCAGGGTGACGCGGTGCGTGGTGCGTTCGAAGAGCTGGACGCCGAGTTCCTTCTCCAGCGCGCGGACGGTGCCGGACACCGCCGACTGCACGACGTGCAGCCGCCGCGCCGCCGCGGTGAAGCCGCCCTCCTCGGCCACCGCGACGACGACCTCCAGCTGCCGCAGTTCCATCGCGCTCCACCCCGTCCTCGCAGCCGGGAGCTGTCTCCCGGGCCTCTCGCGGTCAAGGTTAGGTGGCCGTACGGTGACCTCCGGCAGGCGTCGTCGCGGGCGACAGCTGTGCACGGACCGCGCGGGGCGGGTGCGTCGTCGGACAAGCCGGGGCGCGTGGCGTTCCTAGGGTGGGGCGAAACCCAAGTCCAACTTCGAGGGAGCGCGCCGTGACTGACGCGAACGCGGTCGGCCGGCGGCCGGTCCTGGAACCGGAGGCGCAGGCTCTCGCCACGGCGACGGCGAACCCGCCGTACCTGTACCAACTGGGGCCCGCCGAGGGCCGCCGGGCGGTGGACGAGGCCCAGTCCGGGGAGATCGCCAAGCCGGAGGTGGACGAGGAGTGGGTCACCGTCCCGGGCGGCCCCACCGGCGCCGTGAAGGCGCGCATCGTCAAACCCGCCGGCGCGGCCGGCCCGCTGCCCGTCGTGCTCTACCTGCACGGCGGGGGCTGGGTGTTCGGCAACGCGCACACCCACGACCGGCTGGTGCGCGAACTCGCCGTCGGCGCCCACGCCGCCGTGGTGTTCCCCGAGTACGACCGCTCGCCCGAGGCCCGCTACCCCGTCGCGATCGAGCAGAACTGGACGGTGGCCCGCTGGGTGGTCACGGACGGCCGGGGCAACGGACTGGACGCCGGGCGGATCGCCGTGGCGGGCGACAGCACGGGCGGCAACATGGCCGCCGCGCTGACCCTGATGGCGAAGAAGCGCGGAGGCGTCCCGCTGGTGCAGCAGGTGCTGTTCCACCCCGTCACCGACGCGTCGTTCGACACCCCGTCGTACCACGGCTTCGCGACCGGCTACCACCTGCGCCGCGACGCCATGCAGTGGTTCTGGGACCAGTACACCGCCGACCTCACCCAGCGCGCCGAGATCACCGCGTCCCCGCTGCGCGCCACCCTCGAGGACCTGAAGGGCCTGCCGCCGGCGCTGGTCGTCACCGCCGAGGCCGACGTGCTGCGCGACGAGGGCGAGGCGTACGCCGCGAAGCTCTGCGAGGCGGGCGTGCCGGTCACGGCCGTGCGGCTCCAGGGTGTGATCCACGACTTCGTGACGCTGAACGCGCTGCGCCCGACCCAGGCCGCCGGGGCCGCGATCGGGCTGGCCGTGCAGACCCTGCGCGACGCCCTGCAGCAGGGGTGAGGCCGCGATGAAGCCGCCGATCACCGCGCCGCTGCTGAGCCAGTGGGGCTGGCAGGAAGAGGCCGCCTGCCGGGGCATGGACAGTGCCCTGTTCTTCTCGCCGTGCGGCGAACAGGGCGAGGCCCGCCGCAGCCGCGAGCGGCGGGCCCGGTCCGTCTGCGACGGCTGCCCCGTCCGCCCGACCTGCGCGTCCTTCGCCGTCCGCACCGGCCAGAACTTCGGAATCTGGGGCGGGCTGACGGAGGCCGACCGGCAGACGGTGAGGTGACACGTGCCCAGCGTGGGTCGGGCGGCGCCGGTCAGGCGGCGTCGCTCTCGGGCAGCGCGGAGAGGTGGCCGCGCCGGCTGCGCCACTCGCTCGGGGTGACGCCGTAGGCGGTCCGGAAGGCGCGGCTGAAGTGCGAGGCGCTGGCGAAGCCGTGGCGGCGGGCCACCTCGGCGAGGGTCGGGCCGAACGGGCCGTGCCGTTCCAGGGTCCGCGCGCAGGCCTCGACGCGGCGCTGCTGGATCAGCCGGGTGACGGTCAACTCCTCGTCCTCGAACAGGCGGTGGAGGTAGCGGACGGAGATCCGCAGCGCCCGGGCCACCGACTCGGGGCCCAGGTCGGGCCGGCCCAGGTGGGCGTCGACGTGGGCCAGCGCGCGGGCCACCAGGAGGTCGCGGGCGGTGGTCGGCTCCTGCTCCTCGTCGAAGGCGATCGCGTCCACCAGGTCCGCGACGTGCCCGGCCAGCCGGGCGGCCGCGGTCGGCCCGAACTGCGCGGCGTCGCTCAGCACGTGGGTCAGCAGCATGCTCAGCATGGACACCGCGCCGTCGTCCGGCCGGAGCGTCGAGCCGGCCAGCTGCGACAGCGTCCGGGGGCCGCTGAGGGTGCGCTGCGGCAGGTGGACCAGGTGCAGCCGGAACGGCTGGGGGAAGTTGAGGGCGAACGGCCGGGCCAGGTCCACCACCATGATCTCGTCCGGCCCGGGCCGCCGGGTCGGCCTGTCCTGCGAGAAGACCGCCTCGCCCCGGACGCACAGGGCCAGCGCGAAGCGCTCGGCGGGCTCCGGGCGGCACAGGCTCGGCGGGCGGCTGATCCGCTGCGGACCGGCGTCCAGCGACACCGTGCGCAGGTGGCCCAGGCGGTGCGAGCGGACCCTGCCGAGCAGCGGGCCGGGCGCGGTGGCCGTCACCCGGACCGGGACGAGCGCGCGGGAAAGGGCGTCGCTCCACACGTCGTGGCGGGTGTCCTCGGGGACGTCGCCGGTGTCCAGGACGAGGGTCATGCGTGCCCCTGCCTTCCGTCGTGGCCTGACCGGACACCCACGGCTGCGGGGTGCGGTCCTCGTTCACCACCAGCGTCCCCCGCCCCGACTGCTCACCCGGCCGCGGCGGCCACGGCCGGGCACGGCGTGCACGGTGCTGTGCGCGCTCAGGCATGCGGGAGGCGGCCGGTTCGACCGGCCGTGGCCGCCCGCCGACGGAGGGTCACCCCGAGAGGGCGTCCCGGAGCTGGGCCCGGGACTTGATGCCCAGCTTCGGGAAGACCTTGTGCAGGTGGTAGCCGACCGTGCGCGGCGAAAGGTACAGCCGGGAGGCGATGTCCCGGTTGGTGAGGCCCTGCGCCGCCAGCTCGGCTATCTGCAACTCCTGCGGCGTCAGTTCGGCCTTCGCCGCCGGCTCCGCGCCCTGCGGAACGGCGGCGCCCGCCGCCCGCAGCTCCGCCGCGGCGCGCTCGGTCCACGGCCGGGCGTCCAGGCGCCGGAACGTCTCCAGCGCGGCGATCAGCAGCCCTCGGGCCTCCGCCGAGCGCCGGTGGCGGCGCAGCCACTCGCCGAAGTCGAGCCGGGTGAGGGCGCGTTCGAACGGCCACCGGTCGCCGGCCGGATCGGCCAGCGCGGCGCGGAAGTGCCGCTCGGCGGCCTCGTCGCTCTCCTCGACCAGGGCCGCCGCGCGCTCGGCGACGGCGTGCAGACGCGGCGAGAGCCCGTCGCCGAGCGCGCGCCGCGCCGCCGCCAGCACGGCCCGGGCGTCGTCGGTCTGCCCGGCGCGAACGGCCGCGGCGGCGAGGTCGGCCAGGTAGTACAGCGAGGCGTGGTAGTGCACCGGGTCGGGCCGGTAGTCGTGGGTGAAGGTGTTGCGGAGCTCCACGTAGGCGCTCTCGTGGTCACCCTCGACGACCTTGGCCATGCCCAGCGCGTAGTGGTAACGGGCCCGCAGACTACGGGAGTTGCGCAGATCCACCCCGCACAGGGCCTCCTGGACGCGGGCGCACGCGCCCTGGTGATCGCCCCGGAACGCGCCCAGGGTGGCCTGCAGGATCAGCGAGCCCAAGGTGACGTTGTCCGCCCCGGCCTCGGCGGCCATCCAGTACGCGTTCTCGGCCGCGGCCTGCGCCGCCCCCCAGGAACCCGCCTCGGCGTGGGCCAGGGCCAGCGCCTGCGTGAAGGTGGCGTTCGAACCGGCGGTACCGGCCCGGCGCAGCAGGTCCGTCGCGTGGCAGAGGATCCGGACCGCCTCGTCCGTCTCGTCCAGCACCCAGGCCGTGGCACCCAGGAAGCCCAGGTCGGCGAGCGAGTCCGGCGACGCCAGCGTCCGGGCCCGGTGGAGCTGCCAGAGGGCCTGCGGACGGTCGCCGAACGGCCGGGCGGTCGTCTCCGACCAGACCCGTGCGGCCGGGTCCCCCTCCTGCGGGATCAGCCGGCCGATCCGCAGCAGCTCGTTGCCGTAGAACGGGTCGCCGGCGTTGTACGCCGAGGTCGCGGCGGTGCCCAGGGCGCCGACGCCGAGCGGGGGCGCGAGCCCGGCCATCGACTCGGCGACGTGCAGCGAGGCCGCCAGCGCGTCCTGGTGGCGCAGCGTCAGACCCAGCGCCCACCCCCGCATCAGCTCGCCCTCGGCCCGGGCGACCGGGTCCGCCGTCAGGCCGCCGATCCGGGAGGCGAGGTCGCCCGCCCACTGCGGGTGCCCCGCGAGCATCGCCGCCCTGCTGGCCGCCACCAAGCGTTGCGCGTGCAGCTCCGGGTCCGAGGTGAGCTCGGCGGCCCGCTCCAGCGCGGCCGCCGCGGCCGCGTAGCCACCCCGGGCCCGGGCCCGCTCGGCGGTCTCGGCGAGCGCGTCCGCCACTTCGGCGTCCTGGCCGGCCGTCCCGGCGGCCAGGTGCCAGGCCCGCCGGTCGGGCTCCGCCCCGGCCGCGTCGGCCAGCGCCAGGTGCGCCGCCCGGCGCTCGGCGAAACTCGCCGCCTGGTAGACGGCGGAGCGCACCAGCGGGTGACGCAGCACCACCTGCCCGCCCTCCAGCCGCAGCAGCCCCGCCTCCTCGGCCGGCAGCAGCGCCGCGACCACGTCGCTCCCGGCGGACGCGTTCACGATGTCCGCGAGCCGGGACGTCCCGGCCGCCGCGACCAGCAGCAGCGCGGCACGGGACTCCGGCGGCAGCCCCGGGAGCTCGGCCGCGAACAGGTCCTCCAGCCGGCGGGTCAGCGGCAGGGTCTGCGCAGCCCCCGGCCGGCCCGTGCCGCGGGCCACCGCCCGGGACAGCTCGATCAGCGCCAGCGGGTTGCCCGCCGCCTCCTGGAGCACCTGCGAGCGGGCCCGCCCGGTCGGCGGAACAGGCTGGGCGTTCAGCAGCAGCCCCGCGTCCCCCCGGCCCAGCGGACCCGCCACCAGGTGCGGGAAGTCCCGGTCGAACCGGCCCGGCACGCCCGCCTCGCGCGCGGCCAGCAGCATCACCGCCGCCTCCCCGTCCAGTCGGCGGGCAACGAACGCCAGGATGTCCAGCGAGCCGAGATCCAGCCACTGGAGATCGTCCACCACCAGCAGCAGCGGCTGCCGGGCCGCCGCCTCGGTGATCAACGTGGTCACGCCCACGCACAGGTGCAGCGGATCGGCCGGCGCCCCGCCCTCCGGGTCCAGCCCGAAGGCGCACCGCAGCGCCGCGCGCTGACGCTCGGGCAGGTCGTCCAGGCCGCCCAGCAGCGGACGGAGCAACTGGTGCAGCCCGGCCAGCGCCAGCTCGCGCTCCGCCTCGCTGCCGCGCACCCGCAGCGTCTGCAACCCCCGGGCAGCACCCTGCTCCGCGGCCCACTCGACCAGCGTGCTCTTCCCCGCGCCCGGCTCACCGGTCAGCACCAGCACATGGGCGCCGTCGCCCCGCACCGCACCGAGCAGGCCGTCGATCCGGGCCAGCTCCGCCGCCCGCCCGAAGATCGCCGACGCGGCCGACCCGTTCCCGCCCGTGTGCACCATTTCTTCCTGTCCTGCCAGGTCAAGGCCCTGATCACCCCGACACAGTGGGGTATCCTGCCAGCCCGCACACCGGCTCCCGACCACGACCGGTCATTTGACAGAAGCGCGACCGGTCGGGCCCCGGGCAGCATCGGCCGGGAGGGGGGAGAAATGCCGTGGCGACCACGGCGGGCGCAGCGGAGTGGATGATGACGAGCACCGAAACGTACCGGGACAACCCCGAGGGCTTCGGCGAGCGGACGGCCTCCACCCACGGAATCGACCGGCTGCTCGGCCGCCGCGCCGAACTGGCCGCGCTGCGCCGCTGCGTCCGGCAGGAACCCGGCGCGCCCAGGGCGCTCGTCCTGCTCGGCGAGGAAGGCATCGGCAAGTCCCGGCTGCTGCGCACCGCCGCCGAACAGGCCGCGCAGGACGGGCACCTGGTCCTCACCGCGCAGGGCTGGGAACCCGAGCGCGAGGTGCCGTACGGGGTGCTCCGGCAGCTGCTCGCGCCGGTGTCGGACGCCGCATTCGACGCCGGGTCCGAGCCGGCGGCCGCCGTCGCCGCCCTGCTGGACGGCACACCGGGCCAGGTGCTGATCGCCGTCGACGACGCGCACGCCTGCGACCGCCCCACCCTGGAACTGCTGGGCTCACTGGTCCGCCGCCCCGGCGGAAGCCCCGTGTCGCTGCTGCTGGCCGCCCGCGACTTCGCGGTACTGCTGAGCCTGCCCGCCGACACCGAACTGCTGCACGTGGACCCGCTGTCGCCGAGCGCCGCCGCCGAACTGCTGGACGCGGTGCCCGGCGCGCCCGCCGGACGCGCCCGCCTGGAAGTGCTGGAGGAGGCCGAGGGCAACCCGTCCGCCCTGCTGGAACTCTGCCGCCGACGGGCCTTCCGCACCGACCCGGCCGCCGCCCGCTCGCGCACGCCCCGCCTGCACACCGTCCGGACCAGGTTCGACGCCCTGCTCGGCCCGCTGCCCGCACCCACCCGCCGCGCCCTCGTCCACGCCGCGCTCGCGCTGCCCGGTGACGACGCGTCGGCCGTGATGGCCGCCCTCGGCACCACCGACCTCGGGATCTGGGCGCCCGCCGAGGAGGCCGGGATCCTCGCCCTGATCGACGGCCACCTCGTCTTCCGGCACCCGCTGGCCCGGGCCGCCGCCGCCGGCGGGCAGCCCGCCGTCCTGCTCGCCCAGGCCCACCGGGCCCTCGCCGACCGGGCAGCCGCCCGCCCGCTCGACCGGATCCGCCACCTGGTGGCCGCCACCGTCGGCCCCGACGCCTCGTTCACCGAGGACCTGCGGCCCGCGATCGAACGCGCCACCGACGACTTCGCGCTCGGCCAGGCCCTGGAGGACGCCGCCCGGGTCACCACCGACACCGACGAACAGGCCCGGCTGCTCGCCGAGGCCATGGCCGCCGCCGTCTCCGTCGGCGACCCGGACTGGGTCCGCAACCTCCACGCGCGCTTCCGCGGCGTCAACACCGACCCCCGACTCGCCCGCCTGGCCGCCCTGGCCGCAGCGGTCGCGCTCTCGCACACCTCCCGGCAGAAGGAGGCGTTCGACCTGCTGCTGGACAGCGCGGCCCTGCACCCGTCACCCGAGACCGCGCTCGCCGCGAAGCCCGCAGCTGGCGCCGCACTGGACGCGAAGCCCGCAGCCGGCGCCGCACTGGACGCGAAGCCGGTGGCCGGGTCGGCAGTTGACCCCGTCCTTGACGCGAAGCCGTCGTCCGAGACCGCCGTCGGTGTCTCGGCCGGCGTCGCGCTGGACGCGAAGCCCGCAGCCGGCGCCGCGCTCGATGCGAAGCCGGTGGCCGACGCCGTCCTCGGCGCGAAGCCCGCAGCTGGCGCCGCGCTCGATGCGAAGCCCGCAGCCGACGCCGTCCTTGACACGAAGCCGTCGTCCGAGCCCGCCGTCGGCGTTTCGGCCGGCGCCGCGCTGGACGCGAAGCCCGCAGCCAACGCCGCGCTCGATGCGAAGCCGGTGGCCGACGCCGCCCTCGGCGCGAAGCCGGTGGCCGAGCCCGCCGTCGGCGCCTTGGCCAACGCCGCGCTCGCCGCGAAGCCCGCAGCCAACGCCGCTCTCGGCGCGAAGCCAGTGGCCGAGCCCGCAGTCGGCGCCTTGGCCAACGCCGCGCTCGATGCGAAGCCGGTGGCCGACGCCGCCTTCGGCGCGAAGCCCGCAGCCGGCGCCGCATTGGACGCGAAGCCGGTGGCCGGGTCGGCAGTTGACCCCGTCCTTGACGCGAAGCCGTCGTCCGAGCCCGCAGTCGGTGTCTCGGCCGGCGCCGTGCTGGACGCGAAGCCCGCAGCCAACGCCGCGCTCGATGCGAAGCCGGTGGCCGACGCCGCCCTCGGCGCGAAGCCGTCGTCCGAGACCGCCGTCGGTGCCTTGGCCAACGCCGCGCTCGATGCGAAGCCCGCAGCCGATGCCACGTTCGACGCGAAGCCAGTGGCCGAGCCCGCAGCCGATGCCGCCCTCGACACCAAACTGGCCGCGCTGGCGGCCGCCATCGCCGACCAGTCCGGCCTGCCCGAGCACCGCGGCCGGCTCGCCGAGCTGCTCGCCGCGCTCCGCGCGCCCGCGCCGGGAGAGCAGGACGCCACCGGCGTGCTCGGCGGCTTCGTGCGGGCGCTGGCCACTCGCCCTGCCGGTGCCCGGCGGGCCCCGGCCCGCCGCAGCGCTCCCGGGAACGGCACGCCGGAATCGCTGGTCCGTCGTCTCGCCGTCGCCTCCGTCGCCTACCTCTCCGACGAGCCCGACGACTGCCTGGAACACTTCCGTGCCGCCGACAGCCTCCTGCGCGGCCGCCGGGCCTTCGGACTCCGGGCCTGGCACCTGCCAGCCCTGCTGGACAGCCTGCTGGGCACCGGCCAGTGGACGGAGGCGGCCGCGCTGCTGGACGAGGCGAAGGACCGGGCGGCCGTGCTGCGCCTCACCCGGATCCGCGCCGACCTGGACGCCTTCGACCTGTCGTTGCGCGCCCTGCGCGGCACCGCACCCGCGGGCACGCCCGTCCCACCGCCCGTCCCGCTCGACGTGCACGAGAACCTCGCCACCCAGGTCCGGACGGTGCGGGCGCTCGCCCAGGCCGCGATGGCCCACGGCGAATGGGCCGACGCCTACCGGCGGTTGCGCACGCTGTTCGCCGAGGACGGCACCCCCCGCCATCCCTTCCTCTCCTCGCGCTGCCTCGCCGACCTCGCCGTGGCCGCCCACCGGGCAGGCCTCGGCGACCGGGCGGCGCAGGTCCTGCACCGGGTGCAGGCCGCCCACGAGGAACGGCCGACCACCCGGATGACACTCCTGCTGCACCACGCCACTGCGCTGCTCGACCCCGGCCCCGACCCCGAGCACCACTTCCGGCTCGCCCTGGTGAACGCCGACGGCGAACGCTGGCCGCTCGAACGGGCCCAGGCCCGGCTCAGCTACGCGATCTGGCTGCGCCGCGTCCGCCGCCCCTCCGAGGCCCGGCAACAACTCGCCGCGGCCCTCGACACCGCAGAGGCCCTCGGATCCCGGCCGCTCGCCGACACGATCCGCCACGAACTGCGCGCCACCGGCGTCGCGACGGCCACCGACACCGGCCCGGCGCTGGGGCAGCTCACCGCCCAGCAGCAGCAGATCGTGCGGATGGCCGCCCAGGGCCTCTCCAACCGCGAGATCGGTGAACGGCTCTTCCTCTCACCGCGCACCGTGGGCACCCACCTGTACAACGTCTATCCCAAACTCGGCGTCAGCAGCCGCCACCAACTGCGCGACCTGCTACCCACCGCGTAACCCGAAAGCCCCTGGTCGTCCACCGTGGGTACGGTTACGGTGGCCCCCGGGAGACGCCGGAGCGGACGCCGACCGCGGTGGCACAGCAGAACGAGAGATGAGGCGGCGTGGAGCCCGACGAGGACCTTCTGCCCCCGATCGTGCTGGATCCGGCGGTGGCGCGGCTGATCGCGGCCTCCGCCACCCCGCCCGGGCTCGACGAACTCGGGCCGGTGACCGGCCGGCAGGCCCTGCTGGAGTCCCAGGGCGAGCTGATCGAGGACTGCGAGGTCGAAGCCGTCTTCCGGGTCGCCCCGGTCGGGCCCTGCGGGCTGGTCGGCTTCTGGACCTTCCGCCCGGTCGGCGCCGAGGGCCCGCTGCCCGCGGTGTTCTACGTCCACGGCGGACGCTGGATGCTCGGCGACGCCCGGACCCACGCCCGACTGATCAGCGACCTGGTCAACGGCACCGGCGCGGTCGCCGTCGTCCCCGAGTACAGCCGCACCCCCGAGGCCCGCTACCCCGTCGCACTCGAGGAGTGCTACGCCCTGCTCGAGTGGATCGCCGCGAGCCCCGAGCCGCTCGGCATCACCGCCGACCGCATCGCCGTCGCCGGTGACTGCGCCGGCGCCACCCTGGCCACCGCCGTCGCGATGCTCGCCGCCACCCGCGGTGGCCCCGCCCTGCGCGCCCAGGTCCTCTACTACCCGCTGGTGGACCCGGCCTGCGGAAGCGCGGCGCAGCGCCGCTTCAGCGCCGGCTACCTGCTCAGCCGCCAGGGCACGCGGCGCTACTGGCAGGAGTACCTCGGCTCGCCCGAGGACGGTTTCCACCCGACGGCCAGCCCGCTGCGGGCCGGCCCCGAACTGCTCGCCGGCCTGCCCCCGGCCCTGGTCGTCACCGCCGAGGCCGACGTCGTCCGGGACGAGGGCGAGCAGTACGCCGACCTGCTGCGCGCCGCCGGCGTGCCCACCACCGCCATGCGGTTCCTCGGCACCGTCCACGACTTCGTCTCGCTGAGCGCGCTGCGCGACAGCCCGCCGACGCTGGCGGCCGTCCGGCAGGGCTGCACCTTCCTGCGCACGCACCTCGCCTGAGCCGCATCACGCCTGAGTCGCACCTCGCCCGAGCCGCACCGCGCCTGGGCGGCATTGCCCCTGGGCGGCACTGCGCCTGGGCCGCACCGTGCCTGGGCCGCACTGCCCCTGGGCGGCACCGCGCGCGAGCCGCACCGCGTCTGAGCTGCACCGCGTCGGCAGGACCAGTCGTCCGACTCATGCGCCGGAGCCCACCGCTCAGGCATGCTGGCCGCATGCCCGCTCTCAACTCCCCGACCGCGCCCGGCCACCTGCTGACGACCCGTTCGGTCCCGGCGGCCGAGAGCCTGGAGTACTGGCACGACGCGGTGCTCGCCAACCTGGTCGGCATGGACATCCGGACCGCCGGCCAGACCTACGACGCCGCCATGCGCAACCAGGCGGTCGGCGACCTGCGGATCAGCACCCTGGAGTGCGACCCGGCGGAAGTCACCCGGTCCCCGCGCTCGATCGCCCGCGGCGACGGGCAGTACGTGTTCGTGGCGCTGCAGAGCACCGGCGTCGCACAGGTCGAGCAGGACGGCCGCATGAGCGAGCTGAGGGCCGGAGACATCGGCTTCTTCGAGACCGTCCGGCCGTTCCGCAGTCGCTACCCCGAACGCTTCCGGCTGAAGCTCTTCACCCTGCCGCGCGCCCTGCTCGGCCAGAGCGAGGGCGACCTGCGCCGGCTCACGGCCCGGCCGCTGCCGGGCGGCAGCGGACTGGGCCGGATGATCTCCCCGTTCCTGGAACGGCTCGCCGACACCGCCGGCGGCTGTGCCGTGCCGCTCGCCGAGAAACTGGCCCGCAGCGCCGTGGACCTGCTCGCCGCCACCGCCGCCGAGCAGCTCGGCCGGCCGGTGCAGGAACTGCCCGGCGCCCACAACGCCGTGCTGCTGCGCGTCCAGCAGTTCGTCCGCTGGCACCTGGCCGACCCCGGACTGACCCCCGCCGTCATCGCCCGCGCGCACGGCATCTCCGTGCGCTACCTGCACCGGCTGTTCGAGGGCGAGGGCCGGACGCTGTGCCAGTGGATCCGGGAACAGCGCCTGGAGGAGTGCCGCCGCGCCCTCGCCACCGCCCCCGCCGACTCGGTGAGCGTGGGGCTCATCGCCCGCCGTTGGGGCTTCACCAGCGGTGCGCAGCTGAGCCGGGCCTTCCGCAGCGCCTACGGCCAGTCGCCGACCGACTGGCTGCTGACGGAACGCCACCGCCGCGCGACCGGGGAGGTCCGGTGACGGCGGCTGATCCGGTGCAGCGGGCCGCCGCCTGGCAGCTGGCGCTGTCGCGGGCCTTCGCCCGGGTCGAGGTGGCCGCGCACAACCCGGCCTGGACGGGCTCGCTGGCCACCGTGCGCCTGGGCAGTCTGCAAATATCCGACGAGACCTCCGGGCCGGCCACCGTCCTGCGGGACGCGGCGGCCGTCGCGGCCGACCCGTGCGGGGACATCGCGGCCCGGCTGCAACTCGACGGCACCGCACGGGTGTTCCAGGACGGTCGGGTGGTCGAGCTGCCGCCGTACTCGCTCACCTTCCTGGACCTGAGCCGCCCCTTCCGGCTCGTCCTCCCCCCGCTCCAGCGGGCCAGGACCCTGCTGGTGCCGAGGTCCGTCCTCGGGCTGGAGGAGAGCGCGCTGCGCCGGCTCACCGCGACCCGGGTCGGCTCCGGTGAGGGGAGCACCGGGGCGCTGGTGCTGCCGCTGCTGGCCAACGTGGGCGCCGCGCTCGGCGGGGCGTCGCCCGCGGTGCAGGAGCAGATCGCGCGCGCCGTGGCCGAGTTGCTGGCCGCGCTGGCCGTCGACCACGTGGCCCGCACCGGCCTGGACGGGCGGTGCGCCGCGCCGTCGCTGTTCGACCGGATCACCGCCTCCGTGGAGGCCTCGCTCGGCGACCCCACGCTGTCCCCGCAGACGATCGCGGACCGGCACGGCGTCTCGCTGCGCTACCTGCACCAGCTGTTCCAGCGCCGGGGCGACACCGTCGGCGGGTGGATCCGCGGCCGCCGACTGGCGGCGGCACGGCAGGAGTTGGCCTGCCCCGACGATCCGGGCCGGACGATCGCCGCCGTCGCCGCGCACTGGGGCTTCGCCAGCGCCTCGCACTTCAGCCGGGCGTTCCGGGAGGCCTATGGAATGTCCCCGAAGCAGTGGCGGACGGAGCAGTTGGCCGACGAGGCGTCAGCGTGAATGTCTCAAAGTCGACTTGGCGGTAATGCCACACTTTGACAGCTGCGCAGCCGGGCCGTGATGATCTGCGGTCGTGCACCCGTACCGCTCCCGGGAATTGGGGACGGGGAATTCCGGCCGTGCGCCCGGCGCTCGGGGACGGGGGAGGGGCGCGGCCGAGGCGGTGTGCGCCCTGGTCGGAAGTGCAGGACGGTGGGTGCGGTCACCTGGGGGTGGTGGCCGAAAGCGCACGTCGGGGAGGTGCCGGGGGCCGGCCGCGGGGCGTGCGCAGGGGTCATCGGGGCGTGGGGAGCGCGCGGCACCGATCGCCCGCGCTTCCTGATGAGGCGTCAATTTGGCTGGCCGGTAAGCATGATGTGTCCATTCCGCTTATTATTCGGCCAAACGAGGCGCGCGCAGGACCGAATCGGTGATCTTACTGCGGGGGTTCGGCGTGCCTTCCTGACGACGAGAGCAGGGCATGACCCACACAGAACAGGAATCCCGAGCGCCCGCGCCCCGCGCGGGCCGGCGGACGGCCGAACGGGCCGCCGCCGTGGTGGCGGCCCTCGCCGCCGCCACCGCTGTCGCGGCTCCTTCCGCCTCGCCCCAGACCGCCGAAGGTTCGGTGACGGTCCAGGTGGTGCGGACGGTCGACGAGAGCGGAACGTGGTCGGGCCCGGCGATGGAACCGGGCATGGCCGGAGTGACGGTCACCCTGACCGGCGAGGACGGCACGGTCAGCACCGCCCTCACCGCCGCCGACGGTTCGGTGACGCTGAAGCCCGGCAAGTCGACCGCCAGCGGCAAGTACCGCGTCCAGGTGGTCAACCCGAAGCCGGGCGTGCTGTACCCGGCGTTCGCCTCCCGCGAGGGCCTGACCGGCGCGCCGGACAAGCTCAGCAGCAACGAGGAGTTCGTCGACCTCTCGGCCGGCAAGCAGGCCAAGCTCACCACCGGCTTCTGGAACCCGGCCGACTACTGCCAGCAGAACGCCCCGCTGGCCACCGCCTGCCAGCCGGCCTCCCTGGACCCGGCGAGCGGGCGCACCCTGCTGACCTTCCCGTACCGGTCGCGTGGCGTGAACAAGGACGTCACCAACATCGGCACCACCGCCGACACCGGAAACGTCTTCGGCATCGCCTGGAACCGGGACGACAAGCGGCTGTTCAGCTCCGCCCAGGCCAAGCGCGCCACCGTGTACGGCTCCGGCGGCCCGGGCGCGATCTACGTCACCGACCCGGAGACGAAGACCACCTCGCTGTTCACCATCGTCCCGAACGCCGGAAGCACCGCGCACGCCGGCAACGCCCAGGACGACGCCTTCGTCGCCCCGGTCGGCAAGGAGAGCCTCGGCGGGCTGAAGCTCAGCGAGGACGGCCGCGACCTGTTCGTGGTCAACCTCAACGACCGCAAGCTGTACCGCTACGACGCCACGGCGAAGACGGTCGAGAAGCCGAAGGCCAGCTACACCATTCCGACCCCCGACTGCCCGTCGGCCGACGACTGGCGGCCGTTCGGCCTCGGCATGCAGGACGGCGTCGGCTACGTCGGCGGCGTCTGCTCCGGCCAGTCCACCCAGAAGATCAGCGACCTGCGGGCGATCGTGCTGCCCTTCGACCCGGCCACCGGGAAGTTCAGCGCGGCCGTCCTCGACCAGCCGCTCGACTACCACGGCACGCCGGCCGGGTGCAACGGGTACTTCTGGTACCCCTGGCAGGACACCGTTCCGATGACGAACGGGCAGGTCTGCGGCATCAACCCGGAGCCCGAGCTCGGCGAGATCGGCTTCGAGACCGACGGCTCCATGCTGCTCTCGTTCCGCGACCGGTACGCCGACCAGGCCGCCGCCGCGCCGCCCGAGGGCCCGGCACCGAACGGCTTCGTCTCCGTGCTCGCCTCGGCCGACCTCAACAAGGCCTGCAAGTCCGGCGACAGCTACGTGATGGACGTCAACCTCGGCTGCGGGATCACTACCAAGGGCAAGGGCTTCTTCAACCTGAACCGCCCCGCCCCGGTCGGCCACCCCTACGCGTCGTTCGCCGGCATGGCACTGTCCAAGGTCGAGAACTCCATCGCGACCTCCGGCTACGACGTCTCCAACAACATCATCACCGCCGGCACCATGTTCACCCTGCGCACCGGCGGCATCGACCCGGGCTTCGGCAACGAACTGTCCAACGGTCAGTCCCGCTTCGGCAAGGGCGCGGCCATGGCCGACCTCGAGGTGCTCTGCGACAAGGCGCCGCTCCAGATCGGCAACCGGGTCTGGTACGACCCGGAGCGCTCCGGCCTCCAACTGCCGCAGCAGAAGCCGGTCCCCGGCGCGACCGTCAACCTGTACGACGGCGACGGCAAGAAGGTCGGCACCGCCAAGACCACCCCGCGCGGCGAGTACTACTTCGACGACACCAACGTCACCGGCGGGCTGAAGCCGAACACCAAGTACACGATCCGCCTGGACAACCCCGCCGACTACGCCAAGGGCGGCCCGCTGTACCACTGGGTCCCGACCAAGGACAACGTCGGCGACAGCCGCCTGCTCGACTCCGACGGGACCATCCCGAAGGGCGGCACCTACGTCGAGCGCGCGCTGACCACCGGCGGCCCCGGTCAGAACGACCACAGCTTCGACTTCGGCTTCATGCAGCAGCAGGGCGCGCTGCGCCTGGTCAAGCACGACCAGGACGGCAAGCCGCTGCCGGGCGCCGTGTTCCAGCTGTGGCGCGAGACCAACGGCACCGACGGCCTCCAGGCCGACGGTGACAAGCCGGACACCAAGGTCGGCGACCCGTGCACCACCGGCGACGACGGCACCTGTGCCGGCACCGTCGACAAGGGCACGTACTACTGGCAGGAAGTCACCCCGCCGAAGGGCTACCAGGCCCCGGAGCAGCCGGTCCTCGGACCGGTCGTGCTGGACGACGAGCACCTGGAGGACGGCATCACCACCACCGCCGTCAACCAGCTGATCCCCCCGCCGCCCACCACCCCGGCCCCGACGCCCACGCCCACCCCGACGGCGTCGCAGCCCTCGGGCGGCCTGGCGTTCACGGGCACCAACGAGACGGTCCTGACGTACACCCTGGTCGGCGGAGCGATCCTGCTCGTCGCCGGCGCGGGTCTGCTGATCGCGGTTCGGAAGCGCCGCACCCACTGACGCCTCGGCAGCAGTGACCAGGGGCCCCGGGATACTCTCCCGGGGCCCCTTCCCGCACCGAAAACCCTTGCACCGAACGCACCGAGGA
The DNA here is from genome assembly GCF_042873675.1 of Kitasatospora sp. NPDC004614. Taxonomy (NCBI): domain Bacteria; kingdom Bacillati; phylum Actinomycetota; class Actinomycetes; order Kitasatosporales; family Streptomycetaceae; genus Kitasatospora; species Kitasatospora sp. NPDC004614. The sequence continues at coordinate 992,805 of NZ_JBIALR010000001.1, forward strand.
GCTGGACGACCCGATGGCATCCGACAAGAAGCGCCCGTCCCGGCGCACGCTGATCGTCAGCGCCGTGGCGGCGGCCGTGCTCGCGGGCGGCGGCGTGACGGCCTGGCAGCTGGTGGGCGGTCAGGAGGAGAGCCGTCCGCTGTCCACCGAGGAGGCGTCCCGGCTGGCGCTGTCCCGGCTGAACGTCTACCAGGCCAGCCCACTCAAGGTGGCGCTGAAGGCCCAGGAGGGCGACGGCATGGTGGTCGAGGTGCAGGGCGTCGTCGACTACCGCACCAAGCACGCGGCGGGCAGCTACACCGTCACCAAGAAGGGCAGCACCGTCGACCACGGGCTGGTGGTGTGGGACACCGGCGGGCTGGGCCTGGCCAAGCAGCCCGACGGGGCGAGCGGTCCGGCCTGGGAGCAGGCCGAGCACGTGCCGCGGGCTGGCTGGACCTCACGCAGCTACGGCACCGACCCGCTGGACGCCGGGCTCCAACTGCTCATCCAGCTGGGCGCGGACCGGCCCGACAACCCGCTGCTGCTGGTCCAGGCCGGCCCGCGATGGCTCGGCCGGGACCGCATCGACGGCCGCGACTACGACCGGATCGCCGGCCCCCGCGCGCGCGACGCCGCCGACAAGGACGCCACCTCGCCGGTCACCTACTGGATCGACGGCGACGGCGGCCTGCGCCGGGTCACCATGCGGATGGCCGGCCTCGGCACCCCGACCACCCTGGACCTCGGTGGCCGGGACGCCGAAGCCAAGCTCCCCGAGGCGCCCTGGGCGACGGCGGGCTGAGATGCCGTCAGACGGCCGTCGGCAGCGGGTAGCTGTCCGGATCGACCTTGCCCGGCAGATCGACGGCCGGGACGGCCGGCGCGTTCGGGTCGGCCATCGACGGCTGCGCGGGCGGCGCCGGTACGGCGTTGAACGCCATCCCCGGCGGGGCCTGCACCCCGGCGGCCCGGCCCGGCGGTACCTTGCCGCCGCCGCCCGCCCCGCACTTGGCCAACTGCTCAAGGTCCGGCGGGCTCTGGGTGCCCGGGCTGTTGTCGGAGAAGCAGTTGCCCGGGTCGGCGGCCGAACTGACCAGGTCCACCCCGTTGCCGGTGGCCTTGTTCCCGGTCACCCGGTTGTTGGAGGCGGGGTGCCCCGGCGGGTCGGTGACCACGACGCCCGCCGCCCGGTTGCCCTGGACGAGGTTGCGCTCGACCCGGTTGTCGGTGCCGCCGCCGATGCCGATCCCGATGCCGAAACCGCCGTCGGCCTGCTGCGGCGAGTCCGCCGAGTTGTTGTTCGCCACCACGTTGCCCGCGATCACCGCGGCGTGCTGCGGGGCCAGCGACTCCAGGTCGTTGGAGTTGATGGTCACCCCGACCCGGTTGTTGACGGCCCGGTTGCCCACCACGGTGAGGTTCTCCGAGGCGTTGGTGATCTCGATGCCGACCGCGTTGCGCTCCACCAGGTTGTTCCGCACCAGCGTGTTGCACGGCCTGCACTGACCGACGTAGATCCCCGAGTCGGCCTGCCCCGACGCGTACGAGTCCTCGATGATCCCGTCGCGCGCGTCGAACGCGTAGATGCCGTACAGGGCGTTTCCGTACGAGGTCACCTTGGTGGCCCGGAAGCCCTGCACGGCCGGGAAGCGGGTGGTGTCCAGCGGGTCGTACGCGGAGCCGCCCGCGCCATGGCGCTGCAACTTCTCGTCGGTGACGCCGGTGAACAGCACGCCGTTGGCCAGGAAGCCGCGCACGGTGAGGTTCTCGACCACGGTGCCCGCGCCGGTCGCCGTGATGCCGTTGATCAGCTTCAGATCGCCGTCGAAGATCACCGTGTTGCGGTCCGAACCCCGAAGCACGACACGGGGCTTGGTGATCCGCACGCTCTCCTTGTAGACGCCCGGGTGCACCAGCACCAGATCGCCGGGATTGGCGACGTCCACCGCGCGCTGCACCGTCGGAACGTCCTCGGGCACCTGGATCACCGTGCCCGGCGGGTGACGGTCGGCGGACGGCGACGCCGACGAGGAACAGGCGGCCAGCGCCGGAAGCAGCAGACCCAGTGCCATCACGCCGGCCCGGAACCGGCGCGGACCGGTCCCTCGGCGTACCAACAGGTGGAAATCATGGAGGAGTTGCATGAAACGTGTTCTATCGTCTCCAATAGCGCCCATGCACATCGAATCGGGGAACCCGCAGGACACCGCCGCCGCCGGACGGCCCCGGTTCGGACGCCGCGCACTGCTCTCCGCAGGCGCCGTGCTGGCCGCGGGGGCGGGCGCGGCAGCCGCCACCGTCATCGGCCGTGAATCCGGGCACCCGGCCCCGGCCGCCACGCCCCCCGCCGCTGTTCCCCACTACGGCGCCCGGCAGTCCGGCCTGACGTACCGCCAACTCCCCGCCACCAGGCTGCTCGCGCTCGACCTGCCTGCCTCCGCCGACCGCGACGCGCTGCGCGGCCTGCTCGCCGCCCTCGACAAGGTGCTCGCCGCGGCCTCCGACGGCAGCCTCGCCGACCCGCGGCTGTCCGCCACCCCGGTCTCCTCGCTGGCCGCCATCGGCCCGTCGCTGGCCGCCCGGCTGAAGCTGCCCGTGCCCGCCGAACTCGCCGAACTTCCCGCCTTCCCCGGCGACCGGCTCGACGCGGCGCGCAGCGGCGGCGACGTCCTCCTCCAGGTCTCCGCCGAACACCCGTGGACCACCGGCGTTCTGACGGAACACCTGCTCACCGCCGCCAAGCCCGCCGGCGCAACCCTCCGCTGGAACCAGGCCGGCTTCCTGCCGTCCGTCCCCGACGGGGAGACCCCGCGCAACCTGTTCGGCTTCAAGGACGGCAGCGCCAACCCCGACCCCGCCGACCCCGGCCTGTGGAACGCCGACGGCACCATCCTGGTCTACCGCCGGATACGCATGGACACCGCCGCCTTCGCCGCTCTCCCGACCGACCGTCAGGAACTGTCCATGGGCCGCCACCTGATGTCCGGCGCCCCCCTCACCGGCACCGGCGAGCACGACGACCCCGACATCTACATCAAGCACCCCGACGGCTCCTACGTCATCCCCGTCGACGCCCACGTCCGCCTCAGCAGCCCCCGCCTCGACGGCGGCGCCCGGATGCTCCGCCGCGGCTACTCCTACGACGACGCCCCCGACGACCGCGGCCTGCTGTTCTGCGCCTTCATGCGCGACCCCGCCCTCTTCACCCGCGTCCAGAACCGCCTCGCCGAGAACGACGCCCTCAACCCCTTCCTCACCCACAACGCCACCGCCGTCGCCTGGGTCCTCCCCGGCTCCCAGCCCGACCGCCCGCTCGGTTCGACGCTCTGATCCCCTCCCGGGCCGGACCATCGGTACCCTGGGGCCGCCGATCCCGGAACGTGCTCAACCACCGGGCCGGTGACGGGATCTGACGGATCCGAGGATTTGCCTGGATGGGGATGGACATGTCCGACAACGCACGCCTCGCCGGGGAAGTCCTGCTGGACGTCGGCAGCCCGGAGGAGTACCGGGCGACGGTCCTGCGATTCCTCACCGATGCGCTGGGCCGGATCGAAGTCCCGCTCAAGGCCCGGGTCGAGGAGCTTGCGGGCGGGAAGGCCGGTCAGATCCACGGCGACGCGCTCACCGGCCGAATCCAGCTGTCGGCGGCCTCGTTGGAGCTCGGCGGCATGTTCCAGCACCGCCCGTACAGCCCGGAGAACCTAGACTGGCTCGCCGACCGGGCGTCCGAGGGCCGAAGCGTGTCCGCGATGGCGGAGATCGTCGGACAGGGCGGACTGACCGTCGAGGTCGTGGGCGTCCTGAGGGCCTGGCGGGACGACGCCGACGACCGGTGGGCCGTCCTTCGGATGGAGACCCCGACCCCCGGCACCCTGGTGGAGAGCATCCGCAGCGTGGCGGACGGGACGGACCCGGTCTTCGGCTCCATCGGCCACGGCGGAGACATCACGTGCACCGAGCTGGAGCACGCGCTGGGCCTCCGCGACCTGGGCGACACCTACGACGACGCCCGCCGGATCCTCCGCGGCTACGACTGGATCACCGTCGTGCCGAAGCAGTTGGCGGCCGAGCACGGCGGCGCCGCCGCCTTCGCCGGATCGAACCTGTCCTCCGTCGACGAGCTCCCGTCCGGCGCCCTGTGGCTGCGCGCCACCGACGAGTTCGCCGACTACCGCGGCTCGGCGGTGTGGGCCGTGTTCCAGGCGCTGGCCCCCATGCTCCCGACCGGCCTGCCGGCCGAGCGGGAGTGCCCGGGCGTGCCGCGGCAGGCGAGTCCGGTGGTCCTGGAGGACGCCGCGAAGTACGGCGCGACGCGGGCGTTCGATTCCTGATCGCGATGGGCGGCGCCTTCCGCGCGGATGTGGAACGCGAGGGCGGGGCTGCGGTCGAGGGCGTCGAGCTCACCGGCGGTTCCGAGGTGACCTGCTGATCCTCACCGATGGGTGGCACCGGGGTCGGGGTCGTGGTGGATCGGCCCCGTCGTCGTGGTGAGCGGGAGGTGGGTGCCGCCGCGGGTGTGGGCGACGATTTCGGCGGCGATGGAGATGGCGGTCTCCTCGGGGGTGCGGGCGCCGAGGTCGAGGCCGATGGGGGAGTGGAGGCGGGACAGCTCGGCTTCGGTGAGGCCGGCTTCGCGGAGGTGGGCGAGGCGGTCGTGGTGGGTGCGGCGGGAGCCGAGGGCGCCGATGTAGGCGACGGGGAGGCGCAGGGCCCGCTCCAGCAGGGGGAGGTCGAACTTGGCGTCGTGGGTGAGGACGCACAGGACGGTCCGGGCGTCCAACTGCCCGGCCTGGGTGTCTAGGTAGCGGTGCGGCCAGTCGACGACGATCTTGTCCGCGTCGGGGAAGCGGCGGCGGGTGGCGAACACCGGGCGGGCGTCGCAGACCGTCACCTGGTAGCCGAGGAACTTGCCGATCCGGACCAGGGCGGCGGCGAAGTCCATGGCGCCGAAGACCAGCAGGCGCGGGGGCGGGACGTAGGACTCGACGAAGAGGGTGCCGGAGTCGAGCGGGAGGAGGCCGGTGCGGCCGGCGGAGAGCATAGCGCGGGTCTCGGCGACCATCGGGTGTTCGAGGGGGAGGGCGCCGTACTCGGCGTCGGGCGTGACGGTGAGGGTGCGGCCGAGGAGGGCTGACGGCCCGTCGACGATCCGGGCCACCGCGACGGGTACCCCGGAGGAGACCAGGGAGATCGCGGCGTCCAGGCCGGGGGAGGAGCCGGGGACGACGGGCTGGACGAAGACGTCGAGGGAGCCGCCGCAGGTCAGGCCGACGGCGAAGGCGTCCTCGTCGCTGTAGCCGAAGTGCTGGAGGACCGGGGTGCCGCTCGAGAGCACCTCCTGGCAGGTCTCGTACACGGCGGCTTCCACGCAGCCCCCGGAGATCGAGCCGACCGCCTCGCCGTACGCGTCGACGGCGAGTGCCGCGCCCGGCCCGCGCGGGGCGCTGCCCGAGGCGCGGACCACGGTGGCCACGGCGAAGGGGCGTCCGGTGGCGTGCCAGGCGTGGAGTTGCGCGGCGATGTCCTGCACGAGTACTGCTCCCTACTAATGGACGCCCAGCCAGGACTTGATCGGGGCGAGCGCGAAGTAGACGACGAACACGAAGGTGAGGATCCACATCAGCACCCCGGGCTCGCGCCACTTCCCGGTGCCGGCCTTGACGACGGTGTAGGAGACGACCCCGGCGCCGACGCCCGCGGTGATGCTGTAGGTGAACGGCATGACCACGCTGGTGAGGAACACGGGGATGGCGACCTCGCTGTCCGACCAGTCGATGAGCCGGGCCTGGCTCATCATCAGCGAGCCGATCACCACCAGCGCGGCGGAGGCGACCTGCACCGGGACGATGGCGGCGATCGGGGAGAAGAACAGCATCAGCGTGAACACGCCGCCGGTGACGATGGATGCCAGTCCGGTGCGGGCGCCGTCGCCGACGCCGGTCGCGGACTCCAGGAAGACGGTCTGCCCGGACGCCCCGGCCACGCCGCCGATCGCGCCGCCCGCGCCGTCGATGAACAGCGCCTTGGACAGGCCCGGCATCCGGCCCTTGGAGTCGGTGAGTCCGGCTTCGGTGCCGACGCCGATGATGGTGGCCATCGCGTCGAAGAACCCCGCCAGTACCAGGGTGAACACCGCGACGGAGGCGCTGATCGCGCCCATGCTCTTCGCGCCGAACGCACCGAACAGGTCGACGTGGCCGAACAGCCCGAAGTCGGGTGCGGCGACCGGCGACCCGGGCCAGACCGGCGCGGTGCCGCCCCAGTCCTGGGGGGTCAGGTCGGCGGCCTTGTTGACGATCATCGCGGCGGCGGTGCCGAGCGCGAGGCCGAGCAGGATCGCGCCGCGCACGCGCCGGGCGAGCAGCACGAAGATCAGCAGCAGGGTGAGGCAGAAGAGCAGCACCGGCCAGCCCTCGAGTTCGCCGGCCGGGCCGAGGGAGAGCGGGGTGGGCCCGCCGGTGTGCACGAATCCGGCCTTGACGAAGCCGACGATCGAGATGAACAGGCCGATGCCGATGGTGATCGCGTACTTCAGCGGCAGCGGAATGCCGTGCATGATCCTCTCGCGCAGGCCGGAGACGACCAGCAGCACGATCAGCAGACCGTAGATCACGCACAGGCCCATCGCCTGCGGCCAGGTGGAGTGCGGCACCACCAGCGCGGAGATCACGCCGGAGACGGACAGGCCGGCGGCGAGCGCGAGCGGAACGTTGCCGACCACGCCCATCACGATGGTGGTGACGGCGGCGGCGAGCGCGGTGGCGGTGGTCACCTGGGCGTGGTCGAGCTTGTGGCCGGTGACGTCCGCGCCGCTCAGGATGATCGGGTTGAGCAGGATGATGTAGGCCATCGCCATGAAGGTGGTGAGGCCGCCGCGCAGTTCGGTGCCCACGGTGGAGCCGCGCGCCGAGATCTTGAAGTACGTGTCGAGCGTGCCGCGCGAGGTGGGGCCGGGCTCCACCGGGGTCTGTGCCATGTCGGTTCCCAAGGATCAGAGAGTCAGGTGCTCCGGCCGGACCGGGATGCGGGTGAGGGCCTTCCCCGTGGCTTGTCGGATCGCCGCCACGATCGAGGGGGTGGCCGAGACGGTGGGGGCCTCGCCGACGCCGCGCAGCCCGTACGGGGCGTGCGGGTCGGGAAGTTCGAGGAGTTCCACCGGGATCGGCGGGGTGTCGAGGACGGTCGGGATCAGGTAGTCGGTGAACGAGGCGTTGCGGACCTTGCCGTCGGCGATCACGATCTCCTCCATCACGGCCAGACCCAGTGCCTGCGTGCAGCCGCCCTGGATCTGGCCGACCACGGCGAGCGGGTTGAGCGCCCGTCCGACGTCCTGAACGGCCGTCAACTCGACCACCTTGACCAGTCCGAGCTCCACGTCCACGTCCACCACGGCGCGGTTCGCGCAGAAGGAGTACTGGACGTGGCCGAAACCCTGCCCGGTCTCCGGGTGCAGCGCGACGGTCGGGCGGTGGCGGTGCACCCGGGTCTGTTCGACGGCCTCGTCGCCGAGCAGCTCGGCCAGCGAGGTCAGCACCCCGGCGGACGCGGAGACCACCCGGCCGCCGGCCAGCGTCAGGTCGCGGTGCGTCCAGCCGTGCCGGCGCCGGCCCCGGTCGAGCAGCACCTCGCGGACCGCCTCGGCGGCGAGCTTGACCGCGCCGCCCGTCATGTAGGTCTGCCGGGAGGCGGAGGTGGAGCCGGCCGAGCCGATCTCGGTGTTGGCGGGGTGGATGGTGACGTGCTCGACGCCCAGCTCGGTGCGGGCGATCTGGGCGTGCACGGTGACGCCGCCCTGCCCGACCTCGGCCGCCGCCGTGTGCACCATGGCGACCGGCTCGCCGCCGATCAGCTCCAGCCGGACCCGGGCGGTGGAGTAGTCGTCGAAGCCCTCGGAGAAGCCGACGTTCTTGATCCCCACCGAGTAGCCGACGCCGCGCACGATGCCCTCGCCGTGCGAGGTGTTGGACAGCGCCCCCGGCAGGTTGCGCAGGTCGGACGGGTCGAGCGGCGGCGGCAGCGGCCGGTCCTTGGCCCGCCGGAGCAGTTCGGCGACCGGCGCGGGCGCGTCGATCTGCTGCCCGGTCGGCATCAGGTCGCCCTGCGCGACGGCGTTCAGCTGCCGCAGCTCCACCGGGTCCATACCGAGCGCGGCCGCCAGCTTGTCCATCTGCGACTCGTAGCCGAACGCGGCCTGCACCGCGCCGAAGCCGCGCATCGCCCCGCACGGCGGGTTGTTGGAGTACAGCGCCAGGGCGTGCATCGCCACGTTCGGGATGACGTACGGGCCGTGGCCGAGCGAGGCGGCGTTGCCGGCCACGGCGGGGGAGGTGGAGGCGTACGCGCCGCCGTCCAGCACGATCCGGCAGTCCGCGAACACCAGTTTCCCGTCACGGGTGGCGCCGTGCTCGTAGCGCATCCGGGCCGGGTGGCGGTGCACGTGCCCGAAGAAGGACTCGTCGCGGGAGTACACGATCTTGACGGGCCGCCGGGTGCGCAGCGCCAGCAGGCAGGCGTGGATCTGCATCGACAGGTCCTCACGGCCGCCGAACGCGCCGCCCACCCCGGCCAGGGTGAGGCGGACCTTCTCCTCCGGCAGGGCCAGCACCGGCGCCATCTGCTGCCGGTCCACGTGCAGCCACTGGGTGGCGATGTACAGGTCCACGCCGCCATCCTCGGCGGGCACGGCGAGGCCCGACTCGGGGCCGAGGAACGCCTGGTCCTGCATGCCGACCTCGTACTCGCCGGACACGATCACGTCCGCCAGCGCCCGTACCCCGTCGGTGACGCCCCGGCCCGCGACCAGGCGCTGCTCGTGGCAGAGGTTGCCGTGCGCGCGGGCCTTGTACTCGTGCGGCTCGTGCACGTAGCCGTGGTGCTGAGGGTCGAGGCACTGCTCCTCGGTGGTGATCGGGGTGAGCACCTCGTACTCGACGACGATCCGTTTCGCGGCCCGGCGGGCCGTCTCCGGGTGGTCGGCGGCGACCAGCGCGATCGGCTCGCCCTGGTAGCGGACCTTGTCGATCGCCAGGGCCGGCTGGTCGGCGATCTCCAGGCCGTAGAACTTGGCGCCCGGGATGTCCTCGTGGGTGAGCACCGCGTGCACCCCGGGGACGGCGAGGGCCCCCGAGATGTCCACGGACAGGATGTTGGCGCGCGGGTGCGGGGAGCGCAGCGCGGTGCCCCACAGCATGTCCTCGTGCCACAGGTCGGAGGAGTAGGCGAACTCGCCCTTCACCTTCAGCGTGCCGTCGGGGCGCAGCGGGGACTGCCCGATGCCGTGCTCGGACGCCTGGCTGATCTTCTGCAGGTTCTTCTCGGCCTGGATCGGACGGGTCGTCATTCCCGGCCCCCCGCCCCGTCGATGCGGGCCGAGGCCAGCCGCACCGCGTCCATGATCTTCTCGTAGCCGGTGCAGCGGCACAGGTTGCCCGACAGCGCCTCGCGGATGTCGGCGTCGGACGGCCGCGGGTCCCGGGCCAGCAGCGCGTCGGTCTGCACCAGCAGGCCCGGCGTGCAGAAGCCGCACTGCACGGCGCCCGCGTCCAGGAACGCCTGCTGGACGGGGCCGAGTCCGCCGTCCTGGCCGGTCAGGCCCTCGACGGTGCGCACCTCGCGGCCCTGCACCTGGCCGGCCGCCACCAGGCAGGCGCAGACCGGGACTTCGTCCAGGTAGACGGTGCAGGAGCCGCACTCGCCCTGCTCGCAGGCGTTCTTCGAACCGGGCAGGCCGACCCGCTCGCGCAGCACGTACAGCAGCGACTCGCCCTCCCACACGTCGTCGGCCTCCACCGGCCGCCCGTTGGCGGTGAACGTCACCCTCATGCCGCCCTCCCGGGCCGATAGTCGTTCCAACACCACGTCAGCGTGCGCCGGGCCAGCACGGCCAGCGCATGGCGCCGGTACGCGGCGGTGCCCCGGACGTCGTCGATCGGGTCGGCGGCGGCCGCGACCAGTTCGCCGAAGCGCCGCACCACCTGCGGGGCCGGCGGGTCGCCGGACTCCCACGCCAGTTCGCCCGCCAGGTACGCCTCGGCGTCCGAGGCCCGGCGCGGGGTCGGCGCGGCCGAGCCGATGCCGGTGCCGACCGTGCGGTCCTTCGGGTGCAGGGCGAGACCGAACGCGCAGACCGCGATCACCATCGCGTTGCGGGTACCGACCTTGGAGAACTGCTGCGGGCCGTCGGCGACCGGGATCCGCACCGCGCGGATCAACTCGTCCGGCGCCAGGCAGTGCCGCTTCACCCCGACGTAGAACTCGTCGATCGGGATCAGCCGCACCCCGCGCACCGAGTGCGCCTCCACCCGCACCCCCCGCCCGGCGGCCAGCAGCGCCGGATGCGCGTCACCGGCCGGCGAGGCCGCGCCCAGGTTGCCGCCGACACTGCCGCGGTTGCGGATCTGCGGCGAACCCACCGTCCGCGACGCCAGCGCCAGCCCGGGCAGCGGGCCGGACAGCTCGTCGATGATCCGCGCGTACGGCACCGCCGCGCCGAGGCGCACCGACGCCCCGTCACTGCTCCACTGGCCCAGCTCGGTGATCCGGTTCAGGTCGAGGATCGCGGACGGCCGGCGCAGGTCGAAGTTCAGCTCGACCATGACGTCAGTGCCGCCGGAGACCGGCAGTGCGCCGGGGTGATCGGCCATCGCCCCGAGCGCCTCGTCCCAGGTCGCGGGTCGAAGGAACTCCATGCGGTGTCTCCTCTCTTCGTCGACGCGGCTCTTCGTCGACGCAGCGCCCCGGCCGGTGCGGCCCGGCGGTGTGCAGGCCAGTGAACCGCCGTCACCGGCATGGTCGGCAGTCACCGATGACATGAGCGCCGACGGTGACCTGCGGCGCTGTCCTGTACGTTCGTCCAATGTGGACGATCCTCCAGCCCACCCGGGTCACCCTGGGCCGTCCCCGCCCCGGAATCACCCCCACGATTCATTCGCAGCACCCGCAGCACCAGCCGCACCGTCACGAAGGGCCCCGTCCATGCGCGTCCGCGACCTGCTCGCCCCCGGCGCACCCCGGCTGCGCCTGCTCGCCGGCGAGGACGAACTCGACCGGCAGGTCACCGGCGTGATGACCACCGACCTGCAGGACCCCGGCCGGTTCCTGCACGGCGGCGAACTCGTCCTCACCGGCATGCTGTGGCGCACCGCCCCCGCCGACTCCGCGCGCTTCGTGCGCACCCTGGTGGCCGGCGGCGCCGCCGCGCTCGGCGCCGGCGAGGTGGAGGTCGGGCCCGTCCCCGCCGACCTGGTCGAGGCCTGCCGCCGGCACCGGCTGCCGCTGCTCGCCGTCCCCGACGACATCGCCTTCGGCACCGTCACCGAGTACGTCGGCCGGCACGTCTCCGCCGGCCGGGCCGCCGACCTCGCCGCCCTCGTCGACCGGCACCGGCTGCTGGTCTCCGCCGCCGACACGGGCGGCCTCGACGCCGTCCTCGACCTGCTCGGCGGCGACCTCGACCTCGACTGCTGGGTACTCACCCCCACCGGCCACGTCATCGCCGGACCCGCCGACCGCCTCACCCCCGCCGACCGCGACCGCCTCGCCCGCGCCCACCTCGCCGCCCAGCAGCGCGGCCACCACCCCCCGCACCGGGTCCGACTCGCCGACTGCACCTACTCGCTGCTGCCCGCCGCCGAACCTGCCACCGCCACCGTGCTCGCCGACTGGATCCTCGCCGTAGCCGGCGACCTCGCCGAATGGCCCGCCAAACGCCGCCAGCTCGCCGAGAACCTGTGCCGCCTGGTCGCCACCGAACGCACCCGCCGCGACGAGAGCCGCCGACTGCGCCGCCGGCTCGCCGACGAACTCCTCGACCTGCTGAGGCACGGCGCCGCCCCCGCCGAGACCGCCCGCGCCCTGCGCGCCTCCACCACCGACGGCGCGGGCCACCCGCAGTGGCTGGTGCTGTCCGCCGACGCCACCGGACTGCCCGACGGCGCGCTGCGCCCGGTCCTCGAAGAGGCACTGCCCGGTACGGCCCTGGTCGCCGCCGTCGGCCGCAGCGGCGCCGTCGCCGTGCTGCCCGCCCCGAACGCCCCCGACGCCGCCGTCCCCGCCGACGCGGTGCGCGCGCTGCTGGCCCCGCTGGAGGCCGGGCTCGACGCCGACGGGCGGATCACCGTCGGCGTGTGCGCCCCCGCCGCCGAGTCCGACGGCCTGCGCGGCGCCCTGGAGGAGTCCCGGCACGCCCGCCGGATCGCCGCCTCCCGCCCCGGCCGGATCCGGGTCGCCGGCGCCGAGGAACTCGCCTCGCACGTCCTGCTGCTGGCCGCCGTCCCCGCCGAGGTCCGGCGCGCCTTCCGGGCCCGGCTGCTCGACCCCGTCACCGCCTACGACCAGGAACACCAGGCCGACCTGCTGCACACCCTGGCCGCGTTCCTGCGCTCCGACGGCTCCTGGACGCGCTGCGCCGCCCAGCTGCACGTGCACGTCAACACGCTGCGCTACCGGATCGGCCGGATCGAGGAACTCACCGGCCGCGACCTGTCCCGGCTGGAGGACCGGGTCGACTTCTACCTGGCGCTGGAACTCGCCTGATCGATCGTCAGGCGGCGCTCCGGCGCCGGCCCCGCGGGCGGCGCGGGTACGGGAACAGCCGGGGCCTGCGCTTCGCCGCCAGGTCCTCGACCCAGCCGAGGGCCATCACCAGCAGGGCGAGCAGCGGGATCGCCACCAGCAGGCTGAACCACTGGCTGGTCAGCAGCCACCTGAGGTGCTCGTAGAAGTAGTCGACGTTCCACAGCGGGTCGATCAGCGGGAAGGCCAGCACCAGTGCCGGCACGTGCCACAGGTAGACGGTGACGGCCCGCGAGTTGAGCAGGCTCACCAGGCCGTTCCAGCGCTCCAGCCGCGCGGGCCACTGCTCCCAGGACGGGCTGATGTGCAGCAGCAGCGCGACGAAGCCGAAGGACCACAGGGCCTGGGCGATCGGCCAGAGCTCGATGTCGGCGGGCTGGCTCGGATCGACCGGCCGGGTCTGCAGGTACCAGAAGCCCGCCACCATGATCAGCGGTGCGATCGACGGCAGCACGTACTGCGGGATCCGCCGCAGCAGGCCCTCCTGGTGGGCCATGCCGAGGATCCAGCAGGAGCCGAACATCGCGAAGTCGTTGACGGTCTCCCAGACCCGGCCCCAGACGACGTCCTGGCCGGCGAAGAACGCGTTCATGACGATCACCAGCGCCAGCGGGGCGAACAGCGTCACCACCGGGAAGCGGCGCAGCGCCTTCAGCATCAGCGGCGACAGCAGCACGTACCAGAGGTAGGCCCGCAGGTACCACAGCGGCACCACCAGCTGGGAGGCCCAGCCGGTCTCGAGGTGCCCGCCGAAGCCGTGCAGCTCGGCCGCGTACGGGGGAGTGCTCAGCGGCAGCACCCAGAACGCCAGCTTCGCCCACCACCAGGTGGGGTGGCCGTCGGAGTCCGGGCCGCCGCCGTCGAGGACCTGCAGGGTGACCACGACGGCGCCGAACAGCCACATCGGCGGCAGCAGGCGGCGCAGCCGGCCGCGGATCACGCTCAGCGCGGGGCGGCTCAGCGAACGCGTCATCAGCGAGCCGGCCAGGGCGAACATCACGCCCATCGACGGGAACACCAGCGGCAGCCAGAACCACTCGAAGTGGTGGTAGAGCACCACGCGGACCAGCGCCATCGCGCGCAGCAGGTCGAGGTAGCGGTCGCGGCCGGCCTTGCGCACGGACGCGACGAGCGTGTCCGGGGCGGTGTCGGGGGCCTCGTCCCGGCGCAGCTGCGGGGGGATCCGCAGCCGGATGGTGTCGCTCATGGTCAGGCCTCCACGGGGACAGCGACCTCGCCGGTGCGCCGGAGCTTGTGCCAGCGCAGCCGGCCACCGGTGAGCGCGGTGATCGTGGACTGCAGCAGGACGATGTACATCAGCTGCCGGTAGACCACCTGCTGCAGCGGCAGGCTGATCAGGTGCCAGGGCTTCTCGTGGTCGAGCCGGAAGGCGTACCAGGACAGCAGGCCCTGGAGCGCGATGAACCCGCCCCAGCTGGCCAGCGTGATCGGCGCGTCCGTGAACAGCACGCCGTACAGCAGGAACAGGTCCACCAGCGGCGCCAGCAGCGGGGCGACCACGCCGAACAGCACCACCATCGGCAGGCCGATCCGGCCGAAGCGGCCGGCCGGGCCGCGGGAGATCACGGCGCGGCGGTGCTTCCACATCGCCTGCATCGAGCCGTAGCTCCAGCGGTAGCGCTGCGACCAGAGCTGCTGGAGGCTCGCGGGCGCCTCGGTCCAGGCGCGGGCGCGCTCGGCGTAGACGACCCGCCAGCCGGCGCAGAGCACCGCGATGGTGATGTCGGTGTCCTCGGCGAGGGTGTCGTCGCTCATCCCGCCGACCTGCCGCAGCGCCTCCTTGCGGAACGCGCCGACCGCGCCGGGAATGGTCGGGATGACGTTCAGCACGTCGTACATCCGGCGGTCCAGGTTGTGGCCGAGGACGTACTCGATGTGCTGCCAGGCGCCGATCAGGCTGTCCCGGTTGCCGACCTTCGCGTTGCCCGCGATCGCGCCGACCTTCGGATCGGCGAACGGCTGGACCAGCTCGCGCACCGTGGACGGCTCGAAGACGGTGTCGCCGTCCATCATCACCACGAGGTCGTACGAGGCGGCCGCGATACCGGCGTTGAGGGCGCTGGGCTTGCCGCCGTTGACCTTGCGGATCAGCCGGACGAACGGCAGGTTCATCTCCTCGACGATGTCCGCGGTGCCGTCCGTGGAGCCGTCGTCGATCACGATCACTTCGATCGGATAGTCGCTGGCGGCCAGCGAGTTCAGGGTGTTGGCGATGCACTCGAGCTCGTTGTACGCCGGGACGAGCACGGTGACCGGCTCGGTGACCGGCGGCCCCCAGGCGTCCTTGCGCTTGGAGCGGCGGGCGTGCACCGGGGCGAGGACGATCATCAGCGCGAACCGGCCGAAGTTCAGGAAGCCGACCAGCGCCAGCAGCCCGACCAGCACCGGCAGGGTGTACACGGCGACCTGGGTCGCCCAGATGAAGCCCTTGCCCGCCCACAGCTGGAAGCCGTGCACCGGCACCATCGCGTTGGACGCGCCGAGCGCGTCGGAGATGGTGGTGAAGCGGTAGCCCTCGCCCTGGAGCTTGACGATGATCTGCTCCAGCGCGGCGACCGTCTCGGTGCGGTCACCACCCGCGTCGTGCAGCAGGATCAGCTCGCCCGCGCCGGGCGTGGCCGGCATCGCGGCCTTCACGATCTCGTCGACGCCCGGGCGCTTCCAGTCGTCGGTGTCGCGGTCGATGAACGCCGTCAGGTAGCCGTGCGCGCCCACGTACTGGATGACCGGGTAGTTCCAGTCGTCCAGCGCGTTCGCCTCCGAGGAGTACGGCGGCCGGAACAGCGAACTGTGCACGCCCGCGACACCGGCCAGCGCCAGCTGGGTCTGCGCCAGCTCCCAGCCGATCCGGGTGTGCGACTGGTACACCAGGTCGGGGTGGGTGAAGGTGTGCAGGCCGATTTCGTGGCCGCCCGCGACGATCTGCCGGATCAGGTCCGGGTTGCGGGTGGTCATCGCGCCGGTCACGAAGAAGTCCGCGCGGACGTCGTGCGCCTTCAGCACGTCCAGGATCTTCGGCGTCCACTCCGGCGAGGGGCCGTCGTCGAAGCTCAGCACCACCGTCTTGTCGGGGATGCGGTAGCTGACCGGGTTCGCCTTCTTGTCGCCGCGCGTGTCGATCACCGGGCCGCCCTTGAGCAGGTTCTCCGGCACGGTGTCCTTGTCCACCGAGGTCGCGATCCGGGTGTCGTGGAACACCTCGTTGGTGGCGAGCCCGCGCAGCACCAGCAGCGCCAGCAGGCACGCCAGCAGGGACAGCGGCATGACGAAGCGCAGCGGCGGCGCGGCCAGTCGGCGCGGCCTCAGCAGGGAATGCCGGCGGCGCTGGTGGCGGGACAAAGGGCGCTCCTGGAGGTGCGGTGGTGCGAACGATCAGGGGTGCTTGGTCGCCCGGCCCGAAGGCGTCCCCCCGGCGGGGGGCTTCGAGGTGCCGGCCGAGTTCCCCGCCTTGGGCGGCGAGGTGGAGCGGGAGGGTGCTCCGGACGCCGGCGCCGAGGCCGAGGGCGACGGGCCGGCCGACGGTGACGCCGAGGGCGCCGCGGCCGCCGGCGCGGGCTGCGCGGGGATCTCCATCGGCGGGGCGTCCGCCTGCACGCCGATCAGACTGCCGCCCATCGCGACCGCCAGCACCGCGCCCACCACCGAGACCGGCCAGCCGAGACCGCGCAGCAATCGCCCGCGCAGGCCCGACTCGTCGACGAACACCGGTTCGGGCAGCGCCTCTTCGGGCAGCGGCTCGTCGACATCCGGGCCCGGGGCGCCGGGCGGTGCCGGGTACGCCGATCCGGGCTCGGAGGACGTCATGACAGGGCGCACCGTGCGAGGCCTTTCAGGGCAGGGAGGGCGAAGACCGCGGGAGCGTGACTCGAACGCTAGTGCACCGACCTGGGTCGACCTGCGACGAATTGGGCCTGATGTCCACTTTCAACACGTTCCCGATCATGGTTGTGACCGGATCGAGACCCCTACCGGCGCGTACATGTTTAACCCGTGCACAGACCGTTCGACCTCGGCGGATGCGGGCCGTCCCGGCGGCGGAGCGGCCTGTGAGCCCCCGTTAGGATGACCGCCTCCGACCGGTCGTCGATTTCCCGCGCAGAGGGGCGTGTCCCAACTACCGCCGCTGCGCCCCAAGGAGCCCGTGTGCGAGCCCGTGTACGCAAGTCCAGCCGCCTGCCCCGCCGTCGCGCGTGGAGCGTGATCGCGCTGCCGACCCTGCTGTGCACGCTCGCCGCGTGCAACGGCGACCCGGCCGCCGGTGGGGATTCCGCCGCGAAGGGCCGGTCCGCCAGCGCCTCGCCGACGCCGTCCGGGCCGCCGGGAACGATGTTCGACACCTTCCACTACACCGGGCCCGACGACCCGCAGTTGGCCGCGCACGGCTGGCAGGTCCGGGACGGCGGCGGCGGCCCCGGCATCAAGGACACCTGGTCCGCCTCCGGCGCCGCCTTCCCCGAGGACCCGACCGCCAAGGGCGGCCGGGCGCTGCAACTGCGCTCGACCACCGACGGCACCAAGCAAGGCACCAAGCAGGTCGAGGTGCAGAGCACCGCCACCAACCTGTTCCACGGCACCTTCGCGGCCCGGATCAACTTCGGTGAGAAGCCCTCCACCGGCCGCACCGGCGACCACGTCGTGCAGACCTTCTTCCCGATCTCACCCGCCGACGACTCGGCGAACTACAGCGAACTCGACTTCGAGTACCTGCCGAACGGCGGCTGGGGCGCGCCCGGCCCGAAGCTCGACACCACCAGCTGGTTCAAGGCCGACCCGCCGGACCGCGTCACCAAGGCCGCCAAGCAGCGCCTCGAGGGCTGGCACACCATGATGATCACCGCCATGGACGGGAAGGTCACCTACTTTCTGGACGGCAAGGAGATGTTCACCAGCTCCGACAAGTACGTCGCGCGCGAGAAGATGGACATCCACTTCAGCAACTGGTTCATCGACCTGCTGCCCTCGATCAGCGGCCAGCGCAGCTGGGACATGAAGGTCAACTGGTTCTACTACAAGGCCGACCAGGCGCTCTCCGCGGCGGACGTCGAGCAGACCGTGGACGGCTTCTACGGCGCCGGCACCCAGTACGTCAACACCCTGCCGAAGAACTGACGTTGGGCATACGAAGGGCCCGGCCGCCGGCCGGGCCCTTCGGTGTGCGGTGGGTCAGTGCTGCGCGGGGATGATCGTGGTCAGCCAGGTGAAGATGCCCGGGACCAGCGGCTTCCAGACGTCGCTGCTGTGCGCGCCCGTGGTCTCCTGGATGGTCACCGTGGTCGGGGCCTTGGCGGCCGCCTTCAGCGCCTCGCCGCCCTCCAGGCCGTCGCCCTTGTTGCCGGTGACGTACAGCGCGGTCTTCGGCGGGGTCTTCGCGGACTTCAGGATGTTCAGCGGGTTGGAGATCTCCTTCAGGTGCGGGTCCTTCGCGGTCAGCGACTTGTCCTCCGCGCCCGGGTCGTTGTAGCCGGAGAGGCTGATGCCCGCGCGGTAGCGGTCCGGGTGCTCCAGCGACAGCTTGGTCGCGCAGTGCGCGCCCGCCGAGTAACCGGCCACCGCCCAGCGGTCGGAGGAGGGGTCGGCCCGGAAGTTGTCCAGCACCATCTGCGGGACGTCCTTGGACAGCCAGGTGTCGGCGTTGACCTTGCCCGGGACGTCCGCGCAGCCGGTGTCGGTGCTGTCGCCCAGCAGGTTGGTGCGCGGCGAGATCAGGATGAACGGGGCGACCTGCCCGCTCTGCATCATCGGCTTCAGCTGCTCGGAGACCCGCAGGGTGCCGAACCAGGTCTTCGAGGAGCCCGGCCAGCCCGGCAGCAGCTCGACCACGGGGAAGGTCTTGTCCTTGTACGCCGGGTCGTTGTACTGCGGCGGCAGCCAGACCAGCACCTCGCCGTCGACGCCGGAGACCGCGCCCTTCAGGTCCGTGGTCTGCACGTCGTTCGGCACCTTCGGGTCACCGACCGGCTTGAACTGCTGGATCACCTTGGTGTGTTGCTTGTTGTCGCTGCTCCCGCTGCCGCCGCCCTCACTGGCAGCCACGTTCGGCACCGAGCGCACGTGGCTGCCGGTGCCCAGCAGGTCGTCCCAACTGCCGTAGATCAGGTTGGCGTTGTTGACCATGACGAAGACGGTGAGTACGGCGGTGATCTGGCAGAACAGCAGCATCACGATCCGGGACAGCGCCTGGACCGGCTTCGGTCCGCGCACCCGGCCCCAGAGCAGCAGGGCCGCCGCAAGGGAGATCGGCACCAGGATGATCGTCAGAATAAGAAAAGGGGTGCCTGTTAGCTGCATCAGGTCTCTCGAATCGGGTCGTCCGGCCGTCCGGGGCACGGTCCCCCGGTTCGCACATCACACTTGTCAGACTGCGTCAAACACACGATCAGTTGCTGGCAACACCCGCAGAAACCTGAGAGGAACATCACGTTTTCGTGAGAATCCGCTGTGCGTTCGCGGCCTAGTCTGCCAGCTCGTTCCGACCCCTCCAGCACCAGCCCGCACGTTTTACCGAAACCAGGAGCATTCATTCCGTGACCAGTGCCAACGGCCCCGCCCGCCCCGCCCTGCCCAGCCTGCTGGGCCTCGGCCCGCGCGCCGAACGCCGCCGCCGCACCCTGCCCGCCGGAGTGCTGCGGCTGCCCACCATCGGCGTGGACATCGGCGGCACCAAGGTGGTCGCCGGAGTGGTCGACGGCGAGGGCCGGGTCCTGGAGCGGCTGCGCACCGAGACGCCCGACAAGAGCAAGAGCCCCAAGGTGGTCGAGGACGTCATCGTCGACCTGGTCCTGCAGCTCGCCGACAAGCACGACGTGCACGCCGTCGGCGTCGGCGCGGCCGGCTGGGTCGACTCCGAACGCTCCACCGTGCTGTTCGCCCCCCACCTGAACTGGCGCAACGAACCCCTCCAGCAGGCGCTCAGCTCCCGGCTGCGGTTCCCCGTGGTGGTCGAGAACGACGCCAACGCCGCCGCCTGGGCCGAGTGGCGCTTCGGCGCCGGCCGCGGCGAGGACCACATGGTGATGATCACCCTCGGCACCGGCATCGGCGGCGCACAGGTCCGCGACGGCTTCGTCGACCGGGGCAAGCACGGCATGGCCGGCGAGTTCGGCCACATGCAGGTGGTGCCCGGCGGACACCGCTGCCCCTGCGGCAACCGCGGCTGCTGGGAGCAGTACTCCTCCGGCAACGCGCTGGTCCGCGAGGCCCGCGAACTCGCCGCCGAGGAATCCCCGGTGGTCCAGCCCCTGCTCGCCCGGGCCGGCGGCAGCCCGCTCGGCATCACCGGACCGCTCGTCACCGAGGCCGCACGCGAAGGCGACCCGGTCGCCACCGAACTGCTCTACGAGGTCGGCCGCTGGCTCGGCGTCGGCATCGCCAATCTGGCCGCCGCGCTCGACCCCGGCCGCTTCGTCATCGGCGGCGGCGTCAGCGAAGCCGGCGACCTCCTCCTCGGCCCCGCCCAGGACGCCTTCCGCCGCACCCTCACCGGCCGCGGCTTCCGCCCCGAGGCGGAAATCGTCCACGCCGCCCTCGGCAACGAGGCCGGCCTGGTCGGCGCCGCCGACCTGGCCCGCCAGGTCGCCCGCCGCTTCCGCACCGTCAAGCGCCGCCGGGTGGAACGCGCCACCCGCTGACGCGGGGCCGGCCCGGTGGGGCGTGAGGGGCTGGGGGTGGCCCGGCCCTGCCTGCCCCCGCCGGGCCGGGTCACTCGTTGCTGAGGAGGACGGCGTAGACGATCGTGCTGCCTTCGATGCTCACCTCGGTGCAGAGGTCACGGCGGTCGAGCAGGTAGCCGTTCGGCTCGCACGGCTGCCGGGGCCGGAGCCGGTCGGCGGCCTCCGCGGTCGGCACGCCGGGTGGGCCCGACAAGTGGAGCGTGCGCCAGCAGAGGGCGCCGTGGCCGTTGCCGCAGCCTTCGCCGGTGTCGAGGACGGTGTAGCCGGGCGGCGGCTCCGGCACGGCCCTCGCGGGCGGGAGCGTCGCCTCGTGGAAGGCCAGCAGCGCCGCCAGCGGGGTCGTGGTGAGGACGAGGGCCAGCTGGAGGTAGAAGGCGATGCCCACCGCGCGGGGCCAGCCGGCCGGACGCCCGGTGCGCGGGCCGGCGATCCGCCGGTCCAGCCGCAGGCCGATCAGGACGGCCAGTTCGGCGAGCGGCGTGTAGAGCAGGTAGAGCTCGGCCCCGCTCCGCAGACGCAGCAGGTCGAACGCCACCGCGAGTACCAGCGCCAGCCAGAGCGTTAACGCGGCGGCGACGGGTACCCGGAGCGGCGTGGGACGGGCGCGCAGCAGCCAGTGGACGAGCGGTAGCAGCGCGAACAACACCCCGACGACGGCCCATATCACGATTCCCACGACCCGAAACCCCTCCCAGCGGTGGACGGCGACAGCCCGGGAAGTGGGACGCCCGGGCAGTGATCGCCGGTTCCAGCGCGAAGGGCTCTGCCGGCCGCTGCCGGGCGCCGGCGCGGGCTACGACCCGGTGGCGCTGAGGTGGCGACAGCGGGCTTGTGGTGTGCGGCAGTTGGCCGAACGTGCCGTTGTCGGGGGCGTGCTGGGTGTGGGAGAACGGGAGACCGTCGCCGTCCCAGGGAGATCGTATGAGAACCCTCGCCCGTCTCGTCCCCGCACTCGCACTCGTCACCGGACTGCTCTGCACCGCCGCGCCCGCCCAGGCCGACCCGTCCGCCGCCGTCACCGGGAAGCAACCCGAGGCGGTGGGCTGGGGCGGGGCGGTCACCAGTGTGGACGCCGACGCCACCGCCGCCGGGCTGGAGGTGCTGCGGCGCGGGGGGAACGCGGTGGATGCCGCCGTGGCCACCGCGGCCGCGCTCGGGGTGACCGAGCCGTACTCGGCGGGCATCGGCGGCGGCGGGTACTTCGTGTACTACGACGCTCGGACCGGGAAGGTCTCCACGCTGGACGGGCGGGAGACCGCGTCCCGGACGGCCGACAGTTCGCTGTTCCTGGAGAACGGGAAGCCGCTGGCCTTCGCCGACGCCGTCACCAGCGGCCTGTCCGTCGGCGTGCCCGGCACCGCCGCCACCTGGGAGCAGGCGCTGCGCCGCTGGGGCAGCCGGGATCTCGCCGAGGTGCTGAAACCGGCCGAGCGGATCGCCGATCGTGGGTTTACCGTCGACCAGACCTTCCAGGACCAGACCGCCCTCAACCAGGCCCGGTTCCAGGACTTCCCGGCCAGCCGCGCGCTGTTCCTGCCGAACGGGAAGCTGCCCGTCGTCGGCTCCACCCTGCGCAACCACGATCTCGCCGCGACCTACCGGGAGTTGGGACGCGGCGGCACCGCCGCCCTGTACCGCGGCCCGATCGGCGCCGACATCGTCCGCACCCTCCAGCACCCGCCCGTCGACCCCGCCTCCGGCCGCAACGCCCGCCCCGGCAAGGTCGACACCGCCGACCTGGCGGCCTACCAGGTCCGTCAGCAGGACCCGACGCACGTCAACTACCGGGGCCTGGACGTGTACGGCATCGCGCCGTCCTCCTCCGGCGGGACCACCGTCGGTGAGGCGCTGAACATCCTCGGAGCGAGCAGCCTCGCGGACCCCGTCCAGTACGACCACCGCTTCCTGGAGGCCAGCCGGATCGCGTTCGCCGACCGCAACCGCTGGGTCGGCGACCCGAACTTCGTCCAGGTGCCGACCCGCCAGCTGCTCGATCCGGCCTACGCCGCCTCCCGGGCCTGCCTGATCAACCCCCAGCACGCGCTCACCAGCCCGCTCGCCCCCGGCGACCCGTACCACCCCGCGGCCTGCGCGAGCAGCGGACAGCCGGTCGCCGAACCGTACGAGGGCCAGAGCACCACCCACCTGACCGTCGCCGACCGGTGGGGCAACGTCGTCGCCTACACGCTGACCATCGAACAGACCGGCGGCAGCGGCATCGCCGTGCCCGGCCGGGGCTTCCTGCTCAACAACGAACTGACCGACTTCAACTTCACCCCGCTCACGCCCGGCATTCCCGACCCCAACCTGCCCGGCCCCGCCAAGCGCCCGCGCTCCTCGATCTCCCCGACCATCGTGCTCAAGGACGGCAAGCCGTACCTGGCGGTCGGCTCGCCCGGCGGCGCCACCATCATCACCACCGTGCTGCAGGTCCTCACCGGGCGGATCGACCGCGGCCTGACGCTGGAACAGGCCATCGCCGCACCCCGGGCCAGCCAGCGCAACACCGCCGCCACCCAGGCCGAACCGGCCTTCCTCGCCTCGCCCGAGGCAGCGAAACTCCAGGCCATGGGCCACGTCTTCAGCGCCACCCCCGAGATCGGCGCCGCCACCGGCATCGAGCGCCTCCCCGACGGCCGCTGGCTGGCCGCCGCCGAACCCGTCCGCCGTGGCGGCGGCTCGGCCGCCGTGGTGCACCCCTCGCGTTAGCTCCGCGACGGCCGGCCGATCTGACGGGGTGTCGGGTCGGCCGGCCGATCCGGGCAATCCGATGGACGCGAACTTCCTTGTACGCCACGATCGTTCGGTGATCACCCCGAGGCGCTTCGTCCACATCCTGACCGCCCCGCTGCTCGTCGCGGCCCTGGCGGCCTGCACCAGCAGCACGCCTGCGCCATCCCCGGCGCCCGCCGGCTCCGTGTCCTCCGCCTCCCCGTCGGAGACCGTCTCCGTCGCCGAGGCCCGCGAGAAGTTGCGGCAACTCAACCGCCTGGGCGGGCCGGAGGGTTCCACGTACCCGCCCTCCAACGGAATCCTCGATCTGGACCGCACGGCGACCGCCATCCTCGGCCCGGGGGCGGAGCCGGACACGAAGGCCACGACGAAGAACCGGCTCACCCAGGACGGCTTCCTCGCGGCACTCCACCAATCCTGGACCGCCCCCGACGGGACCGCGGCCGACATCCTGGTGCTGCGCTTCTCCGCCGATGCGGGCGCCGAGAGCCTGGCAGGGAGTCTGGCCCAGGGAATGAAGACGACCTACCCCGACACCGTCTTCACCGACCCCGTCGACCTGGCCACCGGCGCCGTCGTAAGCGACCTCGACGGCCGGGACAAGGCATCCGTCCTCGAGGTCGCCCCCCATGGCGACGCCGTTGTCCTTGTGAGCTACTTCACCCCTGCCACCCCGGACAGGAAAGCCGCCGCAATCCTGCTCCACAACCAGTTCAAGCTGCTGCCCACCCCCGGAACGCCCTGGTAGGTCCGGCCCCGGCCGATCTGACGGGGTGTCGGGTCGGCCGGCCGATCCGGGCAATCCGATGGACGCGAACTTCCCTGCCCGCCATGATCGTTCGGTTATTACCCCGAGACGCTTCGTCCACCTCCTGGCCGCCCCGCTGCTCGTCACGGCCCTGGCGGCCTGCACCAGCAGCACGCCTGCGGCATCCCCGACGCCCGTCAGTTCGGCGCCCGTCGCTTCGCCGTCCGGGACCATCTCGGCTGCCGAGGCCGGCGAGAAGTTGATGCACTATCGCCCGGCCGGGCCGGAGGGGTCCCACCTCCTCGTGTCCGCGGTCCTTGACCTGGACGGCACGGTGGACACCATTTTCGGTTCGGCGGCGCCGGATGCGAAGGCCGAGGTGAAGAGCCAGTTCACCCAGCGCGGCTTCGTGGTGGCGATGCGCCACGCCTGGACCGCCCCCGACGGGACCCAGTCCTTCACCGTGCTGATGCGCTTCTCCGATGACGCGGGCGCCGAAGGCATGGCGAGCCGCCTGGCCGAAGGCCTGAAGAGTACCTACCCCGACACCGTCTTCACCGACCCCGGCGACCTGTCCACCGGCGCCGTCGTCAACATCGACGACCACGGCAAGGCGCTCGTCGAACTGGTCGCCCCCCATGGCGACGTCGTCGTCTTCATGAACTACCTGACCCCCGCTGCCCCCGACAAGAAGACGGCCCTGGTCCGGTTCCACTCCCACCTCACGATGCTGCCCACCCCCGGACTGCCCTGGCAGTAGGGCCTGTCCGGCCGGGCGCTGTCGGTGGCGGGCGGTATGTTCGGACGGGGTGCCCGGCCTGTCGTCGGGTGCGCTGTCCGTCCGTACCGCCGAGGGAAGGCCGCCGTGACCGTCCGCATCGCCACCTGGAACATCAACTCCGTCACCGCCCGGCTGCCCAAGCTGCTGGAGTGGCTGGAGTCCGCCAAGCCGGACGTGCTGTGCCTCCAGGAGCTCAAGTGCACCACCGAGGCGTTCCCCGCCGAGGCGATCGGCGAGCTCGGTTACGAGAGCGCCGCGCACGGCACCGGCCGGTGGAACGGCGTCGCCGTGCTGTCCCGGATCGGCCTGGAGGACGTCGTCCGTGACCTGCCCGGCCAGCCCGGCTACCTCGCCGAGGACGCCATGCTCCCGGTGGTCGAGCCGCGCGCCGTCGGTGCGACCTGCGGCCCCGTCCGGGTCTGGTCGGTGTACGTGCCCAACGGCCGCGAGGTCGACCACGCGCACTACCGCTACAAGCTGGAGTGGCTGGCCGCGCTGCGCGACGCCGTCCGCGAGGACGCGGCGGGGGAGCGCCCGTTCGCCGTTCTCGGCGACTACAACATCGCCCCCACCGACGCGGACGTCTTCGACATCGCCGCCTTCGAGGGCGCCACCCACGTCACCGCCCCCGAGCGCGCCGCGCTGACGGCCCTCCAGGAGATCGGCCTCCAGGACGTCGTCCCCCGCCCGCTCAAGTACGACCACCCCTACACCTACTGGGACTACCGCCAGCTGGCCTTCCCGAAGAACCGCGGCATGCGGATCGACCTCACCTACGCCAACAAGCCGTTCGCGGACGCGGTTTCGGACAGCTACGTCGACCGCGAGGCCCGCAAGGGCAAGGGGACGTCGGACCACGCGCCGGTGGTCGTCGACCTGGACCTCTGAGCGCCGGTCAGAAGAACGAGGTGACGGCCGACAGGATGACGCTGCCCAGCAGCGGATTGGCGTTGACGTAGTCCAGTTCTGCCCAGGTGTACAGGGCGACGGCGAGCACGTGCAGCCGGTCGGGCTCCGCCGGCGCCCGGCCGTCGGAGCGGGCCACCGTCCGGCCGTCTTCCAGGAGTTCGGCGCGGATCACCCCCCGGCGGACGAAGCGCAGGGTCCGGTCGCCGGTGCGGAACTCCACGAAGCGGCCGGAGCGCAGCAGGTGGCGGCCGCGGGCGCGGATGTGCAGTTCGGCGCCGTCGAAGGTGCCGGCGACGCCGCGGCGCGCCAGTTTGGCGACGTGGAAGCCGGGCTGCCCGAACCCGGGCAGCTCGGCCAGCGGGCGGCCGTCGAGTTCCACCCGCCAGCGCTCGGTCTGGTCGCTGTACAGCCTCGAAGGCGTCCGGTGCAGCGTCAGTTCGCCGAGCGGCGTGCTGGCTGACGCCCCATCGGGCCGCATCTTCGTGAACTCCACCGCTTCGTCCCCTGTTCGTGAAACCCCAGGTCAAGGCTAGTGGGTGGAGATTCCTGCGTCAGTATTCTCTGAGTGTATAGACGTGGAGTACACCTCCGGCGTACTCTTTCGATCATGAGCGTTCCACTCACCCTGCTCGGGCTGCTCGAACGCGAGCCCAGCCACGGCTACGACCTCAAACGCGACTACGACGCCTTCTTCGGGCGCGGCAAACCGCTCCCCTTCGGCCAGGTGTACGCGACCCTCGGACGGCTCGCCCGGGACGGGAAGGTCGTCGTCGGGGAGCCCGAGGCCGGCGACGGGCCCGACCGCAAGCGCTACGTCATCACCGAGACCGGCGCCACCGAGTTCGAGGACTGGCTGCGCGAGCCCGTCGCCGCCGAACCCCACCTGCAGACCGTGCTGTTCAGCAAGGTCGTGCTCGCCCTGATGCTCGGCCGCGACGCCGAGCACTACCTCGACACCCAGCGCGCCGCCCACCTGCGGCGGATGCGCGAACTCACCGAGATCAAGCGCTCCGGCAGCCTGGTCGACGCACTCCTCGCCGACCACGGACTGTTCCACCTGGAGTCCGACCTGCGCTGGATCGACCTGACCGCCGCCCGACTCGACGCCCTTGCCGCAGAGGTGGCCAAGCAATGACCGACCCCCTGATCCACGCCCACGACGTCACCCTCGCCTTCGGCGAGACCCCCGCCCTGCGCGGCGCCGAACTCGCCGTCGAGGCAGGAGAGATCCTCGCCATCATGGGCCCCAGCGGCTCCGGCAAATCCACCCTGCTGCACTGCCTGGCCGGCATCCTCACCCCCGACAGCGGCGAGATCCGGTTCGACGGCCGCCGGATCGACAACCTCGGCGAACAGGAACGCAGCGCCCTGCGCCGCGACAGCTTCGGATTCGTCTTCCAATTCGGCCAGCTGGTACCGGAGTTGACCGCCGAGGAGAACGTCGCCCTGCCGCTGCTGCTCGGCGGGCAGCGCCGCAACGCCGCCCTCCAGCGGGCCCGCAGCTGGTTCCCGAAGCTCGGCCTGGACGGCCTGGAGGCCCGCCGCTCCGGCGAACTGTCCGGCGGTCAGGCCCAGCGTGTCGCCCTCGCCCGCGGACTGGTCGCCGAACCGCGCGTCCTGTTCGCCGACGAACCCACCGGCGCGCTCGACTCCCTGACCGGCGAACAGGTGATGGACCTGTTGGTCGGCTGCGCCCGCGAACAGGGCACCACCGTCGTCCTGGTCACCCACGAGGCCCGGATCGCCGCCTACGCCGACCGCGAGGCGATCGTCCGCGACGGCCGTGCCACCTCGCTGAGCGGACGGCTGACCTCATGATCCGGTTCGACATGGTACGGCTCGGACTACGACTGGCCGTCAGCGGCGGCCGCGAAGCGCTCGTCCGCCTCGCCATCACCGCGGGCGCCGTCGCCATCGGCGTGGGCCTGCTGTTCACCACGCTCGCCGCGATCAACGGCGTGCACTCCCAGAACGCGCGCAACGCCTGGCTCAACACGCCGTTCGTCAAGCAGCTCCCCGCGAATCGGGAGGTTGCGGGGAGTTCCGGCGACGGCGGGGGCGGGACGGCGAATGCCTCCGGCGGTGCGACGGGGGCGGGTTCGGGAACCGCCGGTGCGGCGGCAGGGGCCAACGGGCAGGCGAGCAGCTCGGGTGTTGATCCGATGTGGTGGTCGACCCGGCGGGACACCGTGCAGGGCAAGGAGATCGGGCGGATCGACGTCGCGCTCACCGGGCCGCGGGCGGCGCTCTCGCCCGGGGTGCCGCGGATGCCCGGGCCCGGTGAGTACTACCTGTCGCCCGCGCTGGCGCGGATGGTCGACGAGATGCCGCCCGCGCAGCTGGGGGACCGGTTCCCCGGGCACCGGATCGGGATTCTCGGGGACGAGGCGCTGCCCGCGCCCGACAGCCTGCTGGCGGTGGTCGGCCGGGCCCCGCAGGAGATGAAGGGGCTGAGCGAGGCCGCGCTGGTGAACAAGGTCGCCACCACCAGGCCCGACCATTGCGCGGACTGTGTGGTGGGCATCAAGTCCGACGGTGTGGACCTGATCCTCACGGTGGTGAGCGGTGGGCTGGTCTTCCCGGTGCTGATCCTGATCGGCACCTCCACCCGCCTGAACGCCGCCCGCCGCGAGCAGCGCTTCGCCGCGATGCGGCTGGTCGGGGCGACCCCCCGTCAGGTGTCCGTGGTGTCGGCGGTGGAGGCGGCGGTCGCCGCCGCGGCGGGGGTGGTGCTCGGCTTCCTGCCGTTCCTGGCGATCCGCGGACCGGTCGCGAACACGGCGCTGACCGGCGCCAAGTTCTTCCCCTCCGACATCTCGCTGACGCCGCTGCAGATCGCCGGTGTCGCCCTGGGCGTCCCGCTGGCCGCCGCCGTCGCCGCGCGGATCGCGCTGCGCCGGGTGCAGATCTCCCCACTCGGGGTGACCCGCCGGGTGACGCCGAAACCGCCCCGGGCCTGGCGGGTGATCCCGCTGGTGGCCGGGCTCGCGGAGCTGGTCGGGTTCCTGATCTGGCACCCCGGGACGGTGCCCGGGCAGATCAAGGGCTATCTGTCCTCGTTCCTGCTGATCGCGATCGGCCTGGTGCTGTCCGGCCCGTGGCTGACCATGAAGGGCGCCGCCCTCATCGCTCGCCGCACCCAGCGGCCGGCCACCCTGATCGCGGTGCGCCGGCTGGCCGACAACCCGACCGCCGGGTTCCGGGCCGTCAGCGGACTGGTGCTGGCGCTGCTGGTGATGACCGCGACGCTCGGCGTCATTTCGACGATGACCGACGAGCGCGGCCGCCCCGCCGGCGGCCCGCAGTTCAACAACGTGCTGGTGAACGAGCTGAGCCAGGGCTACAGCAGCGACTACAAGCCGGTCTCGATGGGCAAACCCGCCCCGCCCGAACTGATCGAGCGGCTGCACGCCGTCCCCGGCGTGCGGAACGTGCTGCTCGGGCACCCGGCCGACAAGGTCGTGGAGGTGCAGACCGCCGACGGCCCGGTCACCGCCCGGCAGGTCGTGGTCTGCGCCGACCTGGACCCGTTCAAGATGTACGGCCACTGTGCGCCCGGCGCGCAGACCGCCTACGTGCCGACCTCCTGGTACGGCTGGAGCGACCAGCGCACCAGCGAGTGGCCCACTGCCCCGTTCACGCCCGAACAGCTCGCCGGGACGGGCGTGCTGAACGTGGTCGTGGAGACCGACGGCTCGACCGCCGCCGTTGAACAGACCCGCACCATGGTGGACGCCGCCTACCCGGCGACCCGGCAGGCGATGACGCTGAGCGAGGCGCGGTACCTCGCCGGGGCCGAACTGCGCGGCTACCAGCAGCTGGCCGACGTGGTGATCCTGGCGACCTTCCCGATCGCCGGCTGCAGCCTGGCGGTCAGCGTGGCCGGCGGCCTGAGCGAGCGCAAGCGCCCGTTCAGCCTGCTGCGCCTGACCGGCGTGTCGCTGGGCACGCTGCGCCGGGTGGTGGCGATGGAGTCGGTGGTGCCGCTGCTGGTGATGGCGGCGGTGGCGATCGGCGTCGGACTGCTCGCCGCCGACCTGTTCCTGCGCTCACAGCTGCAGTACTCGCTGCACGCGCTCGGCGCCGGCTACTACCTGGCGGTGATCGGCGGCCTGACCGCCGCGCTGGCGATCATCGGCGCGACCATGCCGCTGCTGCGCCGGATCACCGGTCCGGAGACCGCCCGCAACGAGTAGGGCTGATCCCAAGGGGCCGTTCGGGCACAGACCCGAACGGCCCCCGAGGTGTCGCCGGGCGCGGTGGGCCTGGCCTAGCGTGGTCGGCGACCAGGAGTAGCGGAATGATTACGCAGCCGCTGCCCCCGCACCGATCCCCCCTGGAGGTACGGCATGCGCCCGACGCGCACCGTCGCCGCCGCCCTGCTCGGCACCACCGCCCTGTTCGGCCTGGCCACCGTCGTCCCCGCCCCCGCGTCCGCCAAGGGCAGCCAACCCGCCTGGGTCAGCCCGGCGCAGGCGCAGCCAGGGCAGTCCGTGTCGGTCAGCGTGAGCTGCGCCAGCAGTTCGACGAAGTCCGTCACCGCGTCCTCGCTGGCCTTCGCCGGCGGCTCGACCACGCTCAGCGTCGGCCCGGACGGCAAGTACTCGGGCACCGCGACCGTCATCTCCGAGCAGGAGATGGCCGGCGCCGCCGCCAAGCGGACCACCGCCAACGACTCGTCCTGGGGCATCGACGGCAAGTGCCCGAACGGGGACAGCTTCGTCGGCGCGGTCGCCATCGCCGTCGCCTCGGCTGGCGGGAGCGGCAGCAGCACCGGCGGCGAGACCGGCACCGGTGGCGAGTGGGAGGGTTCGCAGCTCCCGCACGGCGGGGTGGAGACCGGCGTGGGCGGCTCGGTCGGCATGGACGCCGGGCGGCTGGTGGCCGGGGCCGGGCTGGTGGCCGCCGGTGTGACCGGGTTCTGGCTGCTGCGCCGGCGCGGTACGGCCACCGGCCGGGAGCTCTGAGCGGGCCCCGGGTACGGCGAGAGGGCGGCTTCCACCGGCGAGGTGGAAGCCGCCCTCTCGGGTTGCTCAGGCCGTCGCGGGGACGGTCTTCGGGGCGGGAGCGGCGTCGGTGCGCTCCAGGGTGCCGATGGTCAGCAGGTACTGGCCGACGAGGTAGGTGAGCATGATCAGGAAGCCGTGCGCGGGCAGGTGCTTCCAGCCGGCGATGTCGGTGGCGATCAGCGTGTCGGACAGCAGGAACAGCGCGCCGCCGACGCCCGCCCGCCAGTCGATCCGGGAGGACATCACCGCGGTGGAGGCCAGCAGCAGGCTGTAGCAGGCCATCGGGATCCGCATGCCGGCGTCCAGGTCGGGCAGCAGCATGGTGATCAGCGTCGCCCAGGCCACCGCGTAGCAGGCCGCGGTGATCGCGGTGCGGCGGCGGTCGGCGAGCGCGCCGAGCTTCACGAACATCGTCACGTAGCAGGCGTGGCCGGCCGCGAACGAGCCCATGCCGGCCAGGAACCCGGCGGTGCCGCCGACCTGCAGCAGGATGTCGCCGCCCGCGCCGAACAGCAGCGCCGGAATCAGCAGCTTCGGCGTGCCGGGCCGCGCCGACGCCCACACCCAGGCGGCCAGCAGCGGCATCAGCAGCGGCTTGGTGGAGTACCGCAGGACGGGCACGTGAACGGCGATCGCCGTCAGGTGCGCCACCGAGACGACGGCGAAGGCGATCAGCAGGGCCCGCGTGGTACGCGGGTCGCGGGCGGGGCTCATGCGGGGGCACTCTCCGGTGGGGCGGCGGGGGACTCGGGACGCGGCGCGGGCTGCCAGCCCGGGCCCTTCGCCAGGTGGCGCAGCCGGTCGCCCCAGGTGGTGGCACGGGCCACGTCGCGGGCGATCGCCGCGTACTCGTGGGTAGCGACCTTCAACGGATTGTAGGTCGTGATGTTCTTGGTCAGTCCGTACACCGGCTGCTCGGCCTCCGCCGCGAAGGAGCCGAACCAGCGGTCGAAGACGATCAGGATGCCGCCGAAGTTGCGGTCCAGGTAGCCGCCCTGCGAGGCGTGGTGCACCCGGTGGTGCGACGGGGTGTTGAAGACGTACTCGATCGGGCGGGGCAGCTTGCCGATCCGCTCGGTGTGGATCCAGAACTGGTACACCAGGTTCACCGAGCCGCAGAACGCCACCGCCGCCGGGTGCACGCCCGCCAGGATCATCGGCAGGTAGAAGATCCAGGTGGTGGCGGACGTCCAGGGCTGGCGCAGCGCCGTCGACAGGTTGTAGTGCTTGCTGGAGTGGTGCACCACGTGGCAGGCCCACAGCACCCGGATCACGTGGTGGCCGCGGTGCGACCAGTAGTAGAAGAAGTCGTAGGCGAGCAGCATCAGCGGCACCGTCCACCACAGCACCGGCACCCGAAGCGGCGTCAACTCGTACAGGAACGAGTAGATCCACACGATCGGGATCTTCCACCCGGCGTCGAACAGCAGTGAGCCCAGGCCCATCGACAGGCTGGTCGCGGTGTCCTTCGCGGCGTACCCCTGCTCGTCCTCGTCCGGGTGGAACCGGTAGGACACGATCTCCAGAACGGTGAGCAGCACAAAGGCCGGTATCGACCAGAGCACGACATTGGGTAGGTCAGGCATGCCGGAACCATAAGGGACGGTGGCGGGCGGCGGAAGAGGTAGTTACCGACGCGTAGTGTTCCGAACGGCGTCTAGGCTTGGGGGCGACATGGAGCGGCTTGAAGCAGCCGCCGGCGCCCTCGCGGCCACCGGCGGTACGGGGATCGGACGCGCGGGCGGGGCGAAACGGCCTGCGGCCCCGGCGCAGCCGTACCCGGGATCCGCCCGAAACGGAACCGAACTCGCCGATTCCGCCCGGCAGTTGGCCGAACGGTTCGCCGCCGCCACGCCTGCCGGGGCCGAGCTGCTGGCCTCCGCCGCGTTCGGCGCCCACGGTGCGCGGCACCTCGGCGGCGCACCCCAGCAGGCCGAACCCGCCCCCGGCACCAGCTGGTGGCACGGCCCGAGCGTCCACCACGCCACCTCGCCGCTGTTCCGGCCGCTCGGCTACCGCCGGATCCGGCGCGAAGCCCCCGCACTGCCCGACCCCCGCCCCACCGGCGGCGGCCGGCACCGCAAACCCGAACGCCCCACCACCGAACTGCGCATCGCCGCCCGGCTGCTGCTCGCCCACCCGCTGGTCACCGCCGACGGCCCGCACGGCGCCGCGCTCCCGCTGATCCGCCGTCACGCCGGAACACTCGCCGAACGCTTCCACACCCTGCTCGGCTACCGGCTCACCCTCGGCCCCGCCCACGCCCGCCTGCACAAGGCCGCCCTGCCGGGCCGCGGCCTGCCCGGCCTCGACCCCGCCGGGCACGCCGAGTTGGTCCACGCGCTGGCCGCGATCGCCCGCGGCGAGCAGCCGATCGCTCCCTCCGGGGCGGTGCGGGCGCTGCTCGACCAGTGGCGACTGCCCGCCGAACTCGCCGCCGACCTGCTCACCGCACCCGAACTGCCGCCCGTCGGGCCCGAATTGACCGTCCGGCGGCTGCTCGCCGAAACCCCCGTCGTCCTGCTCGACGACCTCGCGCCCGCCGAACGCGCCCACCTGCGCGAGGCCGGCCCCGCAGAGACGGAACGATTCGCCGACATACTCGGCCTCACCGCCGAGATCCGCGCCGAAGGCATCGCCCTGTTCGACCCCGCCGACGAACTCACCGACCTCGCCCTCCCCGGCACCGGCACCCTCGCCCAGGCCGCGCTGCTCCTCGCCGAACGCCTGGTCGAGGACCTCCGCCCGGTCGACGCCGAAACCGCCCCGCCCGCCGTCCTGATCCCCGACGCCCTCATCGACGGCACCCTCGGCGACATCACCGACGACTACGGCATGAGCGCCGGCTGGGACGCCGGCTACCTCGCCGACCTCGCCGCCTTCCGCCGCGACGCACTCGACCTGCTCCACCGCATGGGCCTCGCCGCCCCCGCCGGCCGCAACTGGCTGCTCCGCGCCCCCGCCGCCCGCTACGCCCCCCGCGCCGAACTCCAGCCCGCCGCCGGCTCCGGCCGCCACTCCCGCGACCGGCAGGCGGTGTGAGGGCCACGGCCGGCAGGCGGTGTGAGGGGAGGATTCGGGGCCCTAGGATCTCGCGGCATGACGAGCAAGGGGTGGGGCGCCCTGTACGGGCTGGTGGTCGTGGCGGTGATCGGCTGGGGTCTGACCGGAATGGTCGACGGCGGGTGCGACTGGGGATGGTCGCGGGGCCGGCGGCAGTGCGGAGTACCGGAGCCGTACCTGCCCCAGTTCATCGCCAGTGGCGTGGCGGCGTACTCGATGGCCGGGCTGGGCTGGACGTTCATCCGCACCGACGACTGGCGGCCGTCGCTGGGCGCCTCGGCGGGTGGGCTGGTCGCGCTGGCGATCACGCTGTCGAGTGGCCGGAGCGGCTGGTTCCTCGCGCTCGCCGCGCTGGAGGCGGCGGTCGTGGTCGGGCTTCCGGTGACGCTGCGTCAGGTCGGCCGGGCCGAGGCACGGCGGGCGGGTAAGGGTCGGAGCGTCAGGGCGTGAGCGGGCGGACGCGTTCGGCGACCGGGCGGAATTCCTGGACGGTGGTGTCGTACTCGACGCGTTGGCCCTGGTGGAGGAAGCGGTTGTCGTCGGGGGCCAGGACGGAGTCGTAGTAGACGGCGACCTCGGGGCCGCCTCCGTCGGGGGTGATGTAGCCGTAGGCGTGGTGGATGTCGAACCATCGCACGGTGCCGGTCTCCATGGCGGGACTCCCTTCGGGCCGGTCGCCCTCAGTATCGGACGCGGCCGGGGGGGTCCACCACTCGTTCGGCCCAGCGTCAGCGCTGCGCGGCGCTCACGGCGTGGCCCTGGCGGACGGTTTCCACGGTGGCGGCGACGCCGAAGGAACCCAGGGCGACGGAGGCCGCGACGGCGGCGCAGGCGAGCATCCGGCGGTGGCGCTTGGGCAGGGGGAAGCGCGGAACCGAGGCGGACGCGGCAGTGCGGGCGTTCATGGCAGGGAGCCTGGCAGCTTGGCGTTACGCGGTCACGAAACGCGGGTGAAATCCCGACGGGATCTTGGCGTCGGAACCTCCATCACGGCATCGCCGCAGGTCGGACGCATGAGGGTAGGGGTACGCAGCAGGCCGGGAAGGAACGAGGCCAGCACCTGCTGGGCCGCGCCGTAGAAGAAGATCGGCAGCAGAACGGCGGGGTGGCCGCCGAACTGGGTACCGGCCAGGGCGGCCGCCGCGCTGGTGTTGTTCAGGCCGGAGGCGAGGGTCAGCGTGGTGCGGGCGGCCGGTGCGGTGGGGGAGCGGTGGACGGCCAGCCAGCCCGCCAGGAACGGCCCCGCGCAGACCAGCGCCCCGCACCCGGCGGCGACCGCGACCAGCCTGGGCTCGGGCCGCAGTTCGATCTCCCGGGCCACGCCCGCCGCGTTCAGGTAGGTGAGGGCGAGCGCGTTCAGCAGGCCGGCCAGCCGCAGCCGGGGGAGCAGCGCGGCGCGCAGCCGGCCGCGCAGCGGGCGGCGGGTCAGGCGGCGGGCGAGCAGCCCGGCCAGGCAGGGCAGCGCCACCCACAGCGCCATGAACCGGCAGGTGGCGTCGGAGTGGGCGAGCGTGTCGAGGATGCGGCGCGGGCCGCCGCTCTCCGGGCCCTCGGCGAGGGCCAGGCCGAGCGGGGTGGTGAGCGGGCTGAGGAGCGTGGTGGACAGGACCAGGCCGAGGCCCAGCGACGCGTCCCCGCCGACCCTGGCGCCCCAGGTCTGGGCGGCGCCGGCGACCGGCATCGCGGCGGTCAGCGCCAGCCCGACCACCAGCCAGCGTGCCTCCCGGACGTCCGGCCAGCACCCGGCGGCGGCCCGCTCCGCGCCGAGCAGCACCACCGCCCGTAGCACGAGTGCCACCCCCAGCCCGGCCAGCAGCAGCCCCGGCCGCAGCAGCGCCCGGCCGATGTCCGCCGCACGGGTCTCGAACCCGCCGATGAACATCGCCGCCAGCAGCATCAGCATCGGCACCGTCACCCCGCCGGGACGGCAGTGCCGGATCGCGCCCGCCACGTCCGGCAGCAGGGCGCCCAGCAGGCAGGCGGCGAGGGTGGCGGCGGCGAGACGGCGGCGCAGGGCGCGGTCGAGGGCGGTGCAGAACGGGCGCATGGGGGCGGGGCTTTCGGACGGGGCACGAGGGGGCGCGAGGGGAGGGCAAGTGGGCGCGGGAGGCCGTGGCTTGTCGGACCGGCTCCGGCGGGCGCGGGCGGATGACGGCCGCCCGGCCGCCGCTCGGCGTGGAGTCCGACCCGGCCCACCCTGCCACCGTCCCGGGGCGGCCTTGACCATTACGAACTCTTGGTAAAGGCAGACGAGTTGCCGCCCCGCCCAGACGCCGCACGGGGCCCGGGCCGCCCAGGCCGGACGCGGCGGCGCGGCCGTTTCACTCCTGCGGGCGAGACCGCTCGGGGTATTCGTCGCCGACGGCCGTGCCGACCGCCTCGCGCAGCCCGTGCGCGCCGGGCGCCCGCGCGGGCCCGGCAGCCGGGTCGGCGCGCAGCTCCCGCAGCAGCGCCACGCACAGCGCCAGCATCACCACCACGAACGGCAACGCCACCAGGATCGTGGCGTTCTGCAGCGCCGTCAGCCCGCCCGCCAGCAGCAGCGCCGCCGCGACCGCCGCCATCAGCGCGCCCCACACCACGACCAGCCAGGTCCGCGGGTGCAGGGCGCCGTGCGAGGACAGCGAACCCAGCACCAGCGACGCCGAGTCGGCGGAGGTGACGAAGTACAGCATCACCAGCAGCACCGCGATCACGGTCGTCACCGAGCCCAGCGGCAGCGCCTTGAGCATCTCGAACAGCCCGGCGTCCGCGCCGCGCGGAATGGTCGCCACCAGGTCGGCCGCGCCGGTGGACTGCAAGCGGATCGCCGAGGCGCCCATCACCACGAACCACACCGTGGTCGCCCCGCTCGGCACCAGCAGCACCCCGACCAGGAACTGGCGCACCGTGCGGCCGCGCGAGATCCGGGCGATGAACGTGCCGACGAACGGCGCCCAGGACAGCCACCACGCCCAGTAGAAGATCGTCCAGGAACCCAGCCAGTCCTCATCGGTGAACGCCCCCGTCTGGGTGGCCAGCACCGCCAGGTCCGACAGATAGCCGCCGACCGTCGACGGCAGCGCGTCCAGCACGAACACCGTCGGGCCGACCAGGAACACGAACGCCATCAGCGCCGCCGCCAGCACCACGCTGGTGGTGGACAGCCACTTCACGCCCCGGTGCACGCCCGACATCGCCGACAGCACGAACGCCCCGCCGAGCGCCGCGATGATGACCAGCTCCACCCCCTGGGTGGCCCGGACGTCCGTCACGTACCCCAGACCGCCCGCCACCTGGATCGCGCCCAGGCCCAGACTCGTCGCCGAACCGAACACCGTCGCGAACACCGCCAGCAGGTCGATCCCCCGGCCCGCCCAGCCGTGCGCCCGGCGCTCGCCGAGCAGCGGAACGAACGCCTCCGACATCCGGTTGCCCCGCCCCTTGCGGAACGTGGTGTACGCCAGCGCCAGGCCGCCCACCGCGTAGATCGCCCACGGGTGCAGCGTCCAGTGGAACAGCGAGAACTCCAGCGCCCGCTGCGCCGCCGCCGGCGTCTGCGGCGCGATGTCCGACCCCGGCTGCGGCTGCGCGTACAGCTGGAGCGGCTCGCCGACGCCGTAGAACAGCAGGCCGATGCCCATGCCGGCGCTGAACATCATCGCCACCCAGGCCAGCGTCGAGAACTCCGGCCGCTCGCCGTCCCGGCCCAGCGGGATCCGGCCGAAACGGCTCACCGCGATCACCACCGCCAGCACCAGGAACACGTCCGCGGCCACCACGAACAGCCAGCCGAAGGAGTGCAGCACCCAGGACAGCGCCGTCCCCGACGTCCGGCCGAGCGAGTCCTGCGCGAACACCCCCCAGGCGACCACCCCCAGCACGGCGGCCGCGCCGACACCGAACACCACCCCGTCCAGCGGGAAGGCGTCGGTGCCCGGCGGCGCGGACCGGCCATCGGGCGCGGGTTGACGGTCGGGAGAAGGCTCTGAAGGCGTGGGCATACGCGGCACTATGTCCACAAACGTCCGACCGTTGAGGGCGGCACGCCGAGAGCCGGTACGGGCGGTCGGACGTCAGGCGGGCGGCGGTTCGTACGGCGCCAGCACCAGCCGGACCATCTCCTCCAGCCGGGTCCGGGCGTCGTCCAGGGTGGTCCGGCCGGTCACCCAGGCCGTCAACTCGCCCTGCCAGGCGTGCCCCACCATGTGCCGCACCAGATCCCCGGACGGCGACGGCACGTCCGGCAGCACCACCCCCAGCGCCGCCCGGTCCGCCCGCGCCAGCCCCTGCAACGCCTCACTGGCGAACGGATCGGTGGACGTCGCCACCGCCACCCGCAGCCGGGCCAGTTCGGGCTGCCGCTGGTACGCCCGCATCCCCCGCCGCACGAACCGCACCGTCCGCTCGGTCGGCGAGGCACTGCGCCCCGCCCCCACCTCGCCCACCAGGTCGGCGAGCAGCAGCCGATGCCAGTCCGCCATCGCGGCGGCCAACAGATGGTCCTTGGACGAGAAGTACCGGTAGGCCGTGCCGAGGGCCACTCCCGAACGCTCCGACACCTGTTTCATCTGGAGCCGCTCCACGCCGATCTCGGTCACCAGAGCCAGGGCGGCGGACAGGAGGGAGCCGCGGCGTTCGAGCTGACGGGGGGACATCGCCTCCACCGGACGAGGTGACAGGTCAACCTTGGTCACCCGAACCATGATAGGGGGCGGGCCCGCGCCGCGGTATGACGCGACAGGTCACCGCTCAGTGACGGTTGATCATCGGGCCCCGGTGTGCGGCTACCGGGACTTGGCGCGCAGCTCGCGCAGCAGCGTCTCCTGGACGGCCGACGCCACCAGCGCCCCGTCCCGGTCGTAGAACTCGCCCATCGCCAGCCCCCGCCCGTCCGCCGCGGACGGGCTGCGCTGCGCGAACAGCAGCCACTCGTCGGCGCGGAACGGACGGTGGAACCACATCGCGTGGTCCAGCGAGGCCAGCGCCACCCGCGACTCCGTCACCCGGTGCACCGGGTGCGGCTGGAGGTGCAGCGCGGTGGTGGACGCCAACGTCAGGTCGGACAGGTAGGTGAGGGCGCACACCTGCAGCAGCGGATCGTCCGCAGGGAGCCGGGAAGCCGTCCTCAGCCAGACGAACTGCTGCGGCACACCCGGCAGTTCGGGCGGCAGGCCCGGGGCGTCCGCCGGGACGAAGCGCATCTGCAGGGCGTGGAAGATCGCGGACCGTTCGTACTCCTCGGGCGCGTTGTGCCGCCAGGCCGGGTACGGGTCCGGCAGCTCCTCCGGCCCCGGCACCGGCGGCATGGTGCGCTGACGGTCGCCCGAGGACTCCGGCCGCTTGAACGACGCGGACATGGTGAAGATCGCCTCGCCGCGCTGCACCGCCGTCACCCGCCGCGTCGCGTACGAATTCCCGTCCCGGGCCCGGTCCACCTGGTAGACGATCGGCCGCCGCGGATCGCCCGGCCGCAGGAAGTACCCGTGCAGGCTGTGCACCCGCCGCGCCGCCTCCACCGTCCGCCCCGCCGCCGTCAGCGCCTGCGCCGCCACCTGCCCGCCGAACGCCCGCAGCGGCGCACCCGCGTGACAGTGACCCCGGAACAGGTTCTCGTCGAGCTCCTCGATGCCGAGCAGATCGACGAAGGAAGGCAGGCTGGGTACGGAAACTGGCGGCAGAGCGGCGGAAGCGGTCACGCGGCACATGCTAGAACACGTTGCAGTACGGATTGAGTGTGGAACGGGTCACGTCGGGCCGCGCCGGGGCTGGGCTGCGGCCGCGTTGGGGCTGTGCCGATTGTCGGCGGTGATCGTTAGCGTTCGACGCATGACCACGGCCGTACACACCTTCCGGTACCCGCGGCCCTCCGCGCTGCACCCGCACCGCCTGGACCTCGCCACCCAGCACGGCCCGTTCTTCGACGGCGCCCTCCGCCACCCCGGACCGGCCGCCGCCGCACTGCTGGCCGTCGCCGATGTCGCCGCCGCCCGCTACCACCGCCCGCTCGCCGCCGCCTCGCTCGACCCCGTGGTCACCGCCGACGGCGACCGGCTGCGCTTCGAATCCTTCTCCGGCTGCGGCGGCGTTCACGCCCGGCTGGACCTGCTGCCCGAAGGACTCGACGGCGCCGGCACCGGCCACGGCACCACCAACATCGACATCGGCGCCCCGCTGCGCGAAGCCCTGCGCCTGCGCCTTCCGGACGAGCGGCTCACCCTCGCCGTCGGCACGGACGGGGTCGAAGTCGGCCTCGGCGCGGACACGTTGATCGAACGGAAGGTGCCGCTGCCGCGGCGCTGGCTCAAGGGCTTCGCCGAAACCCAGGTCCTCACCGCCCGGTTCGACCTGCGCGCCGAACTGCCCGCCGCCGAAGCCGTCCGCTTCCTGCGCACCCTGCCCACCGGCGGCCGCAGCACCGTCCGCTGGATCCTGCCCACCGCCGGTGGACTGCGCGCCACCTCCCGGCCCGCCCCCGGCACCGTCTGCCTCCCCGGCCCCGAACGGCTCGCCGCGCTGCGCCCGTTGCTGCGGCACGCGCTCGGCCTGCGGATCTACGGCCCGCCCGGCACCCCCACCGCCCCCACCGCCTCCGCCTGGGAACTCGCCCTCCCCGGCGGCCGGATCACCCTCACCCTCTCGCCCGACGCCTCCCGCGGCTTCTCCGGCGAAGGCGCCCTGCTCGACCTGCTCGCCGCGTCGTCCGCCGCCGATGCGTTCGAGCTCGACGCGCTGCTCGACGCCGAGCCCCGGACCGACCTCACCGCGGACTCCGGGCTGCCGCCGGACCGCCTCCGCGCCGCCCTGGCCCACCTCGCCACCGCCGGGCGGATCGGCTACGACCTCGCCGACGCCGCCCACTTCCACCGCCGCCTCCCGTACGCCGCAGGCCGGGTGGAGGACGCCAATCCGCGGCTGCGCGCCGCCCGCGAGCTGCTCGCCGCAGGGGCGGTAGGCCCGGTGGTCGGTGACGTGCGGGTGGTGGCGGTCGGCGACCACGTCTACCACGTCCGGGTCGACGCGGACGGCCCGGTGGGCTGTACGTGCCAGTGGTGGGCGCGGCACCGGGGCGACCGGGGGCCGTGCAGCCATGTGCTGGCGGTGCGGATGATGACGGAGGAGACGCAGTGAAGCAGCCCGGGACGGACCTGGTGGGGGCGGTACGCCGGGCCGAGTTCGACGAAGTCGCGCGGCTGGTCGGCGGCTTGACGGCGCGGGAGCGGCGGGCCGAGGTGGCCGGGTTGAAGGCGTTGCGGCGCGAGTTGCGGGAGAGCACGTACTCCCGGGGCGGGGCGTGGACCGCGCTGCTGGTTGCCGGGGCGGTCTGTCACAGCGCGCCGTCCGGGGCGGCCGACTGGATCGGGTCCGGGGACTTCGAAGGCATTGAGCGGTGGCACCGGCCGCCGCTGGGTGGCCTGTTGGAGGGGCAGGACGTCACCTGGCAGCGGGAGGTGGCGCTGCGGTTGGCCCGGCGGCCGGCCGGGCGGGACGGGTGGGGGCCGTCCACCGGCTACCGCGTCGCGGAGCATCTGCTGCGGGTGAGCGATACGCCGCCGCCCGCTGAACCCGGCTTCGTTGTCGGGTGGATGACCGACCGCGGTGACCCCCGGCCCCGGTACGGGGAAGGGCAGTTGCCGCCCGGGGGCGATCTGTACGGGCGGCTCGTGTGGGACAGCTTCACGGCCGTCCTCGCCCCGCTGGTCTTCGATGCCGACACTGCCGGGCAGCTGTCCGGGCCATGGGCCGCCAAGGAGGATGCTCAGCGCTGGCCCGCCGTTCTCGCCCGGCTCGCCGATGAACGGGTCATCGACCGGGGCGAGTTGATCGCTCGCGGATTTGCCCGGCTGGTGCGCGGCGGTGGGGCGGGGGAGTTGCGGAGCTACCTCGCGGTGGTTCGGGCGCTGGCCCCGTCCGAGGAGGAACTCGCGGCGAATCTGCGGGCGTTGACGGCGCTGCTGGACGGCCCATCGCCGCTCGCCGGCTACGCGCAGGACTGCCTGATCGCCCTCGACCGGGCCGGGCGGCTCGACGACGCGACCGTGGCCGAAGCCGCCGAGGTGCTGCTGGCCCGGCCGGAGAAGAAGCTCGTC
Organism: Kitasatospora sp. NPDC004614; assembly: GCF_042873675.1. Taxonomy (NCBI): domain Bacteria; kingdom Bacillati; phylum Actinomycetota; class Actinomycetes; order Kitasatosporales; family Streptomycetaceae; genus Kitasatospora; species Kitasatospora sp. NPDC004614. The sequence goes on from NZ_JBIALR010000001.1 coordinate 1,034,366, forward strand.
CGCGCTCAACTGGCCTGGCTGGACCGGGTGGCGGCGCGAGCGCCCGAGCTCGCGCTGCGGGCCGTGGCCCGGTGTTACGGGCACCCCGATCGGCAACTCCAGGGCCAGGCGCTGAAAGTGACGGGACGTCATGTCGCGGGCGTGCGGGGCCGGTTGCTGGTGGAGCTGCGGGCGGCGGTCCACTTGTTGGACCCCGCGCACGCCGAGACCGCCGCCCAACTGCTCGGTATCTACGTCGAGTCGGTGGAGGAGGCCGAGGACGACCGGCTGCCCGAGCCGCCCCGGCCGGTCGCGATGCCCGCGCCGCTCGGCAGCCCCGCCGAGGTCGCCGAGGAGCTCGCCGCCGCGCTGGCCGCCGCCGACAGCGACAGCGTCGCGTTCGAACGGGTCCTCGACGGGCTGGTCCGGCACGCCTGGCAGGACCGGGAGGCGCTCGTCGCCGCGCTCGCCCCCGTGCTCGCCGACGGAGAGTGGCGGTCGCTCGGGGTGCTCGCCGGTGCCGTCGCCGGTGCGCTGCCCAAGCAGCGGGCCTGGCGGTCACTGACGCTCGCGAACGCCAGCCCGTTCCGGACCTGGGAACTGCGCGGCGGAGTCGGAGAGTTGATCGCCGCCCGGCTGGAGGAGATCGCCTGGCGGCTGGCCGGTGACCCCGTCCCACTGCTGCTGGCCACCCCCACGTGGCGCAACGGCGCGCTCGACCCCGGGGAGCTGGTGGCGCGGATTCGCCGGTACGAGGAACTCGGTCTCGAACCCGGGCCGGTGGACCTCGCCCAGGCCCTGCTGCGCACCGTCCCCGACGGCACCTCGGACGACAGCCTCGCGTCCCCGGCGGGTGCGGCGCTCGCCGCCTGGCTGCGGGTGGGTGGGCTGCGGCGGCAGGACACCACACTCGTGCCCGCCGGGACGGCGCGGCTCGGGGTATGGATGGCCGAGTACCGCCGTTTCTGCGACCAGCCCGGCCTCGGCGAGGAGGAGTTGGCGCTGCTCGGGGTGCCCGGGGCCGGCGCGCCCGGGGTGCGGCCGGAGGGCGGGGTGCCGGAAGTGGTGCGGACGTTGCTCGGCCCCACCGAACGCTTCCACCGGCGCTCCGAGGTGGAGCACAGCATGCCGGGCGGGCGCTGGCTCGCCGTCCTGCCGCACCACCGCGAGGAACTCGCCGTCCGCCTGATCGGCCAACTCGCCGACTCCGCCGGTTCGACGCCCGTCCGCGGCTGCCCCAAGCTCCTGCCGCTGCTCGCCGAGCAGGGCGGCCCGTCCGGGTTCGCCGTGCACCAGGCCCTCGCGTACGGCCTCGGGGCGGGTTTCCCCGAGGACCGCACCGCTGTGGTCGACGCCCTGCTGTCGCTGGCGGCGCAGGGCGAGTTGGACGCGCAGGCGCTCGGCCGGGAGACCGGCGAGCTGCTGCGGCTCGGCGCGGTCAAGCCGGGCCGGCTCGCCGCGACCTGCACCGAACTGGCCGACGCGGGCGCGCCGAGGCTCGCCTGGACGGTGCTGGCGGGCGTCCTGCCCGCGCTGCTGGACGGGCGGCCGTCGGGCAGTGCGGCGGGGCTGTTGACGGCGGCGGTGGAGTGCGCCCGACGGGCCGGGGCGCGCGGGGCCATTGCGGAAGTGACCCGGGTGGCGGCGAGTGGTGGGCGGAGCAAGCTGGTTGCGGAGGCGAAGGTGCTGGCCGGGCTGCTGGGGGAGTGAGGGGGGCACCTGCTCGGTGGGGTCCTTGCCTGCGGCTTCGGTGGGGTTGGTGGCGGCGGCGGTGGAGTGCGCGCGGTGGTCGTGGGGGTGGCCCGGGTGGCGGCAAGTGGTGGGGGGAGCAAGTTGGTTGCGGAGGCGGAGGTCCTGGGCGGGCTGCTGGGGGAGTGAGGGGGCACCTGCTCGGGGGGTCCTTGCCTGCGGCCTCGGTGGGGTTGGTGGCGGCGGCGGTGGAGTGCGCGCGGTGGTCGTGGGGGTGACCCGGGTGGGGGCAAGTGGTGGGCGGAGCAAGCTGGTTGCGGAGGCGAAGGTGCTGCTGGGGGAGTGAGGGGAGCAACCTCCTGGCCCGGCCCTCGCCGGGGGCCGTGCGGCCGTCGGTGATGCTCGGCGGCTGTGGGGGCCGGCGATCTCGTCGGGCGGAGGGTTCCTGCCGGGCGTCTGTACAATGGGCGGCTGCGAAGGGGAGTAGCCCCGCGAACCGGTCGTCGACATGCTGGAGCCCGTTGCCGGGTTCCCGGTGGCCGGGCTCGTCACCGGTGATGGTGGGGGGCGGGCGAGACCTTCGGCCCGTTTGTCGACGACTGTGCGTGTCGGCGGGGGCCGAAGTCGTGCTGCCCCTGTGCCGCCCGCTCTTTGGATTCCCGCCGGCGCGGGAAGGCCTGACGAGTTTCGTGATTCATTTCGTTTTGCTCATCGTGTGCGCGGTGGCGATCTATCTCTCGTGCGAGTGGTTCGTCAACGCGGTGGAGTGGCTGGGTGAGCGCCTCAACGTGGGGAAGATGGCGGTCGGCACGATCCTGGCCGCTTTCGGTACCGCGCTGCCGGAGTCGGTGGTCACCCTGGTCGCGGTGACCACTGGTGGTACCGAGGAGGCGAAGAACATCGGCGTGGGCGCCGCGATGGGCGGACCCCTCGCGCTGGCGACCGTCGCCTACGGCGTCACCGGAGTCGCCCTGCTCATCAAGCGTCGCCGTGACCGGGTCTCGGCCCTGGCCACCGGCACCGCGATCGTTCCGGCCGGGCAGGCGCTGGGCACCGAGAAGGACATGCGGCGGCTGGCCAAGGACCAGAAGTGGTTCCTGCCGATCTTCTTCGTCAAGGTGTCGCTGGGCCTGGTCGCGTTCGCCTTCAAGCCCGCCCTGGGTGTGCTGTTCTTCGCCGCGTACGCCGCCTACTTCTGGCGGGAGATCCGGGCCAGCCGCGCCGAGGAGGCCGCGGGCGAAGCCGACGAGGACGAGGAGGAGTTGGAGGCGCTGAAGCTCCAGCCGAAGAAGGAGTCGCCCGACACCTGGGCAGTGGTCGTCCAGACCCTGGCCACCCTCGTGGTGATCTTCTTCGCCGCGCACTACTTCGTCGCCCAGCTCGACGTCATCGGCCCGATGCTCGGCCTGTCCGCGACGGTGACCGCGCTGCTGCTGTCCCCGATAGCGACCGAGCTGCCCGAGATCATGAACGCGATCATCTGGGTCCGCCAGGGCAAGGTGAAGCTGGCGCTCGCCAACGTCTCCGGCTCGATGATGATCCAGGCCACCGTTCCCAGTGGCATCGGCCTGCTGTTCACCAAGTGGCACTTCGACGGCCCGCTGCTGTGGTCCGGTCTCATCACCATGGCAGCGATCGTCTACCTCCTGCTGACCATGCGCGCCCACAGGCTCACCCCGGCCCGGCTGGCCGTCGCCGCCGGCTTCTACGGCGTCTTCGCGATCGGGCTGGTGCCGATTCTGGCCTGAGCCACGGACCGCCGCGCCCGCGCGGCGGCCCGGATCTCCGGTTCGGGGCTCCGGAGTTTTGGAACGGTCGTTCTTGACTGAACGTTCTCGAATCCCTAGGGTCGTGGGCATGGGAAGACCACGGGCCTTTGACGAGGCCGAGGCGGTTCGGGCGGCGGCGGTGCTGTTCGCCGAGCGCGGGTTCGAGGGCACCTCGGTGGACGACCTGGTGCAGCGGCTCGGTGTGCACCGGGGCAGCTTGTACAAGGCGTTCGGCAGCAAGCGCGGGCTCTACCTGGCCGCGCTGCGGCACCACTTGGCGGACGAGGTGCTGCCGACCGTGGCCGCGCTCACCGTCACCAGCGGGCCGGCGGAGGCGCTGGGTCAGGCGGCGGGCGGGTTCGACGGCGGGGCGGCGGCGGGGTTGCTGCTGTCCGCGGCGGTCGAGCGGGCGCCGGAGGATCCGGACGTCGCGGCGCTGGTCGCGGACGGCCTGCACGCGCTCGAACGGGCGCTCGCGACGGTGCTCGGCGAGCCCGTCGACAGTCCGCTGGTCGAGGCGCTCGGGGCGAGCGTTCTGGGGCTGCGGCTGCGTGACCGGGCGCTCGGTCCGGCGGCGTCCGCGCAGGCGGTACTCGCGCTGGCGGCCCGGCTGGCCGGCTGACCGGCCGTCACATCACTGTTTTTCACCGTACGAGGGAGGGTTCACCGACATGGCTCGAGTGGCTGTAGACAAGGAAACGCTGGTCGTGGAGATCGAGGGCCTGGACAAGCTCTGGGCGATCAAGAGCCGGATCGAGATACCGCTCGCCAACGTGCGCGGCGCGACCGCGGACCCGGGGGTCGCCTCGGAGCCCAAGGGGCTCAAGGTCGGCGGCACCCAGTGGCCGGGGCTGATCACGGCCGGGCGGTTCCGCCGCCACGGTGAGCTGGTGTTCTGGGACGTGAAGAACCCGGCGAAGGCCGTGGTGATCGAACTCGCCGACGAGCACTACGCCCGGGTGATCGTCGAGGTGGACGACCCGCGCGCCGCAGTGGCCCTGATCGAAGGCGCGCTGCGGCACTGAGAGTCAGAACAGCGGGTCCGGGCCGGGGGGCTGTTCGGACGTGGCGGCGCGGGGCTTGCGGGCGGCCGGCTTCGGCTTCGCCTCTGTGGGCCCCGCGGCGGGCCTCGCGTTCGCCAGCGGCGCGTCCGGGCGCGGGGTGGGCGCGAGGCGTGCCGCGGAGTCGGGGGCGGCGGTGGTGGGCGGGGTGAGGCTCTCGGGGGCGAGGACGTCGGCGCCGGACGGGGTGGCGGCGACGGCGCGCCACCAGAGTTTGACGGGTGGCGGGTCGGCCGGTTCGAAGGGCTTGCCGGGGCGGGGGACGGCCAGCGTGACGCCGGCGGCGTTCGCGGCGGCCACCGTCCGTTCGGCGGGTTCTTCCCAGGGGTGCGGGGCGAGGTCGAAGGTGCCCCAGTGCATCGGGAGCATCACCTTGCCGCCCAGGTCGCGGTGCGCCTGCACAGCCTCCTCGGGGGTCAGGTGGACCTCCGGCCAGTGTTCGGAGTACGCGCCGACCTGCATCATGGTGGCGTCGAACGGCCCGAAGCGGTGGCCGATGTCGGCGAAGCCGGGGAACCAGCCGGTGTCGCCGCTGTGGAAGAGCCGGTGGTGCTTGCCCTCCACCACCCAGGACGACCAGAGGAACTTGCCGCTGGGCCGCGGGCCGCGCGAGCAGTAGTGGCGGGCGGGAGTGGCGGTCAGCCGCAGGCCGTCCAGTTCGGCGGACTCCCACCAGTCCAGGTCGACGATCCGGTACGGCTCGACGCCCCAGTGCTCCAGGTGCGCGCCGATGCCCAGCGGCACCGCGAACACCGCGTCGCCCGCGGCGAGCGTGCGGATGGTGGTCATGTCCAGGTGGTCGTAGTGGTCGTGCGAGATCACCACCACGTCCACCGGCCCGAGTTCGGCCAGTGGCAGCGGCACCGGGTGCAGCCGCTTCGGGCCGATCCAGCCGAACGGCGAGACGCGTTCGCTCCACACCGGGTCGAACAGCACCCGGACGCCGTCCAGTTCGGCCAGCACGGTGGCGTGGCCGAGCCAGGTCAGGCGCAGCCCGGAGGCGGGCGGGGTGGCCAGTTCGACGGGCAGCAGCCGGTGCACCGGCACCGCGGCGGCGGGGCTGCGGCGGTCGCCGTCTGCGGCCAGCTTGGTGCGCATCAGCGCCAGCGGGGTGTGGGCGTACCGCAGTCGGCGGGTCGGGACCGGGTTGCGGAACGAACCGTCCACGAAATGCTGCGAGTTGCGGACCCGGTGCCAGCGGCCGCCCCGCGGGTCGGCGCCGAACGCCTCGGTGCGCAGCCGGTGCCAGCTGTCCCGCGGCAGTGTCCGGTACGAGCGCTTCGCGTCGCGCAGGGCGAGCCCGGCCTCGGCGGCCAGCTCACCGGCGCGGAACAGCCAGGAGACGGGACGGGACAAGGCACCTCCACGGTCGAGCACCCGAACGGTGGGGCTTGCCGGGACGGCGGGACGAGTTGGCGCCCCGGACGGGTCGACGGCAGGCCGGACGGCGCCGCCCGGACAGCCGGGACCCCGGCGGGGACGACGCGTTTCAAATCGGGACACTACCGCCGTAAACGGGCCCGAACCAGCCGAACGGGTCGGCGGCGCGCCGGTCGCCGCGAACGGGAACGGACCGCCCCGGCAGGCGGGACGGTCCGTCGGGGAAGGGCCGAGGAAGGGCGGAAAGGCGCAGATCAGGCCGCCGGGTAGAAGCGGGTGATGGTCTCCGCCACACAGTGCGGCTTGGCACTGGCCTCACTGGAAATGGTGAACCGGACCACCGCCTGCACGCCGCCCGGCACCTCGTCGGCCGACACCAGCACCGCCGTCGCCCGGACCGCTGTGCCCACCGGCAGCGGGGCCGGGAAACGGACCTTGTCCGAGCCGTAGTTGAGGGCCATCGCGATGTTCTCCACCGCGTAGCACTCCTTGGCCAGCACTGGCAGCAGCGACAGCGTCAGGTAGCCGTGCGCGATCGTCCCGCCGAACGGCGATTCCTTGGCGCGCGCCGGGTCCACGTGGATCCACTGGTGGTCGCCGGTCGCCTCCGCGAACAGGTTCACCCGCTCCTGGTCGACGGTGTGCCACTCGCTGGTGCCGAGTTCGGTACCGACGGCGGCGGTCAGGTCGGCGAGCGAGGCGAAGGTCGTCACGGTGCGCTCCACAGGTGCGACGGGGCAGGGGACGGCCCGTCCGGGCCGCCCCGCAGAGTATGCCTACTCGCCGGTCACCTGTCAGTGGGGTACGGCGGTGAGGTCAGAGCGCGTGGTCAGGGATCAGCCGGCGGCCGGAGACCAGCTCCGGAGTGATCGCCACGTACTCCGGGCCCGGCTCCGGGATCCACGGGCGCAGCCCCTCCGACTCCAGCGCGGCGCGCTCCTCCGCGTCCCGCACCACCTCGGCGCGGCCGTGCACCAGCACGCTCCAGCCGCAGCGGCCCGCCGCGTCGAAGTCGTCCACCTGGAACGCCGCCACCGTCCCGTCCAGCGCCCGGGCCACCCGGGTGCCGGTGCGCAGCGCCAGGATCACCCGGCCGTCCTCGGCCAGCCGAAAAGCCACCGGCAGCACGGCCGGCAACGCGTGCTCGGTGTACACCACCCGCCCCAACGGCACGGCGCCGAGCAGGCGCAGGCACTCGGCCTCGCTCAGGGTCTCCACCCGGTCGTCACGGTCCATAAGGGCGATGGTGCCCCCCGCGCACCGGCCGCGAACAGGGCCTATGGTCCCTGAGCTGGGGCTCATCAGGCCCATTTGGGCCCGCGCCGACACCGCTCGGCGATACCTTGGCTCAGGCCGCAGCAATCACTGGTGGCCGGAAATGGCGGGCGAGGGGGCGGTACAAGGTGAGCGGTGGCATCGAACTGGTGGTGATCGGCGCGGACGGCGGCCCCGAACGCGGGCACGGCGGCTCCGCCCGCGCCGCCGACGGCGCCCGCACCCTCGCCGCCGCGCTGCCCGGCCGCACCTTCGACGCCGGCACCCGCGGCAGCACCGTCACCCAGCCGCCGGCCGACGCCGACGCCAACACCCTGCTCACCGCGCTGCGCCAGGCCTCCCAGCGCCCGGCCCGCTGGCTGGTGGTGTGTCTGCTCGGCCAGCTGGTCGCCGACCCGCGCGGGCGCCGGGTCGCGCTGGTCACCGCGGGCTCCACCCCCGACAACGCCTACCGGCGTGGCCTCGCCTGGGACTGGATCACCAGCGCCATGGTGCACGGCGAACAGGAGGAGACCCTGTTGATCGTCGACGCGGTCGCCGACCGCGACACCTGGGCGGCCCTGCTGCGCGAGGACGGCGCGGGCGAACTGCTCGGCCACTCCCGGGTGCCGCTGTGGGGCCGGATCGGGCGCTGGAGCGCCGGGCGGCGGGGGCGCGACGGCGTACTGCCCGGCGCGGAGGGCTCGTTCAGCTGGGCGCTCGGCCGGGTGCTGGAGCACGGCGTGCCCGGCGCGCCCGCCGCCGTCGGCCCGCTCGACCTCCAGCCCGCCGTCGAGGGCCAACTCGGCTGGGGCGAACCGGCCTCCGCCGGCGAGGCCAGACTGCTGGTGCCCCGTGACGGGGGGAGACTCCTGATGCGCAACCGCGCCGCAGTGCGGGGAGCGCTCGCCGGACTGCCGCTTTCCGATGAACTTTTGGCGGTTCTGTGGCGAGAAAGTGCCCCAACGGATCCGCCTTCCGCGTAAGGTCAGGACGCCCCGGGTGTTGCCGTGCCGGGGCGGGTTGGCGAAGAATCGACCTCCGAGCCGCCCGGAATCACCACAGGGGACGGCAGACGAGATCGGCGGCCCGGACCCACCACAGTTCGGCCGCGACAAGGTGGGGCTATGCGGCAGCGCGGAATTCCGGTGCGCCCTCGGGGAGTTGGGATCAGCGGGCTGCTTCTGCCATTCCTGCTGACAGCTCTCACGGCATGCGGCGCCACCGAAAAAGGCTCCGCCGACCGCCTCGGCACCCCCGAATCCGGACTGCCCCGCGCCACCAACTCCGCCACCGGGAAAGCCGACCCCAGCCGCAGCCCCGTCCCCGACCAGGGCGACCAAGGGCTGGAGGCGCACAGCGTGGTGACGGCCTATCAAGCCTGGTGGGACGTCCGGGCCGACGTGTTCGAGCGATCGAATTCGGACGGAACCGCGCTCGGCCAGTACGCCACCGGGCCGGCGCTCAGCGAAGCGCTGCTCTCGCTGACCCAGTTGCACGATGCCAAACTCATGATGACCGGCCGGCCCAGAACCTCACCCGTCGTCAAAAGCATGAATCTGCAGGCGAGTCCGCCCACCGCGACGATCGAGGACTGCCTCGACGTCAGCGGCTGGCACCAGGCGGACGCGGGCACCAAGCAGATCAAGGATCCGCAACAGCGGCTGACCCGCTACCCCGCTACCGCTGTCCTGAAGAGATACGGAAACCGCTGGCTGATCGCCGACTTCACCCGTGAGGTGACCAAGACATGCTGAACTCCGCCTGGCGCGCCGCGCTCTGTGTACTGACCGGAATCGGACTGACGGTCGCGTTCGTCCCGTCGGCGAGCGCCGACGTGACGCCGTGCGCCGACGACATCATTTGCACAGGCGTCCACGAGCCCGGCAGCGGGGGCGGCTCCGGCGGCGGGTCGGGCGGCGGGGGAGGGGACTCCGGGTCCGGCAAGTGCCGCTGGAACGACGAGGACGTGCCGTGCTGGCTCGACGACCTGGGCTGGTTCTCCAGCGGCTGCTACTACCGGCTGTCGAAGCCGCAGCCGCTGGAGAGCGAGGACGTCTGGGACGGCAGGACCAGCAAGGACGGCGCGATCTACGACCGGTCCTGCCTCGGCGTCGAGGCGCCCGGCCAGGTCTTCCTCGCCCAGCCCCCCGGCCCGGTGAAGCCCCCGACGCCCCGCCAACTCGCCTTCGACGCCCTCGACCAGATCAAGGTCGCCCGCCCCGTGCTGCACGCCGCCCCGCAGACGGACGCCGTGGTCGGCTCCCCGGTGGGGCTCTGGTTCGACGCCACACCGCAGTCCGCCGGACCGATCAGCCACACCATCCACGGACCCGGCTACGACGTGACCACCACCGTGACCCTCAAGCAGGTCGTCTGGTCCGCCGACGACGGCCCCGACGGCGCCCGCTCCCAGGAGTTCACCTGCGCCGACGCCGGAACCCCGTTCGCCGCCGGGCAGACACCCAGCTGCAGCCACATCTTCGCCCGCGCCTCCGCCGGCATGAAGGACCACGCCTACACCCTGCGGGTCGCGCTGCTGTGGAAGGTCACCGCCAAGACCTCGAACAACGCCGACATCGACATGGCGGACTTCACCTGGCGCAGCGAATTCCCCGGCCTGACGATGCAGATCCCCGTCAACGAGGTCCAGGTGCTGAACTGACCGGGCCGACAACCCCCTTGCCGGACCAGCATTGACGTTCCATCACGAGTGAGAGGCCGCGAAGCGGTGGAGAACCGAAGCATGCCGACCCCGCCGCGCCGCCTCGGCGTCCGCCGCCGCAGGCCCGCCGTACTGGCTATGGCGGCCGCCCTGATCGCCGCCGGCGGCCTGGGCGGCGCCGTGCTGTACAACAGCAGCGGCCAGCGGATCGCCGTCCTGGCCCTGGCCCGCGACGTCCCCATGGGCCAGGTCATCGGCAACGACGACCTGGTCGTCGCCCACATCGCCGGCGACCCCGCGCTGCGCCCGCTGGACGCCCGCGACCTCGAACACACCGTCGGACTGCGCGCCACCACCGACCTCAAGCGCGGCGCCCTGCTGGTCAAGTCCGACCTCACCAGCGACCCCGCCACCCAGCCCGGCCAGCAGATCGTCGGCGTCGCCGCCAAACGCTCCCAACTGCCCGCCACCCGGCTGCAACCCGGACTCCAGGTGCTGATCGTCTACACCCCCGACAGCACCAAGACCGACGGCACCACCCGCACCCCCGACACCATGACCGCCACCGTCTCCGCCGTCGGCCGCACCGACCCCGACGGCACCACCGTCATAGACGTCGCCATCGGCCCGTCCGACGGCCCCCGACTCGCCTCCTGGGTGGCCGGCGGCAAGTTCCAGGTGATCCTCGCACCCCGAAACGCCGGGGGCTCCTGATGACCGTGGTGGCCGTCCTCGGCGGGCCGGGGGCGCCCGGGGCCACCAGCAGCGCCCTCGCCCTGCTGCTGTCCTGGCCGCTGCGCCCGGGCCGCCGCGTCCTGCTCGCCGAATGCGACCCCGACGGCGGCGCGGTGCTGGCCGGCGCCCTCGAAGGCCGCGTCGACGCGGTGTACGGACTGCGCAACCTCGCCGTAGCCGACCGGCGCGGACTGCTCGCCCAGACCCTGTGGGAACAACTGCTGGACGTCTCCCCGCAGGGCTCCGGCGAACGCCTCCTGCTGCCCGGACTCACCGACCCCGCCCAGGCCCCCGGCCTCGCCTACACCTGGGAACCCCTGGTCGAAGCGCTGCGCGCGCTCGACCCCGAGGGCTACGACGTGATCCTCGACCTCGGCCGCTCCGGCGCCAACGGCCCGATGGCCGTCCTCGCCCGGCGCTCCGACGTGGTCGCCGTGACCGTCCGCACCACACTGCGCGGACTCTCCGCCGCCCGGCCCCGGCTGGCCGCACTGCGCGAGGACCTCGACACCCACGGCACCGGATCGGACAGCCTCGGACTGCTGCTGGTCGCCGAAGGCCCCTACCCCGACCACGAGGTGTCCCGGCAGTTCCAACTGCCCGTGCTCGGCACCCTCACGCACGCGCCGCGCACCGCCCGGGTGCTGTCCGACGGCGGCGACACCACCGACCGGCGGTTCATCCGCTCCGAGCTGATGCGCACCGCGCGGACCGCCGCCGACCGGATCCAGCACCACGCCGAGGGGCGTCGGCGACGCCTCGGGCCGCAGGGGCCGCAGCAGGTTCCGCCGCAGCAGCTTCCGCGGCCGCAGGCGCAGGCCGTCCAGCCGTCGCCCCAGCCCGTCCAGCCGCAGCCGTTGACGTACCAGGTGCAGGCCCCGCAGCCGCCCGTTTCCCAGCAGGCCGTACCCTCGCAGCAGATGACGCAGCAACAGATGACGCAGCAACAGGTGACGCCCCCGCAGGCGCCGCCTCCCGCAGCCCCGTTCGCGCAGCCGCCGTTCGCGGCCGGGCCGGTGGGCGGGCGCCAGGCCCAGCCGTACCCTCCGCAGGCCGAGCAGTCCTACGTCCAGCAGCCGTACCCGCCGCAGCCGTACCAGGCCCAGGCCCCGCAGTACCCGACGCAGCCCCAGCCGTTCCTGCCGCCGCCCGTCCAGCCCCAGCCGGTTCAGCCGCAGCGGCCGCAGGCCGGTGGGCAGTTCACGGGGGAGTGGCCGATCCGGGTGGAGAACCAGCCGCAGATCTCGTACACCGCGCCGTACATCGCGCCGCCCGTGGTGCCGCAGCCGCCCGCGCCCGCGCCGTTCCCCAGACAGGACGACGGGCCCGAGGACGGGCGGGGGGAGGTGCACCGTGCGCGCTAACCCCTACCAGGGGCCGCCGCCCCAGCAGGCCGGGCAGTACGTCAACGGGCAGGTGGTGTACGGAGGTTCGGCGGACGCCGGCGAGCTGCCGTGGGCCGCGCCGGCCGTGCCCGCGCCGATGCCCGCCGCGCCCGTCCCGCCGACCGGCCCGGTGTCGGCCATGCCCGCCGCCGTGCCCGCGCTCGGCCCGGCCGGGGCGGTGCCGGCCGTGGACACCCAGGTCGCACGGGAGCTGAAGCGGCAGGTCGCGGCCGAACTGCACCAGCAGCTGTCCCGGCTGAACGAGGCGTCCGGCACCGAGGCCGACCGGGCCACCCGCCGTCAGCGCGGACGGGCGCTGATCGAGGAGGCGGTGGCCCGCTGGTCCGACGCCTACGCGCAGACCCACGGCATCCCGCCCACCCGCGAACAGGACCGGGCGCTCTCCGAGGCCGTCTACGACCTGCTGTTCCGGGCCGGGCGCCTCCAGCCGTACCTCGACGACCCGGAGATCGAGAACATCCTGATCAACGGCTGCGACGACGTCTGGGTCTCGCGGGTGCACCAGCCGCTGCGGCAGGTCCCGCCGGTCGCCGACTCCGACGAGGAACTCATCGAGCTGCTCCAGGACCTGGCCCGCCAGCACGGCGGCGGCGAACGCAGCCTGTCCACCGCCAGCCCGATGCTCGCGCTGCGCCTGGAGGGCGGCATGCGCCTGCAGGCGATGACCGAGGTCACCCCCCGCCCCTACGTGGCGATCCGCCGCCACCGGGTGGCCAGCGCCAACCTCCGCGACCTGGTCCAACTCGGCACCGTGGACACCACCCTGGCCGCGTTCCTGGCCGCCGCCATCCGGGCCCGGAAGAACGTGATGATCACCGGCACCCAGGGCGTCGGCAAGACCAGCCTGCTGCGCGCGATGGCCGCCGAGATCCCGCCCGACGAACGGATCGGCACCCTGGAGTCCGAGTTCGAGCTCTGGCTGCACACCCTCGGCCACCTGCGCCAGGTCGTACCGATGGAGGCCCGCGAGGGCAACGGCGAACGCGTGGACGGACGGCTCGCCGGCGAGCTGACGATCGGTGAACTCATTCCCGCCGCACTGCGGATGACGCTTTCGCGGATCATCGTCGGCGAAGTCCGCTCCGGCGAGGTCGTGCCGATGCTGCGGGTGATGACCAACGGCGAGGGCGGCTCGATGTGCACCCTGCACGCCCGCGGCCCGCACATGGTGGTCGACCGGATCGCCGAACTCTGCCTCGAGTACGGCTCCCACATGACCGACAGCCTGGCCTACCGGCTCACCGCCAACGCCATCGACTTCATCGTGCACGTCACCATGGTCGACGAGACCGCCGTCGGCGGCCGCCGCCACCGGTTCGTCTCGCACGTCCTGGAAGTGGCCGGCCTCGGCGAGTCCGGACGGCCCGCCATGAACACCGTCTTCGGGCCGCGCCCGGAACTCGGCGAGGTACGGGCCGTCCCCGTCACCCCGCCGCACTGCCTGGACGACCTGCGCCGGGCCGGCTTCGACGCGGGGCTGCTCGCCTCCCCCTACGGGGCCTGGGGCGCGCCGCTGAACCTGCGGATCGGGGGGATGCGCTGATGCTCCTGTACGTGCTGTGCGGACTGCTCACCGCCGGCGGACTGGTGGCCCTGGCCGCCGGACTGACCGGACGGCGCGCCGACCCCGACGAACGGGCCAACCCGCTGGAAGGACGGCTGCACACCCTCTGGTACGGCGCCCCCGGCACCGCCTCGCCCGGCGTCGCCCGGCTGCGCCGCATCCAGCTCGCGCTGGCCCTGCTCGGCGGCCCGGCCGGCTGGCTGTTCACCGGCATCCCGCTGGTCGCCCTGCTGGTGCCCGCCGGCGTCTTCGGCCTGCCCTGGCTGTTCGACGCCACCCGCTCCGACACCCGCCGGATCGAACGGCTGGAAGCACTCGCCGAGTGGACCCAGCGCCTCGCCGACGTCCTGCTGCTCGGCGTCGGCCTCAACCAGGCCATCGTCACCAGCCGCCGCACCGCACCCGCCGCCCTGGAGACCGAGATCACCGAGCTCGCCGCCCGCCTCCAGGCCCGCTGGCGCCCCGAGGACGCACTGCGCGCCTTCGCCGACCAACTCGCCGACGCCACCGCCGACAAGGTGCTCGCCGCCCTCCTGCTGCGGGCCGGCGACAGCGGCCCCGGCCTGGCCCGGGCCCTCGCCGACATGGCCGAATCGGTCCGCGAGGAAGTCCGCCAGCGCCGCACCATCGAGGCCGACCGGGCAAAGCACCGCACCACCATCCGCTGGATGGTGGGCATCATCCTGCTGGTGATAGTCCTCGGCTCGTTCAACTCCACCTACACCCAGCCCTACACCACCGGCATCGGCCAACTCGTGCTCGGCGTCGTCGCGGTGGCGTTCGTGCTGGTGATCGCCTGGATGCGCTCGCTCGCCTCGTACACCCCCCTGCCACGGATCCTGGAACAGGACCGGCGCTCCAAGGCCGGCCGGATGCCCGGACAGCGCACCGGCGACGAAACCGCCGACACCGCGGCCGGCGACGACAACGACCCGCTGGTCAAGGGAGCCCGATGATCTCGCCCTGGGCCGTCCTGGCCGGCGCCGCCGCCGCCGGCGGCCTCGCCCTGCTGCTCGCCGAACTCCGCCCCGCCCCACCGGACCTGGGCCAGGCCCTGGACCGGCTGCACCGCACCCCCGAACCGCGCCGGGACGCCGCCGACGACGCCGCCGACCCCTGGTACGACCGGGTCGGCACCCGCTCGCTCCAACTGCCCGGGGTCCGCATCCCACAGCAGGAACTCGCCCTGATCGGCCGCAGCCCCGCCCGGTTCATGGCACACAAGGTGCTGTTCGCCGTCATCGGCCTCTCGCTGCCCGGCTACTTCGCCGCACTGGCCGCCCTGTTCGGCGACGGACTGCCCATCGCCGTCCCGCTGCTGGTCGGACCGCTGCTCGGCGCACTGCTCTGGTTCGTCCCCGACGCCATCGTGGCCGGCGAGGCCAAGGAGGCCCGCACCGAGTACCTGCACGGCATCGCCGCCTACCTGGAACTCGTCGCGCTGGAACGCGCCGCCGACTGCGGACCCGCCGAAGCACTCCGCCGCGCCGCCTCCGCCGGCCGCGGCACCGTCTTCCGGCGGATCCGCGACGCCCTCGAACGCGCCGCCACCGACCGGCTCCCGCCCTGGGACGGACTCGACACCCTCGCCCAGGAGTTGGGCCTCACCCCGCTCCAGGACGTCGCCGACATCATGCGGATCTCCGGCGTCGACGGCGCCGCCGTCTACGACACCCTGCGGGCCCGCGCCAAGAGCCTGCGCGGCGAACTGCTCTCCGAAGAACTCGCCAAGGCCAACACCGACAGCGAACGAATGGTCGCACCCGGCTCCGCGCTCACCCTGCTGATGACGGTCCTGATCGTCTTCCCCGCGCTCTACCAGATGCTGACCGTCCAATGACCTCCACGAGTACCCCGCCACCCCGCACCGGAGAGCACACCATGAACCGAATCCGCGCCCTGGCCACGGCAGTTCTGCTGCCGCTGCTGTTCCCCGTCCACCTGCTGCGCCCCGTCCTCGAGTTCCGGCTGGTCAAGCTGCGGGCCGCCCGCGCCTCCGGCGACCGCGGCGCGATCAGCATCGAACTCGCGCTCGCCGTCATCGTGCTGGTCGCCATCGCCGGCGCGGTGGTCTACGCGATCACCCAGCTCGGCACCAACGTGAAGAACAAGATCCCGCAGAACGTGCCGGACGGGGGCCAGGCACCGTGACCTCCCGCCCGCCCCGGCCCGTCGCCCGTACGGCCCTGACGGTCCGGCAGTTCCGCGGACGCACGCTCGACGCGGGAGCGATGGCGATCAGCCTCGCCATCGTCTTCCCCGCCGTGCTGTTCGTCATCCTCCTGGTCGTTCAGGCCGGACTCTGGTGGTACGCCGACCAGGCCGCGCTGACCGCCGCCCGGGAGGGCGTGGACGCCGGACGCGTCAACGGCGCGCGCGCGGACGACGGGCCGAGGCGGGCCCAGGACTTCACCGACCGGCTCGGCAACCTCGCCCGGCTGGAACACATCGACACCGACAGCGGCGACCCCGACCTGTACCGGCTGTCCGTCACCGTCCACCCCGCGTCCGTGCTGCCGTTCTTCGACCGGCTGACGCTCACCAAGACCGCCAGCGCGCCCCGGGAGAAGTTCGTTCCGCAGGGGCAGCCGTGAGAGACCTTCTTCGGATACGCCGCGACGACCGGGGGTCGTTCGCGATCGAGGCCGCCATCGTGGTGCCCGTGGTGCTCGCCTTCGCGCTGATGGCGGTCGCCGCCGGGCGCGTCCAGAGCACCGGCGCGATCGTCGACGCCGCCGCCCGCTCCGGCGCGCGCGCCGCCTCGCTGGCCCGCACCCCCGAGGGCGCCCGGCAGGCCGCCGCCGACGCGGTCCAACAAGCCCTCGCCGACCGCCGCGTACAGTGCGCGACCGAGCCCGTCGGGGAGCCCGAGTACGGCATCCTGAACACCGACGGAGAACCGCTCACCACCATCACCGTCCGGGTCTCCTGCACCGTCGCGTTCGGCGACCTGATGGAACTCGACGGCCTGCCCGGCCACAAGACGCTCACCGGTACATTCACCTCCGTGGTGGACCGCTACCGGGGAAACTGATCACACCTCAGGGGGAGGGACCGTGAACGAACGAGGCGTGAACTGCCTTGACCGGGGCAGCATTTCGGTCATGGTCGCCGTCACCGCCGTCAGCCTGGTGGCCGTGGTCGGCCTGGTTCTCGACTGCGGCGGACGGCTGCGTGCCGTCGAACGGACCGACGCGCTCGCCCAGGAAGCCGCCCGGGCCGGCGGCCAGCAGCTCGACATCGACGCGCTGCGGGCCGGCCGGGGCTACCGCTTCGACCGGCCCGCCGCCGAACGGGCCGCCACCGCGTACCTGCGCGGCCACGGCATCAAGGGCGCCATCGGCTTCCCGAACCCGAACGACCTGCAAACGTTCAGCGTCACCGTCGAAACGGACTACCCGACCGCGCTGCTCGGCCTGGTCGGCATCACCACACTCCCCGTGCAGGGTCACGGCAAGGCCACCCTGGTACACGGCATCACGGAAGGGACGACCGGCTGATGGCCGCGCGCGGAGCCGACGACCAGCACCGCAAGGGCCGCCCGGGGCGGCGACCGCACCCCGGCGGCACCACGCCCGTTCATCTCGGGCGCCCCGCCCGACGGCGCGGCGCCGGAGGCTCGCTGCTCGCCGCGCTCGGCTCGCTGCTGGCGCTGGCCGTGCTGCTGATCGGCGTGCCCGCCCTGCTCGGCTACGGCACCGCCACCGTCGCCGCCATGGGCAACCCGTTCGGCCGCGGCCTGGTGGAGGCGCTCACCAGCCCCGACGACGGCAGCCTGTTCCTGTGGCTGCTGGTCGGCGTCGGCTGGCTCGGCTGGCTGTGCTTCCTGATCTCCGTACTGATCGAGATCCCCGCCCAGCTGCGCGGCCGGGTCGCCCGCCGGCTCCCCGCCTTCGGCTGGAGCCAGCGGATCGCCGCCGGCCTGGTCGGCTCCGTGCTCGCCCTGCTCCCGGTGGCCGGCTCGGCCTTCGCCGCCACCCCCGAACTCGCCGAACGCCCCGCCGCCGTCGCCCAGTTGACGTCCTCCCCGGCGCTCGCCGCACTGCCCGCCGCCGCCCCCGCCGCGGCACCCGACGCCGACCCCCAGCAGCCCACCTACACGGTGCGCGACTCCCGGCCCGCCGACAGCCTGTGGACCATCGCCGAACGCCAACTCGGCTCCGGCGAACGCTGGACGGAGATCGCCAAACTCAACGCGGGCCGCGCGATGGACGACTCCGGCACCCGCTTCGACGCCGACCGCCCGATCCAGCCCGGCTGGCGGCTGCTGATGCCCGCCGACGCCAAGCCCGACGCCGCGAGTGGCGGGGGCGCCGGGACAGCGGGTGGCGGCGCGGCCGGTGGGGGTACCCAGAGTGCCGCCGTCACCCCGCCCGGGCTGACCGCGGCCGCCCACGGCACCGTCACCGTGCACTCCGGCGACTCGCTGTCCGGCATCGCCCAGCGGGAGTTGGGCGACGGCGACCGCTGGCCCGAACTGTTCGACGCCAACAAGGGCGTCACCGCGCCCGACGGCGAGAAGCTCACCAACCCGGACCTGCTCGCGCCCGGCATGGTGCTCACCATGCCCGGGGCGCCGGCTGCCGCTCAGCCGCCCGCGGCGGGGGCGCCCGCGCCGCAGGCCCCGGTGGTGCCGCGCAGCCACGCGCCCGAGCGGCCCGAGCACGACGACGTGCCCGCCGCCCAGCCGCCTGCCGCCCAGCCACCTGCGCCCGCGTCGCCCGCTGCGCAGAGCCCGGCCGAGCAGAGCCCGACGGCGCAGAGTCCGGCCGCGCAGAGCCCCGCTGCGGAGAGCCCCGCGCCCGAGCAGACGCCCGCACCGTCCACCGGCGCCGAGACGCCCGCGCCGCAGGACAGCACGCCCGCCGCCAACCTGCCCGCCGCCCGCGACCAGCAGGCCCGCCACGGCGACGACTACACCGTGCCGCTGGCGGTCTCCACCGTCGGCGTGCTGATGGCCGCCGCGCTGGTCAGCCTGGTCGCCCGCCGCCGCACCGACCAGCAGCGGGCCCGCCGCCCCCGGCACCGGATCGCGCTGCCGTCCGCCCCGGCCGGCCGCTTCGAGGCCGAGCTGAAGGCCCGCCAGAACGACGGCGGACTGGAACTGCTCAACCGCGCGCTGCGCACCCTCGGCCGCAACACCGTCCGCGGCGACAAGCGGCTGCCCGCCCTGGTCGCCGCCCGGATCACCAACGCCGGCACCGTCGAACTGCACCTGGCCGCACCCGCCGTGCCGATCGCCCCGTTCCGGGCCGCGCACGCCCCCAACGTGTGGTGGTGCCCCGACGACTCCAACGAGCTGCTGTCCGCCGGGCAGGCCGCCAAGTACAGCGCTCCCTACCCGGCGCTGGTCACCCTCGGCAACAGCCCCGACGGCTCCACCGTCCTCGCGGACCTGGAGACCGTCCGCCTGGTCCACCTCTCCGGGCACCCCGACGACGCCGACGACGTGCTGCGCACCCTCGCCGTCGAACTCGCCCACAGCCCGCTCGCCGACCGTCTCCACCTGCACCTGGTCGGCATCGCCACCGACCTGCCCGCCGCCGGCCCCGCCACCGACCGGGTCCACCACCACGCCACCCTGGAGGCCGCGCTCGCCGCCCTCGGCCCGCGCACCGCCAAGGCCCGCGCCACACTGGTCGCCGCCGAGGCCGGCAGCCCCCGCGAGGCCCGCAGCCGGGGCAGCGCCGACGAGGCCTGGGTGCCGGAGATCGTGCTCTCCGCGCAGCCGCCCGCCGGTGGCATCCCCGCCGAACTCGGCCGGCTGCTCGACGGCCGCCCCCGCACCTGCCTGGCCGTCCTCACCCGTGCCCCCGAGCGCGGGGCCGGCCCCGTCGCCCGCTGGACGCTCCCCGCCGTCGGCCAGTTCACCCTGCCCGGCCTTCACCTGAACGTCGAACTCCAGCGCCTGAGCCGCGAACAGTACGACCAGCTCGGCGAACTCGTCCGCGCCTCCGGAGACTTCACCCAGCACCCCGCCCCCGACTGGACCCTCGACGGCCCGCACAACGGCCCCGAGGACGAGGCCGAGATCCCGCTCCCCGCCGTCCCCGCACTGGCCACCGTCGGCGCCGCGATCGCCGCCCACCCCGGACCGCTCGGCTTCGAGTCGGACGGCGGCATGCCCGAGCGCGCCGACAGCTCTCTGGACGCCCGGCTGATCGCCCTGCTCGGCGGACCCGGCGGCGCGGAGCAGCACGCGGCCGAGGCATCGGCGCCGCTGTCGCTGGCCAAGCCCGGCGCCGACGGCGGCGCCGACGGCCCGCGCGTGCTGGCCCGGGTCGTGCCCACCGGCAGCAGCCCGTTCGCCGGGCTCGTCCCCACCGCGCCCACCAACCCCTACGCCGTCACCCCGGTCACCCCCGTCCCGCCCGCCGAGCCCCGGCACGCCGCCAACGGCCAGGCCCGCAAGGCCACCACGCCGCCGCACGGCACCGTCGTCGACCCGCGGCTCGCTGCCTACCCCGTTCCGGTGGACCCCGTTCCGGTGGACCCCGCGCCGCTCGACCACGACCCGGACGCCGCCGACACCGCCGAACTCCCGCCCGTGGAAACGGCGGTGGAGTCGGTGGCGGAGCCCGTGGCGGAGCGGTCGGTGGAGTCGGTGCCGGAACCCGTCGTGGCACCGGAGCCGGACCGCACGGAGTACTTCGAGCTGCCGCCGGCGGAGACCGCCCCGGAACCCACGGCCGGCACCCAGTACTTCGAGCTCCCGCCGGTCGAGACCGCCCCCGCCGTCCCGGCCCCGGCCGCCCAGCCGGTGGTGCCCGAGCCCGCGCCGATCCACGACCAGGCGGAGGCACCCGACCCGCACGCCGCGAGCGCCGCCGCCCGGCCGTCCGCCCGGCCCGGGAGCACCGCCGCCCGGACCGACAGTGACGACCTGCTGGCGATCCTGCGCTCCCCGGAGGCGCACCACCTGCGGTCCGCGCCGCGGATCCGGCTGCTCGGCCCGGTGGACGTCCTCGGGGTGGCGGGCAGCATCGACCCGGCCGCCCGCCCCCGGCTGACCGAGCTCGCCGCGTACCTGGCGCTGCGCCCCGGATCCGAGCACTCGGTGGTCGACCGGGACATCCACCCCGGCGCCGCCCACCTCGACCCGAAGGCCACCGCGGAGCGGCTCGCCGAACCGCTGCCGGTCAAACTCGCCGCGCTGGCCGCCTGGTTGGGCGCCTCCCCGGAGGGCCGCGACTACCTGGCCGCCGAGCCCGCCGAGACGTACACGCTGGCCCCGACGGTCGGCTGCGACTGGGACGAGTTCCGCAGCCTGTACCGGCGCGGCATGCGCTCCACCTCCACCACCGCCGACGCCGCACTCGCCCACGCCCTCGCCCTGGTCCGCGGCGCCCCGTTCGCCGAGTCCCCGGCCGGGACGTTCGGCTGGGCGGAGACCGAACGCCAGGACATGCTGGCCGCGATCGTCGACACCGCGCACGAACTCGCCGCCCGCCGCCTCCAGTACGGCGACCACCGCACCGCCGAGGCCGCGATCTTCCGCGCCCTCGCCGTCGCCCCTGACGTCGAACTCCTGCACCGCGACCTGTTCTACGCGTACGCCTCGGCCGGCGCCCGCGACCAACTCGTCCGCGCCGTCAACCGCCTCGACGCACTGAGCCGCCGCACCGGCCGCGACCTCGACCCCGACACCGTCGCCCTGCTCCGCGACCTCCTCACCGGAGGCTGAGCGCTGAGGAGTTGAGGCCCCGGTCCTACTGGACGCTCCAGCGGAACTCGATCTCCGGGTACCGCGGGGACGGTCCGTCGAGGATCGGGGCGGGGCAGTCGCGCAGGAAGCGGTCGGCGAAGGCGCGGACGTACGCGCGGGTGAGTTCGGTGGCGCGGGCCGGGGCGAGGGTGCCGAAGAGGCCGGCGTAGACCTCGGCGGGAAGGCGGTCGGCGAGGTGGCCCGGCCCGGCGGCGTGCGGCAGGTCGGTGAAGGTGAGGTGGCCCGCGCCCCGGGTCCGGAGCTGACGTCCCCAGGCCCGGTGGTGCTCGCGCCAGCGCCGCCAGGTGTCGTGGTCCTCGAGCGAGGTGAGCAGCAGGAACGGCCGGTCCAGCCCGAGTTCGGGAACGGACGAACCGAACAGGCCGCCGTCGAGGTCGAGGCCGATCCGCAGCCGGGAGTCCTGCCGCAGCGCCTCGGCCGCAGCGGCCCCGCCCATGGAGTGGCCGAGCACCCCGATTCGCCCGCCGTCGACCCGGAACGGCAGCCGGCCGCCGGTCAGTTCGTCGACCACGAAGCGCAGATCGCCGACCCGTGCGGCGATCTGCTGCCGGTCCGGGCCGTCATTGCCCGGCGGATCGTCCGACAACGAGCTGTACACCACCCGGCCGTCCGGGAACTCCACGGCGGTGGCGTCGTAGGTGTGGTCAATGGCGGCGACGAGGTAGCCGTGCGCGGCCAACTCCTCCGCCAACGCCGTGCAGTTGCTGCGCCCACCCTTCCGCCCGTGCCCGAACAGCAGCAGCGGCAGCGGGCCCGGGTGGACGGGGGCGCCGGCGTGGGCGGTGGGCCGGATCCGCGACAACGTGCCCGGGTCGATCAGCAGAAAACCTTCGAGCGCGGCCGCGACCCGCGGGGTCGTGTACGACGCCCGGCCCTGGTCCCCGGTACCCCGCGCCGGGTACCAGAACTGCACCATCAACTCGCGTGCCCCGGAGGCGGGTTCGAACGGGTCGGGCCGGCCGTGGTCGACCAGGTGCAGACTGACGGTACCGACCGGCCGGCCGACAGTCGGCGAGGGCAGGTCGATGGGCTGCGGCGAATCCGCCAGGGCAGGCCCGGCCGGCAGCAGGGCGGCGGCCCCGCCCAGACCGGCGAGAGCGAACAGTGAGCGACGCTTGATCATGTGTCATCCTCGGCGACTCGGCTGTTGAGTCCGGCCAGCGTAGGCCGAGGGTGCCGCCAAGTTGTAGAGGGCGCAACGGAGTTGGCCTGTTGCGCCCGCGACCTCCTTACCGGAGGCCGAGCGGGGCTCGGCGCAGGGCCACTTCGCGCGGGCCGTTGAGGGGCGCCAGGGACAGTACCGTCCTCGGCGCCCGCAGTCCGTCGTGCTGCGTGAAGAGCGCCCGCGCGGCGTCGAACGGCACGTCGTCGGAGGCCACGAGTGCGGCCCGGTCGTAGAGTTCACGCATCGCGTCGGTGATGTCCGCGTCGCTGCCCGCCCCCGTGCCCCAGACGTCCCACAGCAGCGTTTCGACCTTGTTCAGCGCCGCGAGATCCAGCCGGACGCACCCCGCGACGAACCACTCCCCGCACATCGGCCCCACCTGCGGCGGGTGCAGCCCGAACGCCTTCGGGTCGGCCTCGCCCGCGCGGACGGCCTGCCAGACCTTGCCCGCGACCTGAAAACGCTCGCGCGGAACGTCCATGGGGTCGAAGTCGAGGTTCCACGCGGCCGCGATCGCCGGGTCGGCCGCCTGGACGTCGGCGAGCAGCCAGCCCCGCTCGCTGTCCCAGTACTCGGTCACCATGTGATCGGCGTGGAAGCCGTCCGTGCCGAGGTAGTCGGCGAAGCCGTACCGCACGCGGGCCGGGATGCCCGCGTGGCGCAGGAATGAGCAGTGCAGCAACGCGAAGTCGCGGCAGACGCCGACGAATCGGTCGCCGGTGGCACGCGGCTGCGTCAGCGGGGCGTCGTTCCGCTCGAGGATCAGCCGGAGGATGTCGTCGAGGTAGCGGGTTTCGGCGTCGTTGTGGAGACGGTCCCGGGGGAGGGTGAAACGGAACTGCCCGCCCTCCAGGCGGTGGATCATCAAGTCGCGTGCGATGCGGGCGAGTTCGGCGGGATCGGTGGGAAGTGCGGCGTAGCGCGGGGCGAGGTCGCCGGGGTCGGAGAAGGCGCTCTGCTCGGTGTAGAAGGCGGTGGCGTCGGCGGCGAGACGGACGGATGGCATGGCTGGACTCCCGGAAGGCTTCGGTCGCATGTTCGATTGCCGGGCCGGCGCGCCTCACGGTGTCAAAATCTCCCGGAATTTGTCCAGACGCGAGATGCCCTTCCGGTTCCCAGCTTGCCCACGACCGCCCGCCCGGTCAGTGGGTCTCCAACGGGCCGGCCCGGGTGAGGAGTTCGGCGAGGGGGGTGCCGGTGCGGCGGGTGCGGAGTTGGGCGCGGGTGCGGGGGCGGGATTGGGGTTCCCGGCCGCAGCCGCAGCCCGTCGGCGCGTACGCGGTACGGGCGGGCGATGTTTCGCACCCTGCGGTGTGGAACGTCGCCCGCCCGTGGATTTCCGCTTCGCGTTCGGGAGTTACCGGCTCAACGTGCGGCCGGCCTGGCTCCGGCGCGGTGCCTCGGGGTCTGGCGGCGAACCGGTGGCCGGCGTTCGTGGGTCTGCTGGGGCGGGCCGGTCGGGTGTGGGGTCGGCCAGGCGGCGACCGGGTTGCCGATCCATCGGGTGCTTGCCGGGAGCGACTCGCCGCGCATGGCCAGGGAGGCCCCGCCGATCGAGGCGCCGGCGCCGATCGTGGCGCCGGGCAGCACGATGGAGTTGGGTCCGAGGGTGGCACCTTCGTCCAGCTTCACGGTGCCGAGCCGCATCACCCGGTCGTGGAACAGGTGGGTCTGCAGCACGGTGCCCCGGTTGACGCTGGCGCCGGGGCCGACGGTGACCAGGTCGGCCTCCGGCAGCCAGTGCGTCTCGCACCAGGCGCCGCGGCCGATCTTGGCGCCGAGGCTGCGCAGCCACAGGTTGAGGTAGGGCGTGCCGAGCAGGGTCCGGCCGCCCCAGGGCATGGCCAGTTCCTCGACGAAGGTGTCGTAGAGCTCGTTGCGCCAGACGAAGCTGGACCAGAGCGGGTGTTCGCCGCTGCGGAAGCGGCCGACCAGCAGCCATTTGGCGAGTGTGGTGACCAGGCAGGCGGCCAGGGTCGCGCCGGCCAGCACGATTCCGCCGACGGCCAGCGCCGCGGCCAGGCCGTCCCGGTCGATGACTTCCTGGAGCGCGCCGAAGACCAGGTCGCCCAGGATCACCGTGAGCACCACCGGCAGCAGCCGGCACAGTTCCACGCCGGCCCGGGCCAGCACCAGCCGGCGCGGCGGGTCGTAGGTGCGTCCCTCGTCGGCCTGGTCGGCCACCCGGGGCAGTTCGATGCCGGGCCGGCCGAGCCAGGAGGAGCCGGGCGCGGCCTTGGCGGGCGCGTCGGAGAGCACCCCGACCAGGGCCCGGTCGGGCAGCTCGCGGTCGGCGCCGACGATGCCGGAGTTGCCGACGAAGGCCCGCCGGCCGACGTGGGACGGGCCGACCCGCAGCCAGCCGCCGCGCACCTCGAACGGGGCGATCAGGGTGTCGTCGGCGAGGAAGGCGCCGTCGTCCACGGACATCTGACCGGGCAGCGCCAGCACCGTGGAGGCCTCCACCCGGCTGCCGATCCTGGCCCCGAGCAGCCGCAGCCAGACCGGGGTGAAGAGGCTGGCGTAGAACGGGAAGAGGGTGCGGCGGGCGGTGTCCATCAGCCGGTTGACGGCCCAGACGCACCAGGCGACCTTGCCGTGCGCCGGGTGGTGGCCGGGCTTGATCGGCACGCTGAAGATCCGGATCAGCAGCACCAGCAGCAGCGCGTAGACCGCAAGGGTCATGACCGTCAACTCGAGGCTGAAGGACACGAGTTGGAGCATCGCGCTGCCGAGCGTGCGGTCGGTGTCGAGCATCGGGTAGAGCACCAGCAGCCCGGGTACGGCGGCGAGCAGCGGCAGCAGGGTGAAGCCGAACAGGCCGAGGCCGTAGGCGAGGTTCCAGAAGCCCCCGCGGCGGCGGGCCCGGCCCGCGGCGGGCCAGGGTTCGCCCGGTTCGCTGCTGGGGCGGGCGGGCGTCCCGTGGTAGCGCTGCCCGGCCGGGACGGCGTCGAGCACGCAGCTGCCGGGGGCGACCTCGGCGGCGGCGCCGATCCGGGCACCGGGCATCAGGGTGGTCCGGGCGCCGATCCGGGCGCCGGCGCCGATCTCGATCGAGCCGATGTGCAGCAGGTCGCCGTCCAGCCACCAGCCGGCCAGGTCCACGCCTGGTTCCACCGCGCAGTCGGCGCCGAAGCGGGCCAGGCCGGTGATCGGCGGCAGGGCGTGCAGGTGGGCGCCCCGGCCGACCTCGCAGCCGAGCAGCCGGGCGTAGTGCCGGGCCCACGGGGTGCCGATCAGGTCGCCGGCGCCGAACGCCACGGCGGCCCGCTCGGCGGCCCAGAGCCGCAGGTGGACCAGGCCGCCGCGGGGGTAGCTGCCGGGGCGCAGCCGGGCGGTGAGCAGCCGGGCGCCGAGGGCGGTCAGCAGTAGCCGGCCGATGGAGCTGGAGAACAGCAGCAGGCCGGTGATGATCAACCACCAGGGGGTGTGCGGGGCCCAGTCGAGCCGGCCGCCCATCAGGTTGTCGACCCCGGCGACGGCGAGTACCCAGCGCACGCTGGTGACGGTGTAGAGGACGGCGAGCACCAGCGTCTGGCCGATCGCGGCCCGGCGCGGGGTGCGGCGGACCTGGCGCTGCCGGCCGGGTCCGCTGTCCTGGCCGTCCAGTACGGCGGCGGGCACCGGTCCGCTGTCCTGGCCGTCCAGGAGGGCGGCGAGGTCGGCGAGCACCGGGTTGGCGTACAGGTCGGCGACCGAGAGGCCGGGGAACCTGGCGCGCAGCACCGAGATCAGCCGGGCCGCGACCAGGCTGGAGCCGCCGAGCGCGAAGAAGTCGCTGTCGGCCCGGACCGGCAGGCCGAGGGTGGCCTCCCACTGTTCGGCGAGCCAGCCGGCGGTGCCGGTGAGTGGGGCCCGGTGGCCGCCGTCGCCCTGGCCGAGGCCGGGCAGCGGCCAGGGCAGGGCGTTGCGGTCGACCTTGCCGGAGGTTTTGGTGGGCAGCTGGTCGACGGCGGCGAGCAGCGGGACGAGGGCGGCCGGCAGACGTTCCTGGAGGAGTTTGCGGGCCAGGGTGAGGTCGGGATCCACCCCGGGGTGCGGCACCAGGTAGCCGACCAGCAGTTGGGTGCCGGCCGGGTTGGTGCGCACGGCCGCGGCGGCGGCCCGGATTCCGGGCAGCGCCTGGAGTGCGGCGTCCACCTCGCCGAGTTCGATCCGCCGGCCGCCGAGCTTGACCTGCTCGTCGGCGCGGCCGACGAAGATCAGGCCGCGCGGGTCGGCGACCACCAGGTCGCCGCTGCGGTAGACCCGCCCGCCGGGCAGCGCGGGGTGGGCGGTGAACTTCTCCGCGTCCTTGGCCGGGTCCAGGTAGCGGGCGGTGCCGATGCCGCCGATCAGCAGTTCGCCGGTCTCGCCCCAGCCGACCGGGTGCCCGACCTCGTTGACGACGGCGAGCTGCCAGCCGTCCAGCGGGGCGCCGATCCGCACCGGTTCGCCGGGCAGCATCCGGGCGGCGGTGGCGACCACGGTGGTCTCGGTGGGGCCGTAGGTGTTCCAGAACTCGCGGTGCGGGGCGGCGATCCGGTGCACCAGGTCGGGCGGGCAGGCCTCGCCGCCGACGATGATCAGCCGTACCCGGTCCAGGCACTCCTGGGGCCAGAGCGCGAGCAGGGTGGGTACGGTGGAGATCGCCGTGATGGCGCGCTCGACCAGCCAGGGGCCGAGGTCCGTGCCGGCCTTGACCAGTGAGCGCGGGGCCGGGACCAGGCAGGCGCCGTGACGCCAGGCCAGCCACATCTCCTCGCAGGAGGCGTCGAAGGCGACCGAGAGGCCGGCCAGCACCCGGTCGCCCGGACTGAGCGGGTGCTGCTGGAGGAAGATCCGCGCCTCGGCGTCCACGAAGGCGGCGGCGGAGCGGTGCGTGACCGCCACGCCCTTGGGGCGGCCGGTGGTGCCGGAGGTGAAGATGATCCAGGCGTCGTCGTCCGGCGACGGCCCGGCGGCCCGGCCGGCGGGCGGGACGGCCCCGTTCAGGGCGACCTGCCGGCCGGCGCCGATCACGGCGCAGACCCGGGCGTCCTGCCAGATCATCTCGGCCCGCTCGTCGGGGTCGTCGGCGTCCACCGGCACGTAGGCGGCGCCGGCGGCGAGCACCGCGAGGATCGAGACGTACAGGTCGGCGGAGCCGGAGGGAACTCGGACGCCGACCCGGTCGCCGGCGCCGATCCCCCGTTGGTTGAGCCAGTTCGCCAGGGTGCTCACCTCGTGGAGCAGCGCCTGGTAGTCGAGCACCGCGCCGCCGGCGTCCAGGGCCGGGGCCCCGGGAAACGCCTGTGCGGTGGCGATCAGGATGTCGAGCAGGGTGCGCGCCTGGGGCACCGGGGTCAGGGGCCAGACGGCGACCTCACGAGCGGACCGGTGCGGATGCGCGGTGGGCACCGGGTCGTGGCTCGCAGCCATGGGGTATCTCCTCGAGTCGCTGAACTGCCGAATACGAACTGACGGGGCCGAGTACCGCAGCGGAACAACGGCACGCGATCTTCCGGGACGGACAGCGCGCTCATTCACATTGCCTGAAGCCGGCGCTCGCCGCGCACGCAAGCGTGGAATCAAAGCAATTTCTCATCCGAGTCGGAAGGCTCGGCGGTGGGGTGGCGGCGGTCACATGTGAATCAGACCTTAATGGGTGATAAACCCTTAATAAAATATGGCCGGAAACCTTAAAGAAACCACAAGCGACCTGCGTCACAAGATCCATTCGTGTAGTGAGCATCCTTCCCAAAGCTGAAGGAGCTCACGGTGGGAAGTGTGGGTGCAGGGTTGCTCCTCCCGTAGGGGGAGGGGCCAGAGTGGGCGGCATGACAGGCGACACGCGCTATTCGATCGGTGAACTGGCCCGGCGGGCCGGGCTGACGGTCAAGACCGTTCGGTTCTACGCGGATCGGGGCATCGTGCCGCCAACCGGCCGTACCCCGGCCGGGCACCGCTGGTACGGCGCCGAGGCCGTCGCGCGGCTGGAGTTGGTGCGGACGCTGCGCGAGCTGGGACTCGGGCTTCCGACGATCCGGCAAGTGGTGGACCGGGAGCTGTCGCTGGGCGACGTCGCGGCGGCGCACGCCGAGGCGTTGGACGTACAGATCCGGACGCTGCGGTTGCGGCGGGCGGTGCTGACGGCGGTGGCCAGGCGCGGGGCATCCCCTGAGGAGATGGATCTCATGCACAGACTGGCCACGCTCTCCGAGGCCGAACGGCGAAGGCTGGTCGGGGAGTTCCTCGATGCCGTCTTCGGTAGCCTCGGCTCCGCCCCGGAGTTCGCCGGGATCATGCGCTCGCTGACTCCCGAACTGCCCGAGGAGCCGAACACCGAACAGGTCGAGGCGTGGGTGGAGTTGGCGGAGCTCACCCAGGACCGGGAATTCCAGGCGGCCGTACGGGAGTTGGCGCGGCACCACGCTGCGGATCGGGGCCCGGCCGCGCCGCGCAGGGACCCGGTCGCGCTGGTCCGCGACCGGGTCGGGTCGGCCCTGGACCTCGACCCCGTCTCCGCGCAGGCCGATCCGGTGGTCGCGGCCGTCACCGCCCAGTACGCCGAGCTCCGGGGCCGCCCGGACGACGCCGAGCTGCGCCGGCAGTTGCTGGCCAGGCTGGAGGCCGCGAACGATCCGCGCCGCGAGCGCTACCTGCGGCTGCTCGCGGTGATCAACGGCTGGACGCCCCAGGAGAGTTCGGCCCCGGCCCTCGCCTGGTTCGCCCGCGCCCTGGCCGTCCGCATCCCGGCCTGACACACTGCTTCGCATGCACCTCACCGACAACGGAACCGTCGCGGCCTCGCGGCTCGTTCTGATCAACGAGTTCGAGAACGACAACGCCTACGCCTTCGTCCTGCCCCGCCCGCTGTTCCTGGCCGCCGGGGACCGGGTCGAGCTCACCGGTCCACGGCCGGCCGTCATCCGCGCCGACGGCTCCCGGTACCCGCTGGAGGGGTACTGGGAGCCCAGGTGCCGGCCGCGCTTCAGGAGAGGTTGAGGGCCAGGTCGTCGAGGACGAACGAGGTCTGCTTCTGGTAGTCCTCGACACCGGTGAAGGTCAGCGTGACGCTCTGGCCCGCGTAGGCGGAGAGGTCGACGGTGTGCTGCGTGTAGCCGGTGTTGTGGTCGAGGTTGGAGTGGGTGGCGACGGTGGTGCCGTTGGCGGTGACGGTGAGCTTGTCGTAGGCGGTGGTGGTGCTGGTCTCGGCGGTGTCGACGTGCAGCCAGTAGCTGAGCGTCGCGGTGCACCCGGCGGGGACGGTGACGGTCTGGGTGAGCGTCTCGGTGTGGGCGGTGCCGTAGCCGTCCAGCCAGACGTCCCAACTGCCGGTGTGGGCGGGCTCGGTGCTGGTGTTGTTGAGGGTGCCGGCGGTGCCCGTCCAGGGAGCCAGGGCCCCGGTCTCGAAGCCGGGGTTGCCGAGCAGTTGGGCGGCCGTGCAGCCGCCGGTGGGCGGCGGGGTGGTGCCGCCGGTGCTCGGGACGCGGTTGAAGTCGGCGGTGAAGGTGGACTCGATGCCGGAGATCACCGCCGGGTCGGCGATGATCAGGCCGAGTTCGCGGTTGTGGTTGAGCGAGTTGTCGGAGAAGTTCTCCGACCCGGCGAACACCTTCGCGCTCGAGGTGCCGTAGTCCGCGACGATCGCCTTCGCGTGCACGTAGAAGCCGGTGCTGCTGGTGTACGTGGTGACCTTTCCGCCCGCCGCGGTGACCTGGTTGAACTGCGCGGTGTACTTGGCGGAGGTGTCCTCGGCGACCACCCGCACCGTCACACCGCGCTGTTCGGCGGCGACGATCGCGTTGACCAGCGCGGTGTCGCCGAACTCCTCCTGCTCGACGTCCAGGCTGTGCTGGGCGCCGTTGATCAGCGCGAGCAGCCGGTTCTGCGAGTCGGTGGGCGACCACACCAGGTCGGTGCCGTCGGACGGGGTGATGGCGGTGTGCGCGTAGTCCGCGTTGAAGACCTGCTCGGTCGCGGCGACGTCGGCCGGGTCGGTGTCGAGCACGCCGTAGTCGCGGGAGGTGGCGTAGTAGGTGGTGTCGAAGTTGCCGGTGGAGATGTACGACTTGGCGCCGTCCACCGTGATGGTCTTCTGGTGGGTGTAGGTGAACGAGGAGGACGAATAGACGACGCTCACCCCGCCGGCGGTCAGCGCGTTGTACGCGGCGCTGTTGACCGTGCTGTGGTTGGGGTCCATCACCACCCGGACGGTCACGCCGGCCTTCTGGCGGTTCACCAGCGCCGTGGTGAGGTTGGTGTCGCGCAGCTCGTAGATGGTCACGTCGACCGACTTGGTGGCCGAGTTCACCAGGTTGTAGATCGCGTTCTCGCCCTGGTCGGGCAGGACCACCAGCGTGTAGGTGCCGGTGGCGGCGTGCCCGGCGGTGACGGGGGCCAGCGCGGTGGCGGCGACGGTGGCACCGGCGGCGAGGGTGCGCAGCAGGCGGCGGGTGAGGCTCATGGCGGGGCTCCAGCAGTCCGGTGCACGTACGGAAGTGACGCGCGTAGCGCCGCCCAGTAAGACACGTCCTGACGGCCGATCAGAAGGGGCTGGACATGACAGGCCGCTGAACAGGAATACTTTTACCGGGACCCTGCAAACCGTTGACCGGACGGGCCGTCGCGCGTTCGGACGGGCCATCACGCGTTCGAACCTGCCGCCTGCCGCCTGCCGCCTGCCGTCTGCCGCTGGCGGGCCGACGTGGCCGCCGCCTGCTGCCCGTGGGTCACCGGCCGTCGGCCGCGGCCTCCAGCGCGGGGAGGTCGAGCTTGGTCATGGCGAGCATCGCGGTCATCGCCCGGTTCGCCCGCTCCGGATCGGGGTCCTCCAGCAGCTCGATCATCCGGCGCGGCACGATCTGCCAGGACAGGCCGAAGCGGTCCTTCAGCCACCCGCACTGGCCGGGCTGCCCGCCGTCCGCCGTCAGCAGCTCCCAGTAGCGGTCCACCTCGGCCTGGTCCTCGCAGTCCACCTGGAGCGAGATTGCCTCGTTGAAGGTGAACATCGGCCCGCCGTTCAGCGCCCGGTACTCCCGGCCGAACAGTTCGAACGACACCAGCATCACGCTGCCCGCCGGGCCCGGACCGGCCTCCGAGTACCGCTTCACGCCGGTCACCCGGGCATCCCGGAACACCGACACGTAGAACTCGGCCGCCTGCTCGGCCTGGTTGTCGAACCACAGGAACGTGCTGATCTTCTCCGCCATCGGGGGCGCACCTTTCGTCGCCGGCGCTTGTCGCCGGCTTTCGTCGCTGGTCAGGGCCTTGTTCACCCGACGCTAGCCCCGCAGGCGCGGCGAACCCGGGCGGCGCGCCACGGCGGGCATCGCGGGGCGGAGGCGGCACGCCGCAGCGGCGACGCGGGGCGCGAAAGCGGGACGAGCGGGCGGGCGCCGTGCCAGAGTCGGGGCCATGACGTCCTCGGATCCCGTCGCCGCCCTGCCCACCGCCGCCGAACAGGCCGTCAACGATCCGGCCCAACGCGCCCTCGCCGCACCGCTGTTGGCCGAGTTCACCGCCCGCCTGCACGCCGCGACCCCCGTCACCGCGTTGTGGGTGCACGGCTCGCTGGCGCTCGGCGACTACCGGCACGGCCGCAGCGACCTCGACCTGATCGCCGTCCTGCCGACCGCGCCGGACACCCGGCTGCGCACCGAACTGTCCTTGCTGCACGAGGAGTTGATCGCCGAGCGGCCGGGCGCGGAGAAGCTGCACTGCACCTACCTGCCGCAGGACGCGCTCGCCGACCCGGCCGCCGACCACTTCACCTTCGCCCAGGGCGAGCCGATGGACCGGCCGGTCACCGTCATCACCCGGCGTGAACTCCTGGACGGCGGGCTGCGGTTGGCCGGCGCCGCCCCGGACGTGCTGCTGCCGCCGGTCGGCGACCCGGAGCTGCACGCGCACCTCCGCGCCGACCTGCGCACCTACTGGTACCCGGTCACCGACCGCCCCGGGCCGTGGCAGCACGACATCTGGGTGGACTTCGGGCCGATCACTGCCGCCCGCGCCACCATCGCGCTGCGCGAGAGTCGCCTGGTGACCAAGCGCGAGGCGATCGCCCAACTGCCGCCCCTGGGCGCCCCGTCGGAGCTGGTCGCGGACATCGTCGCCCGGCGCTACGGCACGCCGCTGCCGATCACCGCCGACGAACGTGACCAACGCGCCGAGCAGGCCCGGCAGTTCACCCGGACGGCGATCGAACGGGCGCTGGAGTGACGGGAGTTCAGCCGAGGTCGGCGAGTGCGTGGAGCAGCGGGCGGTAGCCGTCGTCCGGGTCGGTGCGGTCGCGCAGGCAGCTCTGGACGGCGGCGGTCAGCTCCAGTCGCGGGCCGATCCGGCGGTCGATCCGGGCCACCGCCAACTGGCGGACGGTGACGGGGTCGACGTCCAGGTTCGCGCGCAGCGGGAGCCAGCGGGCGCCCCGGGCGCGGCAGCCGGTCTCGCCGAGGTACCAGAGGGCGCAGTCGAAGACCGGGTCGTCGAACAGGCGGTGCGAGTAGGGGAGCACGGTCAGTCCGTGCCGCAGCGACGCCTCCAGGACGTCCAGCCTGTCGGCCAGGCCGAGGGCGCGGATGCGCTGCCGCAGGACCTCCTCGAGTATCTCCAACGAGTGCTCGGAGAAGTCGAGTTCAGCCTCCCGGCCGGTGGCCCGCGCCCAGAGCGGGAACGCCTCCTCGCGCACCGCCAGCCAGTGGGCGAGGTCCTGGCCGGGCCGCCCGGGGTCGAGCACCCCGGGCGCGTCGGGCCGGGGCCGGCTGCCCGGATTCTGCGGGCGGTGGATGCGGGCCAGCTCCAGGGCCCGTTCGACCGCCGGTTCCCAGAACGCGTAGCCCTCCAGCGTCTCCGTCAGCGGGTAGGTCGAAGCCGGGTCGGCCACCGCGACCACCAGGTCGATCGGGGCGCAGAGCGGGAAGTCGTCCTCGCACAACTCCTCGGCCTCGGCCAGCTCTTCCGCCTCCTCCTCGTCCAGCGCCTCCCGCGGCAGTTGAACGAGCGGATGGATCTCCCTGCCCAGGAAGGGGCGCGATTCGGGCGAACACTGCCACAGCGCACCGTAGTTGCGGACGTGCACCTCGCCGAGGTACCACGCCGCCGCGGTCAGGAAGGAACCGTTCCAGTCCGCGTCCGCCTGCTCCCGGTCCGGGTACCGCTCGCGGATCACCCGCTCCAGCCGGGCCAGCGAGTCCGTGCCGAAGTCCCAGCCCCCGCCGGTGAGTTCGGCCCAGGCGGGGAACGCCTCCCGTCCGGCGGCCAGCCAGTCGTTCAACCGGGGGTTGTCGCGCCACGCGGGGTCTTCGATGGTGGTCATGGGGGTCGAGAGTAGGCGGGCCGACTGACAGTCCGTCAGGAAGCGAAAAGTGCGGTGAGTTTCGGCAGGCGGGCCGCGGTCTGCTCGGCCGTCCAGAGTTCGCCCTCCGGTTCGGCGTTCAGCGGGCTCTCGTGGCCCTGGGCGAGCAGCGACTCCTCCAGGCCGTCCTCCTCGCCCGTCAGTTCCTCCCAGGCCTGCGCGGCGCAGTAGTCGAGCGCCTCCCAGTCGGGCACGAAGCGCTCGGCCCGGGCGGCCAGGGCGCGGAACTCGGGAAGGCCGGCGAGGGCGTCCGGGTCGTGCACGGCGAGCCGGTGGGCGTCGCGGCCGAGGCCGATCAGCCAGGCGTGGAAGTACCAGAGGGTGTCGTCACTCAGGAAGCCAGGCCCGACCAGCTTCGCCAGCGCGACCGTGGCCATGGTGTCCAGCGGGGCCCGCACCTCGTCCAGGCGCAGCTGGAACTCCCGCACCTCGTCCGTCGGGAGCTGCGCCAGCCGCTCGGTCAGCTGTTCGGCGCGGTCGCACGGGGAGGTGGCCCGAGTCGACTCCACCAGTTCCCAGAAAGCGTTCACGTTCATGCCCGGCATGCTCGCACGCTGCTAGGACACTTCCGCGGGCGGCCCTTGACCTCAAGAGCGCTTGAACTTGCAGGATGGGCCCCGGCGGCCGGGACGTCCGGCCGAACGAGGAGGGGAGAGGCGATGCGGGCGGTGTGGCTGCGGGAGTTCGGCGGGCCGGAGGTCCTGGTACCGGGCGAGGCGCCCGACCCGGTGGCGGGGGAGGGGCAGGTCCTGATCGACGTCGCGCACGCCAACCTGACCTTCGTCGAGACCCAGTTCCGCGCCACCGGGTTCGGGCCGTTCACCGGCGCACTGCCGATGATCCCCGGCAACGGCGTCGGCGGCACCGTCGCCGCCGTCGGCCCCGGCGTCGACACCGCGCTGCTCGGACGCCGCGTCATCTCCACCACCGGCGGCAGCGGCGGCTACGCGGAACGCGCCGCCGTCCCCGCTGCCGGCCTGCACCTCGTCCCCGACGCGCTCAACCTGGACGACGCCACCGCGCTCCTCGCCGACGGCCGCACCGCCCGCATGCTGCTGGACACCGCCGCACCCGCCGCCCGCGCCCGCGTCCTGATACTGGCCGCCGCCGGCGGCGTCGGCACCCTGCTCGTCCAACTCGCCACCAACGCCGGCCTGCACGTCGTCGCCGCGGCCGGCGGCCCCGCCAAACTCGTCCTGGCCTCCGAACTCGGCGCCGCCGAAACCCTCGACTACCTGCGCCCCGGCTGGACCGCCGGCACCGCCCCCGTCGACCTCGTCCTCGACGGCGTCGGCGGCACCCTCGGCCGCACCGCCACCACCCTGCTCCGCCCCGGCGGCCACCTCCTCAGCTACGGTCTGTCCGGCGGCAGTTGGACCGACCTCCCGCCCGCCGAGACCGAGGCCCGCCGCCTCACCGTCCTCACCCTGCGCCCCACCCCCGACACCATCCGCGCCGCCACCACCGCCGTCCTCGCCGACGCCGCCGCGCACCGGCTGCGCCCGGTCATCGGCCGCCGCTTCCCGCTCGCCGCGGCGGCGGACGCCCACCGCGCGATCGAGTCGCGGGCCACGCTCGGCAAGACCCTGCTGGACGTGTAGGCGGGGCGCGCCCGTCCGCCCCGACTGGGATACTGGCCGCCTCATGAAGGGGTGGACGTGACCGAGCCGATTGCCGGGTGGATCCTGGCCCACAACCTGCGCGCCTTCCTGGAGTTGGTCTCCCACTATGCCGGGTACGCCTTCGACGCGACGGACTGGGAGACCGTCGAGCTCGGCGTCCGGGACACCGACGACGAGGATCCCGACGCCTGGTACTCGTATCCGCTCGTCGGCTCGGCCGCCACCCTGGACGCCGAACTCGCCCACTCCGTCGGCACCGAGGTGCTGATGGTGACCGTCTCCGGAGCCGGGGACCGCGAACTGCGGCTGCGGATCGACACCTTGCTGACCGCCGCGAGCGTCTGATCCCGGCCGGTGCCGCGTGGGTATCGTGGCGGCGTGGAGCTACGGACCTTGCGCTACTTCGTGGCGGTCGCCGAGGAACTCCACTTCGGCCGGGCCGCGACCCGACTGCACATGAGCCAGCCGCCGCTGAGCCGGGCGATCAAGCAACTGGAGGCCGAGGTCGGGGCGTTGCTGTTCACCCGCTCGCCCGCGGGGGTCGCGCTCACCCCGGTGGGCTCGGTGCTGCTCGAGGAGGCGCGGGCCCTGCTCGACCACGCCGACCGGGTCCGGGGGCGGGTGAGCGCGGCGGCCGGCGGCGCGACGCTCACCATCGGGATCCTGGGCGACGGCGCCGACCCGGGCGTGGCCAGGCTGGCCGCCGCCTACCGCCGGCGTCACCCCGGCACCGAGATCCGGGTCCGCGACACCGATCTGACCGACCCGACCTGCGGATTGCGGGCCGGGCTGGTGGACGTCGCGCTGACCCGGACGCCGTTCGACGAGACCGCGCTGACGGTGCGTGCGCTGCGGGCCGACCCGGTCGGCGTGGTCCTGCGCGCCGACGATCCCCTGGCCCGCCGCGAGGGGCTGCGGCTGGCCGAGCTGGCCGACCGCCGCTGGTTCCAGTTCCCGCCGGGCACCGACCCCCGCTGGCAGTCGTACTGGAACGGCGGCGAGCCACGCGAGGGCCCGATGGTGCGGGCCGTCCAGGAGTGCCAGCAGGCCGTGCTGTGGAACGGCACCGTCGGCCTGGCGCCGCTCGGACACGAGCTGCCCGCGGAGCTGGCCGTGGTGCCGCTGACAGACATGCCGCCGAGCCGGGTGGTGGCCGTGTGGAACGAAGGCGACACCAACCCGTTGATCCGTTCCTTCGTCGAGATCGCGACGGCCGCGTACCGTCGCTGAACTTCAGCCGGGAGGTGGGCAGTTGGGTCGAGCTTCATCGGGTGGCGTCCTCGCGGGCCGGGCGGAAATGCGGTCGTGGCGGGCCCGAGGGCTTCGCTAGCATCGCGACATGTCAGATCAGCCGATGTATGCCCCCAAGCCCCGGCCCGGTGACCGGGTCGCCGTGCTCTCGCCTTCGTTCGCCGGGCCGGGCATGTTCCCACTGCCCTACGAGCTCGGACTGCGCCGCCTGCGCGAGCAGTTCGGGCTGGAGCCGGTCGAATACCCGACCACCCGCAAGCTCGGGGCGAGCCCGCAGGAGCGGGCCGCCGATGTGCACGCGGCGTTCACCGATCCGAGTGTGACGGCGATCCTGGCCAGCATCGGCGGCGAGGACCAGATCAGCGTGATCCCGCACCTGGACGGGGAGTTGATCCGGGCGCACGCCAAGCCGTTCTTCGGGTTCAGCGACAACACCAACCTGCTGGACTTCCTGTGGCGGCACGGCGTGGTCTCCTATCACGGCGGCGCCGTGATGACCGAGTTCGGCCGGCCCGGCGCACTGGACCCGCTCACCGAGGCCTCGCTGCGCGCCGCGCTGTTCGAGCGCGGCGAGTTCGAGCTGCGCGAGGCCGAGGACGTCAGCACCGAACTCGGCCGCTGGGAGGACCCGGCCACCTTCGAACGGATGCCCGCGAGCGAGCCCGCCACCGGCACCCACTGGACCCGCTCGGACCGAGTGGTCGAAGGCGTCAGCTGGGGCGGCAACCTGGAGATCCTGCACTGGATGGCCGCCGCCGACCGCCTGCTGCCCGTCGAGGCGTACGCGGGCTGCGTGCTGGTCCTGGAGACGTCCGAGGAGATGCCCTCCGGCACCGAGGTGTTCCGGATGCTCCGCAACCTCGGTGAACGCGGCCTGCTGCGCCAGTTCCCGGCGGTGCTGTTCGGCCGCGCCATGGCCTGGTCGTTCGAGCAGCCCAACAACGCCGAGCAGCGCGCCCAGTACCGCGCCGAGCAGCGCGAAGGCGCCCTGCGCGCCCTCGACACGTACGCGCCGGACACCATGGCCGTGTTCGACGTGGATCTCGGCCACACCTCGCCGCAGCAGGTGATCCCGTACGGCGGCCTGATCCGGGTCGACGGACCGGCCCGCCGCATCACCGTCACCTACTGAAACCGCCCGCGGCCCGCGCCCGGCAAGATCGCCCGAGACCCTTGCCGACCAGCGCGGGTCGCGGCGGGTCCGACACCCTTGCCGACCAGCGCGGGTCGCGGCGGGTCCGACACCCTTGCCGACCAGCGCGGGTCGCGGCGGGTCCGGCCACCCGCCCTGGCCCGGCCACCCGCCGAGCACGTATCGTGTCCGGGATCGGAAATGTGGTGCCGGGCACCATGGCGAACGGGCACGACGTCGCGCAGGCGGCGGACGGGGGCGGTGACCTGACGGTGGCTGATGTGGCATCGACGACGGGAGACGGGCCGGCGGCAGCCGACCTGGAGGACACCTTCAAGCTGCCGACCCAGCCTGCGGGCCCGAAACAGGGCACCGAACCACCGCCCGCCAACGACCCGTTCGCCACCTCGGTCAACCTACGGGTCAACACGGCGCCCCCGGACCTCACCCCCGGCGGCAACCGGAACGGCGCGCCCACCGCGACCCCGGCCGGCGGCACGCCCGTGCCGCCGCCGCCCGCGATGCCGCCCGCGCCGGTCAGCACCGGCTGGACGAGCATGATCCCGGTGATCACCGCCGACATGCCGCCGCCCGCCGCGCCCGCCCCCGTCCAGGCGCCGGGTACCGCGTCAACTCCCGCACCCGTCACCGGCATCGGCCGCGGCCTGCGCGGCCGCATCCTGGTGATCGAGGGCGGCTACGGCGGCGGCCGCCGCTGGGGCCGCGGCGGCGCCGCGCACGCCTCCGTACTGTCCGCCGCACTGGCCGGCGTCGCCCCGCAGATCATGCTCTCCGCCGACCAGGTCGACGCCGTCCACCTGCCCGGCGCCAACGACCCGCAGACCGTCCTCGCCCACCTGCGCGCAGCCGCCCGCCACCCCGGGCCGCTGCTGATCCACCTCGGCGGCCATCTGGTCACCGACCGGCGCGGCGACCAGATGTACCTGTCGCTGCGCGAGAACAAGGCGTCCGAGAGCCTGCCGTGGAGTGCTCTCGCCACCGAACTGCGGCACCGCGTCAACGAGTTCGACACCCTGGTGATCGGCGACCTGAGCGCCGACCCGGTGCTGTGGCCGCAACTCGTCTCCGCTGCCGGCCAACAGCTCAGCGAGGGCGTGCCGTTGTGGGCCGTGGTCAACCACGACCCCGACCAGCTCGGCACCTTCACCCGCGCGCTGATCGAGACCCTGCACCGCGGCCGCCCCGGCGCCGAGCAGCTGCTCACCCCTGAGCTCGTGCGCCAGCAGGTCCACTCGGTGCTGCGCTCCGACACCGTGGTGATCACCGCGCACCCCGGCGACCGGCCGTGGTTCCGCAACACTTCCCGGCAGATCGGCCCCGCCGACCCCGCCACCACCCGGCCCACCGCGCCGCCGGCCCCGACCGCCCCGCCCGCCTCCTCCGCCGCGCGCCCTGCCGAACCGGCCCGGCCCCGGATGGCCCCCGGCTGGACGCCGCGTGTCCTGGTCTCGCTGCGCAAGGCCGGCGTCCCCGCGACGCCCGCCCGGCGTCGGATGATCGTCTCGCTGGTGCGCGGTGTGCCGATGGTTCCGGCGGACGCGCCGATGGTTCCGGCGGATACGCCGCTGGTTTCGGCGGACACGCCGCTGGTCGACCTCGGCAAGTCGGCCGGCCTGCCCGCCGCGCCCGAGCCCGTCGTCCGCCTCGGCAAGGACCTCCCCGCCGACACCGCCACCACGCCGCTGGTCAGGCTCGCCAAGTCCGAGCCCGCACCGGCCGATTCGTACGCCGTGCAGTTCGCCAAGGCCGCGCCTGCGCCTGTGCCCGCGCCCGAGCCCTCACCGGCGTCCGCGCCCGCGCCGGGGTCTGTGCCCGCGCCCGTGCTCATGCCAGTGCCGGATCTGGTGCCCGAACCGGCCGAGGACCGGCCGTGGTTCGACCCGCTGGCGTCGACCGTTCCGCTGCCCGGCGGGAGCGCGCTGGCCACCACCCTGCCGCTGCCCGACCTCGAGGCGACGGCCCCGATGGTGCCGCTGGAGAAGGCCCAACCGCCCGTCCAGCACGACCCGTTGGCGGCCACCGTGCCCCTGGAGAAGCGTCAACCGCCGCTCCAGCACGACCCGTTGGCGGCGACGGTTCCACTGGAGAAGACGGCTCCCGCCCCCGCCCCTGCCTCCGCGGTCGTGCCGGTTGCCGCAACTGCGCCCGCTGCCCGGGCCGTTGCGGTCGAGCAGGCCCCGCCGACCGACTACATGGAGGCGATCGGCCAGATCGTCCGGGCCGCCGAGGCCGGCGACCACGCCACCGCGGCGGCGCTCGCGCTCGCCCTGGAGAACAAGGCGGTCGCCGTGCACGGCAGCCTCGCCCCGGCGGTGCTCCAGGTCCGGCAGGTCCGCGCGCATGTCTCCCGGGTGGCCGGACTGCCGGTGCTGGCAGCCGAGTTGTACCGCCAGGTCGCCACCGCGATGCTCCAGACCGAGGGCCCCGAGCACCCCGAGACCCAGCGCGCCGCCACCAACGCCGAGGCGTGCTGGCGCGCCGTCAAGGACCCGGCCGAGGCGATCCGCATCGCCCCCGAGATCATCGAACTCCGCGCCCACCTGCCCGGCCCCGACGGCCGCAAGCTGCGCGCCGCCGAACGCTACCTGCAGAAGCTCGCCGATGCGAAAGCCGGTGCTGCGGCAGGCAGTTGACGGCCCATCAGCCGTCGATGGACCACGGCACGTCCGGCGGCGGAGTGCCGGTGTCCAGCAGGTGCCGGACGAGGTGCAGCGCCCGGCAGAGCGGGACGGTGTCCTCGTCCGGGTACTCGTCCTGCTGGCCGTTGGCGAGCAGGTAGCCGTCGCTCCAGCCGTCCGCGCCCGGATCGACGGCGTGCTCGCCCGGATCGCCCGGCGCGGCCAGCAGCATGACCATCGCCCGCACGCCGTTGGAGACCACCGCCAACTGCCGCCCGCGCGAACTGCGCAGCCAGTTCTCCGCCCGGCCCCCGGCGATCCGCCGCCGCAGCTCCGCGACGGCGTCCTGCCCGCAGCCCACGGCGGGCCAGTGGTCGGTGAACTCCCAGTGCTCGGTGGCCGGTTCGGTCATAGGGCGGTCTCCCTGCGGATGCGGCTGTGCTGATCGGCCCGCCCACGCTACCCGCGCCCGCCGGCGTCACT
The DNA here is from genome assembly GCF_042873675.1 of Kitasatospora sp. NPDC004614. Lineage (NCBI taxonomy): Bacteria > Bacillati > Actinomycetota > Actinomycetes > Kitasatosporales > Streptomycetaceae > Kitasatospora > Kitasatospora sp. NPDC004614. Next base: position 1,075,203 of record NZ_JBIALR010000001.1, read on the forward strand.
CCTCGCGGACGGGCAGCAGGCCGCGCTCGGCGAAGACCCGCTTCGCGGCGAGGGTGGCGTTGATCGCCCGGGGGAACCCGCAGTACGCGGCGGCGTGCAGCAGGGCCTCGACGATCTGCTGGGGCGTCAGGCCGACGTTCAGCGCGGCGTTCACGTGGACCTCGAGCTCGGGCTCGCAGCCGCCGAGCGCGGTGAGCATGCCGAGGGTGACGAGTTGCCGGTCGCGCGGTGCCAGGGCCGGACGGGAGTAGATCTCGGCGAACCCCCAGGCGGCGATCTGGTGCACCAGTTCGGGGGAGACGTCCGCCAGCGCCGCCACCACCCGCTCGCCCGCCTCGCCGTCGATGCGCGCGAGGACCTCCATGCCCCGCTCGAAGCGTTCGCGACGGTCATCCGTGGTCATGTTCCGCTCCCCGGGGGTTGTCCGACGGCCAGGAGGCCACGGTAGCCAGCGCAGCGCAACCGGCGGGGCCCGGAAGCCGCCCGGCACCGCCGCCGCACACCCGACCGGCCCAACGGGAAGCGGCTACCGCGAAGTTGCCCCACGGAAAAAATGGTGCGACGTCCGGCGTGAGGAAGCGCTACACTCGCCGCGACACCGTAGGTACGCGATTTCGCGTGGGACGAAGGACAGAAACGTGGCGGGTGACGACGACATCTCCGGGTGAGATCCGGATCTGACGGCCACCGGGCCGGCGCACAGGAGCGCTGCCGGAGTGGTCCGTTTCGTCGACCCCTTTTTTCGCCCGTTTCCCCAGGGCAGTGGCCCGTTCGCAGTGGTTGTTCGCAGTGGCCGTTCCCTGCCCTCTTGCACCTTCGAGGTCTCTTCACCATGTCCGACGCCGCCGTCGTCTGCTCCAGCATGTCCTTCTCCTGGCCGGACGACACCCAGGTCTTCCACGACCTGTCGTTCACCGTCCCGACCGGCCGCACCGGCCTGGTCGCCCCGAACGGGTCCGGCAAGTCCACCCTGCTCCGGCTGATCGCCGGTGAACTCAAGCCCACCGCAGGCTCGGTGACCGTCTCCGGCACGCTCGGGTACCTCCCGCAGACCCTCCCGCTGACCGGGAAGCTCACGGTCGCCGACGTGCTCGGCATCGCCGAGGTGATCCGCGCCCTGGACGCCGTCGAGTCCGGCGACGTCGCCGAGGAGCACTTCGCCACCATCGGCGACGACTGGGACATCGAGGAACGCACCCGCGCCCAGCTCGACCGCCTCGGCCTCGGCCACCTCGAAATGACCCGCAGCCTGAGCACGCTCAGCGGCGGCCAGGTGATCTCCCTCGGCCTGGCCGCTCAACTGCTGCGCCGCCCCGACGTGCTGCTGCTCGACGAGCCCACCAACAACCTGGACGTGGAGGCCCGCCACCGGCTGTACGAGGTGCTGTCCGAATTCAACGGGTGCCTGCTGCTGGTCAGCCACGACCGCGCGCTGCTCGACCGAATGGAGCGGATCGCCGAACTCGGCGGCGGCGAACTGCGCCTTTACGGCGGCGACTTCACCGCCTACGAGGAGGCCGTCCGGGGCGAGCGGGAGGTCGCCGAACGCAACGTCCGCAACGCCGAGCAGAACCTGAAGCGGGAGAAGCGCGAGGCCCAGCAGGCCAGGGAGCGCGCCGACAAGCGGGCCAGCAACGCCGCGAAGAACCTGAAGAACGCCGGCCTGCCGAAGATCTTCGCCGGAAACATGAAGCGCGGCGCGCAGGAGGCCGCAGGCCGCTCCGGGCAGGTGCACGCCGCCCGGGTCGACGAGGCCAAGGCCCGCCTCGACGAGGCCGGGCGGGCGGTGCGCGAGGAGCAGCGCCTCAGCCTGGAACTGCCCGACACCCAGGTGCCGGCCGGCCGCACCCTGTTCCACGGCACCGGCCTCCAGGTCCGGCTCGGCGACCGCGAGGTGTTCGCCCCCGCCGGTATCGACCTGGTCGTCCGCGGCCCCGAGCGGATCGCGCTGACCGGCCCCAACGGCGCCGGCAAGACCACCCTGATGCGGCTGATCACCGGCGCGCTCACCCCCGACGGCGGCGAGCTGCGGCGCGGCGAGGGCCGGATCGCCTACCTCTCGCAGCGCCTGGACCTGCTGGACGAGAGCCACACCGTCGCGGAGAACTTCGCCAAGTTCGCGCCCGAGCGCCCGGAGGCGGAGCGGATGAACCTGCTCGCCCGGTTCCTGTTCCGCGGCCCGCGCGCACACCTCCCCGTCGGGGTGCTGTCCGGCGGCGAGCGGCTGCGCGCCACCCTGGCCTGCGTGCTGTGCGCCGAGCCCGCCCCGCAGCTGCTGCTGCTCGACGAGCCCACCAACAACCTCGACCTGGTCGGCGTCGGCCAGTTGGAGAGCGCACTGAACGCCTACAAGGGCGCGTTCCTGGTGATCAGCCACGACGAGCGGTTCCTCGCCGAGATCGGCATCGACCGCCGCCTGCAACTGACCGGCGGCGCCCTCCGGGAGGTCGCGGCCCCGACGGCGTGACGTGCCGTCGGCTCCCGGCCCGCCTGTGGCGCCATGCCCGGGCGGGCCGGGAGGCCGAGCACGGCCGAGTTCTTCGGCCCCAACCTGCCGCGCGCGCACGTGACTTGGTTCGCGTGCTCGGCGTCCCGTCTGCCTGAGGGTAGGTGCGCCGGCCACGGCCCATCGCTCGAGGCCGGTCGCGCATTCCCCCCAACCTGCCGTGCCAGGCCGCTGACTTGGCCTGGGTGCCCGTCGGCCGTGGGATTCCGCCGCAGGTGTGCGCACCGGTGCCGCCTTCAACCTTCGCTGCTCGTCCGTGACTTGCTCTGCGCGCCCGTCCGCCCGTCGGCCGGAGACTCGCATCCGGACGGGCCGCCACAGACCGAACCGGAGTTCCCCCATGCCCCAACCTGCCCTGATCGCACACGACTTGGTCCGCATCCTCGGCGGCCGCCGGATCCTCGACGGACTGTCCCTGACCGCCGCCCCCGGCCGCCGCTTCGGCCTGATCGGGGAGAACGGCTGCGGCAAGTCCACCCTGCTGAGGGTGCTGGCCGGCGCGGACGAACCCGACGCCGGGAGCGTCACCCGCCCCGCCGACCTCGGATTCCTGCACCAGGAAATGCCGTTCGACGCCGCCACCACCGTCGCCGCCGTCCTGGACGACGCGCTGCGCGAGGCCCGCACCGACCTCGCCGAACTCGACCGTCTCGGCAGCGAACTCGCCGAACTCCCCGACGGCGACCCGCGCCAGCCCGCCCTGCTGGCCGCCTACGGCACCCGGCTGGAACAGACTCAGCATCGCGAGGCCTGGGACGCCGACCGCCGCGCCGCCCTGCTGCTCGACGGCCTCGGCCTCGCCGCCGTCGCACACCGGCGCACCCTCGGCTCGCTCTCCGGCGGGCAGCGCGGCCGCCTCGCCCTGGCCGCCCTGCTGGTCCGCCGCCCGTCGGCCGTCCTGCTCGACGAGCCCACCAACCACCTCGACGACGACGCCGCCGCCTTCCTGGAGGACCAACTCCGTGCTCTGCCCGGCACGGTGGTCGTCGCCAGCCACGACCGGGCGTTCCTCGACGCCGTCTGCACCGACCTGATCGATCTCGACCCGGCCACCGACGGCCCGGTCCGCTTCGGCGGCGGCTACCGCGCCTATCTGGGCTCCAAGCGAGCCGGCCGGCATCGCTGGGAGCGCCAGTACGCCGCCGAGCAACGGGAGTTGGCGGAACTGCGACGCTCCGCGGGAGTCACCTCGCACCGCCTCGCCCCGGACCGCGGCCCCACCGACAACGAGAAAATGGGCTACGGCCACCGCGCGGGCCGGGTGCAGCAACAGATCTCCCGCCGGGTTCGCGACGCCGCCGGCCGACTCGCCGACCTGGAACGCCGCCAGGTCGCCGAACCGCCCGCCCCCCTGCGCTTCGCCCCGCAGAACCTCACCACCGGCCCGGAGGAGGAGAACCCCGATCCGCTGGTGACGCTGCACCGGATCCACATCCCGGGAAGGCTCACCCTGGACGAACTGGAGATCGCCACGGACGAACGCCTGCTGATCACCGGCCCCAACGGTACGGGCAAGTCCACCCTGCTCGCCGTCCTGGCCGGCCGCCTCGACGCCACCGGCGAGGTGCACCGGCGCCCCGGGCTGACCGTGGGCCTGCTCACCCAGGACACCACCTTCGCCCGCCCCGAGCGCACCGCCGCCGACACCTACGAGCTGACCGTCGGCCCCGACCACGCCGAACGCGTCCCGCTCTCCTCGCTCGGCCTGCTGGCCGCCGCCGACCTCGACCGCCCCGTCGGCGCCCTGTCCGTCGGCCAGCGCCGCCGCCTCGCCCTCGCCCTCCTGGTGGCCCGCCCGCCGTACCTGCTGCTGCTCGACGAACCCACCAACCACCTCTCACCACTCCTCTGCGACGAACTGGAGGAGGCCATGGGCGGCAAGGGCCCGGGCGCGATCGTGGTGGCCGGCCACGACCGCTGGCTGCGCCGCCGCTGGCAGGGCCGCGAACTCGCTCTCGGCATGAACCGCTGACGGCCGGGTGTCGGTCGCCGCGACGACCGGCCCCCGGGCCGACGATGGACGCCGAACGGCGCCACCCCCGCGCCGCCGGCACCCGGGAGACCGGAGAGACGGAGCAGGACCGTGCAGGAGTTCCTGGTCGAGATCACCACCGCCGTACCCCCGGACGTCCCCGCCGAGGAGGTCGACCGGCGCCGCGCCGCCGAACACGAGCGCGCCGGTGAACTCGCCGCCACCGGGCGGCTGTTCAGGTTGTGGCGGCCGGTCGGCGAGAAGCGCAGCGTCGGCATCTGGCGCGCCGAGGACGAGGCCCGGCTGCGCACGGACGTACTCGGCACGCTGCCGATGTGGCCGTGGATGACGGCCGTCGTCACCCCGCTGGAGCCGCACCCCAACGACCCGGATACCGGAAGTCGTTAGCGAGAGACGGGGCCACTGCCGGAAGCAGCGGCCCCGCCCCGGCCGTACTACCGCGCGCCGCCGTTGACGTACAGCGTCTGCCCGCTCACGTACGACGCGTCCTCGCTCGCCAGGAACGCCACCACCGAAGCGACCTCCTCCGGCAGACCCACCCGCCGCAGCGGGGTGCGCTGCGCGACCTCCGCCTGGTGCTCCTCCGGCGTCGCCCCGACCCGCTCCGCCGTCGCCGCCGTCATCGACGTCGCGATGTACCCGGGCGCCACCGCGTTCACATTCACGTTGAACGGGCCCAACTCGATCGCCAGCGTCGCCGTCAGCCCCTGGATGCCGGCCTTCGCCGCCGCGTAGTTCGCCTGACCGCGGTTGCCGAGCGCCGAACGCGAACTCAGCGACACGATCTTGCCGTACTTCTGCTTCACGAAGTACCGCTGCGCGACGTGCGAACAGTTGTAGGCGCTGGTCAGGTTGACCGTCAGCACCGCGTCCCAGTCGCTCTTCGGCATCTTGAAGAACAGGTTGTCGCGGGTGATCCCGGCGTTGTTCACCAGGATGTGAACCGCTCCCAACTCCTCGACCACGGCGGCGAACACCGCCTCCACCGCCTCGTAGTCGGCCACGTCGCAGCCGAACCCGCGCGCCGTGCCACCCGCCGCGAGGATCTCCTTCACGGTGGCTTCGGCGCGCTCCGCCGTCAGGTCGACCACGGCCACCGCCGCGCCCTCCTCGGCCAGCTTCCGCGCCGTCGCCGCCCCGATGCCCTGCGCGGCGCCGGTCACCACCGCCACCTTGCCGTCGAACTTGCCCACAGCCACACCTTTCCGATGCATCGCCAGATAAAGAGAGTCAGTCCCGCTCGACCAGCACCGCGGAGCCCTGGCCGACGCCCACGCACATCGTCGCCAGGCCGCGCCGGGCGCCGGTGCGGCGCATCCGGTGCAGCAGGGTGGTGAGGATCCGGGCACCCGAACAGCCCAGCGGGTGGCCGAGCGCGATCGCCCCGCCGGACGGGTTCACCAGCTCCGGGTCGATGCCCAACTCGCCGACGGACGCCAGCGCTTGGGCCGCGAACGCCTCGTTGAACTCGGCGGTCTCCACGTCCTGCAGCTTCCAGCCGCCGCGCTCCAGCACCCGCCGGGTCGCCGGAACCGGCCCGATGCCCATCACGTCCGGGTGCACGCCCATCGACGCGCCCGCCACGTACCGGCCCAGCGGCTCCAACTCCAGCTCCGCCAGCGCTCGTTCGCTCACCAGCAGCAGGGCCGCCGCGCCGTCGTTCATCGGCGAGGCGTTGCCCGCGGTGACGCTGCCGCCGGCCCGGAACACCGGCTTCAGCGCGGCCAGCTTCTCCGCCGTCGTGTCGGGCCGGATCGACTCGTCGCGCTCCACCCGCACCCCGTCCGGGCGTTCGACGGCCAGCAGCTCGGCGTCGAAGTGGCCCGACTCCCGTGCCCGCGCGGCCAGTTGGTGGCTGCGCAGGGCGAACGCGTCCTGCGCCTCGCGGCTGATGCCGTAACGCCCCGCGACCTCCTCGGCGGTCTCGCCCATCGACAGCACGCCGTGCAGCTCACGCATCCGGGGGTTGGTGAGCCGCCAGCCGAGCCGGGTGTCGAAGGTCTCCATCCGGTGCGGCAGCGCCTCGTCCGGGCGGGGCAGTACGAACGGGGCGCGGCTCATCGACTCGCAGCCGCCCGCCACCACCACGTCCGCCTCGCCGGAGCCGATCGCCCGGGCCGCCATGGTGACGGCCTCCATCCCGGACGCGCACAGCCGGTTGACGGTCGCGCCCGGCACCGAATCGGGCAGCCCCGCCAGCAGCACCGCCATCCGGGCCAGGTTGCGGTTGTCCTCGCCGGCCTGGTTGGCGGCGCCCCAGTACACGTCGTCGATCCGCGCCGGGTCGAGCCCCGGCACCTGGGCGAGCAGCCCGCGCAGCACGGCCGCCGACAGGTCGTCGGGCCGGACGCTGGACAGCGCGCCGCGCAGCCGACCGATCGGGGTGCGGCGGGCGGCGGCGATGAAGACCGGAAGCACTTCGTCGAGCTCCTGTTCCACGTGGTTACCGATGGGCCGGTCCCGCCCGGTGGGCGGCCGGCGTCAGAAGGCGCTGACCCCGGTGGGAGTCAGAAGGCGCTGACCCCGGTGGGAGTCAGAAGGCGCTGACCCCGGTGGGAGTCAGAAGGCGTTGACCCCGGTCAGGGAACGCCCGATGAGCAGCTTGTGGATCTGGCTGGTGCCCTCGTACAGCGTCATCACGCGGGCGTCGCGCAGATACTTGCCGACCGGGTACTCGTCTGTGAAGCCGTACCCGCCGAACACCTGCAGCGCGTTGTTCGCGCAGCGCACCGCCGCCTCGCTGGCGAACAGCTTGGCGACCGAGGACTCCGTGGCGAAGGGAAGCCGGCGGTCGATCAGGTCGGCGACCCGCCAGGTCAGCATCCGGGCCGCGGCCACGTCCACCGCGATGTCGGCCAGCAGCTCCTGCACCAACTGGTGGTGCGCGATGGACTTTCCGAACTGCTCGCGCTCGCCGGCGTAGCGCACCGCCGCGTCCAGCGACGCCTGCGCGATGCCGACGCAGCCCGCCGCCACCGACATCCGGCCCTTGGCGAGCGCCGCCATCGCCACCGTGAAGCCCTTGCCCTCCTCGCCCAGCCGTGCGCTGTCGGGCACCCGGACGGCATCGAGGTGCAACTCGGCGGTGGCCTGGCCGCGCAGCCCCAGCTTGCCGTGGATCAGCGTGCGGGTGAACCCGGGGGAGTCCGTCGGCACCAGGAAAGCGCTCACCCCCCGGTGGCCGGGCTCACCCGTACGGGCGAACACCAGGGCCACCTCGGCCCACGTCCCGTTGGTGATGAACATCTTCGCGCCGGAGATCAGCCAATCTCCCCCACTTTTCGCTGCGCTCAAGCGGGTGGTGCCCCCAGCGTCCCGCACCGCCCGCGTCGTCAGGTTCGCCGCGTCCGAACCGGTACCGGGCTCCGTCAGCGCGAAACACGCCAGCGCCTCGCCCGAACACAGCCGGGGCAGCCACTGCCGCTTCTGCTCCTCGGTGCCGAACGCGTTGATCGACTTGCCGACCAGCCCCAGCGAGACCGACACCACCCCGCGCACCGAGGAGTCGCCGCGCCCCAGCTCCTCCAGCACCAGGCAGTACGCCAGATGATCACCGCCGCTGCCGCCGTACTCCTCGGGCACGGTGAGACCCAGGAACCCCAGCTCACCGAGCTTCTTGACGATCCCCGGATCGATCGACTCCGCCCGGTCCCACCCGGCGGCGAACGGCACGATCTCCCGGTCGGTGAACCCCGCCGCCAACTCCCGGACGGCGGCCTGCTCCTCGGTCAGCTCCAGGTCCACGCGGCGACCCCTCGACTCGACATTCCGACGGCGACACTCCGGCGCCCCGAATAAACTAGCGGTGCAAGTTTTACGGTGACTGTAGCCCGCCCCCGCCCCGCACGGAAGGGGGCGCCTGCGACAATGGGGCGGTTCCGGAGCCGGACAGGCCCCGACGGCCCGCGACCCGAGGAGGCCACGATCGCCCGCCCGCGCACCCCCCTGCTCAGCCGGGACCGGATCGTCGCCGCCGCACTCACCCTGGTCGACACCGAGGGACTGCCCGCCCTCTCCACCCGCCGCCTGGCCGCCGAACTCTCCGTCAGCGGACCGTCCCTCTACAACCACTTCGCCACCAAGGACGAACTCCTCGACGCCGTGGTCGACAGTGTCATCGGCGAGGTCGACCTCACCATGTTCGACGCGCCGCCCGACTGGCGCACCGCCCTGCGCGACTGGGCCCGCTCCTACCGCGCCGCCCTGGCCGCCCACCCCCACCTCGTCCCCGTCCTCGCCCAGGGCCCCGGCCGCCGCCCCAACGCGCTGCGCCTCGCCGACGCCGTCTTCGGCTGCCTGGTCGACGCCGGCTGGCCCCGCGGCCAGGCCACCCGGATCGGCGCCCTGATGCGCTACTTCATCACCGGCTCGGCCCTCGGCTCGTTCGCCGCCGGCTTCCCCGAGGACGCCGCCCTCTACACCGCCGAGTACCCCCACCTCGCCGACGCCCACCGCCTCGCCGAACACCGGCGCACCATCGACGAAGGCGCCTTCGAAACCGGCCTCGAAGCACTGCTCGACGGGCTCGAACTTCGCTACCGGCAGATCGTCTGACGGTCCGCCGGAAATCGGTATCAGCAGGTGTGTTGACGTCGGCAGGGGAGGGGCGCACCGTACCTTCGGGCGGGAACGGCCGCGACCGATGGGGGATCGGGATGACGGGCTACGGACCGACTGTCGCCGGCTTGGTGATCTCGCTGGTCATCGTGGCCGCGGGAGTCGTGATCGGCGTCATCTGCGCCCGCGACGCCGAGCGCGTCAAGCACACCCTGGCCTTCGGCGTGCCCGCCGAGGCGTTCGTGCTGGTGATCTACAAGGAGCGCCGCTCCGTCGGCACCAGCACCAGTGTCACCCGCCACAGCATTCTCGCGTTCCGCACCCCCGACGGCCGCGAGTACCGGATCGACGAGCAGAACGGTCTCCGACGTGCCGTCGGCGACCGGGTCGGGGTCCGTTACCTTCCCGAGCGCCCGGACCGGGCCGTGACCGTCGACCACGGCACCCTCGAGGACACCATCTGCGTGGCGGTCGGCGCCCTTCTGATCCTCGGCGGGCTCGTCGGAGTGATCATCACCCTCGGCCACCTGCCGCCCCGCCCGCCCATCGTCATCCCGCAGTGGCGGCACTGACCCGCCCGGCACCGGCCCTGCACCCGTGGAACGTGCCGCGCATGCCGTCCGGGGGCGGCCCGGGCCGACGGTTTGACGTCCCGACAGCTGCTGACCGCCTGTCCTGTCCGCGTCTGTCCGTTTTACTTCCGTTTTGCATTGAGCTCTCCGTTTCCGTACGGTTTCATCCGTTCGGAGCAATTCGGCAGGCGGACGCGCCGTGAAAACGGCGCTGCGCCGTCCGGCCGACATGCGCTCGCCCGAACGGTCGACCAGCGTCGGCCGGACGTGGGCGGCCCCAATCCGCCTGCCCTGACGGTCAGGAGGACCAGGCGCATGGGTGGAACGGACAGGCGGGCGGTGATCGGCGAGTTCCTCGGGACGCTGCTGCTGGTTCTGCTGGCGGTGGGCGCGGCGGTGCTCGCGGGGGACGCGATCGGAACGGTCGGCATCGCGCTCGCCTTCGGCTTCGTGCTGCTCGCCCTGGCGTACGCGCTCGGACCGATATCCGGCTGCCACGTGAACCCGGCGGTGACGCTCGGCTTCCTGCTGGCCCGCCGGATCGACGGGCGCACCGCGGTGTCGTACTGGATCGCGCAGGTGCTCGGCGGCATCGCCGGCGCGGCGCTCGTCCTGCTGCTGGCCAAGCAGGTGCCGGGGCTGGAGACGCACGGCAAGCTCGGCACCAACGGCTGGGGCGAGCGCTCCCAGGTGCACATCAACGCCGGCGGCGCGTTCCTCACCGAGATCGTCCTCACCTTCCTGCTGGTGTACGTCGTGCTGTCGGTCACCCACCGACTGGCCGCCGTCGGCTTCGACGGCCTGCCGATCGGCATCGCCCTGGCGGTCGTCCACCTGGTCGGCATCCCGCTCACCGGCACCTCGGTCAACCCGGCGCGCAGCCTCGGCCCGGCGCTGTTCGCGGGCGGCGACGCGCTCTCCCAGTTGTGGCTGTTCCTGCTCGCCCCGCTGGTCGGTGGCGCACTGGCGGCGGGCGTCCACCTGCTGACCCACCCGCAGCCGAACCTCCCGGTGGCGGAAGCCCTGGCCACCGACGCGCGGGTGTAGTTCCCGCACAACGGCCGAGCGGCGGCCGGGACCGACACCACGGTCCCGGCCGCCGCTCTGTCGATCGGGCGTCACAAACCGTTATCGGCAGGTGAGTTGACGCTTGTCGGGACGGGGAGCACCGTTCCTTCACGCGGACCGCCGCGACCGATGGGGGGAATCGGAATGACGGACTACGGGCCGACTGTCGCGGGAATCGTGTTCTCCCTCTTCGTCGTGGCGACGGGGGTCGCGGCGGGCATCGGCACCGCCTGGCAGGCCGATCGCGCGCGGCGCACCCTGGCCGAGGGCCTGCTCGCCGAAGCGGTCGTCCTGGTGGTCTTCACCTCCGAAAGCGCCGGCGGCGTGGGCGAAAACCGCAGCACCACCACCACGCGCCACACCATCCTCGGGTTCCGCACGCCGGACGGCAGCGAGGTCCGGGTGGACGAGAGGGACGGCCATCGGCGCGCCGTCGGCGACCGGGTCGCGGTCCGCTACCTGCCGGAGCGCCCGGACCGGGCCGTGGCCGTCGACCGCAGCGCCGTGCAGGACACCTTCGGCATCGTGATGAGCATCCTGCTGACCGTGGGCGGCATCATCGGACTGGTCATCACCCTCGCCCACATGCCGTCCGACCCGCCCACCCCCGGCGTCTGGTCGCCCTGACCTGCCCGGCCCTTCCCCGCGCGCGTCCCACCTGCCATGATCAACTCGTGTGCGGGAGCCGCACCGAGGGGGGACGTCACCATGGGTCGCAGCAAGAAGATCGGCGTCCTGGTCGGCCCGCTCCTCCTCCTTGTCGGAGTCTTCCTCGGCTGGTCGAACATTCAGGCCCGCTGCGACTTCGCCGGCGCACCGCGGGTCCAAGCGACGGTCCTGAGTGCCCACTACAAGCCGGGCGGCACCAATGCCTTCGAGATCATCCTCGGCATACCGGAGCCCGTTCCGGTCGACGACATCCGCACCGCCCCCGACCACCTGATGCCCGGTGACACCGTCACCGCTCTGGTCCGCCCGGGCCACGCGCTGCTTCCCGAACAACTCTCCTGGTCCACGCTCGTTCTCCCGGTCCTCTTCGCCGGGGTCGGCCTCCTCGTCACCGTGGTCGGCGTCCGCGCGATCCGCGCCGACCCGCCGACCGGGCCCACCGACCCGGAAGCCTGGCTCTGACCTGGCCCGATCTCCCGGTCCCGGGACCGGGAGAACACCTCTTGCCGGGTGCGCCGGCCGACCCCTATTGTTCGGCGCACTTGCACCACTGCCGGGGGGACCAATGAACGATGCAGTAGACACTTTCACCACGGTCTTCGGACTGATCACGGGCCTGATGGCCCTGGTCGGCCTGCTGATCTCGGGCCTCGGCGCCAGCGGCGTCGTCTTCGCCCTGCGGCGCTTCCGCCGCCGTGACCGCGTCCGCACCGAGGGACTCGTCGCCGAGGCCGAGGTGCTGGACGCCTACCTGACGCAGGACCGCGTCGCGGACTCGGTCACCATCCGCACCAGCCGCTACGTCATCCTCGGCTTCCGCACCGCCGACGGCCGGGACATCCGCCTCAGGGACACCACCGGCATCCCCCGGATCGTCGGTGACCGCGTCACCGTCCGGTACCTCCCCGCTCACCCCCAGGAGGCCATCCCCGCCGACGCCCCCGGCTCCGGCCGCCACCCCGGACACGTCGTCGTTCTCGCGATCGGCTCGTTCTTCGCCGTGGCCGGCCTGGTATTCGCCGTCGCCGCGATCGGCATGTCCGTCTTCGCCTCGCAGATGCCGACCGACCTGCCCACCCCCACCCCGGGCAGCAACTGGCCGTAGCGATCCGCCCGCGCCCGCCGCGCCGGGCCGTACGGGCTCCCGCCGCGCCGGGCCGTACGGCTCCCGGCGCGGCGGGGACGCGGCTACCGCAGGGCGCGGCGCAGCGAGGCCACCGGGTCGCCGGTGTGGTACGGGCGCTCGCTGGGCTCGATGCCGTCCAGGAACTCCTGGTAGCGCACCGCGAAGTGGAGGTGCATCAGCGGGGCGGCCGGCTTCAGGGCGCGCAGCGGGTCGCTGTCCGGGACGAGGGACTGCCAGGCGGCGGCCCAGCGGTCGCGGACGGTGGCGCCGCGTTCGGGGGAGAGGAACGGGGCCGGGCGCAGGCCGTCGAGGGCCGGGTGGCTCCACACCGCGTCGGAGAAGTCGAGCACCACTGCGCGCCGGCCGTCCCAGCGCCAGTTGCCCGGGTGGCAGTCGCCGTGCACCAGCGTCAACGGGAGCCCGCAGTCCGCGAGTTCGTCGACCAGAGCGGGCAGCCGGTCGCCCAGCGCGAGCGCCCGGTCGTACTCCTCGGCGGTGAGTTCGGGGCGCAGCCGCTCCAGCAGGGCGGGGAACAGCGCGGCCAGCGCCGCAGGTGAACGGTCCGTCAAGCCGCCCGGCCCGTCCTCCGCGACGGCCGCCTGCACGGACGCCCACCGGTCGACCACGCTCAGCATGCCGTCCTCCGGCAGCCCCCAGCAGTCCACGCCCGGCACGTCGTCCATCAGCATCCGGCGGCCGTCCGCCGCCAGCACCCGCGGCACCAGCTCCGGATCCGCCTTCGCGACCCGGGCGATCACCTCGGCCTCGGCCACCGCGAACGGCGGGGTGCTCTTCAGCCAGGCCGCGCCCGTGCCGGTCGGGAAGCGCGACAGCGCCGACAGGTTCCAGCTGCGCAGCTGCTCCACGGGGCCGGTCCGAGGCCGGCCGAGGGCCGCCAACTCGCCGTCCGCCCAGGCCCATTCGGCGGCCAGGCCGTCCGCCGACGCCCACGGCAGCCGCAGCGGCTGCTCGTCGAGGTCTTCGGCGGGGGCGGCCGCCAGCGGCCGGGACGGACGCTCCAGGGCCTGTGCCAGGTACACCACGTCGCCGCTGCTGCCGGTCTCGCCGCCGTTCACGGAGAGCATCCGCAGCAGCGCCACCGGGACCCCGGCCGCCTCCGACGCCGCCTGCACCACCTCGCCGATCTGCGCCCAGTAGGGCGAGGAAGCCGTGAAAGGCCCCACCGCGCCGAGGAGTTCACCCTGCCATGCGATCAGGACGGTCGCCGTCCGCTGTTCAGTGTTCTGCACCCGGGCATTGTCCGGGCGTGATGGCCCGCCCGCCAGCGAATTACCGCCGGCGGGCGGGCCCGGTGGCCGCGGCAGGCCCCTACGCGTCCGTCATCGGCCGTGACAGCGACAGCCCGAAGCGCTCCTCGGAGTCCGTCCACCAGTCGCTCAACCGCAGTCCGGCGGCGAACAGTTCACGCTCCACCCGCTCGCGCCGGAACTTCGCCGACACCTCGGTGTGCAGCTCCTCGCCCTCCTCGAAGTGCACCGCGAGACCCAGTTCCGTGATCTTCACGCTCTGCGACCGCAGCGAGCGCAGCCGCATCTCGATCCACTCCTGCTCGGCGTCCCAGAGCGCGACGTGCGCGAACTGCGCCGGGTCGAAGTCCGCGTCCAGCTCGCGGTTCAGCACCGTCAGCAGGTTCCGGTTGAACTCGGCCGTCACGCCCGCCGCGTCGTCGTACGCGGCGACCAGCACCGCCGGGTCCTTCACCAGGTCCGTTCCCAGCAACAGGGCGTCGCCCGGCAGCAGTTGGGCCCGCAGGCCGGACAGGAACCCGGCCCGCTCGGCCGGCACCAGGTTGCCCAGCGTGCCGCCGAGGAACACCACCAGCCGGGGGCCGCCGCCCTCCTCCGGCAGGCCGAGGCCGGTGGTGAAGTCCGAGAGCACCGCCGAGACTTCGAGCCCCGGGTAATCGGCGATCAGCGACTTCGCCGCCGACTCCAGCGCACTCTCGCTGACGTCGACCGGCACGTACCGCTCCAGCGTGCCGTGCGCGCGCAGCGCGTCCAGCAGCAGCCGGGTCTTCTCCGAGGAGCCCGAGCCGAGCTCGACCAGGGTGCGGGCCCCGGTCGCGGCCGCGATCTCCCCGGCCCGCGCCGTCAGGATCTCCCGCTCCGCCCGGGTCGGGTAGTACTCGGGCAGCCGGGTGATCTCCTCGAACAGCTCGGAGCCACGGGCGTCGTAGAACCACTTCGGCGGCAGCCGTTTCGGTTTCCCGGCCAGGCCGGCGCGGACGTCCGCGCGCAGCGCGTGGTGCAGGTGGTCGGCGGGCAGCAGCCGGGTCAGCCGGTATCCGGTCACAGCGTTGCGTCCTCTCGGCTTCGCGGCCCGGTCGGGGCCGGCGGGGTGAGCGCGCTGCCGGCCGGGTGGGCCACCAGCGGGATGAGCGCGCTGCCGGCCGCGTCGGCCACCAGCAGGGAACGGTCGGGGACTTCGGACCAGCCCGGCCCGTCGTCGAACGGCTCGGAGGCCACCAGCAGCGAGCCGTCCGCGTCCCGGCGCTGGAACAGCGTGTCGCCCCAGGCGGTCGCGGCCAGCGAACTGCCGTCGGTGGCCAGCAGGTTGATCCTGGCATCGGCCAACTCGGACGCGGCCAGGCACACTTCGGCGAGCGCCTTGCCCAACTCGACGCCCGCGCGCAGCCGGTTCAGCACCACCGCCCACAGCAGCGCCGAATCGGTGCGCGCCTCCAGATCCAACAGCTCGGCGGTGGGCAGCAGTTCGGCCAGCGGCTCGAACGCGCCCGGCCAGCCCGGCAGTGCACCGTTGTGGCTGAACAGCCAGCGCCCGGCGGCGAACGGGGCCGCCGCCTGCGGGCCCGGCGCGCAGCCCGGGGTCGCCGAGCGGACGGCGCCGAGTATCGCGTGCGAGCGCACCACCCGGGCCAGGTCCGCGAGATCGCCGTCCGCCCAGATCGGCCCCTCCCGCCGGTAGCGGGCCGGCCGCTCGTCGCCCTCGGCGTACCAGCCCACCCCGTAGCCGTCCACGTTGACGTTGCCGAAGCGCTGCAACCGGGGCGACCAGGACTGCCGCAGCAGGCCGAACGGCGGATCCAGCAGCACCGTGCGCAGCGCCACCGGCCGTCCCAGGTAAGTGAAGTGACGGCACATCAGGCCTCACCCCGGCCCTCGGCGTCGCGGGCGGTGCGGAAGCCGGAGAAGATCTGCCGCCGGATCGGGTAGTCCCAGTTGCGGAAGGTGCCCCGGCAGGCGACCGGCGCGACCGCGAACGAGCCGCCGCGCAGCACCTTGTACTCGGGCCCGAAGAACACCTCCGAGTACTCCCGGTACGGCCACGCCCGGAAGCCCGGGTAGGCGGTGAAATCGCTGGCCGTCCACTCCCACACGTCACCGATCAACTGCCGTGCCCCGTACGGCGATTCGCCCTGCGGGTAGGCGCCGGCCGGGGCCGGGCGCAGGTGGCGCTGGCCGAGGTTGGCGTGCTCCGGGCCGGGCGGGTCGTCGCCCCACGGGAAGCGCCGGGAGCGGCCGGTCACCGGGTCGTGCCGGGCCGCCTTCTCCCACTCCGCCTCGGTCGGCAGCCGCCGCCCCGCCCACCGGGCGTACGCGTCGGCCTCGTACCAACTGACGTGCAGCACCGGCTCGTTCGGCGGAACCGGCTCGACGTGCCCGAAGCGGCGGCGCAGCCACTGCCCGTCCCGCTGGGTCCAGAACAGCGGAGCCGTCAGGTCGGCGGCCATCCGGTGCTCCCAGCCGGCCGGCGTCCACCAGCGCGGGTCGCGGTAGCCGCCGTCGGCGATGAACGCCTGGTAGGCGGCGTTGGTGACCGGCGCGGTGTCCAGCCAGAACGCCGGCAGGTCCACCAGGTGCGCCGGGCGTTCGTTGTCGAGCGCCCACGGCTCGGTGTCGGTGCCCATGGTGAACGGGCCTGCCGGGACGAGCACTTCGGGCGCCAGGGTGTCCTCGGCGGCGGGCGGCGGCGGGGCGTCCAGCACCGCCGGGCCCTTGCGCAGCTGGTGGGTGATCAGCATCGTCTCGTCGTGCTGCTGCTCGTGCTGCGCGATCATCCCGAACGCGAACCCGGCGTCCAGCAGCGGCGCACCCTCCAGCGGCGAGGCGGCCAGCAGGTCCAGCACCCGGCCGCGCACCTCGTACGCGTACGCGCGGGCCTGGTCGGGCGGCAGCAGGGGCAGGCTGGGGCGCTCGGCGCGCGGGTGCTCGAACGCGTCGTACAGCGGGTCGATCTCCGGGTGCATCGGATCGCGGCCGCCGACGTTGCGCAGCAGCCACAGCTCCTCCTGGTTGCCGATGTGCGCCAGGTCCCACACCAGCGGCGACATCAACGGCGAGTGCTGGGCTACGAGTTCGGCGTCCTCGACGGCGCCGGTGAGCAGCCCGGTGCGTTCCCGGGCGGCCAGCAGTTCGGTGGCGATCAGCTCGCGCAGCACGGCGGGGTCGGTGCGGTCGGCGTTCAGCACGGGGTGTCCTCCTGCAGCGCGGGCGCGGCGCCGGTGCGCAGCGCGGCCAACTGGTCGTCGGCGGGGCAGCGGCCCCGGGCCGGATAGCGTTCGGCGAACTCCAGCAGTGCGGGCCGGAGTTGGCCGTCGCGGCGGGCGAGCGCCCGCTCGGCGGCGGAGAAGCAGGCCAGGGCGGCCCGGCGCAGTTCGGCGTCGGCCATGCCGAGCGCGGCGGCGCGCCGCCACAGGCCCGAACGGGGCGCGCGTGAGCCCGCGTGGCCGAGACGTTCCAGCGCGGACCGGGCCTCGTCGGCGGCCTGCGGGTCGTCCATCAGCGCGGACACCAGTGCCAGCGGCACCCGCCAGCCCTCGCCGGGCTGGGCGTCGATCATCCGCAGTTCCAGGTGGCCGCGCGGGCGGACCGGCGGGAACAGGGTGGTGCGGTGGTAGTCCAGGTCGGCCAGCACGGCGCCGCGTTCGCCGCCGCCGCGCAGCCAGTCGCGGAACGTCAGCCCCGCCGGCGCGTCCCACGGCAGGCCCTCCGGGCGTCGCACGCACAGCACCGCGGCGTCCAGCACGTAACGGGTCCACGCCTCGCGCGGGTCGGCCAGCGGGGGCGGGGCCAGCGTGCGGGAGGGGTCCATTCGCGACCAGACCAGCTGCCGGGTCGACTTCCAGCCCGTCGGGCGGCCTTCCAGCAGCGGGGAGTTGGCGAACGCGCCGACCAGCACGGGCCCCAGTTGATGCGCCAGGCGCCAGCGGTCGAGGTGCGTCGCCTCGGTGCCCGCGTCCACGCAGACCTGCACGGAGGCGGTGCCCGTCATCATGATCCGGCCCCACGGGCCGCCGCGGGCGAAGTGGCGTTCCATCGCCCGGTATCGCGGGTGGGTGGCCAGCATCCGGCGCTCGCGGTCCAGCGGATCGGTGCCGGTGCCCGTCAGCCGCAGGCCCTCGGCGGCGAGTGCCGCCCGCAGTACCGTCTGGTCGGTGCTCAGACCCGCCGCGCAGGCGGCCGGGTCGGCGGCGGGCGGGGAGCTGAGCTCGACCTGCCCGCCGGGTTCGTACGTCAGCCGGGAGCCGGCCGGGAACACCGGGCCGTCGGCCGAACCGGGCAGCACCGCCAGCGCGGCCGCCACCCGGGCGGGATCCACCGGGGCGGTCGGACATCGGCCGTCATGGACGAACCACTCCGCCTCCACCCCGACCAGCGCCGGCGGCCCGATCTTGAAGCAGATGGCGCCCAGGTGTCGTTCGGCCGACGCCTCGGTCAACTCCGTCGGCGGGGTCACGCTCTGTGTCGAATCGGCCGGTAGATCGGCCTGTGGTGGGCGTACAACTGTCACCGGACTCACCATCCCTCGGTACGTGACTAGGGCCCGGTTGTTCCTGCTCAGTCTGCCCCGGGGCAAACCTCGACGCCCGTCAGCTCGTAGTCGCGCAGGTCAAGCGGGTGAGAGCGGTGCGGAGCCGGTCCGGCGGCAGGGCGAAATTCAGCCGCAGGCAGCCTGAACCGGCCGGACCGAAGTCAAACCCGCTCGCCAGTTCGACATGACGCTGTGTGAGCAGCTCTTCCCTGGTTCCGAGGCCCGATCCGTCCAGCCAGAGCAGGAACGACGCCTGTGGACGGGCCAGTACCGCGCCGCCCAGCGCCGCCGTCGCCGACTCCCGGGCCGTCACCAACCGTGTCAGCAGCCCCGCCAGCCACTCCTCACCCTCCGCGAGGGCCGCCCGCTGTACCAGCGCGCCCAGCAGGCCGCCCTCCCACAGGCCGAACCCCGCCATCACCTCCGCCAGCCGCGCCCGGAGCGCCGGATCCGGCACCAGCGCGAGACAGCTCGGCACCCCCGACGTGTTGAAGGTCTTGCCGACCGAGTTCAGCGTCACCACGTTCGGCGCGCCGTCCGTCACCGCCACCGCCACCGGGTGCGGCACACCCGCGTCCGGATGTCGTAGATCCCCGTGCACCTCGTCCGACACCAGCAGCCCCGGCGCCGCCGTCCGGGCCAGCGCCAGGATGTCGCCGGCCGGCCAGAGCAGGCCCGTCGGATTGTTCGGACTGCTCAGCAGCACCATGCCGGGGCGGGCGGCGGCGATCCCCCCGAGTGGCAACCGGAAAGCGTTTTCCCGTTGGTCCGGGGCATGGACCAGCGGCACCTCCCGCGCCGGCACCCCCGCCGCCCGGCACGCCCGCGCCAACCCGTTCCACTCCGGCGTCACACACACCGCCGGACCGGACAGCGGACGCGCCGCCTCCAGCAGCAACCGCACCGCCGTACCCGGCCCGAACGGCAGCAGCATCACCCACTCCGGCGGCACCTCCACCCCGTGCCGCCTCCGGTACCAGCGCGCCACCAGGACCCGGTCCGCCTCCTCCGCCACCGGATACCCGAACGCCGGATGCCCCGCCCGCACCCGCAACGCCGCCCCCACCGCCGGCGGCCCCGGCAGATCCATGTCCGCGACCCCCATCGCGATCCGCCCCGCGCCCGCCCGCGCCCACTTCGCACTCCCCGTTCCGTCCCGCGAAAACGCACCGCCCACGACCACTCCCCGCAGCTAGAGAATGAGCATGCAATCACCGAACATGTCGAACTCGTACCCGCCCTTCTCGAGGATCTCCGCATAGGACCGCATCACGAGATCCTTTCCGCCGAACGCCGCCGTGAGCACAATGTGACTGGAACGCGGCCGGTGCAGATTGGTCACCAGCGCATTCACGATCCGGAACTGGAACCCCGGATAGATGTAGAGATCCGTCCACCCCTTCTGCGGCTCGACTCCGGCCCCGTCCCCGGTCTTCAGCGATTCGAGCGTTCGCATCACCGTCGTGCCGACCGCGACAATCCGCCGCCCCTCGGCCATCGCCCGACCGATCTGCTCGGCCGCCTTCTTCCCGACCTCGAAATACTCGGACCGCACCTTGTGGTCCTCGACCTCGTCCGCACTGATATGCCGCACCGCGAGGATCTCGGTCGCGCCCACATGCAGCGTGATGTAGGCGATCTCGACCCCCTTGTCGGAAATGCGCTCCAGCAGCTCCCGCGAGAAATGCAGGCCCGCCGACGGGATCTCCAGCGAACCCGGCGTCCTGGCGTAGACCGAGCGGTACGCCCCGCGCGCCGACTGCCAGTTCGCCGGATCGAGCGGGACGGTCTCGTCGCTGCGCCGCCCGTGCCGATCGAGCGCGGGCACCAGTCGCCCGGCGGGTTCGAATGTCACTTTCCAGAGCCGGTCGGGCTGCGGCCCGACCAGAATACATTTCAGTTCGGGGTCGTCCACGGATGTCAGAGTGAGGCCGGGTTCGAGTTTCTTCCGGGCGTCGATCCTCACGATGTTCGCGCCGTCCGGCTCGTGGCCGTACACGATGACGTCCACTGCCTTGCCGTCGTGCCGGAATGCCAGCGTGTTCGACAGCATGTAGCTGTCGTTCAGCACCAGCAGATCGCCGACCTGGAGGTGATCGAGAATGGAGGGGAATTCGGTGTGCTCGATCGTTCCTCCGGACCGGTCGAGCACCACCATCTTTCCGTTCTCGCGGCTCCGGCCGCGCAGTTCGACGGGGTCGGTCGGCATGTCCTTCGCGTTGTGGTCGAATTCGAATTCCTCGGTCCGCATCGTCCGCCATCCTCTCGGTTCGCATGGCCGGCGACCGGTGGTTCGCCGATATCGACGAGTGGACCCGAGCGGTGTGGCAGCCGCACCTCGTGCCTGCCGTTCGGACCACCCGCATGCTCAGCGGGACGAGTCCGGCACCTTCCGGCGGCGCGCCTCCGCGGCCTCCTGTCGGCGTCCCATCACGTCGAGCGCCTTCGCTCGCACGCCCAGCACGGCGTTGAGCTCCGGGATCAGCGAGGGCCGGGCGGCGACGAGAGAGCGGTAGAGCGCCTCGGCCTCCTGGCGGGCGGGCGCGTCGGCAGCGAGCCGACGGAGGAAATCCACCGCTTCCCGTGCGGCGGCCAGCGCCTCGTCGTGGCGTTGAACGTCCGCCAGCCGCAGGGAGAGGTTGTTCAGCGAGCCCGTGAGGACCACACGCCTCAGGAGGTGAGGCGGCGCTCCAGCGGGGTGCGGAAACGCGGCGTGACCCGGGCGTCGCCGAGCACCGCGCGCAGTTCGGTGGCCCGCGCCGCGATGGCGGCGCCCGCCTCCCGGCCGGCATCCTCCAGGAGCTCGAACACCACCTCGCCGTCCGGCCGTTGGGCCCAGCCGCCGACCACCCGGCCGTTCCACCACACCGTCGGGCCGATGTTGCCCGAGCGGTCGACCAGCTGCGGACGGTGGCCGGAAAGCAGGTACCAGTCGCGGTGCTTCCCGTTCATCGCGGTCGGATCCAGGGCCGGCAGCAACGCCGCCCACGGGCCCGGCTCCGCGACCGGGTCGAGATCGCCGGGAAGCACGAACCCGGTCGCGCCGCCCGCGAGTTCCACCTCGACGGCCGCGCAGCCGGCCAGCGCCGCCCGCACCTCGCGGACACCCCAGCCCGTCCACCACACCAGATCGTCCTCCGTCGCCGGGCCGTACCGCTCCAGCCAGCGCCGCGCCAACTCGCGCTGCGCCTCCGCCCGTTCGGCCGCCGACGGCGCGGCCGGGGCCGGCGGGCCCGGCGCCCAGCGGTGCTGGCTGCTGGTCCAACTGCCCACCGGGCGGCGACGAACCATGCTGCCCTCCATGCCGAGCAGCCGCAGCAGGCGCATCCCGACCGACTGCTCGGCGTGGTACGAGGTGCCCGCACCGTACTCGATCTTCTCCCGCAACTGCGGCACCAGCTCGCCGATTTGACTACCCGTCAGGTCGGTTTCGGCGAGGGTGGAGTGGACGGCGGCCTCCACGCCGGCCGTCCAGTCGGCGTCGCGGCCGGAGGCGGCGAAGTCCTTGAGCAGGCGGGCGCGTTCGCGGGCCACCAGCTTCGCGGTGGTGGAGGTGTACACGGTCGGGGCGAGCGCGGCGGGGATCGCGAACAGCGTGCTGCGCATGCCGTGTTGGCGCAGCACGGTGCCGTCCCGGTAGAGGGCCCGTTCGGTGTCGGCGATGCCGGGCGTGGCGAGCCGGGCCGCGACGGCGAGGAACACCGTGGCGGGATCGGTGGCGTGCACGGCGACCAGGTCGTCCACCACCTGCTCGGCCCGGTCCGCCCGGGCGTCCGGGGCGAGGTGGTGCCGCCGGGCCAGCCGGGCGCGGCGCTGGTCGTCGTCGAACTGCGGTCGGGCGGGCACGCGTTCCTCCTCGGACTCCGGGTCGTCCTCAGCCTGCCACGGTGCGCGGCGACCTCACCTCCGCAACGCGTGCCGTGAAAGTTTCGTGCGGGGTGGACCGGCCTGCTCCCGGGGTGGGGCCGGTGGGGCGGCGAGGTGGTGAAGTGCGCGTCCCTTCACGGGGGTCCGGCCATCGCTGCGGGAGCGCTCCCATGGTTTCTGTGCAACTCCTTGACGACACCAGGAGGCCATGGCTTCATATCGGTTGTTCCCGGGCCGAGTTCGATCCCGTCCGGGCCAAGTATGGGAGCGCTCCCACTAATTGGGGGTGTCTCACGCCGAGTCCGTCCCCCACCCGAAAGGACTCCCGTGACTGTGTCGGCCAACCTGACGTGCCGTCTTCGGACGGCGGCAGCGGCCGCGGTGCTCAGCGCCGCGACCGCACTGCCGATCGCCGCCGCGACCCCCGCCGCCCACGCCGCGGCGACCGCCCGCGTGGACAACCCGTTCGTCGGCGCCGGGGTGTATCTGAACCCCGAGTGGTCCGCCCACGCCGCCGCCGAACCGGGCGGCTCCGCCATCTCCACCCAGCCCACCGCCGTCTGGATGGACCGCATCGCGGCCATCACCGGCGGCAACGGTGTGATGGGCCTGCGCGACCACCTGAACGCCGCCGTGCAGCAGGCCGCGGGCAAGCCGTACGTGTTCCAGGTCGTCATCTACGACCTGCCGGGCCGCGACTGCTCCGCCCTGGCCTCGAACGGCGAACTCGGCCCCACCGAACTGCCGCGCTACAAGAGCGAGTTCATCGACCCGATCGCCGCCATCCTGGCCGACCCGGCCTACGCGAACCTGCGGATCGTCACCACCGTCGAGATCGACTCGCTCCCCAACCTGGTCACCAACGCCGGCGGCACCGCCACCGCCACCCCCGCCTGCGACACCATGAAGGCCAACGGCAACTACGTGAACGGCGTCGGCTACGCGCTCGCCAAGCTCGGCGCCATCCCGAACGTCTACAACTACGTGGACGCCGGCCACCACGGCTGGCTCGGCTGGGACTCCAACCTGCAACCCGCCATCGACGTCATCAAGCAGGCCGCCACCGCGTCCGGCTCGACCGTCAACAACGTCCAGGGCTTCATCACCAACACCGCCAACTACTCGGCGCTGCACGAACCCCACTTCACCGTCGGCGACTCGGTGAACGGCACCTCGGTGCGCCAGTCGAAGTGGGTGGACTGGAACAACTACGTCGACGAGGCGACCTACGCCAAGGCGTTCCGGACCAAGGCGGTCGCGTCCGGCTTCAACGCGAACGTCGGCATGCTGATCGACACCTCGCGCAACGGCTGGGGCGGCAGCAGCCGACCGGCCGGACCGGGCCCGACGACCAGCGTCGACGCGTACGTCGACGGCGGCCGCATCGACCGCCGCTTCCAGACCGGCAACTGGTGCAACCAGTCCGGCGCGGGCCTCGGCGAACGCCCCAAGGCCGCCCCCGAGGACGGCATCGCCGCGTACGTGTGGGTCAAGCCGCCCGGCGAGTCGGACGGCGCGAGCTCGGCGATCCCGAACAACGAGGGCAAGGGCTTCGACCGGATGTGCGACCCCACGTACACCGGCAACCCGCGCAACAACAACAACATGTCGGGCGCGCTGCCGGGCGCCCCGCTGGCCGGCCACTGGTTCTCCGCGCAGTTCCAGGAACTGCTGAAGAACGCCTACCCCGCGCTCGGCCCGTCCACCGGCGACACCACCCCGCCGACCGCCCCCACCGGCCTGGCCGCCACCACCACCGCCGGCAGCGTCTCGCTGACCTGGAACGCCGCCACCGACAACGTCGGCGTCACCGGCTACGACGTTTATCGCGGTGGTGTTCTGATCGGGTCCACCGCCGGCACCTCCTACACCGAAACCGGCCTGACCGCCTCGACCGCGTACTCGTACACCGTCAAGGCGCGCGACGCCGCAGGCAACGTCTCCGCGGCCTCCGCGGCACTCGTCGCCACCACCCAGGCCTCCGGCGGCGGCACCGGCGCCGGCTGCACGGCCAGCTACAAGGTCACCAACGACTGGGGCGCCGGCTTCAACGCCGACGTCACCGTCACCGCCGGCAACGCGGCGATCAAGACCTGGAAGGTCACCTGGAACTTCGGCGGCAACCAGCAGATCACCAACCTGTGGAACGGCCAGCTCGCCCAGTCCGGCCCGGCCGTCACCGTGACCAACCTCGCCTACAACGGCACCGTCGCAGCCGGTGCCAGCACCGCGTTCGGCTTCGGCGCCAACTACTCCGGCAGCAACGCCACACCCACCCTCACCTGCACCGCCACCAGCTGACACCGCCCCGCACCACCCCGCCGCCACCCACCCGCGAACCCTGCGGGCGGGCGGCGGTTCCGGTGCACGGTGGGCTGGGCCGCCGTCGATGCCCTGCGGCCAGCGGTGATCGTGTGCCGGGCCTGCGGCGTGTCGTATACCTGGTCGGACGACGCCGCTTTCCCGCGCCCCGTGCAACTCCGGCGCCGTTCACCCGCAGGTCCTGCCGGCAGGCGGCGGTCTCGTGGCCGGATCGGTCGCCGTCGATGGCCTGCGGTCAGCGGTGATCGCTACGCCTGGTCGGACGATGCCGCTCTCTCGCGCTCCGCGCAGCCCTGGCGTCGTTCACCCGCAGGTCCCGTCGGCAGGCGGCGGTCTCGTGGCCGGATCGGTCGCCGTCGATGGCCTGCGGTCGGCGGTGATCGCTACGCCTGGTCGGGCGCCGCCGCTCTCTCGCGTCCCGCGCAGCCCCGGCGCCGTTCACCCGCAGACCCGTCGGGAGGCGGCGGTCTCGTGGCCGGATCGGTCGCCGTCGATGGCCTGCGGTCAGCGGTGATCGCTACGCCCGGTCGGACGACGCCGCTCTCTCGCGCCCCGCGCAACCCCGGCGCCGTTCACCCGCAGGTCCCGTCGGCAGGCGGCGGTCTCGTGGCCGGGACCGGTCGCCGTCGATGCCCTGCGGCCGCGGTGATCGCTACGCCCGGTCGGACGACGCCGCTCTCTCGCGCCCCGCGCAACCTCGGCGCCGTCCACCCGCAGATCCCGCCGGCAGGCGGCGGTCTCGTGGCCGGATCGGTCGCCGTCGATGGCCTGCGGTCAGCGGTGATCGCTACGCCTGGTCGGACGACGCCGCTTTCCCGCGCTCCGCGCAGCCCTGGCGTCGTTCACCCGCAGGTCCCGCCGGCAGGCGGCGGTCTCGTGGCCGGATCGGTCGCCGTCGATGGCCTGCGGTCAGCGGTGATCGCTACGCCCGGTCGGACGGCGCCGCTCTCTCGCGTCCCGCGCAACCTCGGCGTCGTCCACCCGCAGATCCCGCCGGCAGGCGGCGGCCTCGTGGCCGGATCGGCCGCCGTCGATGGCCTGCGGCCAGCGGTGATCGCTACGCCCGGTCGGACGACGCCGCTTGCCGAGGGGATCCGAAGTGTAGGAAGATCTTTATGTCCTGTTGCCATTTTTCGACCGATTGCCCGCCGGAAGGGGTGCCGTCATGGCGCGTCCGAACTGGGTGCCTGCGGGGACCGACCTCGACAAGCCCAATGCCGCCCGGGTCTACGACTACTACCTCGGCGGTTCGCACAACTTCGAGGTCGACCGGCGGATGGCGCGCAAGGCCATGGAACTCTGGCCGGACCTGCCCAAGATCATGCGGGCCAACCGCGCCTTCCTGCACCGCGCCACCCAGTACGTCGCCGGCGAAGGCATCAGCCGCTTCCTCGACATCGGCTCCGGCATCCCCACCTTCGGCGCCGTCCACGAAGTCGCCCGCGAGTACCAGCCCGACGCCCGCGTCGTCTACATCGACATGGACCCGGTCGCCGTCGCCCACAGCCGCCTGATCCTCGCCGACGACCCCCTGTGCCAGGTCGTCGACGCCGACCTGCGCAACACCGAGGACCTGCTCTCCCGCCCCGAGGTCGAAGAGCTGCTCGCCCCCGGCGAACCCGTCGCCGTCATCCTCAACGCCGTGATGCACTTCGTCACCGACGACGACGAGCCCGAGAAGATCCTCGCCAAACTCCGCGAAGCCCTCCCCAGCGGTAGCGCGCTGATCCTCTCGCACGCCTCCCTCGACGGCCGCCCCGACAAGGCCGAATCCCACCAGGACCTGTACCGCGCCACCCCCACCCCGCTCACCATGCGCAGCCGCGAACGGATCACCTCCTTCTTCGACGGCTTCGACCTGGTCGAACCAGGGGTGGTCTACCTGTCCCAGTGGCGCCCCGACGACGCCGACGCCGTCGACCCGCACCCCGAGCGGATCACCGGGATGGCCGGCGTCGGACGCCTGTCATGAACGAGGCGGCCGCTCCCGACCACGGGTTCCGCACCGCCTGGGCCGCCATGCTGCGCACCGGACACGGCGCGGCGGTGCGCCCCGGCGTCCTCAACCCGCTGATCGCGCGGACCGCCGACCTGCTGCGCCGCGCCGCCCTGGAACAGCCGTTCCGCCCGGAGCTCGCCGGGCAGGTCGGCGCCCTGCTGATCGACAACCACTTCACCGATCCCCAACTGCTGTCCGACGCCGTCCAGTTGATCCAGACCCAGCCCGTCCCCGACGGCCGCGGCCCCGCCCTGTCGGGCGCGTTCGCGGCCGGCTGGGCGGCCGCTCTGCGCGAACGCACCCTGAACGAGCAGGAGGCGATCCGGCTGGCCGCCGACACCGCCCGGCAGGAGGTCGAGAGGGCGCTGCGGGTCTCCGAGGCGCGCTTCCGCGCCCTGTTCGAATCCGCGGCGATCGGCATCGGCCTCGGCGACACCGACGGCAACATCCTCGCCGTCAACCGGGCCCTCGGCGAGATCTTCGGCGGCGGCCCCGAGGACATGCAGGGCGTCCGCGTCAACGACCTGATGCACCCCGAGGACACCCCAGGCGTGTGGGAGGCCTACGAGGAACTGATCAGCGGCAAGCGCGAGTACTTCCAGTTCGACAAGCCGTACTACCGGCGCGACGGCGAAGTGGTCTGGACGCACCTCACGGTCTCGCTGATCCGCGACGACGACGGCTCGCCGCTGTACCAGGTCGCGATGCTGGAGGACGTCACCGACCGCTACCGGCTCCAGGAACGCCTGCGCCACCAGGCCACCCACGACCCGCTGACCGGCCTGCCCAACCGCGCCGCGTTCTTCGAACGGCTGGAGCGGCTCTTCGAATCGCCCGAGCCGGACGAACGTTTCGGCCTGTGCTACGTCGACCTGGACGGTTTCAAGGTCGTCAACGACAGCCTCGGCCACGACATGGGCGACCAGCTGCTCACCGTGGTCGCCGGCCGCCTGGAGTCCGCGCTCAGCCCGCTCGGACACATGGTGGCCCGGCTTGGCGGCGACGAGTTCGTCGTCCTGCTGGAGAACTGCCGCGGCGAACAGGAAGCCGTCGCCGCCGCCAAGACCGTCCTTGCCGCGCTCACCAAGCCCGTGGTGATCGGCGACCACCGGCTCGCCGTCGGCGCCAGCGTCGGCGTCCTCGAACGCCGGATCTCCAGCACCACCCCCGGCGCCGCCGTCCGCGCCGCGGACCTGACGCTGTACCGCGCCAAGGAAGCCGGACGCGGCCGCTGGACGCTGTTCGACCCGAAGGAGAACGCGCGCGCCGTCAGCCGATACGCCGTATCGGTGCGCATGCCCGCCGCGCTCGACCGCGGCGAGTTCTTCATCGACTACCAGCCGATGATCGACCTCTCCACCGGCGCGATGACCGGCGTCGAGGCACTGGTGCGCTGGCGTGACCCGGAACACGGCGTGATCGGCCCCGAGACGTTCGTCGGCGTCGCCGAGGAGACCGGGCTGATCATGCCGCTCGGCCGCTGGGTGCTGGAACAGGCCTGCGAACAGGCCGCCGACTGGGTCGCCAGATTCGGCGACCGGGCACCCAAGCTGAGCGTCAACCTGGCCGTCCGGCAGGCCCGCAACGCCGGCCTCGTCGCCGACATCGACCGGATCCTGCGCAACACCGGGCTCGACCCGTCCATGCTGCAACTCGAGATCACCGAATCCACCGTGGTCGGCCCCGAGGACGAAGCCCTCAAGGCCCTGCACGCCCTCGTCGACATGGGCGTCTCGCTGGCCGTCGACGACTTCGGCACCGGCTGGTCCAACCTCGCCTACCTGCGCGACCTGCCGGTGTCCAACCTGAAGATCGCCGGGTCGTTCGTCGGCGACCTGCACGACCCCGCCAAGGACACCCATCTCGGCTGGCGCATCGTCAGCGGCCTGGTCTCGCTCGCCCACACCCTCGGCCTGTCCGTCACCGCCGAAGGCGTGGAGAGCCGCGCCGACGCCGAACGGCTGCGGCTGATGGGCTGCGACCTCGCCCAGGGCTGGCACTTCGGCCGCCCCGTACGGCCCGCCGAGATCGCCCGCCGGATCGCCGAGGGCGACCCGGAACGCGCGGCCGAGATCGCCCTCGAGGCCGGGACCGGCCCGGACGGCGTCGACCGCAGGCACGCACCCGACGGCGCGCCCCGGCCTTTCGTCCTCGGGCGGGAGTACGCCGCCGGGACCGAACCCGCACCCGGCTCCGACAGCGACACCTGAGTTCCCGCCGGGGGTTCCGCGCTCCCGTTCGGCCCACCCGCCCCTTGCTACCGGCCGGTACCCCGGCAAGCTGAGGGGCGTCGGGGCGGAACCGGAGAGCAGGAAGAGGCGGGACGAGATGGTGAAGGCATTCGGGTTCGTCGCGTACGGCGGGCCGGAGCAGCAGACGTTCCTGGACCGGCCGCTGCCCGAACCCGGCCCCGGCGGGGTGCGGATCGAGGTCAGAGCGGCCGGCGTCAACCCGGCCGACTGGAAGAAACGCGAAGGCTGGTTCGGGACGGCCGCCGAACCGCCGCTGGTGATGGGCAGCGAAGCCGCGGGCGTGGTGACCGCCGTGGGGGAGGAGGTCAACGGGATCGCCGTCGGCGACGAGGTCTTCGGCATCGCGCCCGCCGGGGCGTTCGCCGAACAGGTGCTGCTGTCCGCCCGCGCCACCGCCCGCAAACCCGCCGCCGTCGGCTTCGACCAGGCCGCCGCACTGCCCGTCGCCGCCGCCACCGCGTACGACGCGCTCCAGCAACTCGACCTGGTGCCCGGCGAGACCCTGCTCATCGTCGGCATCGCCGGCGGCGTGGGCAGCGCCGCCACCCAGATCGCCCGCGCCCGCGGCATCACCGTCCTCGGCACCGCCGGCGCCGCCAGCGCCGACCACGTCCGCACCCTCGGCGGAACACCCGTCCGCTACGGCGACGGCGTCGCCGAACGGCTCCGCGAAGCCGCCCCCCACGGTGTGGACGCGGTCCTCGACCTGGTCGGCGGAGCCGCCGTCCGCGACGTCGCCGGGGCACTGCGCCGGCCCGGACGGCTGGTGTCCACCGCCGACCGCGCCACCGCCGAAGAGCTCGGCGGCGCGTACGTACGACGCGACGGCACCGCGACCGTGCTCACCGTCCTCGCCGAAATGGTCGCCGACGGGGCACTCGACGCGCAGATCAGCGCCAGGTACCCGCTGGAGCGCGCCGCCGAAGCCATCGCAGAGGTCGAGTCCGGGCACGCCCGCGGCAAGCTGATCCTGGAGATGAACCGCCCGTGAAAATCACCGAGTTGACACCCGGAGCGCCCTGCTGGGTCGAACTGTCCACCAAGGACCCCATCGCGGCCCGGACCTTCTACCACGAACTGTTCGGCTGGCGCACCGAACCCATCCCCGTCGAGAAGGCGATGGGCTACACCCGGCTCTACGCCGGCGAGCAACTCGTCGCCGGACTGGTCGGGTTGGCGAAGCCCGAACAGCCCACCGCGTGGAACATCAGCTTCTACAGCCCCGACGTCGACGCCACCGCCGAGAAGATCACCGCCGGCGGCGGCAGCCTGATCGTCCCGCCGAGGGACGCCTTCGACTGGGGCCGGTTCACCGTCGCCCGCGACCCCGGCGGCGCGGTCTTCTGCGGCTGGCAGCCCCTGACCCTGCGCGGCTGCGACGTGATGAACGAACCTGGCGCGCTCGGCTGGGTGGAACTCGCCACCCGCGACCCGAAAGGCGCCACCGAGTTCTACCCCCAGGTGTTCGGCTGGAGCGTCACCATCGGCGAGATGTACGCCCAATTCGGCCTGGGCGGACGCGACTTCGGCGGCATGATGGACATGGCCGACCAGTTCCCGGCCGAAGTCCCGCCGTACTGGATGCCGTACTTCGCGGTCGCCGACGTCGACCTCAGCGCGGAACGCGCCGCGCTGCTCGGCGCCACCGTCACGCTGCCACCCACCGACGTCCCCGACGGCCCGCGCCTCGCCGTGCTGCGCGACCCGCAGGGCGCGGTGTTCGGCATCCACGTGGCCTATCCGGAGAGTTGAGGCCGGGGCGGGTCGACCTGCCTGCGGGGCGCGGGAGTTGTGGCCGGTTCGCCGGTTCGCCGGTGAGGGGCGGGAGTTGTGGCCGGTTCGCCGGTGAGGGGCGGGAGTGGTGGTCGATTCGCCGGTGAGGCACGGGAGTTGTCGCCGATTCGCCGGTGAGGGACGGGAGTGGTGGTCGATTCGCCGGTGAGAGACGGGAGTTCACGCAACGGTCCCGACTGCGTTGCGCGGCAAGGGAGTTCAGACCCTGGCCGACGGCAGGTCCGGCGACGGCGCGGTCGGCTCGCCCCGGCGACGGCGCTCGCGCAGCCGGGGCAGCGCGCCCGCCGCCCCGGCCGCCGCCGTCACCACCAGCGCCGACAGCGGCACCCAGTCGCCGAGGCGGACGTACCACGTCCGGGCCGCCGGATCGGCCGGTGACACCCGCACCGTCACCACCCCCGACTCGGCCGTGGTCAGGAGCGCCAGCCGCCGGCCCTGCGCGTCGTACGCCACCGACTCGCCCGTCAACGCCGCCTGCACCACCGGCCGGCCGGTCTCCGCCGCCCGGATCGCGCCCAGTGAGGCGTGCTGCGCCGGGGCCCAGGTGGACTGGAAGGTCGAGGTCGCCGACTGGTAGACGATCAGCCCGGCGCCCTCCCGGGACACGCTGCGCGACATGTCCGGGAACGCCGACTCGAAGCAGATCAGCGCGCCGACCGGCAGCGGACGGCCGTCCCGGCCCACCACCGGCAGCAGGTGCAGCGAGTGGCCCGGCGCCCGGTTCTCGCCCGCCGCCGAGCTCACCCCCGCGATCCAACCCAGCAGCGGGCGCAGCGGAATGTACTCGCCGAACGGCACCAGCCGGATCTTCCGGTAGCGGGCCACGATGCCCGAAGGGTCGATCAGTACCGCGTCCTTGGAGATCCGGCCGTCCGCCTTCCGGGCGTCCTCGCCGACCATCAGCTGCGCGCCCGTCGAAGCGGACAGCGCCGTCAGCCGGTTCAGCGTCGCGCTGCCCCGGTCCAGGTCGGCGGTGGTCGAACTCTCGCCCCACACCACCAGGTCCACGGGCCGGCCCGCCAGCGACCGGGTGATCCGGATGTTCGCCTCCAACCGGGCCTGCTCGTCCGGAGTCTGGCCCGCCTGCACCAGCGCCACCGACGCCGAACCGCGCGAGGCCGGCACGGCCTGCGCGGCGAACGCCAACGGACCCGCCAGCACCGACACCAGCGCCGTCGCGCCCGCCAGCAGCCGTGGCCACACGCTGCGGGCCAGCACCACAATCGTCAATGCGGTGTTGACGGTGACCAGCGCCCAGCTCACCAGCCACACCCCGCCGATCGAGGCCAGGCCGAGCACCGCCGGATGCTCCCACTGCGACGCGCCCAGCAACGCCCACGGCCCGCCCAGCGAATGCCAGGACCGGGCGAACTCGGCACTCACCCACACCGCGGGGACCACCACCAGCGCCGCCGCCGACCGGCCCAGCGTCAACTCGCCGTGCAGCAACCACCACACGGCCAGACCCACCGGCGCCTGCAGCACCCCGAACACCACCGCCAGCAGCGGCAGCGCCGGGCCGATCGACGGGATCAGCCAATACATCGCCGTCAGGATGAACCCCGCGCCGAACCACCAGCCGCGCACCGCCGCCTCGCGCGCCCCGCCCGCCGCCCGCATCAGCAACAGCCCCGGCACCAGCGCCACCCAGGCCAGCACGGCCAGGCCGGCGCCCGGGAACGTCAGGACGGGCAGCGCGCCCGCGGCCAGCGCGCCGTAGCGCGCCGGGCGGGTGAGGGCGATTCGCAGGCTCATGTGGAAATTGTCCGCCCGGGCGGGGTGGAAGGCACCCCTATTCGATCACCGACATGTCGGTGTCGTCCGAGGTGCCGTCCGGCGTTCACCACGCGGGCCCGGTGTTCACTGCCCTGGCCCGGTGTTCACCACGCGGGCCCGGTGTTCACTGCCCTGGCCCGGGTCATTCGCCTTCCAGGTCGCCCTCGGTCTCCAGGAAGACCTGCCGCAGCTCCGCCAGCAGCGCCTGGTCCGGCTCCGCCCACAGGCCGCGTTCGGCGGCCTCCAGCAGACGCTCCGAAATGCCGTGCAGGGCCCACGGGTTGGCCTCGGCGAAGAACTCGCGGTTGACCGGGTCGAGGACGTACTCCTCGGTGAGCTTCTCGTACATCCAGTCAGCGACCACGCCGGTGGTGGCGTCGTAGCCGAACAGGTAGTCCACCGTCGCGGCCATCTCGAACGCGCCCTTGTAGCCGTGCCGGCGCATCGCCTCCAGCCAGCGCGGGTTCACCACCCGCGCCCGGAACACCCGGGCCGCCTCCTCGGTGAGGGTGCGGGTGCGCACCGTCTCCGGGCGGGTCGAGTCGCCGATGTACGCCGCTGGGCTGCTGCCCGTCAGCGCGCGCACGGTGGCCACCATGCCGCCGTGGTACTGGAAGTAGTCGTCGGAGTCGGCGATGTCGTGCTCGCGGGTGTCGGTGTTCTTCGCCGCCACCGTGATCCGGCGGTAAGCGCTTTCCATCTCCTCCCGGGCCGGGCGCCCGTCCAGCCCCCGCCCGTACGCGTAACCGCCCCACACTGTGTACACCTCGGCCAGGTCAGCGTCCGTGCGCCAGTCCCGGCTGTCGATCAGCTGCAGCAGACCCGCGCCGTAGGTGCCCGGACGCGAGCCGAACACCCGGACGGTGGCCCGGCGTTCGTCACCGTGCTCGGCCAGGTCCGCCTGCACGTGCGCCCGGACGAAGTTCTGCTCGGCGGGCTCCTCCTGGCCGGCCGCCAGCCGCACCGCGTCGTCCAACAGCGCCACCACGTGCGGGAACGCGTCGCGGAAGAACCCCGAAATGCGCAGCGTCACATCGATCCGGGGACGGCCCAACTCGGCGAGCGGAATCGCCTCCAGACCCGTCACCCGGCGCGAGGCGTCGTCCCACACCGGGCGGACGCCGAGCAGCGCCAGCGCCTCGGCGATGTCGTCACCGGCCGTACGCATCGCCGAGGTGCCCCACAGCGACAGGCCCACCGACGGCGGGAACTGCCCGTCGTTGTCGGCCCGGTAGCGTTCGATCAGGGAGGCGGAAAGCGCTTGCCCGGTCTCCCAGGCGAGCCGGCTCGGCACCGCCTTCGGGTCCACCGAGTAGAAGTTCCGCCCCGTCGGCAGCACATTGACCAGCCCGCGCAACGGCGACCCCGACGGCCCCGCCGGAACGAACCCGCCCTGCAGTGCGTGCAGCACCGCGTCCAACTCGTCCGTGGTCGCGGCGAGTCGGGGCACCAGCTGCGCCGCCGCGAACGCCAGCACCTCGGAGACGGCCGGCGGCAGGCCTGCCGCGACCTTCGCGACCGCCGCCGGGTTCCAGTCCTCCGCCTCCATCGCCTCCACCAGCGCCCGCGCCTGCGCCTCGGCCGCGTCCGTCGCCCCCAGCGTCAGTGCTGCCTCGTCCAGACCGAGCGCCTCCCGCAGACCCGGCAGCGCACGCACGCCGCCCCAGATCTGCCGCGCCCGCAGGATCGCCAGCACGATGTTGACCCGGTCAGTAC
This sequence comes from Kitasatospora sp. NPDC004614, assembly GCF_042873675.1. Classification (NCBI taxonomy): domain Bacteria; kingdom Bacillati; phylum Actinomycetota; class Actinomycetes; order Kitasatosporales; family Streptomycetaceae; genus Kitasatospora; species Kitasatospora sp. NPDC004614. Next base: position 1,109,213 of record NZ_JBIALR010000001.1, read on the forward strand.
CGCGCGGAGCCTGGCCGAGCACGTGCAGACCGTCACGGATCTGCGCGTCCTTCACCTCGCACAGCCAACCGTCCACGTGCAGCAGGAAGTCGTCGAACCCGTCGTCCTCCGGCCGCTCCGCCAACCCCAGGTCGTGGTCCAGCTTCGCGGCCTGGATCAACGTCCAGATCTGCGCCCGGATCGCCGGCAGCTTCGCCGGGTCCATCGCCGCGATGTTCGAATGCTCGTCCAGCAGTTGCTCAAGACGCGCGATGTCACCGTACGAATCGGCCCGCGCCATCGGCGGCACCAGGTGATCGACCAGCGTCGCGTGCGCCCGGCGCTTCGCCTGCGTACCCTCACCCGGATCGTTCACCAGGAACGGGTACACGAGCGGCAGATCGCCGAGGGCGGCGTCCGGACCGCACTCCGCCGACAGTGCCGCCGTCTTGCCCGGCAACCACTCCAGATTGCCGTGCTTGCCCAGGTGCACCACCGCGTGCGCACCGAACCCGCCGTCCTGCTGCGCCGCCGCGATCCAGCGGTACGCCGCCAAGTAGTGGTGGCTCGGCGGCAGATCCGGGTCGTGGTAGATCGCCACCGGGTTCTCGCCGAACCCGCGCGGCGGCTGGATCAGCACCAGCAGATTGCCCGACCGGAGACCCGCCAGCACGATGTCGCCGTCCGGGTTCTGCGACCGGTCGACATACAGCTCGCCCGGCGCCGGACCCCAGTGCTCCTCCACCTGCTCGCGCAGCGCCGCCGGGAGCGTGGCGTACCAGCGCCGGTAGTCGGCGGCCGGGATGCGCACCGGGTTGCGGGACAGCTGGTCCTCCGTCAGCCACGCCTGGTCGTAGCCGCCCGCCTCGATCAGCGCGTGGATCAGCGCGTCGCCGTCGTGGCCGTGCCCGGTCCCGGTGTCCAGACCCGGCAGGCTGTCGCCCAGGTCCATGCCCTCCGCGCGCAGCCGCTCCAGCAGCCGGATCGCCGAGGCCGGGGTGTCCAGGCCGACCGCGTTGCCGACCCGCGCATGCTTGGTCGGATAAGCGGACAGAACGAGGGCGAGGCGCCGCTCGGACGCCGGAGTGTGCCGCAGCCGCGCATGCCGCACCGCGATCCCGGCGACCCGCGACGCACGCTCCGGGTCCGCTGCGTACACCGTAAGCCCGTCCTCGTCGACCTCCTTGAACGAGAACGGAACAGTGATCAGCCGACCGTCGAACTCCGGCACCGCCACCTGCGTCGCCGTGTCCAACGGAGACAGCCCGTCGTCACTGCCCGCCCACTGCGCCCGCGACCAGGTCAGGCACAGCGCCTGCAGGATCGGCCGGTCCAACGCCGCCAACTCCCCGGCGTCCCAAGCCTCTTCGTCCCCACCCGCCTGCGCGTCGGCCGGCCGGGTGCCGCCCGCCGCCAGCACCGTCGTCACGATCACGTCGGCCGCGCCCAGCTCCGCCAGGAGCTCCGGCTCCGCGCCGCGCAGCGACGCGCAGAAGTACGCGCGGGCCTGCGCACCCTCGTCCTCGATCGCCCGGCAGAGCGTCTCCACGAACGCCGTGTTGCCGCTCATGTGGTGCGCCCGGTAGTACAGCACCGCGACGGAAGGGCCCTCCGAGGTGCGGGCGGTGCGCTCCAGCGGACCCCAGGACGGGGCCGAGGCCGGCGGCGCGAACCCGTGACCTGTCAGCAGCACCGTGTCCGACAGGAACGCACCCAGCTCCGCCAGGTTCTCCGGACCACCGTGCGCCAAGTACGCGTGCGCCTCCGCCGCGATGCCCGCCGGCACCGTCGACAACTCCATCAACTGCGCGTCCGGCGCCTGCTCACCCGTCAGCACCACCACCGGACGCGGCCCCGCGAGCAGCACGTCCAGCCCCTCCTGCCAGGCCCGACGCCCACCCAGCAGCCGCACCACCACCAGCTCCACACCCTCCAGCAGGGCAGGCAGCTCGGCGGGATCCAGGCGTGCCGGATTGCCCCAACGGAACCGCACCGGCCCGCTCGACGCCCGGGCACTCAGCAGGTCCGTGTCCGACGTGGACAGCAGCAGGATCATGCGAAAGCCCTCCCGGGCATCTCGAACAGCGCGGACAACCCGGGCAACCCGGTCAACCCGGTGGTGGGAGCACAGGTGTGATCGAGGACGTGGGACGGCCCGACGGGCGGTGCGATGGACAGCCCGGTGGACGTCGCGACGGACGGCCCGGGGGATGTCGCAACGGACGACGGCCCGGTGGATGCCCCGGTGGGGACAGAGCCCACGGGCACCCGCCGGGATGCGGGCATGCGGCAGCGCATGGCACGGACCTTCCTCGGGGTCCTCGCCCCGGGCAGTGGAGGACGGCCGGAGTTCCTGGCTCCCACGGCTCACTGAGCCGCGGTCACAGTGGCGGGACCGCACCGGATTCTCACCGGACTTCCTCCGCTGTGCCGTCGCTGGCAGCGGACACCCCGAGAGGTGCCCGCCCAGCATCGTACGGGTTGATGGCCCGTCGGCGGGAGTGTGACCTGCGACGCCCCACCGGTTCCGCCCCCGGGAACCCGTGCTGACCTGGGGATTTGACTCTGGCGCGGGACCTTCGGGCGAGCTCCGGGCGACGATTGGGGCTGCCACTCGGGTGGTGGCCGGGCTGCTGGTCGGGGCGGTGGTCGGGGCGGTGGCGCGAATCGCGGCCATGGGTATGCTCGCCGCCATGCCACCCACACCCGACGCCCTTGCGGCACCCTTCGTCGGGCCCGACCGAGGCCGCGCCGACGCCTGCCCCGGCGCGCTCCGCCTGCACCCCGCCGAGGACGGCCAACTCGCACGACTCCGCCTCCCCGGCGGTTACTTGACGTACCATCAGCTACTCGCCCTGGCCGACGCGGCCGACGCGCTGGGCGACGGCGAAGTCGAGATCACCTCCCGCGGCAACCTCCAGCTGCGCGGCCTGCGCGAACAGTGCGCCACCGACCTCGCCGAACGGCTCCGCTCCGTCGGCCTGTTGCCCTCCGACACCCACGAACGCGTCCGCAACATCGCCGCCTCCCCGCTCGCCGGCCTCGACGGCCGCGGCGCCCCGGGCGTCGATCTCCCGTACTGGGTGCGAGAGTTGGACGCCGCCCTGTGCGCCGCACCCTGGGCCGCCCGACTCTCCGGCAAGTTCCTGTTCGCCCTCGACGACGGCCGCGGCGACACCGCCGCCCTCGACGCCGATGTGACCTTGATCGCAATCGGCGACGGCCGCGCCCTGCTGCGCCTCGGCCGCGCCGACCACGCCTCCACCGTCGACCACCCCGTCCCCGCCGCCCTCGACGCCGCCCGCCACTTCCTCGACCTGGCCGCCGGCCGTGCCTGGCACCTGCGCGAAGTGCAGTCCGAACTGCCCGCCGGCGACGTGCCGCTGCCGCGATTCACGGGGGAGCGACCGGTGCTGGGTGCGATCCCCGGTGGTGGTGGTGGCGGTGATGGCGGCGGTGGTGGTGGCGGTCGCGGTGGCGGGGTGTCGGTCGGGCTGCGGTTCGGCCGTGCGACCAGTGCGCAGTGGCGACTGCTGGCGGACGCGCTGGCGTCGGCGGGGGAGGGGTGCGACGGCGCGAGCGGCGGCGGCGGCGCGAGCGTGCGGCTCACGCCGTGGCGGGGCGTCGTGGTGCCCGGAGCCGGTGCCGACTGGTTGCCACGCCTCGCCGACGCGGGCTTCCGGGTCGAGTCCGGAGGCCCCTGGGAGGGCGTCAGCGCCTGCACCGGTCTGCCCGGTTGCGGGAAAGCGCTTGCCGACGTTCGTGCGCAGGCCGTGCGCGCGATAGCCGCCGTTCCTGCTGTGGGGCTGCCCGTTCACTGGTCCGGGTGCGAACGGCGCTGCGGACACCCGGCCGGTCGCTGGGTCGACGTGCTGGCCACCGCAACCGGATACCGGGTCGCCGTGGACGGGCGGGCCCGCGAGGTCGGTCGGGGTGCGGGGGGTGGCGGCGCCGAGATTGTCCGTGCGGGTATCGGGTCCGGTGGGAGGGGGGTCGCGGGGGGTGGCGCCGAGGAGAACATCTACGCGGAGATAATCCGCGCAGGGATCAACTCGGCGGGCTGCAACACCGGCGACAAAAACAGCACCAAAAACGACATAACCGGGCAGAACGGCACCGGGCAGAACGGCACCGGGTGCAACGGCACCGGGCGCAACAGCGCCGAGAACCGCAGCGCCGAGAACCGCAGCGCCGAGAACCACAGCGCCGAGAACGACAGCACCGAGCGCAACAGCGCCGAGAACGACATCGCCGAGGCAGTCGCCGAGGCGCGCAATGCCGAATGGCGGAGGACCGAATGATCGACTACGAGAAGGACGGCGCATCCATCTACCGCCAGTCCTTCGCCACCATCCGCGCCGAGGCCGACCTCGCCGCGCTGCCTGCCGACGTGGCCCAGGTCGCGGTGCGGATGATTCATGCCTGCGGCATGACCGACCTGGTCGAGGACCTGCTGTGGTCGCCGAACGTGGTCGCCGACGCCCGGCGTGCCCTGCGTGCCGGGGCGCCGATCCTCTGCGACGTCAACATGGTTGCCAGTGGCGTGACCCGCAAGCGGCTGCCCGCCGACAACGAGGTGATCTGCACCCTCACCGACCCGTCGGTGCCCGAACTCGCCCGTGCCATGGGCACCACCCGCAGTGCCGCCGCGATGGAACTCTGGCTACCCCGGTTGGAGGGCGCCGTGGTTGCCGTCGGCAACGCGCCGACCTCGCTGTTCCGGCTGCTGGAGCTGATCGAGGCCGGCGCGCCCCGGCCCGCCGCCGTGATCGGCGTCCCGGTCGGCTTCATCGGCGCCGCCGAGTCCAAGCAGGCCCTGGCCGAACACCCGGCCGCACTGGAACACCTGGTGGTCCGGGGCCGCCGGGGCGGCAGCGCGATCGCCGCTGCCGCGATCAATGCGATTGCGAGCGAACAGGAATGACTGAGCGTCAGGAAATCGACGGGGCCGGGCAGTCGGCGGCCGGGGAGTCGGCGGCCGGGCGGCTGTACGGCGTCGGTGTCGGGCCGGGTGATCCGTCGCTGATCACGGTGCGCGCCGCCGAACTCATCGGCCGGGCCGACGTCATCGCCTACCACTGTGCGCGGCACGGGCGTTCGCACGCCCGGGCCATCGCGGAGCGCTATCTGGCGGGCGGCCAGATAGAAGAGCAGCTGATGTACCCCGTCACCGTGGAGACCACCGACCACCCGGGCGGATACCGGGGCGCGTTGGACGACTTCTACCAGGAGGCGTCCGACCGGCTCGCCGCGCACCTCGACGCCGGGCGGATGGTGGTCGTCCTCGCCGAGGGCGACCCGCTGTTCTACGGTTCCTACCAGCACATGCACAAGCGCCTCGCGCACCGCTACCCCACCGAGGTGGTGCCGGGCGTCACCTCCATCAGCGCTGCCGCCGCTCGCCTCGGCGCCCCGCTGGTGGAGGCCGAAGAGGTCCTGACGGTCATCCCGGGCACCCTGCCGGAGGAGGAGTTGACGGCGCGCCTCGCCGCCACCGACTCGGCCGTCATCATGAAACTCGGCCGCACCTTCCCCGCCGTGCGCCGCGCCCTGGAGCGGGCCGGGCGGCTGGACGAGGCGCGGTATGTCGAGCGCGCCACCATGGAAGGTGAGCGCACCGGCCGGCTCGCCGAGATCGAGGCCGACAGCGTGCCGTACTTCTCGGTCGCCGTCCTGCCCAGCCGGGTCGCCGCCCTCGACTCCGACGGCAAGCCCTTCGAGGCGCTGGCGGTAGAGGGAGGGGAACTCCCCGACGGCGAACCGGCGTTGGGTGAGGTCGTGGTGGTCGGGACCGGCCCGGCGGGGCCGCTGTGGCTGACGCCCGAGGCGCGTGGGGCGCTCGCCAACGCGACGGACCTGGTCGGCTACACCACGTACCTGGACCGGGTGCCGGTCCGGGCGGGGCAGGTGCGGCACGGGTCCGACAACAAGGTCGAGGGTGTGCGGGCCGAATTCGCCCTGGAGTTGGCGCGTCGCGGCCGCCGGGTCGCGGTCGTCTCGTCGGGCGACCCGGGCGTGTTCGCGATGGCCACCGCCGTGCTGGAGGCCGCCTGCCAGGACCCGTACCGGGACGTCGCCGTGCGCGTGCTGCCCGGGATGACGGCCGCGCACGCCGCCGCGTCCCGTGCCGGTGCGCCGCTCGGCCACGACTACGCGGTGATCTCGCTCTCCGACCGGCTCAAGCCCTGGGAGGTGATCGCCCACCGACTGCGTGCCGCGGCCGAGGCCGACCTGGTGCTCGCGCTGTACAACCCCGGGTCCAAGTCCCGTACCACGCAGGTGGGTTCGGCGCGTGATCTGCTGCTGGAGTACCGCGACCCGGCGACGCCTGTGGTGATGGCCCGGGACGTGGGTGGCCCCACCGAGCGGGTGCGCACCGTCGCGCTGGCCGAACTCGACCCCGCCGAGGTCGACATGCGCACCCTGCTGCTGATCGGCTCCACCCAGACGCAGTGGGTGCAGCGCGGCGGCGACCGTGAAGTGGTGTGGACGCCGCGCCGCTACCCGGAGGACTAATTCACCAGCTCGCGCAGCCAGTTGACCGCCCCGGCGACGTCCGGGGCGGTCCGCACGCCCTGTGGGGCGGCCGGGCGCTGGACGACGACCACCGGCAGGCCGCGTTCGCGGGCGGCGGTCAGCTTGGGGGCGGTGGCGGCGCTGCCGCTGTCCTTGGTGACCAGCACGTCGATGCGGTGCGTCCGCAGCAGCTCGCGTTCGCCGTCGAGGGTGAACGGCCCGCGTTCCAGCAGGACTTCGACGGACGCGGGCATCGGGGGCGCCGGCGGTTCGACCGAACGGGCCAGGAACCAGAGGGTGTTGAGGTGCGCGAACGCGGCGATGCCCTGCCGGCCGGTGGTCAGGAAGACCCGGGAGCCGAGTGCGGGCAGGGCGTCGGCCGCGGCGGCCAGGTTGGGCACGGGGTGCCAGTGGTCGCCGTCCTGCGGCAGCCAGCTGGGGCGGCGCAGCGCCAGCAGCGGGGTGCCGGTCTCGGCGGCGGCCAGGGCCGCGTTGCGGCTCATGGTCTCGGCGAACGGGTGGGTGGCGTCGATCAGCGCGGCCACCCGGTGGGTGCGCAGCCATGCGGCGAGGCCGGCCGGGCCGCCGAAGCCACCGATCCGCACCTCCCCGGCGGGCAGCCGCGGTTGGGCCACCCGTCCGGCCAGCGAGCTGGTCACCCGCAGGGCCGGGTCGGCGGCCAGCACGTCCGCCAGCCGGCGGGCCTCGCTGGTGCCGCCGAGGATCAGGACGTGCATGGCGGACTCCAGGGGCCGGCGCGATACGGACACAGCCAGCCTAGCCGGGGCCGCCCGCGCCGCCCGAGCGGGAACCCGTCGGAGCCCGGTGGGCGGGGCGGGGGCGGCGCGGGGGCGGCGCGGGGCGGTGTCAGTCGGTGACGACGGCCTGGGCGTCGATCTCCACCAGCATCGGCTCCTGCGGGAGTTCGACGAAGATGGTGGTGCGGCACGGCTTGACGCCGCCCGGCTTGATGTTCTCGTCGATGAACTCGGCGTAGACCTCGTTCATCAGCGGGAAGTCGGCGCGCTTGGTGAGGTAGACGCGGAACATCACGACGTCCTCGATGGTCGCGCCGCCGGCCTCGACGATGGCCTTGACGTTCTCCAGAGTGCGGCGGGTCTGCGCCTTCACGTCACCGTGGTGCAGGTACTCGCCGGTGGCCGGGTCCTGCGGACCCTGGCCGGAGACCTGGAGGATCGGGCCCTTGCGGACGCCCTGCGAGAACATCCAGGCCGGGGCGGGCGCGCCGTCGGTGCGGATCTCGGTCTTGTCGCTCATGTGCGGTGCTCCAAAGAGAAGTTGACGGTGCGTCAGGAGGGGTTCCCGCGGGCGGGAAGGCCCGCGTCGGCGGAGATCGCCCGGGTACAGGCGAGCAGTTGGGGGAGCAGGTCGAGGACCTGCTCGTAGGGGAGGACGACGTCCGGTACGGAGATGGACGCGGCGGCGACCACCCGGCCGGAGACGTCCCGGATCGGCGCGGCCACGCAGTTGATGAACGCCTCGTGCTCGGCGTGGTCCTGCGCCCAGCCCTGCGCGGCGACCTGCTCCAGTTCGGCGAGCAGGGCGGGCCGGCTGGTGATGGTGTTGGGCGTGTGGACGGTGAACTCGATGGTGTCCACCACCCGGCGGCGCTCGGCCGGCGGCAGGTCGGCCAGCAGCACCTTCGCCACCGCCGTGTTGTGCAGCGCGGCCCGCAGCCCGATCCGCGAGTACATCCGCACCGGGTGCCGCGAGTCGTACTTGTCGATGTAGACCACCTCGCCGCCCTCGTACGCGGCCAGGTGCACGGTCTGGCCGGTCGCCGCGTTCAGCTCCGCCAGGTGCGGTGCGGCGGTGCGCCGGATGCCCCGCTGCTCCAGCGCGAGGCTGGACAGCGCGAACAGGCCCGCGCCCAGGTGGTAGCGGTACTGGGCGTCGCGGTAGACGAACCGTTCCTCCTCCATGGTCTGCAGCAGCCGCAGCACGGTGGTCTTGTGCACACCGATCAGGTCGGCCAGCTGGTCCAGGGAGCGTTCGCCCTCGCCGAGTTCGGCGAGCAGGCGCAGGGCTCGGGTGACGGTCTGACTCATGGGTGTCCCGATGTTCCGAGGGTTTCGAGGGCTCCGGGGAGGTTACGGGCTCCGGGGTCCGTTGCCGCTGTCGGGTCCGCGGCGAGCGCGGGAGAGACGATGCCGGACGCGGAGACGCGGGTCGCCGCCCAGTCCCGTTCGTCGGCGGCGAGCAGCGCGGCCACCGTGCGGGCGTCCGGGAGGGTGCCGTGGTCGGTGGGCGCGGTCAGCGCACTGGCCGCCGCGAGGTGGCCGAGCCGCAGCCGGGAGCGCTGGTCGAGCCCGCGCAGGGTCCCGGCGAGGTAGCCGGCCGCGAACGCGTCGCCCGCGCCGGTGGGTTCGACCACCTCGACGGCGAGCGCGGGTTCGGTGACCGAGCCGCCGTTCCGGTCGAGCACGGCGACGAGGTGCCCGGCGTCCTTGACGACGAGCACGGAGGGAGAGGGAAAGCGCTTTCTCAGTGCGGCCGGATCGCCGGTGCCGAACGCGCCCTCGGCCTCGTCCGCGCCGAGCAGCAGCACATCGGCGGCGTCCAGCAAGGCGGGCAGCACCGACGGGTCGCGCCGGCGCCACAGCACGGGGCGCCAGTTGAGGTCGAAGGAGACCAGCCGGCCCGGACGGCGGCGGGCCAGCAGAGCGCGGACCAGTTCCAGGCAGTCGTCGGAGAGGGCGGGCGTGATGCCCGTCAGGTGCAGCAGCGGCGCCCGGTCCAGCAGCGCGGCGGCCGCCGGGTCGTCCAGCAGGGCGGGGGAGAGCGCGGACGCGGCCGAGCCCGAGCGGTAGTAGTGCAGGCGGGAGCGGCCCGCGCCGAGGTCGTGCGGGAGGGCGGAGCCGCCGGTCTCCTTCAGGTACACGCCGGTCGGGCGGTGCGGGTCCACGGCGACGGCGGAGACGTCCACGCCCGCCGCCGCCAGGTCGCCGGTGAGGCGGCGGCCGAAACCGTCCGCGCCGACCCGGCTGATCCAGGCGGTCGGCACACCCAGCCCCGCGAGCGCCGCGGCGACATTGGACTCGGCGCCGCCCACCGAGGGCCGGAACGCGCCGACGGCCTCGAACGGTCCCGGCCGGTCGGGCAGCAGCGCCGCCATCGACTCACCCAGGCACACCGCCCGGGCGACCGCCGCCCCGCCGTCCTGATCCGCCATCAATCCCGCTCCCTCACCCTCGGGCCCACGCCCCCGCTCCCGCCAACAGCGGCCCGCGTGACCGGTACTCGGCGGTGAGCCCCGGTACTGCGTGCCTGGTGGGAGGGTGGACGGGCCGCGTCGCGGTCCGTTGACCGCCGTCGGCGTGAATGCTAGAACCGTAACACCAACATGCGCAATAGAGGTTGCACATGTTGCAACATCCCAGCTCGTCGGCGGGCCGGGACCGGAACGGAGGCACAGCCATGAGCAACGCGGCGGCACACCAGCACACCGGACACCACTCCTTCGCGGACCCCGCCCACGGGCCCGGCATCGACACGGCTGCCGTCGCAGCCCTCGCCGACGAGACACTCGACTGGCGCTTCAAAGCCATCCCCGCCGACGCCGCGGGCCGCACCGTCCGCGACTGGCTCGCCACCGGCCCCACCCTCGACACCCTCGGCACCCCGCTGCTCACCCTCGACGCCGCCGCGCTCGACCACAACCTGCACACCATGGCCGCCTGGTGCCGCGACGCCGGCGTCCTGCTCGCCCCGCACGGCAAAACCACCATGGCCCCCGCCCTCTGGCAGGCCCAACTCGCCGCCGGCGCCCACGCCATCACCCTCGCCAACCTGCCCCAACTGCGCGTCGCCCGCGCCTTCGGCGTCCAGCGCCTGCTGCTCGCCAACACCCTGCTCGACCCCGCCGGCCTCGCCTGGCTCGCCGCCGAACTCGACCGCGACCCCGAGTTCGCCTTCACCTCCTGGGTCGACTCCGCCGACAGCGCCCGGCAGATGGACGCCGCCCTGCGCGCCGCCGGCGCGAAGCGCCCCGTCGAAGTCCTGGTCGAACTCGGCGGCCCCGGCGGCCGCACCGGCGCCTGCGGCATCCCCGCCGCCCTCGACGTCGCCGCCGCCGTGCACGCCGCCCCCACCCTCCGACTGGCCGGCGTCGGCGGCTACGAAGGCGCCCTCGCCCACGACGCCTCCGACCGCGCCCTCGCCACCGTCCGCGACTACCTGCGCGACCTCGCCGAACTGCACCGCCGCCTCGCCCCCGGCTACCGCACCCCCACCCCCATCGTCACCGCCGGCGGCAGCGCCTACTTCGACACCGTCGCCCAGGAGTTGACCCCGCTCGCCGCCGAAATCCCCGGCACCCGCGTCATCGTCCGGGCCGGCGCCTACCTCGCCCACGACGACGGCTTCTACCGCGGCATCTCCCCGCTCGCCCGCACCACCGGAGCCACCCCCCTGCACTCCGCCATGCACGGCTGGGCCCGCGTCGTCTCCCACCCCGAACCCCAACTCGCCCTGCTGGACGCCGGAAAGCGCGACCTGCCGTTCGACGAAGGACTGCCCGAACCGCAACTCGTCCGAGGCGGCGGCGAGTTGAAGGGAGCCGAAGTCACCGCCCTCAACGACCAGCACACCTTCCTGCGCGGCGCCGGCAACGCCGCCCCGATCGGCGCCGTCCTCCGACTCGGCCTCTCCCACCCCTGCACCGCCTTCGACAAGTGGACCCTGATCCCCGTCCTCGACCACGCCGACGCCGAACACCCGCGCGTCGTCGACCTGGTGAGGACGTACTTCTGATGCCCGAACTCCTGCTGCGCGGCGCCACCGTCATCGACGGCACCGGCGCCGACCGCTACCGCGCCGACGTCACCATCACCTCCGACGGCGACATCGACGAGATAGGCCACGGCCTCACCGCCCGCCGCACCATCGACGCCGACGGCCTCGTCCTCGCCCCCGGATTCATCGACCTGCACGCCCACTCCGACCTGAGCCTGCTCGTCGAACCCGACCACCCCTCCCGCATCACCCAGGGCGTCACCCTCGACGTCCTCGGCCAGGACGGACTGTCCTACGCCCCCGCCGACGACACCACACTCGCCGCGCTGCGCCGCCAACTCGCAGGCTGGAACGGCGATCCCGACGGATTCGACTGGAACTGGCGCACCGTCGGCCAGTACCTCGACCGCCTCGACCGGTCCATCGGCGTCAACGCCTGCTACCTCGCCCCGCACGGCACCATCCGGATGCTCGCCATGGGTTGGGACAACCGGGCCCCCAGCGACGCCGAACTCGACCGGATGCGTGCCCTGTTGGACCAGGCGCTGGCGGACGGCGCGGTCGGCATGTCCACCGGCCTCACCTACACCCCCGGCATGTACGCCGACACCGCCGAACTCGTCGAACTGTGCCGGATCGTCGCCGCCCGCGGCGGCTACCACGCACCGCACCAACGCTCCTACGGCGCAGGCGCGTTGGAAGGCTACGCGGAGATGGTGGAGATCTCCCGGCGCAGCGGCTGCCCGCTGCACCTCACCCACGCCACCATGAACTTCGGCGTCAACGAGGGCCGCGCCGAGGAGTTCCTCGCCCTGGTCGACACCGCCCTCGCCGACGGCATCGACGTCACTCTCGACAGCTACCCGTACCTGCCCGGATCCACCACCCTGGCTGCCCTGCTGCCCAGTTGGGCCACCGAAGGCGGCCCCGAAACCACCCTTTCCCGCCTCGCCGACCCTGCCGCGCGCGAACGCATCCGTGCCGACGTCGAGGAGCACGGCAGCGACGGCTGCCACGGCGTGGTCACCGACTGGGACACCATCCAGATCTCCGGCGTCCGGAACGCCGCGCTCGCGGGCGTCGTCGGCCGGAAGGTCTCCGAACTCGCCGCCGAACAGGGACTCACCGGCACCGAGGTGTTCTTCGGGCTGCTGCTCGCCGACCAGTTGGGCACCACGATCCTCCAGCACGTCGGCCACGAGGAGAACGTCCGCGCCATCATGCGCCACCCCGCGCACACCGTCGGCAGCGACGGCCTGCTCGTCGGCGCCCGCCCGCACCCCCGCGCCTGGGGCACCTTCCCGCGCTACCTCGCCCACTACAGCCGGGACTTGGGCGTCCTGACGCTGGAAGAAGCGATCGCCCGGATGACCGGCCGCCCCGCCCGCCGCCTGCGCCTCGACCGGCGCGGACTGATCCGCCCCGGCCACCACGCGGACCTGGTCCTCTTCGACCCGGGGACCGTCCGCGACACCGCCACCTTCGACCATCCCCGCCGGCCCGCCGACGGCATCGCGCACGTCCTGGTCGGCGGCATTCCCGCCCTCACCGACGGCAAGCCGACCGGCGACCTGGCCGGGCGGGCGCTGCGGCGTGACGCGGACGGCCTGGTACGGGCGGCGAATTGACGGTCCGTCAGGCCAGTCGGATGTATCTCAGGAAACAGGAGTTGGGGAGTATGGGAACCGAAGTGACCGACCTGCGCGCGGCGTTGGCCGCACAGCCCGTGATAGCCGTGGTGCGGGCGCCGGTGATCCCGGACGCGGTCGCGCTGTGCGAAGCGCTCGCCGAAGGCGGCATCGCCTGGACCGAACTCACCTTCACCACACCGGCCGTGGCCCGCCACGTCGCCACCGCCGCGAAGGCCGGCTGCCGGATCGGCGTCGGCACCGTGCTCACCGCCGAGCAGGCCCGCGAAGGCATCGACGCCGGCGCGGGCTTCCTGGTCACCCCCGGCCTGCGGCCCGCCGTCGCCGCCGTCGCCCGCGACGCCGAAATCCCCGTCGTGATGGGCGCGCTGACCCCCAGCGAGGTCGCCGACGCGCTCGACCTCGGCGCCGCCGCCGTGAAGATCTTTCCCGCGAAGACCTTCGGCCCCGGCTACCTCAAGGACCTCCAGGGCCCGTACCCCGGCATCCCCCTGGTCGCCTCCGGCGGCGTCAACGCCACCAACGCCAGGGCCTTCCTCGACCACGGCGCCCTCGCCGTCTGCGCCGGCACCGACGTCGTCCCCCCGCAGACCGTCGCCGACGGCGACTGGGCAGAGATCACCCGCCGCGCGAAGGCGTTCATCGCCTCGCTCGGCTGAGAACGGCCGGGCCGGGGGCGGCGACGGAGGGGGCAGCGACGGAGGGGGCAGCGACGGAGGGGGCGGGGAAAGCGCTTACTCGCCGTCCCGCCGTCGCCTCCCTGCCGCCCCGCGTCGCCCCCGGAGGGAGCGGGAAAGCGCTTACCGGCTGCGGGTGGTCGAGTACAGGTGGCTGTCGCGGAACTCCGTCGCGGCCAGGGTGCGGCCGACGATGATCACGGCGGTGCGGAGCACGCCTGCGGCCTTGACCTGGGTGGCGATGTCGCCGAGGGTGCCGCGCAGCACCAGCTCGTCGGGGCGGCTGGCCATGGCCACCACAGCGGCGGGGCAGTCCGGTCCGTAGTGGGGGAGGAGTTCGTCCACCACGCTGTCGACGTAGCGGGCCGCCAGGTGCAGGACCAGCAGGGCGCCGCTCTGGCCGAGGACGGACAGTTCCTCGCCGGGCGGCATCGGCGTCGCCTGGCGGGCCACCCGGGTCAGGATCACCGTCTGGCCGACCGTCGGGACCGTCAGCTCCCGCTTCAGGGCCGCTGCGGCCGCCGCGAACGCCGGGACGCCCGGCACCACCTCGTAGGGGATGTCCGCCGCGTCCAGGCGACGCATCTGCTCGGCCATCGCCGAGAACACCGACGGGTCGCCCGAGTGCAGCCGTGCCACGTCCTGGCCCTCGGCATGCGCGCGGACGATCTCCGCGATGATCTGGTCGAGGTCGAGGTTCGCGGTGTCCACCAGGCGCGCCCCCGGCGGGCAGTCGGCCAGCAGCTCCTGCGGGACCAGGCTCCCCGCGTACAGGCACACCCCACACGCCGCCAGCGTCCGTTGCCCGCGCACTGTGATCAGATCGGCCGCACCCGGACCGGCACCGATGAAATAGACCGTCACTTCGCTGCTCCTCCGAGTTCCTCGGCCGCACCGGACATCCCGGCGCCGCCGCCCTTGACCACGCTCCACTGAGTGACCGGCATCGCCTGCCGCCACCCCGTGAACCCGCCCACCGGCACCGCGTGTGCGACGCTCAGCTTCACCAACTCCCCGCCGTGGCGCCGGTACCACTGAGTGAGCAGCGCCTCCGACTCCAGCGTCACCGTGTTCGCCACCAGCCGCCCACCCGGGCGCAGCGCCGACCAGCAGGCCTCCAGCACGCCCGGCGCGGTCAGCCCGCCGCCGATGAACACCGCGTCGGGGACGTCCAGTTCGGCCAGCGCCGCCGGCGCCGCGCCGTGCACCACCCGCAGCCGGGGTACGCCCAGGGACGCCGCGTTGCGGACGATCCGCTCCACCCGCACCGGGTCGCGCTCCACGCTCACGGCCCGGCAACTGCGGTGCGCCCGCAGCCATTCGATGCCGATCGAGCCCGAGCCGCCGCCGATGTCCCAGAGCAGCTCGCCCGGCGCCGGGCCTAGCGCCGCCAGCGTCGCCGCGCGGATATGACGCTTCGTCAACTGGCCGTCGGATTCGAAGAGTTCGTCGCGCAGGCCGGAAGTCAGCTGCTGGCGTGGCGAGTTTGGGTCGGTAGCCACGCAGTCGATCGCCAGCACGTTCAGCGGATCGCCCGGCGGCAGCGACCAGTCGTCCGCCATGCCCTCGCGCAGCGTCTCGGCCGGGCCACCGAGTTGCTCCAGCACCCGGATCCGGCTCGGGCCGAAGCCGCGTTCCGTCAGCAGCTTCGCCACCTGTGCGGGGGTCGAGGCGTTCGGGCTCAACACCAGTATTCGGCGGCCGGGGTAGAGCGCGGCGTGCAGCGTCTCGGGGGCGCGGCCGACCAGCGTCACCACCTCGGTCTCCTCGACCGGCCAGCCCAACCGGGCGCACGCCAGCGACACCGAGGACGGATGCGGCAGCACCCGCAGCGACTCGGCCGGGACGCCGCACTCGATCAGCGTCCGGCCGATCCCGTAGAACATCGGATCGCCGCTCGCCAGCACCACCAGCCGCCGCTCCGCGAAACGATTCAGCAGCCCCGGCACCGAAGGCCGCAACGGCGACGGCCACGGCACGCGATCCGCTGTCACCTCGGCGGGCAGCAGCGCCAGCTGCCGGGCTCCGCCCAGGACCGCCTCCGCCGTGTGCAACGCCGCCCGGGCCGCCTCCGACAGCCCCGGCCAGCCGTCCGCACCGACCCCCACCACGGTGATCGCAGACACGCGCAAACTCCTCACAGCTCGGGGGACGGGCAGCCGCAGCCTACCGGCAGTAGACCGTCATACCCCCCACGAGCTGCGGAGATCCACCGTGCGACATTGGCCACACCGGAGCTCCCGGGCTCCCCGGCTCCCGAGCCGCGCGGCGCGGGGTCAGTCGGGCGTGGACACCAGTTGGACGGTGGGCGGCGTGGATGTGGTCGGCGCCGTGGGGGCGGTGGGGAAGGTGCGGTGGAGGAGCAGCAGGGCGAAGATCTCCTGCTCGATGCCCTCGGGGTGGCGGGAGCGCAGGGTCTGGGCCGGTTGCGGCGGGATCAGGTGGTCGAGCGCCGTTCCGGTGCGGGACTGGTGGGTGTAGCGGGCGGCGAGGTCGGCGGCCGGGGCGGCGGCCGGATCGAGCAGGCTGGTGAGCAGGCGGTGCGGCGGGGCGCTGCGACGGTCGGTGTCGAGGGTGTAGTCGATGACGCGGACCTGGGCGGGGCAGGCGTGTTCGCGAGCCGGTCCGGTCGGGTCGGCCGCGCCGGTCGGACCGGTCGGACCGGTCAGGTGGGAGCCGTCGTCCAGGCGTGCGGCGAGCGGGAGTTGAAGGCTGGCGGGCACCTGCCAGAGCAGGTCGGCACCGCCTGCGCGGGCGGCCTGCCAGATCGCCGGATCGGTCGTGCCGCGGTCGGCGAGCACGAGCATGTCGCGGGTCAGCGTCGGGTAGATGGCTGCGGCGAGGGCGCGTTCGTGGGTCGAGAGCGGGCCGATGTCGGCGGTGAGCGTGGTGTGGGTCCCGCACTCGACCAGGGCGCTGACCCTGGCTTGCGGGTAGTTGACGGGCTCCGGGACGGCGGGCCGCGCGGGAGGCCTGCCGGTGGCGCGGGGAGCGGTGGTGCGGACGGGCTTTCGGACGGTGCTGCCGAGCGTCCGGCCGAAGTGTGCGGCGTTCGGCGGCGTGTCCGGGACGTCGAGGATCGTGCCGTCGAGGGCGACCAGCCGCTTGCCGCGGTACCAGGCGTCGGCGATGGTCCGGCCGGCCGGCGGCGGGCAGGTCCGTTCGAACAGGCGGCGCAGCGGTTCCGGGCCGAGCCGCAGCCGGGCCCGGCCGATCGCGGCGGGGGTGGGCAACTGGCGGGCCCTCGGCCACCAGCGTTCCCGCTCCAGCTCGTTGACCAGCAGGTGGGCGACGTCCGGGTAGCCGAGGTCGGCGAACATCGCCATCGCCAGCACGAAGTAGACCACCACGCGGGCCGGAAGCAGGCGGCTGCGCTGCTCGACCCGTCCGCAGTCGATCAGTACCTGGTCGACCAGTTCGGGCGGGAAGGCGCGCGTCAGTATCCCCAGCGCGGCACGCTCCGCAGGCCGGATGTCCGTCGGTGCGTTGGTCTGCCTTGGCACTGGCACGACCCGTTCAACGAGCCGCCCACGGCGAAGTCACCGCGAACCCGGCCCGGGATGCCAGGCGTTCGCAACGCGCGGCGGCCGGACGTCTGTTGGCGGTGGTTCCGGGCCGGGCGGTGGTCGGACCCGGCGGAGGAGGCACCGCGCATCCTTACTGTCAGTCGAGGTCGTCGGCGGCGTAACGGATGGCGCTGATGGCGCGGGCCAGGAGGTGGCGCAGCTGGTCCCGTTCGGCGGCGGTGAACTCCTCGGACAGCGCCTCCTCGATGGCGCTGGCGCGGTCGTCGGCGAGTTCCAGCGCGGCGCGGCCGCGGTCGGTGAGACGGGTCGCCAGGATGTTGCGGTGCCAGCGGTGCGGGGCGCGTTCCACCAGGCGGCGCTCGGTGAGGTGCTTGAGCGTCATGGCCATCGCCTGCGGGGTGACCTGGCAGGCCCGGGCGAGCGCGGCGCCGCTGATGCCCGCGTTCTCGGCAAGCATGAACAGGGCCGCGTACTGCGGCACCGTCAGTCCGGCGGGTTCGACGGCGGTGCGTTTCGCGGCCAGCAGCTCCTGGACGGCGAGGTTCAGATCGATGCCGAGACGGTCACTGGCAGGCATTCCCATGCGGCGATGCTACAAGGGCTGGTCGACGTATAAGCGTTGACAGTCATCAACTGATTGATGATGATCGGGGTGTTGAGCATGCGGGGGAGCGGATGCTGTGCCGCTGCGTTCCTCCCGGCGTGTTGATTTGTCGATCTGTCAGCCCGGCTGACACCCGTGCCCCGGAGGACCGCACACCGATGACCGACCTCTCCTTCCTCTCCGCCCCCGGTATGGCCGCCGGCTTCACCGCGGAGACCCGCCCGCGCGCCCACGGTGCGGGCGTCGATCTGCACGAGTACGACCGGGTCACCGCGTCGCTGGAGTCGATGCTCCAGTGGCCCGACGTCTGCCGTGCGGCCGCACTCCGGCACCGCGCCGCCGCCGAGCAGGCCGCCAAGGCCGGCCGCACCCGGACGGCCGGCGAGCGCCACCGCCTGGCCGCCCGCTGGTTCCACCTCGCGGCCCTGATGCCCGACCCGGACCGGGAGCGGGCGACGGAGGTCGCGAGGGAGGCGGACCGGTCGATGGAACAGTCGCTGGCCCTGCTCGAACCGCAGGCCCGCCGCCTGTCCGGCGACGGGTTCACCGGATGGCTGCGGATCCCGGCGGAGGCAGAGGGTAAGCGCTTTCCGGTCGCGGTGGTGATCCCTGGCATGGACTCCTCGAAGGAGGAGTTCCACGCCCTCGCGGACGCGCTGCTCCCGCGTGGCGTCGCCGTCCTGGCGATCGACGGACCCGGCCAGGGCGTGCTGGCCACCGAGACGCTGCTGGACGCGGAGGGCCACTGCCGCGCGGTTGTCCGCGCCCTGGACGCGCTCGCCGACGCCGCCGCGGCCGGCGAGGCGCCGGTCGACCTCGGCCGGATCGCCGTGGTCGGCCTCAGCCTCGGCGGATACCTCGCCGCACGGGTCGCCGCCCACGACCGGCGGGTGCGCGCCGCCGCGCTGGTCAGCGGCCCGTACCGGCTGGACTGGGACGGACTCGTCCCGTTCGTCGCCGCCACCCTCGGCCAGCGGTGCGGCGACGCGGACGCCGCGCGCGCATTCGTCGACGGCCTGGACCTGGCCGCGCTCGCACCGCAACTGCGCTGTCCGTTGCTGCTGGTCGAGGGCGGGGAGGACCGGATCCCCGGCTTCACCAACGCCGACGCGCTCACCGCGGACCTCCCGCACGCCGAGCTGCTGTACGTCCCGTGCGGCAACCACCTGCTCGGCAACGCACAGTCGGAGTGGCTGCCGGACACCGCCGACTGGTTGGCCGAGACGCTGCGGTCGGCATGACAGGTGCGGCGGAGCCTCCGCCCCGGCATCATCGACCGGATGGAGTCTCCGCTGCCCCTGCTCTACCTCGACGTCGACGGCCCACTGATCCCGTTCGGCGGCGACCCCGCCCGCCACCGCACCCACCTGACGGCGCGCCGGATCCGCGAACTGACCGGCGAGTCCAACCCCCTGCTGACCCGCCTCGACCCCGCCATCGGCCAGCAACTCGCCGCACTGCCCTGCCACTTGATCTGGGCCACCACCTGGTTCGACGACGCCAACACCTGCATCGCCCCGCTGCTCGGCCTCCCCGCACTCCCCGTCCTGCCCGACCCGCCGCACACCACCCCCCACCTCCCGCCGGGCGTCCACTGGAAGACCCCCGCACTCACCGCCCACGCCGCCGGAACCCCGTTCGCCTGGGTCGACGACGAGATCACCGAAGCCGACCGCGAGTGGGTCGCCCACCACCACCCCGGCCCGGCGCTGCTCCACCGCGTCAACCCCGAACTCGGCCTGACCGAACGGGATTTCACCATCCTCGAGGACTGGCTGCGCCACCCGGCCTGACGGCGGGTCTTAAGGTCGGTCGGGCGGGGCGTCGGTCCCACGACCTGGGCCGATCCGAGGACGAGGCCTACGTCTTCAGTCCGTTACGCGGGCCTGGTGGTTCTGCGTACCGTCCCCAGCATGGATGTCACAGGGACGTTGGACGAGGCGCTCGAACGCCTGCACCGCTCGGGGCCCGAACGGCTCGGGAGGCTGACCAATCACGCGCCGATGGCGGTGGAGGCGCTCGCCGCCCGCGGGCGGGCGGATGCGGTGCACGGTTGGCTCGACCGGTACGCCCGCATGCTGGAGGAGTTCCCGTCCGGGGTCGAGCGGGTCACGGCCGCCAACTGGCACGAGGCGCTGGGTGATCCGCGCCGTGCGGCCGACTGGATCGGGTTCTTCGAGCGCGAGGTCGCGGAACGTCCGTGGCGCGAGGTGCTCGGCGAGTGGTGGCCCCGCCTGCTGCCCGGCATCTACGGCGGCTCCACCCACCCGGTGATCCGGGTGGGCCACGCCGTGCGCACCCTGCTGTCCGGCGCGGTCACCGAACCCCGGCTGGCCGAACTTGCCCACGGCCTCGGCTACTGGGCCGCCCGCCACCGGCCCGTCGCGGCTCTCACCCCGCTGCCCGGTGCCGACAGCGCGGCCGCCGCGCTCGGACTGGTGCCGCGGATCGCCGTCCAGGACGGGGGCTTCCCGGCCCGGCTCGACCGCGTCAGGGCCCTGCCGGTGTGGGCGGCCACGGCGATGGAACCGGCCGAGGCGCACCGCCGGCTCGTCGAGCTGGTGCGGGCGGCGACCCACCGGTACGCCACCCACGGGCACGGGGAGGAGACGATGCTGGTCCACGCGGCCACGGCACCCAACGCCGTCCTGCGCACCCTGCCCGCTCTGCCGCACGCCCTGTGGCCGTCGAGCCTGCGGGCCGCCTGGACGGCCTCGGCGGCCGTGACCGCGATGTACGCGCCGGCCGCGGCGGTCCCGTACGTGCCGCTCGACGGCCTCACCCCCGACGAGGTCGTCGAGCGGGCGCTGTCGCACGGCGACGAACACGTCATCAAGTTGACGGACACGGCCCTGGACGTGGGCGACGGGCCCGCGCTGGCGGCGGCGGTGCGCGCCATGGAGTTGACCGCTCCGATCGGAGGGTCGGACGGGCGGAGGGTCGGATGAGACGGAGTGGGAGGTCGGAACGGCCGGCTTCCCACTCCGGCGCAGCGTGCCTCAGAGGACGAAGTAGCTCGTCCCGACGGCGTGCTTGGACATCCCGGGATCCACCTCCGCCGTCACCGGTCCCTGGCAGTTCGCGGCGGCGTGCACCAGCACGGCCGAGTCGGTGAAGTTCGTGATGGTCACCGGGGACGTGGTGCTGTAGCAGCCCCGCGCGGGGTTGTGGTGGGCCACCCCGTTCACGATCAGCGTGCCCGTGGCGGCCTGGGCGGGGACGGCGAGGGCGAGCACGCCGGTGACGGCCAGCAGGCCGATTCCCGTGAGACGACGACGCATGACTGTACTCCCTTCCGAGGACGCCCGGCTGGGAGCGGGTGCCTCTTCGAACGGGGAATTCCCCGCACGGCCGGTTCGTCCCCGAACGGCACCGCCAATCGCTCGAATCGGCGAGCGTGCAAGGGTCCTGGGGGTGGTGGCCGACAGGCCGGACTCCCGGGGCTGCGCCACTGTCGGTCGGTGGCGTTAGCGTGCGCTGCCGTGGACGCTGCTGATCTTGATCGTTGTGCCGGGACGATTCCTCCGCCCCTGGTGGTCCGGCTGCTCGAGCTCGGGCACGCGGAGGAGGTGGAAGTCCAGGCCCGGCAGGGGGAGTGGTTCTGCGCGCGGGCGTGGGCGCGGGTGCTGGGTGAGCAGGGGCGGCAGGCGGAGGCGCTTGCGGTGCTGGCGCCGTACGTCGAGTCGGAGTGGTGGCCGGCCGTCGAGGCGCAGGCGGAGCTGCTCGTGGAGTGGGGACGGCCGGACGAGGCGATCGAGCTGGTCCGTCGGCATGCGAGGACCGGTGGGCGTCCGCTGGAGTTCCTCGGCCGGCTGCTGGCCCGGCAGGGGCGTGGCGTCGAGGCATTCACGTTGCTGAGCGCGGGAGTTGAGGACGCGGGCCTGGCCGCCGCGATGGTCGAGGTGGCCGGAGTGGCGGGCCGGGAGGAGGAGGCCGCCGCGCTGCTGGCCGCGAGGATTCCGGCCGGGCACTGGTGCGACGGCCCGTGGTGCTGCCGAGGGCTCCACCCCGGGACGGCGCTCGACCTGCTGGCCACCGTCCGGGAGCGGCAGGGCCGGATCGACGAGGCGATCGCGCTGCTCGGTGCCGAGCAGCCGGTCGACGAAGGCCGGCTGTCCGAACTGCTGGCGCGGCACGGCCGGTTCGAGGATCTGCGCGCGCACGCGGCGGCCGACCCCGACGGGCCTGCGGCATGGCGCCTCGCCGGGGTACTGGAGGAACGCGGCGATGTGGCGGGCGCCGTCGCCGTGTACCGCGCGGCCGGGGAGTCGCGGGACGCTGCCCTCGGGCACGCTCAACTCCTGGCCCGGCACGGAAGGTTGGCAGAGGCGATCGCGGTGATGCGAGCGCTGGTCGAGTCGTACGGCGGGGCGGAGGACTGGATCGTCTCGGCCCTGTGCGCGCTGTACGTCGACCACGGTCGGCCGCAGGACGGACTGGCACTCCTGGATGACATGACGGCCCATCATGAAAACGCGGAGGACTGGGAGTTGTTCAGTTTGCGCCTCAGGCTTCTGGCTGGCTGCGGGCTGCTGGACGAGGCGATCGAGCTGGCTCTGGCGTACCCCGACGACGACCCGCCGTCCGCCGTTCAGGAGATCGCCGAACTGCTCGCCGACCAGGGGCGGTTCGAGGAAGCCGCCGCCCTGCTTCGGCCGCACGCGGATGACCCGTCCTGCCGCCGCCGGTTGGCCGGCCAGCTGATCGAACTCGGCTGCGTCCAGGACGCGGTGGCGCTGCTCCGGCAGGGTCGGACCACGCGGGTGGTCCGACCCGATCTGTACCGGCTGTTCCACCCCTGACCGGCGGCGAGCGGTGCGGTCAGCCGGTGGTGGGGAGCGGGCCGCCGAGGTGGCGGTTGCGGGTCCGGCGGGCCGCGAGGCGGGTGGGGGTGGGGAGTTGGGCGAGGTCGGCGAGGGCGTGGGTGATGGCGGCGGCCAGGTGGGTGCGCAGGTCGGCGGGGTCGTCGGTCTCGGGGACGACCTGGTCGATCAGGCCGGTGGCGGCGAGCGCCGTGGCGGTGATGCCCTGGGCGCGGGCGAGTTGAGGAGCGTGCTCGCCGTCGCGGTGGACGATGGCGGAGGCGCCCTCGGGCGGAAGCGGGGCGAGCCAGGCGTGCTGGGCGGCGATGACGCGGTCGGCGGGCAGCAGCGCGAGCGCGCCGCCACCACTGCCCTGGCCGAGCAGCACGGCGAGGACGGGGGTGCGCAGGCCGACCAGGGTGGTCAGGCAGTGCGCGATCTCCATTGCCACACCGTCGAGTTCGGCCTCGACGGAGAGTTCGGCGCCGACGGTGTCGACCACGGTGAGCAGTGGCATTCCCAACTCCTCGGCCAGCTCCGCCTGTCGGCGAACCGCCCGCAAATCGGCTGCCGTGAAGGGAAGTTCGGGCCGGTCGGGGCCGGAGCGCTGCTGGGCGACCACCATCACCGGGCGTCCGCCGATCAGCGCGAGCGCTCGGACGAGCGCGCTGTCGCCGTCCAGCGGGAGGAACAACTCGGCGGTGTGGGACAGGAGTTCAAGAGCAGAGAGACGGTCGGGCCGGCGGCTGCGGAGCACCGACTCCCAGGCGTCCTCGGCGGCGAGGGTCGCGGTGGGGGTGGCGGGCGGCGGTGAACTCGGCCGGGGCGGCCGGGTGGTGAGGATGGTGAGTGCGCGGGACAGGAACGCGTGCAGGCGGTCGGGCGGGACGATGGCGTCCAACCGGCCGTTGGCGGCCAGGGTTTCGGCGCGCTGGACGGTGGGCGGCAGCGGCTCGCCGCGCAACTCCTCGTAGACGCGCGGGCCGAGGAAGCCCAGCCGGGCGCCCGGTTCGGCGAGGACCAGGTGGCCGAGGGTGCCCCAGGAGGCGAACACGCCGCCCATGGTGGGGTTGCGCAGGTAGGTGAGGTACGGCAGGCTGGCGGCGCGGTGGGCGTGGACCGCCGCGGTGACCCGGACCATGCACAGGAACGCGGCGGAGCCCTCCTGCATGCGGGTGCCGCCGGAGACCGGCAGGGCGAGCAGCGGGAGGCGCTCGGCGGTGGCGCGTTCCACGGCCCGGGTGATCCGTTCGGCCGTGGCGACGCCGATCGAGCCGCCGAGGAAGCCGAACTCGCAGGCGATCAGCGCCAGCGGTCGGCCGTCCAGCAGGGCGCGGCCGGTGATCACCGCCTCGTCCAGCCCGGTGCGGGCGCGGGCCCGGGCCAGGGCGTCCCGGTACTCGGGGTCGGCCGGTTCGGTGCCGATCGGCTCGTCCCAGGACGTGAAACTGCCGGAATCGACCAGCAGATCGAGGAGCTGACGTGCCGACACCTGGGGCCTCCGTCGCAGGCAGGGGGGGATGGGGCAGAAGCGGGGGAAGGGGCGTTGCGGCCCAGAGCTGGCGCAAAGCCGGTGCAGAGCCTATGGGCGGACGCGGGCCGTCGGCGGGTGCGGCGCACAGTGGTGACACGGATCACCGCCGGTGGGGCGGTTGCCTCGCGCGCCGTACCCAGCGCGCCCGGCGGTGGAACGTGACGTACCAGACACCGGGCTAATTGGTATCCAGGATGCTGAATTGGCTAGAGTCGGCGCCGTGAGGCTGACCAAGAGCACCGACATCGCACTGCGCATCGCAATGCGCCTGGCGGTGCTGGGCGAGGACCAGACCCCGACCACCCGCGAGGTGGCCGAGGCGGTCGACGTCCCCTACAACCACGCGGCGAAGGTGGTCAGTCGTCTCCAGCACCTGGGCGTGGTCGAGGCCCGGCGCGGGCGCGGTGGAGGGCTTGCCCTGACTGCCGCCGGCCGTAACGGATCGCTCGGCCGGATCGTCCGGGAGCTGGAGGGCACAGGGGATGTGGTCGGCTGCGAGGACCAGCCGCCGTGTCCGCTGCGTCACTCCTGCCGGCTGCGCGGGTTGCTGCGTCAGGCGCAGGAAGCGTTCTTCGCAACGCTCGACCCGTTGACCGTGAACGACCTGGTCAGTCCGTCGACCGGCCCGGTCCTGCTGGGACTGCCCGGCCGTGGCTAGCCGGGGTCGCCAGCGGTGATCAACAACAGTCAGCAGTGCGCAGTCAACAGTCAGTAGTGCGCAGTAGTAGTCAGTAGTGGTCAGTAGCAGTCACCTGTAGTTGTCAGCGGTCAACAGTGGGTGTTCCCACACCGTAAAATGCGCATCTCAGATGCGAGTTTGGAGCTTCGGATGCTGTCCGAGAAGTCCGCGCAGACCGTGCGTGCCACCCTGCCCGTGGTGGGGGCGGCCATCGAGGAGATCACCGGCTCGTTCTACGGCCGGCTCTTCGCCGCTCACCCCGAGCTGCTGCGCGACCTGTTCAACCGGGGCAACCAGGCCGACGGCAGCCAGAAGTCGGCGCTGGCCGGTTCGATAGCCGCCTTCGCGACCGCCCTGGTCAACAACCCCGACCAGCGACCGGACGCCATGCTCGCCCGCATCGCCCACAAGCACGCCTCGCTGGGCATCACCGCCCCGCAGTACCAGGTGGTCCACGACAACCTGTTCGCCGCCATCGTCGAGGTGCTCGGCGAGGCCGTCACCCCCGAGGTCGCCGAGGCCTGGGAAGAGGTGTACTGGCTGATGGCCAACGCGCTGATCGCCCTCGAGGCGCGCCTGTACGAGGAGAGCGGCACCCGCGGCGAGCGCCGCCCCTACACCGTGGTCTCGCGCACCGCAGAGACCGCCGACGTCGCCACCTTCCTGCTGCACCCGGCCGACGGCGGTGCCGTCCCGGCGCACAAGCCCGGCCAGTACGTCTCGGTGCAGGTCGAACTCGCGGACGGCGCGCGGCAGATTCGCCAGTACAGCCTGTCCGGCCAGCCCGACGGTGGCCTGCAGATCACCGTCAAGCGCGTCGCCGGCGACCCGGCGGGTGAGGTCTCCAACCACCTGCACCAGCACGTCGACCAGGGCGACACCCTGCTGGTCAGCGCCCCGTTCGGCGACGTCCAGCTGGCCGATGAGGACCGCCCCGTGGTGCTGGCCTCGGCCGGCATCGGCTGCACCCCGATCATCGGGATGCTCCACCACCTCGCCGAGACCGGTGCCACCCGCAAGGTGATCGCCGTTCACGGTGACCAGCAGGAGTCCGCCCACGCCTTCCGCGAGGACTTCTCCGGCCTGGTGGCGAAGCTGCCGAACGCCGAGGCGCACGTCTGGTACGAGCGTCCCGAGGGTGAGTGGCCGGCCGACCGCACCGGCCGGGTCGACCTGAGTGGACTGGACGTTCCCGCCGGCGCCGTCGCCTACCTGTGCGGCCCGCTGCCGTTCATGCGCACCGTGCGCACTCAGCTGCTGGAGGCCGGAGTGCCCGCCGCCGACATCCACTACGAGGTGTTCGGCCCCGACATGTGGCTCGGTCAGTAAGACCCCGGAGGTCGCTCAACTTCCGCGCCGGACGCGGTAGCTGAAGCGGCGGACCCGACGGCCTCTCCTCACCGGGGAGGCCGTTGCGTTTGACGGTGCCGAAAGCAGGCGCGCTCATCTCAGGACGTCGCGGATCGCCTCGCGCAGTTGCCCGGCGTCCGGTTGCAACGCCCGGTCCAGGCCGAGGGCGAACGGCAGCACCGCACCGTCCGGCCGGGTCACCCGGCGCGGCGGGGCGAGCAGGCGGCCCTCCTCGCCCGCGATCGCCAGCACCTCGGCAGCGAATCCGGCGAAGCGGTTGGAGTCGTCCACCACCACCAGCCGCCCGGTGCGCCGCAGCGAAGCCAGCAGCGCCGCCCGGTCCAGCGGGTACAGGGTGCGCGGATCGAGCACCTCCACCGACACCTCGCCCGCCAACTCCTCGGCCACCGCCAGCGCTTGATGCACCAGATGACCGACCGCGACCACCGTCACGTCCGTGCCGGTCCGGTGCGTGCGGGCCACGCCCAGCGGCACCGGCGCCAGCGCCGCCGTCACGTCCTCGCGGACGCCCAGCGCGCCCGCCGGGGCGAACAGCACCACCGGATCGTCATCCGCGATCGCCGAACTCAGCAGCCCGTACGCGTCGGTGGGCGTCGCCGGTACCAGCGTCTTGAGGCCGACGTGCGCGAACAGGCCGTACGGATGGTCCGAATGCTGGCCCGCCCAGCCGCTGCGGGAACCCGAACCCGGCACCACCACGGTCAGCGGAACCCGCGCCTGGCCGCCCGTCATCAGCGAGAACTTGTGCGCCTGATTGGCGAGTTGCTCGAACACCAGGAACAGCAGCGACGGGATCTGCAACTCGATCACCGGGCGCATCCCGGACAGCGCCGCGCCGATGCCCGCCGAGGTGAACGCCTGCTCCGACAGCGGAGTGTCCACCACCCGTTCCGCCCCGAACCGCTGTTGCAGCCCCAACGTCAGCCCGGCCAGGCCCGCGCCCACGTCCTCGCCGAACACGCACACCGCCGGGTCGGCCGCCAACGCGTCCGCCAGCGCCCGGTTCATCGCCTTCGCGTACGACAGCAGGGTCACAGTGCCGCTCCCGACCGGGGCCGCAGCCCGCTCGCGTACAAGTGGCCGGTCGCGTACAAGTGGTCGGTCGCATACAAGTAGTCGCCCGCCGTGGCCGGATCCGGCTCCGCCGAGGCGCGCGCGAACTCGGTGGCCGAGGAGAGGAGTTCGCGAACCTCGTCGTCGATCGCGGCCACGACGTCGGCGGGCAGTGCCGCGGCGGCCGGGACGAGCGGGTCGCGTTCGCGCCAGGCCGCCACCTCCTGCGGGGTGCGGTAGGCGAGCCGGAACCGGCGCTCCATGGTGTGGTGCGCCTCGAAGCGGTACGTCAGGCACTCCAGGAACCCCGGCCCGCCGCCCGCCCGCGCCCGGGCCACCAGCCGCTCGGCCGCCGCCCGGACCGCCTCCACGTCCATCCCGTCCACCGTCTCCGCCGAAATGCCGAACGCCGCCGCCCGCCCGCACGCCGAACCGCCCACCGCCGCACCGGCCGGCAGCGTCGTCGCATAGCCGTTGTTCTCGCACACGAACAGCACCGGGGCCCGCCAGATCGACGCCAGGTTCAACGACTCCAGCAGCACCCCCTGGTTGAGCGCGCCGTCACCGAAGAACGAGGCCACCACCCGGGGGCTTCCCTGCCGCTGCGCCGCCCAGGCCGCGCCGACCGCGATCGGCGCGCCCGCGCCGACGATGCCGTTCGCGCCGAGGATGCCCAGCGAGAAGTCCACGGCGTGCATCGACCCGCCTCGACCTCGGTTCAACCCGCCTACCCGGCCAGCTAGTTCGGCCAATAGCCGCCCCGGATCGGCGCCCTTGGCGAGCACGTGCCCGTGACCGCGGTGGGTGGACGTCAGCTGGTCGTCCGCCGCGAGTGCCGCGCAGACGCCGACCGCCACCGCCTCCTGGCCGATGTACGGGTGGGTGCCGCCGACGATCAGACCCGAGCGCACCCACTCCAGCGCCAGCTCCTCGAACGAGCGGATCAGCCGCATCGCCCGGTACCGCCCGGCCCGGTCCGCCAAATGCGGCAGGCTCACCGGCCCGACCGCCACAGCACCGGGCAGAACTCCGGGTCCGCGTAGTCGGGTTGACCGTCCGCCGTGCGCCGCACCACCGCGTCGTGGTTGTACACCACCGGCGAGCCGTCCGGCTTCAGGAACGACCGGTAGCGGTTCGAACCGTCCTGCAGGTGCAGCGAAACGGCGCGGCGCGGCTGGGCGGACCGGTTCGGGCCGGAGCCGTGATAGGTGCGGCAGTGGTGGAAGGAGACGTGCCCGCGCGGGATCTCCACCGGCACCGTGCGCACCTCGGCGCCGTTGAACTCGGCGTTCTCACGCAGGAGTTTGTCGAGTTCGGCGCGGTCGCGGGCGGCGAAGTGCCGGGTCGAGTCGTCGCCGCCGGGAAGCTCCTCCCAGCGGTGACTGCCGTCCACCATGGTGATGGTGCCCATCTCCTCCGTGCAGTGGTGGAACGGCAGGAACGCCGTCAGCATCCGCTGCGAGGTGGACGTCTGCCAGTAGTGCTTGTCGAAGTGCCACGGCACCACGTTGCTCAACTCGTCCGCCACCGGCGGCTTGTAGATCAGCGTCGCCTGGAACACCCGGATCTCCTCCGCCTGCGCCAGGCGCGCCGCCACCGCGCCCAGCAGCGGCTTGCGCAGAATGCGGCCGATCTCCGCGTGCTCGTAGTGCACGTAGTCGTTGTGCCGCTGCACCGGACCGTCGGCCGGCGTCCAGGACGCCAAGTGCGGGGGCCGGGCGGGAAGTTCGCGATCGCGTTCGCCCGCGTAGTAGCGCTCGGTGGCGGCCTGCAGGGTGTCCAGCTCCTGGTCGCTGAACAGCCGCCGCGACAGGTACCAGCCGCGCTCCGCGTACTCCAGCACCTCCTCGGCGGTCGGCAGCAGCGCCGACTCCTCCTCCGACAGTCCGAACGGGTCGGTGGCGTCAGGCATTTGAGGGCTCCCCTCCGGTCAGTGGTCGCGTGGTCAGTGGTTGCGTGGTCAGTGGTCGCGTGGTCAGTTGTGCGCGGTGGCGCGTTCGCGTTCGACGGCCTCGTACAGGGCCTTGATGTTGGCGGTGCCGAACTAGCCGGCGCCGCGCCGCTCCACCAGCTCCAGGAAGAACGTCCGGCGCGGGTGGGTGGAGCGGGCGAAGATCTGGAACAGCTCGCCGCCGTGGTCGCGGTCCACCAGCACGTTGGTCCCGCGCAGTTCGTCCACCGGGATACCCGTCGGGCCGAGCCGCGACTCCAGCGCCCGGTAGTACGCGCCCGGCGTGCTGAGGAACGCCACGCCGCGGGCGCTCAACTCCCGTACGGACGTGGTGATCGAGGCGGTGGAGAACGCCACGTGCTGGGCGCCCGCGCCGCCGTGCGCCTCCAGGAACCCGTCGATCTGGCCGGCGGTCCGCGAGGTGTCCGGCTCCAGCAGGGTGAACGTGACGGCGCCGCAGAGGCTTTGGACCACCCGCGAGTCCATCGCCTGGGTGCCGACCTCGACGTACTCGCGGAAGATCTCCTTGAAGCCCAGACCGCGCACCGCCCACTCGACCGAGGCGTCCAACTGCCCGCCCGGTACCGCGATCGCCACGTGGTCGAGGGACAACAGCCCGCCCCGGCAGGGGAGTTCGTCCGGCGGCAGGAGGTCCTGCGCGTCGGCGAAGCGCACCGCCAGGTCGCCGAACCCGGAGACCGTGCCCGCCCCGTCCAGGCAGCCGCCGCCCGCGTTCAGGGCCCGCTCGGCCGCCGCGGCCGCCGCCACCTTGTCGGTGTGCCGGAGCGCGACCACCGCCACGCCGTCGCCGTGCCGCCGCACCCACTCCGTCACCTGGTGCTCGGCGTCCACCGCCGAAGTCACCAGCAGCCGGATCGAGTTCTGGTGGGCCAGCACCTGCACCGTGCCTGGCGTGGTGCGAACCGGTTTGCTCAGCGTGAAGCCCCAGTCGTCGCGCAGTTGCGCGGCGTACTTGTGGGCGTCCTCCGCGTACAGTTCGAGGTAGGCGATGCCCGACACGGTCATGAGTTACCTCCGGGGTGCTTGGCCGCGATGCCGAAGTGCTCGGCGGCGATGCCGAGTTGTCTGGCCGCGATGCCGAGTTGTCTGGCCGCGATGCTCGGCGGGCCGAACACCAGGCTCAGGTTGTGCCCGCCGAACGCGAACGAGTTGGACAGCGTGTGGCGCACCGGTGCTCGCGCCGCCGAGCCGCGGACGTGCCGCAACTCGCAGTCGGCATCCGGCTGTTCGAGGTTCAGGGTGGGCGGCAGCAGGCCCTCGGCGACGGCCAGTGCGGACACCGCCGCCTCCACCGCCCCGGCCGCGCCCAGCAGATGGCCCGTCGCTCCCTTGGTGGAACTGACCAGCGGGCCCGCGTCGCCGAACACCTCGCGCAGTGCCGAGACCTCCGCCCGGTCACCCAACTTGGTGCCGGTGCCATGGGCGTTGACGTAGTCGACCGCCGACGGGTCGAGCCCCGCCGAGCGCAGTGCCGCGCGCATCGCACTGGCCGCGCCGGCGCCGTCGGGGCGCGGCATGGTCGGGTGGTGGGCGTCGGTGGCGGCGCCCCAGCCGGACAGTTCGGCGTACGCCGAAGCGCCGCGGGCAGCCGCGTGTTCGGCCCGCTCCAGTACCAGGACGGCGCTGCCCTCGCCCAGGACGAACCCGTTACGGCGGGCGTCGAAGGGCCGGGACGCCTGCGCCGGGTCATCCCAACCAGCTGCGAGCGCACGGGAGTTGTCGAAAGCGGCGACGATGGTCGGGTGCAGCGGGGCCTCGGCGCCGCCGCACACCACCACGTCCGCCTCGCCGCCGCGGATCAGCCGCAGGCCCTCGGCGACCGCCTGTGCGCCGGCCGCGCAGGCGGTGATCACGGCCGAGCTGTAGCCGCGGATGCCGTGCGTGATGGCGATCCGGGCGGCCGCCATGTTGGACAGCATGCCCGGCAGCAGGTAGGGGCTGACCGCGGCCCGGCCGCGTTCGCGCCGTGCGGCGGCCTGCTGCTCGTAACTCTCCAGCCCGCCACCGCCGGTGGCCAGCACCACTGCCACCCGCTCTGGATCGGCGTCCTGACGGATCGTCAGTTTCGCATCGGCCAGGGCATCGTCGGCGGCGGCGAGGGCCAGCAGCAGGAACCGGTCGGCGCAGCGGGTCTCGGTCGGCGGCAGCACCTCGGCGGCGGGCACGGGCGGGGCGATGCCGGCGGCCCGCAGCCACCCCGCCGCCGGGTGGTCCGGGGGCGGGGCGGTCAGCCCGGAGCGGCCGTCGGCGAGGGCACGGAACACCTCGGGGACGCCGCGGCCGAGGGGAGTCAGCCAGCCGATGCCGGTGATCTGGGCTGCGGGGCCGGTGGGATGGGCAGCGATGCCGGTGATCTGGGCGGCGGGGCCGGTGGGATGCGGGGCGGGCGCGCTCACTCGGCGCCGACCGAGGAGGAGAGGTGCTGTCGGCGCAGCAGGACCTTGCGGACCTTGCCGGTCGGGCCGAGCGGGATCCGGTTGTCCGGCACGGCGAGCACCGCGCGCACGGTGGCGGCGACGTGCGCCTCCAGCGCGGCCAGCACCCGGGCGGTGAGGTCGTCGGATTCGCCTGCAGCCGGGGCGAGTTGCAGCAGTACGTCCGTGACCACCCGGTCGCCGTCGCGGAACGCCACCACCGTGCAGTCGATGACGTCCGGGCAGGTGGCGAGGACGCGTTCCTCGCAGGCGGCAGTGTGCAGGCGGCGGCCGTCGCCGAGGTCGACGGTGTCGACGGCGCGGTCAACGTGGTAGTAGTAGCCGTCCTCGTCGCGGTACATCAGGTCGCCGGTGAGGAAGTAGTCGCGGATCCGGGTGCGGTGGGTGGTGACGGAGTCGTTCCAGTAGCCGACCGCGAGGGTGGGGGAGCGGGTGCCGAGTTCGCCGACCTCGCCCGGGCCGAGCTCGTTGCCGTCCGGGTCGAGGATCGCGCAGTCGACGAACGCGTGCGGGCGGCCCACGCAGCGGCCGTAGCGGTCGGAGTCGACGGTGTGGGTGATGAAGAAGTGCGAGTGGCCCATCTCGGACGAGCCGAGGCCGTCGATGAACACCGAGCCTGCGGTGCGGACCCGGCCCTGCCGGGTGGCGGTCTCGCGCGAACCCTGGGCGACGAGGCGGCGGATGTGGGTCTCGTGCGCGCAGTCGCCGGTGTTCCACCACAGGCCGACGGAGGACAGGTCGCGGGTGGACAGGTCGTGCCGGGCCAGGTCGGCCCAGGTGGTGGCGAACCCGTACACGCCGAGCGGCTGCCAGCGTTCGATCGCGTCCAGCACCGCCGGGCCCGACTGGCTTGACAGCAGGTGGAGTTGGGCGTCGAAGCTGAGCGCCAGATTGACCGCGATCAGGGTGGCGGCGTGCGCGGCGGGCAGTGCGCTCAGCACCCGGTCGATGCCCTGCGGGCGGGGCAGCAGCAGCCGGTGCCGGATCGCTGCGTACAGGCTCTGGTGCGAGTGCAGTACCGCCTTCGGCAGGCCGGTGGTTCCCGAGGAGTGGGTGATAGCGACCGGGTCGGTGGGCCAGTGCCGGTACGGGGTGGGTGCCGACTCCGGGTCGCCGTCGGCGAGTTGGGCGGTGTCGGCGAGCAGTGTGGTGCCGAGGTCGAGGCCCGCGAGCGCCTTGGCGTGTTCGGCGTCCGCGAGCAGCCCGGCCGCGTTCAACCGGCGCAGGTAGCGGGCCGAAGTGTCCGCGTCCAGTGCCGGGTTGAGCAGTGCCGGGATGGCGCCGAGCCGGGACAGGGCGAGGAAGGTGAGCACCTGGTCGGCCGCCGCGGAAGCCTGCACCGCCACCGGATCGCGTCGGCGCACCCCAAGCGCGTGCAGTGCGGACGCCCGTGCCCTTACGGTGAGGTCGAGTTGACGGAGCGTCAGCGCTGTGTTGGCGGGGTGGCCGTCGACGGGGGTGTCGAAGGTGAGGGTCGGCGAGTCGAGGCCGAGGCCCTGCTCGACCCGGGTGGTCAGGACGTTGCCGGCGCCGACGGAACTGTCCTCGGACAGGACGGCGCGCAGGGTGCGGAGGCTCATGGATCCCGTTCTTCTCGTGGTTCGGGACTCGTGGTGCGGGGCTCGCGGTGATTCGTGGTGCGGGGCTCGCGGTGATTCGTGGTGATTCGTGGTGATTCGTGGTGCGGGGCGTCGGCGGGCGTGAACGACGTGGGGGGTGTCAGGGGGCGAGCAGGACGGCGGTGGCGCGGTCGGGCGGGCCCTGCGCGGCGGTGATCAGCAGGACCTGCTCGGCATCCCCGTCCTCGATCAACAGGCGGGCCCGGTCGTGGAGTTCGGACTCGGTGTCGAAGCCGGGGCCGAGCGCGACGACCGGGCCGTCGAGCTGCCAGCGGGCGGCGAGATGGCCGAGGACGGCGTTCGGGTTGGACTGGAAGAACAGCAGGGGTGCGACGCGCCGGCCAGTGGTGGTGGCCCGGTCGAGGGCGTCCGCCGTGCCGGTGTCGCCGGTCGGGCTGGCCAGCAGCAGGGCGGTGCGGGGTGCGCCGAGGGCGGGTGGCGGCCCGTAGTGGCGGCGCAGACAGCGTTCGGCGGTCTCGGCCACCAGCGGATTGAAGCTGGACTCCACGAACCCCGCGATGGACGGGAGTTGGTCGTCCGGACGCTCGGGCCAGGCAGCGGACGCGAGCACCCGCAGCGGGCCGGTCAACTCCCGCGGCACTGGCAGCGGAGTGTCGTCGGAGGTGGTGATCACGCGGCGGCCACCAGGAGTGCGGTGTTCGCGCCGCCGAACGCGGAGTTCAGGGTGAGGGCCAGGCCGGGGGCGGCCGGGCGGGGTTGGTCGAGGACCAGGTCGAGCGGGCAGTCCGGGTCCGGGTGCTGCCAGCCGGCGTTGACGGGCAGCAGCCCGGCCTGCAGGACGCCAACGGTGACGGCGAGTTCGAGCAGCGCGGAGGCCTCCAGGGCGTGGCCGTGCACGGACTTGGTGGAGCTGACCGGCGGGGTGCCGGACGGGAACAGGGTGCGCAGCGCGGCGGCCTCGGCCAGGTCGCCGAGCTTCGAGCCCGCCCCGTTGGCGTTGACGTAGCCGATGGCGTCGGGCCGGGCGCCCGCGCGGGCGAGGGCGTCGCGGACCGCCCGGGCCAGGCCGGTGCCGGCCGGGTGCGGCCGACAGACGTGGTGCGCGTCCCCGGTGCGGGCCCAACCGGCGATCCGGGCCAGCGGGTTGCGGCCGCCGCGACGGTGCAGCGACGGCACGGACTCGAGGACCACGGCGACCACCGCGTCGCCGAGCAGCATGCCCTGCCGGCCCAGGCTGAACGGGCGGACGGCGCCGTCTCCGGCGAGCGCCCGGCCGGCGTCGAACACCGCGAAGGTGTCCGGCTCGACCAGATAGCCCGCGGCGACCAGCACGCGTTCGCGCCGGCCGGAGGCGATCAGCGCGGCGGCGTCGGCGACGGCCGTGGCGGCCGCCACGCACGCGCCGGTGTACACCCTGGGCCGCAGCCCGGTGCGTTCGGCGACCTCCGCGGCGACCGGTCCGGCCCGCCGGTCGCCGTGCAGGGCGAGCAGCAGCTCCTCGGACGTGCCGGAGGGCGCGCCGGAGGGTGCCCCGGCGGGTGCGCCGTCGGGCCGGTCGCGCAGTGCGCCCGCCTCGGCGAGCACCGACACCAACTGGTCGGCCAGCCGGGCCGGTTCGGGTGCGACGGCGGCCAGGTCGGTGCGGTGTCCGACGGTGCTGAAGCGGTCCACCGGGACGAACGCCGGCCGTCCGGCCAGCACCCCGTCCAGCAACGCCGCGAGCCCCGGGCCGAAGGCCGAGCGGACACCGATGCCGCCGACCAGGACGGTGCGCCGCGGCGGACCGTTCCGGATCGCGCTCCCGTTCATGCGTCGAGCTGTGGATCGAGTGGCGATTCGGGCTGTGACTTGAGCTGGGTGCCGAGGGCGGCCACGGCGTCGTCCACGGTGCGGATGGCGTCCAAGCTGTGGTCGTCCAGGTCGAGTTGGATGCCGTAGGTCTGCTCGACCTCGGCGATCAGCCAGGTCAGTTCGAGTGAGCCCAGGTGTTCGTCGACCTGCTCGGGGGCGCGGTCGCCGTAGCGGGCGAGCATGGCGATCGCCTCGGAGCGTCCGAAGCGGACCTCGGATCGGGTGTCCATCAGGCCGTGTCCACCGTGGAGTTGGCGATCCGGGCGGCGACCTCGGTGCTGAACTCGTCGATGGTCATCAGCGCGGTGGACTCCATGTCGTCGAGTTCGAAGCGGATGCCGAACTCCTCCTCGACCTGCACCGCCAGGTCGGCCAGTGCGAGTGACTCCAGGTCGAGGCCGGCGGGGCCGAGGTCGGTTTCCGAAGTGACTTGCGAGACGTCGTAGTTCATCGCCGCCAGCGTGGTGAGGACGAACGAGCGGATCTGTTCCTGCATGGACTTGCTCACTCCAGCGCGTCGGGGTGTAGGGGGTGTTGGGGCGGTGTGGTGCGGGCAGGGCGCACCGACGGACGGGCGGACGGTGTCTGGAGCCGTCCACCCGGCCGGGCGCACTGCGCGCGGAAGGGGGAGTGCGATCAGCGGGTGGCGTCGACCTGTCGGCGCAGGGCGGCGACGTCCCGCAGCAGCTTCCCGGTGGCGGTCCGGGGGAGCTGCGGCATCAGGTGCAGGCGGCGGGGCAGTTTGTAGCCCGCCAGTTCCCGGCCGAGCAGTTCGCGCAACTGCTCGGCCGCGCCGTCCCGTTCGGACGGTGCGGGGGAGGTGCCGTCGGCGGTCGCGGCGTAGGCCTCGATCGCGCCGTCGGCGAACACCACCACGGCCTCGACCACGCCGGGAAGCCCGGTCAGGGTCTGCTCGACCTCGTTCAGGCCGACCTTGAGGCCGCCGATGGAAATCTGTGAGTCGCGCCGCCCCAGTACCGTCACCCGGCCGGTGTCGGCGTCGAGCAGCGCGGCGTCCCGGGTGTGCAGCAGGCCGTCCGACCAGCGGGTCGGGTCGGTCGGGCCCAGGTACGGGGAGTGCGGGCGGCTGATGTGCAACTCGCCCGCCTCCAACGACAGTTGGAGGCCATGAACGACTTGCAGGGCCGGATGGTGGCGGCCCGACAGGTCGGTGGCGATGACCCCGGTCTCGGTCATCCCGTACATGGTGCCCAGCGGCACACCGTAGCGCCCACGGAACGCGGCGGGAAGACCGGGGCGGATCAGTTCGCCGGCCACGATCATCCGCCGCAGCTGCGGGAGTTGGGGCGGCGCGGCCACCGCGGCCAGCAGCTCGGCGTGGAACGGCACTCCGATCACGGTGGTCGGGGCGGTGCCGTCGGTGATCGCGGTGAGGATGCCCGCGGGGGTCATCCGCTGCGGCACCACCAGCTCCACGCCCGCGTGCAGGGCGTGCAGCAGCCCGCCGACCAGGCCGAGTACGTGCACCGTGGAGGACAGCAGCACGGTGCGTTCGCCCCGGGTCGGGAACTCGGGCAGCCGTGCGTAGCAGTCGAGTTCGCGCAGCAGGTCGCCCGCCGTCCGGCCGATCACCTTGGACGGGCCGGTCGAGCCCGAACTGAGCTGCACCAGCACGTGGTCGCCGAGTGCGAGCGGCCCGGCGGCCCCTGGGTCGTTCGCGGGCGGCCGGTCCTGCGAGGCGTCCGGTGGCGGCCTGAACTGCGGCCGCCCGTCGGCGAGTTCGACCAGCACCCGGGGGCGCAGCCGGTCCGCCGCGCGGTCCACCTCGACGGCGGTCAGGCGGTGGTCGAGCAGAACGGCCCGCGCGCCGGCCCGCCAGGCGGCCAGCAGTACCGCGACGAACTCCGCCGACGGCGGCATGCGCAGAGCAACCGTTCCGTGTTCGCCGAGACCGGCCGCGGCCAACTGCCGCTGCCGCTCGGCCACCAGGGCCCGCAGCGTTCCTCTGCTCACCGGAGCGCCGAAGCGCAGGCACGGTTCGCCGTCCGGTCCGGCGAGTAATTGTTCGTCCACCCAGTCCGCGGCAACCGTGCGGCCGCGCACCGGGGTTGGGATCAGCGTCAACGCAACTCCACGCGCTCGGATGGGAAGCATGGGTCGGAAGTTGTGATGCTTCAGTGTGGATCCCCCGTCGGTGCCGACCTTTGCACGGGAGCGCATCGAGGGTCAAGGTCTATACCAGTGGCGGTCGGACCCCTACGCTGTCCCTCGTTTTCGCACGGGGTGACGGATCATCAGGAGGTTCGGAGACGATGGTTCCGCGATCTCTGGCGGAGCGCGGCACGCCGGCCTCGACAGCTGGCGTCGCCACGTCCTGCGCGCGTCACTCTCCTTATATATAGGGGAGCGTGACAAGACACCGACAATCGGCCGCTGCCGGACCCCCGATCAAGCGTGAAAGGACCCCGTGGCCACCACCGCAGAGCCCGAGCCCGCCCGACCCGAGGCCGCCCGATCCGAGCCCGCCCGACCCGAGGCCGCCCGATCCGAGCCCGCCCGACCCGAGGCCGCCCGATCCGAGCCCGCCCGACCCGAGCCCGCCCGACCCGAGCGGGCCCGACCCGAAACCGCCCGACCCGAGCGGGCCCGACCCGAAACCGCCCACCCCCTGTTCGCGGACTGGGACTGGGAAGACCCCGCAGGGCTCGAAGCCCGCACCGACGCGTTCACCGAGAACCTCGCCCGGTGCAGCACGATCGAGGTCGTCCGTCCCGAAATGCCGTACACACACCAGGACTTCCAGGAGCTCGGGGTCACCGGCATCGAGTTCGCCGCGTTCCGCACCCGGCACCCGCACGGCCTCGGCGCCGATCTCGTCGGCCTGCACACCGACAGCGAGGCCACCCGCCCCGGACCGGTCTACCGGATCGACGGCGCCGCGCTGTTCACCCAGCTCGACATCAGTCGCCCGCTCCCGATCGCCGACCACAGCGTGGACTGGGTGTACGCCGAGCACCTGATCGAACACGTCCCGCTCGGCACCGCCGTGCACTGGCTCGCCGAAGTCCGCCGCATCCTGCGGCCCGGCGGCCTGCTCCGCCTCACCACCCCCGACCTGGCGCGCTACATCGACGGATACCTCGACGGGCAGGAGCAGTTCTTCCGCCGCCACCGCCGCCGTCTGCGCACCATGCGGGTGGGCCCGCCGATGCCGGAGCGCCGCGCCTTCATGCTGAACCAGATCTTCTACCATTTCGGGCATCGGTGGATCTACGACGAGGCCGAACTCCGGCACGTCCTCGACCGCGCCGGCTACCACGAATTCGCCATCCAGCGACGGGAGTTCCAGCTCGGCGCACGCCCTGACGTGGCCGATCTCGACACGGCCTTCCGCAAGGACGAGTCGATCTACCTGGAGGCCGTTGCCCCCGGAGGACCGCACTGATGCCATTGCACCCGCAGGCCGAAGCCTGGCGTGCCCGCCGGGCCGCCGCCGGCACCCCGCCGCTGTACACCCGCACCCTGGACGAGGCCCGCGCCGCCGACCTCGCCGACCTGCGGGCAGCCACTGGCACCGGTGAACCCGTCGCTGCCGTCGAGGAGTTCACCATCGACGGCCCGGGCGGCCCGCTCACCCTGCGGCACTACCACCCGGAGCGCGCAGCCGCCGATACCGACCGCCCCGGCCCCGCGCTGCTGTACCTGTACGGCGGCGGCTGGGCGCTCGGCTCACTGGAGACCGGCGACCCGATCTGCCGCTCGCTCGCCAACGCGACCCGCGCCGCCGTCCTCGCCGTCGGCTACCGGCACGCCCCCGAACACCGCTTCCCCGCCGCCGTCCACGACTGCTGGGCCGCACTCGACTGGCTTTCCCGCCACGCGCCCCGGCTCGGCCTCGACCCGGCCCGTATCGCCGTCGGCGGCGACAGCGCCGGCGGCAACCTCGCCGCCGCCCTCACCCTGCTCGCCCGCGAACGCGGCGGACCGGCCATCGTCCACCAACTGCTGATCTACCCCAACACCGACCACCGCGTCCCGCCGGCGACCCTCGACGGTGAGGATCCGGCGCTGTTCAACCGCCGCTCGGTGGCCTGGTACTGGTCGCACTACCTCGCCGACCCGGCCGACGCGCGAAACCCCTCGCCAGCCCACTGCGCGCACCCGACCACCGCGGTCTGCCGCCCGCCACCGTGATCACCGCCGAGTACGACCCGCTGCGCGAGGAGGGCGAGGAATACGCCGCCGCCCTGCGCGCCGCCGGCGTCCCCGTCACGCTCCGCCGCTATCCCGGCATGCCGCACGGATTCTTCGCCATGCCCGGCGTCCTGGACGACGGCCGAGCGGCTCAACTCTTCGCCACGGAAGAGCTGTTGGCGGCGTACGGGGCGCCGGTGGAGGCCGGCCGGTGAGCGGCGTGCTGCGGCTGGCCGACCTGCACGGCTCGCTGTCGGACCCGCTGCTGGACGCGATGACCTTCCTCAACGAAGTCACCGGACGCTACCCCGAGGCGATCTCGTTCGCGCCGGGACGCCCGCACGAGGAGTTCTTCGACCCGGCCGACATCCCGGTCCATCTGGCCACCTACCTGCGGCACTTGCGCGAGGAACGGGGGCTGTCGGAGAACCAGGTCCGGCAGGAGGTGTTCCAGTACGGGCGGACCAAGGGCCTGATCGCGCCGCTGGTCGCCCGGGCGCTGGAGTCCGACGAAGGCATCGCGGCCGACCCCGAGGCGCTGGTGGTCACCGTCGGCGCGCAGGAGGGCATGCTGCTGGTGCTGCGGGCCCTGTGCGCGGGGCCGGACGACGTGCTGCTGGTCTCCTCGCCGTGCTACGTCGGCGTGACGGGTGCGGCCCGCCTGCTCGACCTGACCGTCCGCCCGGTGCCCGAGGCAGGCCCCGACGGCGGCCTCGATCCGGAGGCGCTGGCCGCCGCCGTCGACGAACTGCGCGCCGCCGGGAAACGCCCGCGGGCCTGCTACGTCGTCCCCGACTTCGCCAACCCGAGCGGCGCGAGCCTGGACGAGGCGGCCCGCCGGCGGCTGCTGGACGTCGCCGAGTCCACGGGCGTGCTGCTGATCGAGGACAACCCGTACGGCTTCTTCGGCCGCAACGGGCCCGTCCGGCCGACGTTGAAGGCACTGGACCGCGACCGGCGCAACGTGATCTACCTCGGCTCGTTCGCCAAGACCTGTTTCCCCGGCGCCCGGGTCGGCTACGTGCTCGCCGACCAGCAGGTGGCCGGACCGGACGGCCGACTCGGCCTGCTCGCCGACGAACTCGCCAAGCTGAAGAGCATGACCACCGTCAACACCTCGGCACTCAGCCAGGCCGTGATCGGCGGCATGCTACTGGCCGGCGGGCTGCGCCTGCGGGAGGTCAACGAGCCCGCCCGGCAGTTCTACGCCCGGAACATGGACACCCTGCTGAGGGAACTGGAAAACGCTTTCCGGTTGGTTCCGGGAGTCTCCTGGAACAGTCCGGAGGGCGGTTTCTTCGCGGTCGTCACCGTCCCGTTCCGGGCCGACGCCAGGGCGCTGGACGCCTGCGCCCGCGCGTACGGCGTGCTGTGGACGCCGATGGACGGCTTCCACCCCGGCGGGGGCGGCGAGCACCAGCTGCGGCTGTCCTGCTCGTACCTGACACCGGAGCAGGTCGTGGAGGGCGTCCGGCGGCTGGCCCGGTTCGTGACGGAACGGGCGGCGCAGGGGAGTTGACGCGGCAGCGGCGTGCGGGGCCCGGCGCGTGATGCCGGTCCCCGTTTCGTGGTGGGCCGCGTTTCGTGGTGGGCCGCGCTTCATGCCGGTCCCCGCTTCATGCCGGTCCCCGCGTCGTGGTGGGCCGCGCTTCGTGCTGGGCCGCGTTTCGTGGCGGCCCCGCTCCGTGGTGGGCCGCGCTTCGTGGCGGGCCCGTCTCAGCGGATCCGGCGGGCGAACAGCCGGGCCGCCCAGGCCACCGCGAGGACCGTCATCAGGCCGGTCAGCAGCAGGCCGCGCCACACCTCGGGTGCGTCGAGGTGGCCGGCGAACAGGGCGCGCATGCCCTCGACGCCCCAGTAGCAGGGATTCCAGGACGCGGCGGTGCGCAGCCAGGCCGGGGCGAGTGCGATCGGGAGGAGGGTGCCGGAGAGCAGCGCCAGCGGCTGGGCGATGGTGTTGACGACGGGGCCGAGGGCGGCGTCGGTGGGCACCAGCAGGGCCAGGCCGTAGGAGACCGAGGACGCCATCAGGGCCATCAGCGCGAGCAGTGCCATGGCGAGCAGCAGATCGGTGAAGCCGACGGTCAGCCCGAACGGGATGGCCAGTACGGCGATCAGCAGGGACTGGACGAGCAGCGCGGTGGTCTCCCGCAGGGCGCGGCCGAGCAGCAGCGCGACCCGGCTGACGGGCGTGACCCGGGAGCGCTCGATGACGCCGGCGTGCAGTTCGCCGAGCAGCGTGAACCCGGTGAACAGGCCGCCCATCACGGCCAGCGCGGACAGCAGGCCGGGCACGTAGATCCGGTAGGCGTCGGCGGTGCTGTGCGCGCCGGAGGCGGCCAGTGCGGAGGTCAGCAGCGGGGCGAACAGTAGGAGGTAGCACAGGGGTTGGAGCAGTCCGACGGCCAGCCACGCGGGCGAGCGGGCCATCAGGAGGAGTTGGCGCTGGTAGACCAGCCAGGTGTCGCGGGCGAGTTTCACGGGGACCTCGTGGGGGCGGCAGACGGGAATTGACGGATCGTCAGTTATTGACCAGCGGGCGCCCGGTGAGGGCGAGGAACACGTCGTCCAGGCTGGGGCGTTGCAGCTGGACGTTGTCCGGCTCCAGGCCGGCGGCGGCGAGTGCGCGCAGCAGCTGCGGGATCGCGGTGGCGGCGGAGTCCACGTGCAGGCGCAGTCCGTCCTGCTCGGGCAGGGCCTCCAGGCGCTGGACGCACGGGAGTTCGTTGAGGGCGTGGGTGGCGCGGGCGGTGTCCTCGGCGGCGGGCAGGCCGATGGTGACGGCGTCGCCGGAGATCTGCTGCTTGAGCTGCTCGGGGGTGCCCTCGGTGACGATGCCGCCGTGGTTGACGATGCCGATCCGGTCGCACAGGGCGTCGGCCTCGTCCAGGTAGTGGGTGGTGATCAGCACCGTCATGCCCTGTTCGCGCAGGCGGCGGACCTCCGTCCATACCTGGGCGCGGCTGCGCGGGTCGAGTCCGACGGTGGGTTCGTCGAGGAACAGCACCTTGGGGCGGTGGACCACGCCGAGGGCGAGGTCGAGGCGGCGGCGCTGGCCGCCGGAGTACGTCTTGCAGGCGCGGTCGCCGAACTCGGTGAGGTCGAAGGCCGCCAGGCCCTGTTCCGCGCGTTGCAGCGCCTCGGCCTTGCGGATGCCGTACATCCGGGCCTGGAGGACGAGTTCCTCGCGGGCGGTGGCGTGGTCGGTGGTGCCGCCGCCCTGGGCGACGTAGCCGATCCGGCGGCGGACCTCGCCCGGCTCGGTGCGCAGGTCGGCGCCGGCCACGGTGGCCGCGCCACCGTCGGGCGCCAGCAGGGTGGCGAGCATGCGCAGCGTGGTGGTCTTGCCTGCGCCGTTCGGGCCGAGGAGGCCGTAGATCTCGCCCTCCGCGACGTTGAGGTCGAGGCCGCGCACCGCGTCGACGGTGGCGACGCCGCGGCGGGGCCGGAAGGACTTGCGCAGCCCCTTGGTCACGATCAACCCGGACTCCTGTGCTCGGTCGGTGGGTTCGGATGCGGTTGCGCTGAGGGGGAGAGGGTGGGGCGGCTGATGCCGGAGCAGACCCTAGGGCCCGACCCCACCCGCCGACAATGGTCTGGACCATGCGGACGGCGCGGACTCAACGCGGTGCGCGCACGAACCGCTCCAGCCGGTCGACGGCGGCCACCGAGCCGCCGCCGGAGGCCAGTTGACGTCCCAGGCGCTGTGCGGCGGCCCGGAACCCCGGGTCGTCGAGGACGGCTCGCAGCGCCGCGCGCAGCTGCTCGGAGGTGGCGGTGGCGAAGTCGACCCGGACGGCCGCGCCGAGTGCCGCCAGCCGGCCGGCCGTCACCGGCTGGTCGTGGCGGATCGGGGCGACCACCAACGGCCGTCCGTGGACCAGGGATTCAGCCACGGTGTTCATCCCGCCGTGGCACAGTACGGCGTCCACCGCCCCGCGCTCAAGCAGTTCCAGCACCGGGACCCGCTCGCACGCCACCGCGTCCGGCGGCAGCGGGGCGTCCCCCGGGGCCGCCACCACGGCCTGTACGTCCGGGAGTTCGGCGAGCGCGGCGGCCGTCCGGTGCAGGAAGTCGCCCGCGACCTCGGCCGACAGCGTGCCCATGGTGACCAGCACCCGGCGGCGCCCGGGCTCCAACCTCTCCCAGGGGAACGGGAGTTCGGGGCGTGCTGCGAGCAGCGGCCCCACCAGGGCGTATTCGGCCGGAACTCGGTCGAGTCCGGCGAGTTCCCGGCAGGTCGGGGCGATCAGCAGGCTGGAGGAGAAACGCGGGTCGGTGAACTCGTCGGCGGGCAGGCCGGCCCGCTCCCACAGGCCGCGCAGCACCCCGTCCCGCCAGGACGTCAACTCGCCTTCGCCGCCCAGGGGATCGCCGATCTCCAGCGAGGACGGCGCGAACGTCGCCCACCGCACGCCCGCGCCGTGGGCGGCCAACGCGCCCGCCGGGCTGTGCTGATCGACCAGCACCACGTCCGGCCGCCACTTCCGCACGGCCCGGCGCACCGCGCCCAGGGTGAACCTGGTGTGCGGCACCACGAACCCGTCCCAGAGCGAACGCACCGCCGCCGCCCCGCCCACCGCCTGTTCCCGGAACAGCCGGCCGCCCGTGGGATGCACCAGTGCGTCCGGGCCGAGCACCGGGCGCAGCGCCGACTCCGGCCCCACCCAGGAGACTTGGTGCCCGCGGCCGGCCCACTCCAGGGCCAGCGCCCGGGCCGGCAGCAGGTGTCCGGCGAGCGGGGGGACCACGATCAACAGGCGCAGCGGGGAATCGACGGGGGGCATGGTGGAGTCCTTCCGGGAGGAGCGGAGGAGGTTCAACGGCGCGGCAGGGGTCGCGACTTGCCGGGCCGGTCGAGAAATTCGCACGCGTCGTGTGCAAACGACGGGGAACTGGTACAGACCACAAGGGGGAGTCGGGAAGGAAGCGCCGGAGATCCCTTGTGCGGGCCGGTGAGGCGTGGGAATACTAGCCCGCGTGACCGCTCTGGAAGCAGTCGCCGTCCACCTTCCGCCCGTCGCCGAACCGATCGAACTGGTCGGGGAACGCCTCGGACTGACGGACCGTCAGATCAGGCTCTTCCGCCGGTTCCACGGCCTCGACCAGGTCAGGGTGGACCACGACGGAGGCCTGTCCGACCTGCTCACCGCCGCAGCGAAGGCCCTGGCCCCGCTGCCCGGCAACGAACACCGCGTGAAGTACGTGCTGCACGCGCGCAGCCTGCCGATCGCGGCGCCCTACCCGCACAACCCGCTGCACGACGTGCTCGGCCGTCTGGGGCTGAGCCACGCCCGTGCCTTCACCATCACCCACC
Source organism: Kitasatospora sp. NPDC004614 (assembly GCF_042873675.1). Taxonomy (NCBI): domain Bacteria; kingdom Bacillati; phylum Actinomycetota; class Actinomycetes; order Kitasatosporales; family Streptomycetaceae; genus Kitasatospora; species Kitasatospora sp. NPDC004614. Next base: position 1,153,669 of record NZ_JBIALR010000001.1, read on the forward strand.
ACGCCTGCGCCGGCTCGCTGTTGGCGCTCGACGTGGCCGGTCGGCTGCTGGCGGCAGACCCCGACCCCGAGGCGCTGGCGTTGATCCTGGCGGGCGAGAAGACCTTCACCCGGGATGCCCGCACCGTCCCGGACACCGCCCTCTTCGGCGAAGGGGCAGCGGCAGCCCTGGTACGGGCCGAAGGTGAACACGACCGGGTGCTGTCCTACGCGGTCGACCAGCGCGGCGAGTTCGACGGGCGACTCGCCGACGATCCGGACCTGATGCAGCGCTACCAGCGCAGCTACCCGGAGCTGATGATCGCGGTGATGGAAGCCGCGCTGAACGAAGCCGGCGAGAGCTGGGAGTCGATTCGGCTGCTGCTGCCGCACAACGTCAACCAGATCTCCTGGAAACGGATCTGCCGCCAGATCGGGTACCCGCCCGAACAGGTGGTGCTGGACAACGTCCCGGCGGTGGGGCACAGCTTCGCCGCCGACATCCTGCTCAACCACCACACCGCCACCGGCCGCGGCCTGCTCCGCCGCGGCGACCGCTACCTGGTCGCCGCGTCCGGACTCGGCGCGACCTTCGCCGCCATGGTGCTCCAGCACTGAGGCGCCGCGCACTCCGGGCTCCCCGGCTCGGCGCGGCCGAGCGAAGGCGACGCGCCGATGGCGGCCGTGTGAGCGCCGCACCCGGCCCGCACATCCGGGCCCCGCCGACAGGGAATCGCCATGACCGACCCCGCCACCGACCGACCCGCCGCCCCCTCGGAGCCGGCCGACCCCGCCACCGACCGACCCACCGCCCCCTCGGAGCCGGCCGACCCCGCCACCGACCGACCCACCGCCACCTCGGAGCCGGCCGACCACGCCACCGACCGACCCGCCGCCCCCTCGGAGCCGGCCGACCACGCCATCGACCCCGAGCTGCGCAGCCGCGCACTCGACGGGATCATCCAGCTGCTGCCCCGCGTCCTCAAGCGCGAACTGCCCGAAGTCACCGAGAACGCCTGCCTGTTCGACGAGGTCGGACTGACCTCGGCCGCCACCCTGGAACTCATCCTGGAACTCGAGGACCACCTCGACGTGCAGATCGACGTCGAAGGCATCGACCAGGACGACCTCCGCTCGGTCGGCACCCTGGCCGGCTTCATCGCCGGACACGTCATCGCCGAGGACTGAACGTGCGCGTCCGCGGACCGCTCCCCGCCACCACCCTGCCGCGCACCGCCTCCCCGCTGCGCCTGACCACCGCCCACTCCTTCGACCTGGCCGGCCACTCCCCACTCGCCACCGACCCCGACCTGCGCACCTTCACCGCCGACCTGGCCCGCCCCTACGGCGTGGCACTCGACGAGGACGCGCTGACCGGGGCCCGCGGCCAGTCCTACCTCGCACTCGGTGAACTCGCCGTACGCGAACTCGTGCACGCGGCCCGGCCGGTCGATCTGCTGGTGCTGGTGTACGCCACACCCGACGTCCGACCCGGGCAGTCGGTGGCGATCCAGCTCGCCGGAGCGTGCCCCGGCGAACCTCTCTCCTTCGCCGTCTGCGACGAGGGCGCCGGCGGCACGTTCAGCGCGCTCGCCATCGCCGACGCCTACGCCCGCACCGGCGGCGCGCGCCGCGCACTGCTGATCACCGTCGAACAGGCCGACCTGCACCACCGGCCGCACCGGCCGGCCCGGTTGCCGGATCGGCACTCCGCTGCGGCGCTGCTCTGGGAGGCCGGTGGTCGCGGGAGTCCGCTTCAACTACTGCTCAGTAAAGCTGATGTGATGGAGCATCAGAGTGAAGTTGCATTGGCCGAGTTGTGCGCCGGACTGCCGGAGCGTTCGCTGCTCGTGCTCGGCCCCGGCCTCGCCGACGTCTCGGCCCCCGGCGGCGTGGAGGCCCGGCGGGCCCGCCCTGGCAGCCCGTACACCGGCGGCTGGGCCGCGCTCGGCGACGCACTGGCCGACCCGCAGCTCGCGGGCCGCCCGCTCGCGCTCGCGGACCGGGAGCCCGAGACCGGCCGGCTCGACCTGGCCTGCTGGGCGCCCGAGGAGGCCGCCTGATGGTCGAGGTCTGGTTGATCGCCACCGACACCACTCCCGAACGGGCCCGCGCCCTGCTGGAGTTGCTCGACCCGGACGAACGCGACCGCGCCGCCCGCACCCCCGACGGCCCGCACCGCCACCGCTGGATCGCCGCGCACGCCGCCGCCCGCCGGCTGACCGCTGCGGCCGCGGGCGTTCCGCCGGAGCGTGTCCGGTGGCGGCGTGGCCCACACGGGCGGCCCGAACCCATGGGCCTGGAAAAGGAGTTGAGCGTCAACCTGAGTACCGCCGGCCCATGGGCGCTGTTCGCCGTCCAGCAACGTGCCGACGGAGACGGCGAGATCGGCACGGACCTGGAACCCGTCCCGGCCGGGCAGGCCGCCGCCCGACTCGCCCGGCGCTACTACCCGCCGTCCGAAACCGCCGGCGGGGCCGCCGAGTTCGCCCTCCGCTGGACCCGCAAGGAGGCGTACACCAAGGCCTACGGCGGACGCCTCGCCGACGGCTTGCGCACCTGGGTCGGGCCGACCGGCGGCCCCGGTACGCACCGGATCGACGGCCCGCTCGGGCCCTGCGCCGTCCACGACCTGCCCGCACCGTCCGGCTATCGGGCCGCCGTCGCCCGGACCGGCAGCCGGCTGCTCCGGCCGACGCTGCTGAGCCACCCGCCGGACCCGGCCGAGGAGTTCGCCGCCCTCGACACGCCCACCCCCGCCCCCGGAGGCAGACCATGACCCGCCACCCAGACGACGCCACCCCGCTGCCGACCGCCGCCCCCGGCGTCCAACTCCAGTCCGCCGCCTACGAGAAGCTGCTCGCCGCTCTGCGCGAGGCGATCGCCCGGCTCGCCGACGACGAACCGTTCGAGCGGCTGGTCGTTCCGCCCGTGATCTCCCGCGCCACCATCGAACGGGCCGGCTACGTCGCCTCCTTCCCGCACCTGCTCGGCACCGTGCACAGCTACACCGGCAGCGCCGCCGACTGGCGGCAACTCGCCCCGCTGATCGCCGAGTCCGGCCCCTGGCACGCGCAGCAGACGGTGTCCGACCTGGTCCTGCTGCCCGCCGCGTGCTACCCCGTGTACGACACCCTCGCCGGTCAGGACCTCCAGCTCCCCGCCCGGTTCAGCGTCGAGGCGCAGTGCTTCCGGCAGGAGGCCACCGCCGAACCCGGCCGCCTGCGCACCTTCCGGATGGCCGAACTCGTCACGGCAGGCACCCCCGCGCACTGTCTCGACTGGCGCGAGCGCTGGCTGGAGCGGGTCGCCGCCTGGTTGGAGACGCTCGGGCTCAAGCCGTTGATCGAGCTGGCCGACGACCCGTTCTTCGGCGGCGGCCGCCGCCTCTACCAGGCTGCCCAGCGCGCCCAGGAGTTGAAGTTCGAGCTGCGCGTGCCCGTCGCCGACGGACTGGTGCAGGCGATCGCCTCCGCCAACATCCACAAGGACCACTTCGGCGAAGCCTTCGCGTTCACCGCCGACGGCGCGCCCGGCCACACCGCCTGCACCGCCTTCGGCCTCGACCGGATCGCCCTGGCTCTGCTGCACGCCCACGGCCCCCGGCCCGTCGACTGGCCCGAGGCCATCAGAACCGCCCTGAACGGAGACTGAGCACGTGTCCCAACAGCAAGACGTCGTGGTGAAGTTCAGTGCAGAGACACCCGAGGTGGAGGGCCCGCTCACCCTCGGCCAGGACAACATGATCCGCTGCCTGCGCCACGACGAACCCTCGCACATGAACAAGCAGGCCACCTGGACCGTCCCCGCCGGGGCCGACCTGCCGACCTGCGTGCGCGCCTTGCAGATCCTCGCCGAACGCCACGCCGCCCTGCGCACCGTCTTCCCCGGCCCCGCCGACCGCCAGCCCGAACGCCAACGCGTCCGATCCGCAGGCGAGTTCAGCGTGCACGTCATTGCTCTGGACGACGACGAGGACCCGGCCGAGCGTGCCGAACGGTTCTGCTGGGACGGTCGCCGTCAGGCCTTCGACCTGGCGGAAGACTTCCCGTTGCGGTGCGCTCTGCTCACCCGGCACGGCGTCCCCGTGCTACTCGCGGTGGTCATCTGCCACGCCCAACTGGACGGCGTCGCCACCGGGTTGCTCTACCAGGAGTGGCTCACGCTGGCCGCCGGTGGCACCCTGCCGCCACCCACCGCGCCCACCCCCGTCGAGGTCGCCGAGCAGGAGAGGTCGAGCTCCGGGCAGCGCCGCACCCGCGCCGCCCTGCGGCACTGGGAGCACATCCTCGCCGACCAGCCGTCCGCCGTGTTCGCCGACGACCGGATCGGCCCCAACGACACCCTGCTGCCCACCCTCGGCGTCCGCTCACCCGCCGGCGCCGCCGCTCTCGCCCGCGCCGCCCAGCGCACCGGCGCCTCCAACTCGGCCGTGCTGCTGGCCTGTTACGCCGCCCTGGCCGCGCACCGCGCGGCCCGCACCACAGTCGTGATGGCCGCGCTCTCCGCCAACCGCCACCGTCCCGGCCTCGCCGAGCACATCGGCACCCTCGCCCAGGACGCCCTGCTCGCCGTCGACACCGACTGCCCCGACCTGGACACCCTGATCGGCCGCACCCAGGCCCAGGCGCTGTCCGGCTACTGGCACGCCACCTTCGACGCCGAACGCATCTGGCAACTCATCGAGGACGTCGCTCACCGCCGCGGCGCCCGGTTCGCCCGCCACGTCGTCGTCAACGACCTCAGCGCCACCGTCCCCGACGCCGTCGCCGCCACCAGACCCGACCCGACCGCCGACCCCGACCTGGCCTGGTACCCCGCCGAACCCACCCCCACCCGGCTGATGCTCAACATCTGGCGCACCACCGGCTGCCTCGAGTTCACCCTGCACACCCACCCCGACGTCCTCGACCGCGACGAGACCGAACTCTTCGCCCACGCCCTGCTCCGCCTGCTCGACCTGGCCGGCCGCCGCACCGTCCGACTCGGCCCCGACGGTGAACTCGCCGCCCTGACCGGCCTCCCCGTCGGCCGCCGCGACAAGGGCCGCTGGCAGCAGCTCGGCACCAACTGGATCGACCTGGACGCCGTCACCGACCTGTTGCGCACCGCACTCGATGCCAGGAACGTCGAAGTGGACGTCCAGGAGGGAGAGTTGACGGCGACAGTCGACACCGGCGGGACGGTGCTGGCCCCCGGGCAGGCGCACGCCGCCGTGATGGCCGCACTGCCCGGGCACGACACCGCGATGGCACCGCACCGCTATGTCCTCAACGGTGGCAGCGGCAGCGGACGGGACTGACCGCGCACCCGGGTGGAGCAGTCTCCCGGCCACCCGGGCGCGTCGTGCCCGGGCGGCGCGGGACGCCCCGTGAGGATGGGACGCGACACCGTCCCCAACTCACCTCAGCCGGAGCCCACCATGGAGCTGTTCCCGCCCCTGCCCCTGGAGTCCTGGCGGGACACCAAGGAGACCCTGCACCGATTCGCCCAGGTCATCGGCAAGATCCGGCTGGCCGGCAGCCCCCGCCGCAACCACTGGTGGAACGTACCCTTCCACCTCACCGGACGCGGCATCACCACCCGCCCCACCGGCCCGACCCGCGGCGGCGACGCCTTCACCATCGACTTCGACTTCACCGACCACCGGCTGTACATCCGCACCCTCGACGGCGCCGAGGACTCGTTCCCGCTCACCGGCCGCTCCGTCAGCGACTTCTACCGCGACACCCTGCGGGCACTCATCCACCTCGACATCGACATCGTCCCTGAGCACCCCTACCCGTACGACCTGCCCGACGCGCACCGCCCGTTCGCCGACGACGACGAACACCGCAGCTACGACCCGGCCGCCGTCACCACCTACTGGCACATCCTCAGCCAAGTCGCCCTGCTGCTGGAGGAGTACGCCGCCGGCTACTCCGGCAAGACCAGCCCCGTGCACCACTTCTGGCACACCTTCGACCTCGCCGTCACCCGCTTCTCCGACCGCGAGATCGACCAGCCCACCGCCGTCGATCCCGTCACCCGCGAGGCCTACTCCCGCGAAGTCATCAGCGCCGGCTTCTGGTTCGGCGACGACAACGTCCCCGAGCCCGCCTTCTACTGCTACACCGCCCCCGAACCCGCCGACCTGACTGCTCGCCCCCTGCACCCCGCCGCCGCCTCCTGGGCCACGAGCCGCGGCAGCCACCTCGCCCTCCTCAAGTACCAGGACGTCCGAACCGCCGCCGACCCCTGGGCGACCGCACTCGACTTCCTCGACTCGGCCTACCGCGCCGGCGCCGACCTGGCCGGCTGGGGCCGCGAACGCGAATGCCCGGGCGGCGTGACCGACACCGTGCTGCGCGTCGAGCCGTCGGCCTAGCAGGTTCGGATCAGTAGAAGTGCCGCAGCTGGGGCCAGAGTTGGGACCAAGGGAGGCGCGGGCCCGTGCACAGCAGGACCGGGGCGCTCTGCTCCTCGTTGGCCAGGCTGTGGCCGTTGTCGACCCGGGCGACGTCGTGGCAGCCGGTGAAGGCCTGTTCGACCTGCGGGTAGGGCGCGGGGTGGATCAGCAGGACGGGGCCGGTCGCGGAGTCCGGCGGCGGGCCCCAGTCCGCGAACGACATGTGGCCCGAATACGGTGCGGGCAGACCGTACTTGGCGCCGTAGCGGGCCAGCGCTCCTGCCTCGCCGTAGTTGGTGGTGAAGACCACGGCCCGGCTCCGCTGCTCGGGCGGGATCGCCGCCCAGCCCGTGCCCGCCGCCTCGGCCAGCTCCGGCCAGCCGACCTGCTCCGCCGACTCCTTGTACACCCGGGCCACGGCCGGGAGTTGATGTGCGGGAAGCACCGGCAGGGTGATCACCGAGTTCAGCGTCGCCGCGAGCAGCAGCAGTCCCACCAGCCGTACCCGGCTGCGCCGCACCGGCCACGCCCGGTCGGCCACCGGCTGGCACCCGGCCGCCATGACCAGCAGCAGTGGGGGCAGCGCGTAGTAGGGCTTGCCGCCGACCAGCAGCACCAGCGCGGACAGGCCCAGGTAGCCGAACGCCAGCGGCCGTGCCCAGCGCAGCTCGGGCTCCTGCCGCAGGCGGCGCAGGCCACCCAGCCACACCGTCACCAACACCGGTGACAGGTACAGCAGTTGCATCGGCACGAAGGTCAACCGGTTGGCCAGGCCGTCCTGCCCGCTGATGCCCGAGGCCACCGTCAGCTGCGGCCAGCCGTGCGTGGCCTGCCAGTACAGGTTCGGCGCGGCCACCAGCAGCGCCAGCAGCGCACCCAGCGGCAGCCAACGCCCGCGCAGCACCTGCCGGTTGCCCGTGAACCAGATGGCCGGCAGCAGCGCCGCCGCCAGCAGCAGCACCAGATCCTTGTTGAGCAGCGCGACACCCACCGCCGCACCGATCGGCACCCACCAGCGGCAGTCACCGGTGCGCAGCAGCCGCAGGACCAGCACGCCGATGCCCGTCCAGGCGAACAGGTCGAAGCTCGCCGTGGACAGCATGTGGCCCAGCGCCAGCACCATCGCCGACACCGCCGCGCCCGCCGCCGCCAGCACCTGGCCGCCCCGGCGCGCCCCCAACTCCCGTGCGGCCAGAGCCGTCAGGACGATCGTGGCGGCGGCCAGCAGCACCGCGACCACCCGCAGACCCGCCGGGCTCTCGCCGAACAGTGCCGTCGACAGCCTGGCCAACAGCGGTGTCAGCGGCGGCTGATCGACATAGCCCCAGGCCAAGTGCCGCCCGGCGGCCAGGAAGTAGAGCTCGTCCCGGTGGAAGCCGTACCGCCCCGTCAATGCCAGTTCGAGCGCCGCGACACCCGCCGCGACGGCGAGCACCGGCCCGAACGCGAATCGCGACAGCCCCGTGGGCATGGCGACGCTGGTGGATCCATTCCCCCGAATGTCCATGCCGGGGAGTGTGACAGATGCGGCGGGCCGTGCCGCTTCATGAACGGTAAAGACCTGAACGATTGTTCGGCCACGGCCGTCCGATTAGGCTCGGGCGCTGTGAACGGCACCCCGCACCCCAGTGACCCGCCCATCTCGTCCAGCGCGGACCTCAACCGGCCTGTTGCCGCGGACCTGGCCGCGCTCGCCGGGCTGGCCACCGAGACCCGGCGGCCCGAGCACGCGGGCATCGACCTGCTGCCGACGCTGGAGATCGCCCGGCTGATGAACGCCGAGGACCGCACCGTCCCGGACGCGGTCGCCGCCGAGCTGCCCGCGATCGCGGCCGCCATCGACGCGATCGCCGAACGGATGGGCCGCGGCGGCCGGTTGATCCACGCCGGCGCCGGAACGGCCGGCCGGCTCGGCGTCCTCGACGCCGTGGAATGCCCGCCGACCTTCAACACCGCGCCCGGCGAGATCGTCGCGCTGATCGCCGGCGGCCCCGCCGCCTTCACCGCCGCCGTCGAGAACGCCGAGGACGATCGCGCCGCCGCCGTCGCCGACCTCGACGCCCTGCAACTCACCGCCGCCGACACCGTGGTCGGCATCTCCGCCTCCGGCCGCACCCCGTACGCCGTCGCCGCCGTCGAGCACGCCCGCAGCCTCGGCGCGCTCACCGTCGGCCTCTCCGGCAACCGCGATTCCGCGCTGGGCACCGCTGCCGAGCACGGCATCGAGGTCGTCACCGGCCCCGAACTGCTCACCGGATCCACCCGGTTGAAGGCCGGTACGGCGCAGAAGCTGGTGCTCAACATGATCTCGACGATCACCATGATCCGGCTCGGCAAGACCTACGGAAACCTGATGGTCGACCTCCGCGCCACCAACGAGAAACTCCGCGACCGCAGCCGCCGCATCGTCGCCCTCGCCACCGACGCCGAACCGGCCGCCGTCGCCGCCGCACTGGACGCCACCGGCGGCAAGGTGAAGGACGCCATCCTGCTGCTGCTCGCGGATGTCGACGCCACCACCGCGGCCGCGCTGCTCACCGCGCACGGCGGACGCCTGCGCGAGGCCGTGCAGGCCGCCCTCAAGAACTGACGGGATCAGAGCTGCTGTTCGGCCCAGATGGTCTTGCCGCGCGGCGTGTGCCGGGTACCCCAGTTCCGGCACAGCTGCGCGACCAGCAGCAGGCCGCGGCCGCCCTCGTCGTAGGTGCGGGCCCGGCGCAGGTGCGGGGCCGTGCTGCTGGCGTCCGACACCTCGCAGATCAGGGTCCCGCCGTCCCGGATCAGCCGCAGGCCGATTGGCGGCAGGCCGTAGCGGACCGCGTTGGTGACCAGCTCGCTGACCACCAACTCGGTGACGAACGCGGCCTCTTCGTGCCCCCAGTCGGTGAGCGTCGTGGTGGCCAGTTTGCGGGCCCGCGCCACCTCCGACGGGTCGCGCCGCAACTCCCAGCCGGCGACGTCCTGTTCGTGCAGTGCCCGGGTGCGGGCCAGCAGCAGTGCGACGTCGTCGCTGGGCGCGGCCGAGCCCAGCGTCGCGTCCAGCACCCGGTTGCACAGCGCCTCCAGCGAACCTGTGGGCTCGGCGAGCGCCGACGCCAGCCCGTCCAGGCCCAGCGCCGGATCGCCGCGCAACTCCGAGGCCCGCAGCAGGCCGTCCGTGTACAGTGCCAGTACGCTGCCCTCCGGTACGGCCAACTCCATTGACTCGAACGGCAGTCCGCCGAGGCCGAGCGGCGGTCCCGGCGGCAGCTCCGGGAACGTCACCGCGCCGTTCGGGTCGACCAGTACCGGACCGGGATGGCCCGCCCGGGCCATCGTGAACGTCCGCCCCACCGGGTCGTACACCGCGTACAGGCAGGTCGCGCCCACGCTGCCGCCCGCCCAGGTGGTGGCGCTGTCCGGCAGTTCCTCCTGATCGACCCGCAGCACCAAGTCGTCGAGGTGGGTGAGGAGTTCGTCCGGCGGAATGTCGATGTCGGCGAGCGTCCGGACCGCCATCCGGAGCCGGCCCATCGCCGCCGACGCGGGCACCCCGTGCCCCACCACGTCACCCACCACCAGCGCCACCCGGGCGCCCGACAGCGCGATCACGTCGAACCAGTCGCCGCCCACGCCGTCGCGGCCGTTCACCGGCAGGTAGTGGAACGCCACCTCCACCGCCGCCTGCCGGGGCGTCCGGGCCGGCAGCAGCGAACGCTGCAGGGCGAGCGCGGTGTCCCGCTGCTGGGTGTACTGGCGGGCGTTGTCCACGGACAGCGCCGCCCGCGCCGTCAACTCCGTGGCCAGCACCAGATCGTCGTCGTCGAACGCCTCCGGCGAACAGTGTCGCAGGAAGATCGCCACGCCCAGCGTCACCCCGCGTGCCGTGAGCGGCACCAGCAGCGAGGAATGGATCCCGAACCGCTCCGCCGACCTCAGCCGCCGCGGCTCCCGCTGCATCCACGTCCGCATCTTCTGATCCCGCATGTCCGTCCGCACCGGCCGGCCCGCGGACAGTACCTGCGCCATCGGCGACTCCGTCAGGATCACGTCGCGCGCCCCCACGGCCACCGCCGACTCCGGGCAGCCCGGCAGCACCGACTGCTGTGCCACCCGGTAGAACACCAGGCCCGCGCTGGACGGCGGACCGCTGCCGAACACCGTCTCCAGCAGGTCCACGCCGACGAAGTCCGCGAAGTCCTCCGTGCCGACATCCGCCAACTCCTGGGCGGTGCGCTGCACTTCGAGGGTCGAACCGATCCGCAGACCGGCCTCGCCGAGCAGTGCCAGGCGACGCCGGGCCAGATCCTCCGGGCCGGCCTTCCGCTCGGACACCTCGGTGATCGCGGCCGGCGGATCCGCCCCCAGCGGCTGCAACGGCTGCGCGGACACCACCCAGCTCTGCTCGCCGCTCGCGGTCAGCACCGGGACGATCGCCAGCTCCACCGCCACCGGATCGCGCTCCGCGCGGGTCAACCGGACCATGCCGGTGAACGGTTGGCGGCGAACCACCGCGCGCAGGACGGCGATCGGCGCGTCACCGGCGAGCAGATCGAACGCGGAACGCCCCAGTACCCGGTCGGCCGAGAACCCCGACATGCGCTCGGCCGCCGCCGACCATCCCGTGATCGAGCCGTCGCCGTCCACCGTCGCAGTAGCCGCACGGCCCGGTACCCGTGTCGCCATGTCCGCACATTCCCCTTCGGTGCAGCAACCCCCAGGCCATGCCTTCAGCATCGCCCCGCGACGCAGACGCCTCAAACCGCCACACGCCGAGCCGTAGCCGGGGCCGCGTGCTGTTGCGGGAGGTCGAACGCGGTGGTAGCGCCCGGCTTCGCAGGCCGGATGTACGGCGTCGATCGGACGGTGTGACCAGCGGATCGGTCGGATATGTGGACCCGGTACGCTGCCGCGCATGAACGGCGGTGGCGGAGGCGAACGGGAGGCCGAGGTGCTGGCCGCGCTCGCCGAACTGGACCGGATCGAACGCGCACGGAACCACCGGATCGGAATGCTGGACGCCCGGCGCACCCTCCGGGCCGTCGCCGAACGGGCCCGCACCGAGCACGGCTTCGAACTCGGCCTCGGCGGCCTGGTGGAGGGCCGCGACCTGGTGCTGCGGGCCTGGTCGGGGACGCTCCACACCACCCTGCACGACCTGCGGATCCCGCTCGGACTCGGCGTCGGCGGCCGGGTGGCGGCCGTCGGCAGCGCCGTCGTGGTCCGCGACTACTACCGCTCCAGCCGGATCACCCACGACTTCGACCAGCAGGTCGGCAGCGAAGCCGTCACCGGCATGATCGGCCTCCCGATCGGCACCGGCCCCGCCCGCGGCGTCCTCTACGGCGCCATCCGCGGCAGCGGCCAGATCGGCGACAGTGCCATCGACGGACTGACCCGACTCGCCCACCTCGCCACCCTCGCCGTGGACGTCGCCGACGGCGCCGCCACCCTCGCCGACGCCGCCGTCACCGGCGAACGCCGCCGGATCGCCGCCGAACTGCACGACGGCGTCGGCGCCATGCTGTTCGGCCTCGGCAGCTCCGTCCGCGACCTGCGCGCCGACACCGCCCAGCACCCCGAACTCGCCGACCGCCTGCGCCGCCTCGAACGCGAACTCGGCGACGCCGCCGCCACCCTGCGCGCCTCCGTCGCCCGCCTCCACCACGACCGGCCCGCCGGCCCCGACAGCACCGCCTCCGACGGCGACCGGCTCGCGGCGGACCTCGCCGAGACACTCCGCGACTTCGAACGACGCACCGGCACCCCCGCCACCTTCGTGCCCATCGGACCCGCCCCGCGCCTGGACGCCGCACGCGCCGCCCTGCTGCGCCGCACCGTCGCCGAGGGCCTGCTGAACGTCGAGAAACACGCCCGGGCCGACTCGGTCGCCGTCACTCTCACCCACGACCGCAACCGGCTCGGCCTCGCCGTCATCGACGACGGACCCGGCCCGGAACCCAACGGGAAACCGCTTTCCCGCTGGGGTTCGGCCCCGCACGCACCCGCCACCGGCGCAGGCCTGCCCGCCCTGCGGGCCCAGTACGAACGCCTCGGCGGCACTGTCCACCTGCACAGCGACGAGGACGGCACCACCCTGCGCGGCGAACTCCCGCTCCCCGCCCCGCCGGCCTGACGGCGCGGCCCGACCGCCTGCCCGCCTGCCCCGCCGGCCTGACGGCGCGGCCCGACCGCTTGCCCCGCCGGCCTGACGGCTGGGCCTGATCGGACGCCCCGGCCGTTCCGGTCAGAGCAACTGCTCCTGCTGCGCCCGCCGGATCGCCTCGACCCGGTTGCGGGCCCCGAGCTTCTGCATCGCCGTCTGCAGATACGTTTTCACGGTGTTCCGGGTCAGCCCGAGTTCCTCGGCGATCTCCGGGTTGGTACGGCCCGTCGCGGCCGACCGGATCACCTCGTACTCGCGCCGGCTGAGCGACAGCCGGAACAGCCGGGCCTGCAACTGGGCCGGGGCCGAACCGTTCAGGCGCGGGTCCATCACCCGCTGTCCCGCCGCGGCCAGCCGCAGCTGGGCGACCAGGTCGGTGTCCGTGACGTCCTTCAGCAGGCAGCCGTGCGCACCGGCCGCAAGAGCAGCGGAAAGCGCATTCCGGTCCTCGAACGCAGTGAAGATCACCACCCGCGCATCCGGTGCGGCCGCCCGCAGCAGCGGCACGGTGCGCGAACCCGGCAGGTCCGGCAGCCGCAGATCCAGCAGCACCACGTCAGGGTGCAGCGTCGCGGCCAGCGCCACGCCCTCGCGCGCCGTCCGGGCCGAGCCGACCACGGACACGTCCTCGGCCCGCCGAATCAGCGCGGACACGCCGTCGCACACCACTGGATGGTCGTCGACCACCAGGACCCGTACGGTACGACCAGTGGAGCCATCCGCCATCCGAGCGAACTCTCCTCTCCAGGTGGGGGGACCGCAGGCTTGCGACCGGCGGAAATATTGGGTGCGACGGTAACTGAACGCAGAGGGGTCAGGCCATGGGCTCAGCCGAGAACGTCGATAACAATGAGCAACTGCCGTCCCGGCCGGGCGACGGCGCAACCACCGCGGCAGGCTCCGGGGCGCGGCTCGACCGCGCCGCGTCGGTGGCCAACTTCCGGGCCGCCCGCGAGGTGCTGTGGCAGCACGCCACCGACTACGACACCGCGTACCGCACCTTCCAATGGCCCGAGTTGGGCGAGTTCAACTGGGCGCTCGACCACTTCGACCCGATGGCGCGCGGCAACGACCGGGCCGCGCTGTGGGTGGTCGAGGCGGACGGCAGTGAGCGCATCCACAGCTTCGACCAGCTCGCCCGCCGCTCCGACCAGGTCGCCAACCACCTGCGCGCGCTCGGCCTCGGGCGCGGCGACCGGGTGCTGGTGATGCTCGGCAACGTCAGCGAACTGTGGGAGGTGATGCTCGGAGCGATCAAGCTCGGCGTGGTGCTGATCCCCGCCACCCTGCTGCTGTCCGCCGAGGACCTCGCCGACCGCCTGGAACGCGGCGAGGTGCGCGCCGTGATCGCCGCCGCCGAGGTCACCGACCGCTTCGCCGGCCTCCCCGGCGCCCCGCTGCGGATCGCCGTCGGCGCGACCGGTGGTGCGACCAGCGGTGCGACCAGCGGTGCGACCGGCAGCAGCGCGACCGTCGGCGGCGAGCCCGTCGAGGGCTGGCACGACTACGCGGAGGTCGACAACGCCGCCGAGGAGTTCACCCCCGAGGGCGTCACGCTCGCCGACGACCCGCTGCTGCTGTACTTCACCTCCGGCACCACCTCGAAGCCGAAGCTGGTCGAGCACACCCACGCCTCGTACCCGGTCGGCCACCTGTCCACCATGTACTGGATCGGGCTGCGCCCCGGCGACATCCACCTCAACATCTCCTCGCCGGGCTGGGCCAAGCACGCCTGGAGCAACCTGTTCGCGCCGTGGAACGCCGAGGCCACCGTCCTGGTCTTCAACTACGGCCGGTTCGACGCCCAGCAGCTGCTCGAGGTGATCGCCCGCTGCCGGGTCACCACGCTGTGCGCCCCGCCCACCGTCTGGCGGATGCTGATCCAGGCCGACCTGGGCGCGCACCGCACCGAACTGCGCGAACTCGTCGGCGCCGGCGAACCGTTGAACCCCGAGGTGATCGAACAGGTCCGCGCCGCCTGGGGGTTGACCATCCGGGACGGCTTCGGCCAGACCGAGACCACCTGCCAGATCGGCAACAGCCCCGGCCAGCCCGTCCGCCCCGGCTCGATGGGACGGCCGCTGCCCGGCTACCGGGTCGCCCTCCTCGACGCGGACGGAAAGCCCGGCGAGGAAGGCGAGTTGAGCCTCGACCTGGCCCACCGCCCGCTCGGCCTGATGCGCGGCTACCGGGGCGACCCGGAGCGCACCGCCGACGCCATGCGCGACGGCCACTACCGCACCGGCGACGTCGCCGCGCGGGACGCCGACGGATACATCACGTACGTGGGCCGCGCCGACGACGTGTTCAAGGCCAGCGACTACCGGATCTCCCCGTTCGAGCTGGAGAGCGTCCTGATCGAACACCCCGCCGTCGCCGAGGCCGCCGTCGTCCCCTCTCCCGACCCGCTGCGCCTGGCCGTCCCCAAGGCGTACGTGGTGCTGGTCGACGGCCGCACCCCCAGCCCCGAACTCGCCCGCGACATCCTCGCGTTCACCCGCGAGAAGCTCAGCGCCTACAAGCGCATCCGCCGCCTCGAGTTCGCCGACCTGCCGAAGACCATCTCCGGCAAGATCCGCCGCGTCGAACTGCGCACCCACGAGGCCGACCGCACCGAGAACCGCAACCCGAACGAGTACTGGGACAGCGACTTCCCGGAACTCCGCCAGGGCTGAGCCGGAGCTCCGTCAGGGCTGAGCACGCCTGCTCCGCCGAACGGGAAACCGCTTTCCGCGTGCCGTCGCCGACTTGTTGGCAGGGGCGTGCGGAAAGCGGTTTCCCGTTGGGATGGGGGCCAAAGCGGAAAGCGGTTTCCCGTTGCGTCGGGGCGGAGCGGAAAGCGCTTGCCGACCGCCCCGCGCGGACCGGTAATATCCTCCCAACCTCCCGGGCGTAGCGCAGAGGCAGGCGCGCCGCGCTTACATCGCGGACCACGCCGGTTCGAATCCGGCCCCCGGGAGGCTCGGGCGTCGGGCCCGTAGCGCAGAGGCAGACGCGCCGCTTAGCTGAAGCGGAACACGCCGGTTCGAATCCGGTCGGGCCCGGCCTCGCTGACGCACCGCCACCCGGAGGACCCCCGATGAGCACGCCCGCGCCGGACGAGACGGTCGAGGCGGAACTCGCCGCGCTCGACCCCCACGGCCCCACCGAGGCGGAACTCGCCGCGCTCGACCGCACCATCCGGCAGCTTCGCGCCCTCCCCGCCGACCACCCGTCGCGACTGCGCGCCGAACGCGTCGCCGAGTCCTTCGTCCGCGACGGCCGCCAGCAGCGTCGCCGCGAACGCCGCACCGAGGCCGCCCTCGCCGACAACGAACTGACCGCCGCCACCGCCACCGGCGGCGCCGCCCGCCGCGAAGACGCCCCGCTGCCCACCGCCGCCGGGCACACCCCGATCGGCGAACTCGCCCGCCCCCAGCGCTGCTACGTCTGCAAGCAGTTCTACCGGCAGGTCGACGGCTTCTACCACCGCCTCTGCCCCGATTGCGCCACCGACCACACCGCCCGCCGCAGGCTCAGCACCGACCTGGCCGGGCGGCGCGTCCTGCTCACCGGCGGACGTGTCAAGATCGGCTTCCAGCTGGCTCTGATGATGCTGCGCGACGGCGCCGAGCTCATCGTCACCAGCCGCTTCCCGCACGACACCCTTCGCCGCTTCCAGGCCGCGCCGGGCAGCGACCGCTGGCTGCACCGGCTCCGGATCGTCGGCATCGACCTGCGCGACCCGCGCCAGGTCCTCGGCCTGTGCGAGCAACTGCGCGCCGAGGGACGGCCGTTGGACATCCTGGTGAACAACGCCGCGCAGACTCTGCGCCGCCCGCCGGAGTCGTACGCGCTGCTCGCCGCCGGGGAGCGTGGCACGGTACCCGCGCAGGTCGGGCACGCGCCCGGATTCCGCCCGATGCCCGCCCTCGCCCCCGCCTGGCCCGCTGCCGAACTGGCCTCCGAGGAAAGCGCGTTGGCGCTGCCCGGGGTCACCGCCACGGCGGTGGACGAGGCCGGGCTGCTGCCCGACACCGCCCCGCAGAACTCCTGGTCGGCGACGCTCGGCGGACTCGACCCGGCGGAGGTACTGGAGACCCAACTGGTCAACGCACTCGCCCCCGCACTGCTCTGCGACCGGCTGCTGCCGCTTCTGGAGGCATCCCCGCACCCCGCCCGCTACATCGTCAACGTGACGGCGGTGGAAGGCCGTTTCGCGGTCCGCAACAAGATGCCCGGCCACCCCCACACCAACATGGCCAAGGCCGCGCTCAACATGCTCACCCGCACCAGCGCCGCCGAACTCGCCGACCGCGGCGTCTACATGTGTGCGGTCGACACCGGCTGGATCACCGACGAGAACCCGGCGCCCAAGAAGTCCCGGCTGGCCGACCACGGCTTCCGCACCCCGCTGGACATCGTGGACGGCGCGGCCCGCGTCTACGACCCGATCGTGCGAGGCGAGGCAGGCGAGCCGTTCGTGGGCGTCTTCCTGAAGGACTATCGAGTGGCGGAGTGGTGAACACGGCCCGTACCATCGCCGCGACGGGGCCGTAGCACAGAGGCAGGTGCGCCGGTCTCCAAAACTGGAAGACGTCGGTTCGAATCCGACCGGCCCCGTCACCTCGGGGAGGGGTCGTAGCACAGCGGCAGATGCGTCGGCTTGCCAAGCCGGAGGACGCCGGTTCGAATCCGGCCGGTCCCGCACCCGGAGGCAGCGCCCCGGCGCGACGGCCCGGAACGACCAAGTGAGCACGGCAAGGAGCGGAAGTGGTGCAGGAGTTCGCCGGAGTCCCGTCGGTCGTGCCCCGCCCGGTCGGCGAACTCGCCCCGCTGCTGGCCTGGTTGCGCACCGGCGCCGGCACCGACCGGCGGATCGACTTCCCGGCCGGCACCGCCCTGCCGGACGGCCGACTCGACCTGTGCAAGCAGCAACTCGGCCCACACGGCGCACAGTTGGTCGCCGACGCCCTCGCCGAAGCAGCCGAAGCAGCCGAAGCAGCCCGGACGGCCCCCGACGGCGGTGAGGCCCCCGTCCGGCACCTGCTGCTCGGCACCGACGGCCTCGGCGACGACGGCGCGGCCGCTTTCGCCGAACGCGCCGCCGAAATACCCGTCCGCACCCTCTACTTGGGCTGCAACGGCATCACCGCCGCCGGCGCCTGCCGGATCGCCGACCGGTTGCGCGCCTCCACCCAGACCGTTCGCGCGCTCTGGCTCAAGCGCAACCCGCTCGGCATCAGGGCCGGCCAGGCTGCCGCCGAACTGATCGCGGCCGTCGAGCAGTTGCGCACCCTGGACCTGGTACAGACCGGCCTGGACGCGGCCGGCCTGACCGTCCTCGTCGATGCCCTGCTGGCCGGCGGTCGGCACTTCGAACGGCTCTACTTCAGCGGAAACCCGCTCGGCCCGGCCGGAGCCGAACCGCTGGCCCGGCTGATCGCCGCCGGCGCCACCGACGAGCTGTACGCCTCCGCGGCCGGCCTCGGCGACGACGGCGCGCACACCCTCGCGGCCGCGCTGCGCACCGCCCCGTACGGGCGGCTGCGCCGCCTCTCGCTGGCCAGCTCAGGTCTCGGGCCGGTCGCCGCAGCCGAGTTGACGGCCGCCGCGGCCGCCGCCGGAGTGGAACTGCTCGATCTGGGCCGGGTCCCGGCCGCCCACGTGCTGGGCGCCGCCGACAACCGGATCGACCTGGCCGCCGCCGACCGGATCGGGGCCGCGCTGGCCGCCGCCCCGCACCGCCTCGACCACCTGGTGCTCACGCACACCGGCCTCCGCAGCCGCGAGGCGCACCGCCTGCTCGACCACGCCGCCGTTGCCGCGTCCCCCACCCGCTACGTGCTGGGCAAAGGCATCGCGAGCAGCATCCGCAGCCGCCTGAACACCCTCAGCGCCACCGTCCCCGCGCCCGTCCCCGCCCCGGACGTGGCGGCGGTGCACAGCGTGCACCGCACCGCCGCGCCCGGAGCGGAACAGGACTGAGCAGGCGTCAGCGCGCGGACATCCGCAGCGCGCCGTCCATCCGGATCGTCTCGCCGTTGAGGTAGTCGTGGTCGGCGACCATGGCCACCAGGCGGGCGTACTCCTCGGGGTGGGCGAGGCGCTGCGGGAAGGTGACGGTGGCGGCCAGGCCGGACCGGACCTCGTCGGAGAAGCCCGCCATCATCGGGGTGTCGACAATGCCGGGGGCGATGGTGACGACGCGGATGCCGAACTGGGCGAGGTCGCGGGCGGCGGTGATGGTCATCCCGGCGACGCCGGCCTTGGACGCGGCGTACGCGATCTGGCCGACCTGGCCCTCGAACGCCGCGATGGACGCGGTGTTGACGACCAGGCCGCGCTGGCCGGTCTCGTCCGGCTCCTGGCCGGACATCGCCTCGGCGGCGAGCCGCATCACGTTGAAGGTGCCGATCAGGTTGACGTTCAGCACGGTGCGGAACAGGTCCAGGTCGTGCGGGCCGCGGCGGCCGACGATCCGGGCGGACGGGGCGATGCCCGCGCAGTTGACGGCCAGGCGCAGCGAGTGGCCGTCGAAGGCGATCCTGGCCAGCGCGTCGCGGACGGGCTGTTCCTCGGTGACGTCCGCGCCGAGCAGGGTGACGCCCTCGGGCTGGGCGGGGGCGGACTCGACGGCCTTGGGCAGGTCCAGGCCGTAGACGTGGGCGCCGAGGCCAGCCAGGTGGGCGGCGGTGGCCGCGCCGAGGCCGGAGGCGGCACCCGTGACTAGGGCGGCGGTACCGGTGAGCTGCATGCTGGAAAGCCTTTCCGAACGGATGGTGACGAACCGACTGGGGGAGTGGGTCAGCGAGCGAACTGGCGGCTGATCACCAGGCGCTGGATCTGGTTGGTGCCCTCGAAGATCTGCATGATCTTCGCCTCGCGCATGTACCGCTCGACCGGGAAGTCCCGGGTGTAGCCGTAGCCGCCGAGCACCTGCACCGCGTCGGTGGTCACCTTCATCGCGGCGTCGGTGGCGATCAGCTTGGCCACGCTGGCCTGGCGGCTGAACGGGCGGCCGAGGTCGCGGCGGCGGGCCGCGTCCAGGTAGGTGGCGCGGGCGGAGTCCACGGCGGCGGCCATGTCGGCGAGCAGGAAGCCCAGGCCCTGGTGGTCGACGATCTTGCGGCCGAAGGTGGTGCGCTCGTTGGCGTACGCGACGGCGGTGTCCAGCGCGGCCTGGGCGAGGCCGGTGGCGCAGGCGGCGATGCCGAGGCGGCCCGAGTCGAGGGCGGAGAACGCGATGGACAGGCCCTGCCCCTCGGCGCCGATCAGGCGCTCCGGCCCGAGCAGCGCACCGTCCCAGTAGGCGGCCGTGGTCGGAACGCCGTTGAGGCCCATCTTCTCCTCCGGCGGGCCGAAGGTCAGGCCCTCGGCCTCGCCGGGCGCCAGGAAGCAGGAGATGCCGTGCGCGCCGGGCGCGGTGCGGGCGAACAGGGCGTAGAAGTCGGCCTTGCCGCCGTGGGTGATCCACGCCTTGGTGCCGGTGATCCGGTACCCGTCCTCGACGGGTTCCGCCTTGCAGGTCAGCGCGGCCGCGTCGGAGCCCGCCTGCGGCTCGGACAGGCTGTAGCCGCCGATCAGTTCACCGGCGAGCATCCGGGGCAGCCACTGCTCCTTCTGCTCCGGCGTGCCGAACGCGTTCAGCGGGTGGCAGGCCAGGGTGTGCACGCTGGTGGCGACCGCGACGGCCGCCCAGCGTGACGCCAGCTCCTCCAGCACCTGGAGGTACACCTCGTAGGGCTGCCCGCCGCCGCCGAACTCCTCCGAGTACGGCAGGCCGAGCAGGCCGGCCTGGCCGAGCAGCGCGAACAGGCCCTCCGGGTACAGCTCCTGCTTCTCGTGGGACTCGACCTTCGGGGCGAGTTCCTTGTCGGCGAGATCGCGGGTCAGCGCGATCAGGTCGGCGGCTTCCTCGGTGGGAAGCAGGCGGTCCACGGCCATGTTCCGGCTCCAAGCGGTACGCAAAGCGGTACGTCAGTACCGGTGAGGGTAGCGCAGCAGAGCCCGCAGCGGGGGACCCGGGAACGGTGAACAGGGAAAAGTCCGAGAAGGGACGGGGAAAACGTGGGCACGGGGGGTGCGGGGGAGTGCGGGGCCGGGCCCGGGTGTGCGCGGCGGCCGGATCTGCGGCGGCGGAGAGGCCGACTGTCATACTGGCCGGGTGATCGACAGCGCCGCCGCACCTCAGACCAGTGGACGGGGCGCCGCACGCCGCAGCGCCCTCTTCGAGGAACTCGTCGCACTCTTCGTCGCCGAGGGCTTCGCCCAGTTCACGCTGGACGACCTCGCCGCCCGGCTGCACTGCTCCAAGCGCACCCTGTACGGACTGGCCGGCTCCAAGGAACAACTGGTCCGGGCGGCCGTCGTGCACTTCTTCCGGAGTGCCACCGCCCGGGTGGAGGCCGCACTGGCCGCCGAGACCGACCCGGCCGCCCGGCTGGCCGCCTACCTGCGCGCCGTCTCCGCCGAACTCGCCCCCGGCTCGGCCCGGTTCTTCGACGACCTGGCAGCCTTCGAACCCGCCGCCGAGGTCTACGGCCGCAACACCCGCGCCGCCGCCCGGCAGATCCAGCGGCTGATCGACGACGGCGTCGCGGAAGGTGCCTTCCGCGAGACCCACGTGGCGTTCGCGGCGGACGTCATCAGCTCGGTGATGGTCCGCATCCAGCGGCGCCAGGTCGCCGAGGCCACCGGCCTCGCCGACGCCGAGGCGTACGGGCACCTGGCCGAGCTGCTGCTGCACGGCCTGCTGCGCTGACAGTCCTCCCGCTCAACTCCCGCGCGTCCTGCTGCGCTGAGAGTCCTCCCGCTCAACTTCCGGGCGGTGGCTCCGCGGCAGACTCGACCGGCCCGGAATCGCAGACCGGGCACCGCCCGCCCTCCCGCACCTTGCCGCACTCCTCGCAGACCAGATTCAGCCAGCAGGCGGGCTCGCCGCCCTCGCTCTCGACGCGCTCCATGGGGTCCATGACCTCCAGTGTGCCGCCGACGTCCGGCAGGTGGGAGAACGAGGGTCGCGGGCGGCCGCGAAACTCCGTGCACGGCAAGAGCGTTGGCCACTATCTTGGGCGGATGATCGACAAGGAACTCGCTGTTCCACCTCCCACCGTTTTCATGCCCCGGCGCGGCAGGGTCTGGCGTCAGCCGGCCGCCGCTGCGGCCGTCTTCGTAGTGGCCGCGCTGGTCGTCGCGGCGCAGCTGACCCCGATCCTGGTACTCCTGGGGGCGATCGCCCTTCCGGTCTCCGGGCTGATCGTGGTGATCGGGCTGAACACCCTGATCCGACGGACGCCCCAACTGGTCATGGATGCCGAAGGGTTGACGGTCCCGCAGCTTGGGCGGATCCACTGGGACGAGATCGCGGGAGTCCGCCCCTCGACGGCAGGCACCCACGAGGTGATCCTGCTGACCGGCCACCCCGGCGCACCCTTCCCGCCCCGCCCCCCGATGCTCGGACGCCTGGCCGTCCGCACCAACCGCCGGACGGGCACGCGCGAGGCCATCTTCACCGTCGCCGCGCTGCCGATGGGCGCGAAGGCGCTCATCGCGGACATGCGCCGGTACCACCGCGGCCTGACGGTCCTGCCGTCCGAGGACTGACGGCGCTGCCATAGCGGTGGGCGAGCAGGCGCGAAAGCTGCGGGGATTGCCAAGATTTGGGCAGGGAAGACCTCGTGGCCCGGGAGCCCGATCGCTAGCTTGTGCGCGTGATCGACAAGGAACCCGCTGTTCCACCCCCCACCGTCCACCTCCCCCGGCGCGGGAGGCTCGGGCGTCAACTGGTGCTTTTCGCCGCCATCTTCGTGGTGGCCGCACTGGTGGTCGTCGCCGCGCGGCCGAACCCGGTCGTGGTGATGCTGGGGGTGATCACCCTTCTGCTCTCCGGGCTGCTCGTGGTGGTCGGGCTGAACGCGATGATCCGGCAGACGCCGCTACTGGTGCTGGACGCCGACGGGTTGGAGCCCCGCAGCTGGGACGGATCCACTGGGACGAGATCGCGGCGGTGCGGGCCGCGATGCTCGGCAGGAACGAGGTGATCCTGCTGATCGGCCACCCCGGCGCACCCTTCCCGCCCCGCCCCTCGATGCTCGGACGCCTGGGCCTCCGCACCAACCGCTGGATGGGCCTGCGCGTGACCTTCTTCGTGGTCACCTCCCTGCCGATGGACGCGAAGGCGCTCATCGCGGACATGCGCCGGTACCACCCCGGCCTGACGGTCCTGCCGTCCGAGGACTGACGGCCCCGCCGTCGCGGTGGGCGAGCAGGCGGGCGGTCAGGCAGGGGAGCTGCGGGGATTGCCAAGATTTGGGCAGGGAAGCCCTCGTGGCCTGGGAGCCCGGTCGCTAGCTTGTGCGCATGATCAACGACGTACCGGCGGTCCTGCCACCCACCGTCTACCGTCACCCGCCCGCCAGGCGCACCCTGGTCCTGTGTGCGCTGTTCGTCGCGGCGGGCCTGGTGCTCGTGGGGTCGGGCGAGTCGGTGACGGCCGGTGTGGTCAGCATTCTGTTCTTCGGGCTCGGCGGCGCGGCGATGCTGGCGGTACGGATCCAGTGGGGCCCGGAACTGGTGCTGGACGCCGACGGGTTGGAGGGCCGCCAGCTGGGCCGGATCCACTGGGCGGAGATCCGGACGGCGCGGTGCAGGGTCGCGGGCAACAAGTGGATGGTCGAACTCACTGGCCACCCCGGTGCGCTCTTCCCTCCCCGGCCGTCGAAGTTCGGCGCCTGGGTGACCCGCGCCAACCGCAAGGCGGAGTTCGGCACGGTCCAGATCCACCAGGACGTTCTGCCCGTCAACGTGGCGGAGGTCCTCGGCCAAATGCTCTTGTACCACCCGGACTTGACGGCCCTGCCGCTCGCGGAGAGGACGATCGAGACAGCTCTGCGCACCCGCGTCGCCAAACCTGGAAACCGCCCCGAGAAGGACCGGCCCGAACCCATGCCGCCCACCCCGCCGCCCCCGGCCGAACCTGCGAAACCGGCCGAACCTGCGAAACCGGCCGAACCGGCCGACGCCGACCGCCTGGTCGCGGCCTTCCCGCCCCAACTGGCCGACGACGTCCGCGCGGCGCTGGTCGTCCTGCCGCCCGCCGGGCACCTGACGTCCCACGGGTTCACCGTCCAGGTATCCGGCCGACCGGTGGCCATCCCCGTCCGGATCTACCACGACGAGCCGTCCGCCGAGACGGTGAACGCGCTGACCCCGCGGCAGCGGCAACTCCTGCACTGCCTCTACACCCGGCACCACGACGGCCGGATCCGCCAGCGCCACCTGGAACGGATCGTCGGCTCGACCGACCCGTGGGTCGCCCCGTTCGTCCTCCAACTGGCGGGCGAATACGTGCTGGTGATCCTGCGCCTGATCCACGACCACCTCACCGAACTCGCCGCGCCCGGCACCGAGGGCCGCCGCGTCTACGGGCGGTTCGTCGCCGACAACCCGGCGTACTTCGCGCTCACCGGGCAGCGCGTACTGAGCTACTGGAACGCCTACCACCGCGACGCGTACCCGGACTTCCGGACCTACCCGGGCAGCGCCCTCCTCGACCTGCTCCGCGCCGCCGCCGCGGATGACGCCGCAGATGGCGCCGCAGATGGCGCCGCCGATGACGACGAGCCGCCACGAGTGAACCGGGTGCACCAATGAGGCGCCGGGAAACCAGCGTTACCGAATCTTGATCTTGATGGCGCGACGGACGGCCCGGATGCGGCGTGTATTCAGCACGTCGACGAACACCTTTCCATCCGGGGGACCACATGACCGAGGGACTCGGCTTCGACGAGTTCGCGGCCAGTCGGGCACGCCGCCTGTTCCATCTCGCGTACCTGATGTGCGGGGACTGGCACCAGGCACAGGATCTCGTGCAGACCGCACTGTCCAAGATGTACCCGGTCTGGGGGCGGCTGCGGCGCGCCGACGGGGACGCCGGAGTCGACGCCTACGCGCGGAAGGTGCTGCTGCGCTGCTACCTGTCGCACCGCCGGCTGCGCCGCTCCACCGAACTCGCCGTCGCGGAGTTCCCCGAGGAGCCGGTGGTCGGCGCCCGGGAGGGCAGTTCGGCCGCCCTGCGGATCACCCTGGTGGCCGCTCTGCGCCAACTGCCGCCCAGAAACCGGGCCGCAGTGGTCCTCCGTTACCTGGAGGACTACAGCCTGGAGGAGACGGCAGAGGCGATGGGTATCACCGTCAGCGCCGTGAAGAGCCTCAACTCCCGTTCGATGACCCGCCTGCGCGCGATTCTCGGCCCGGACCGCGCCCTGCTGCTCCAGGACTGACCCGGGGCCGACGCCCCACCCTTCGGCAACCACCCCCCGCCACTTCTGTGACATACACCTGCCAGACCGGAAGGCATCGGACATTGGACCTGGACCTGGAGCTCTCCCGGATGATGGAGACGAGCGTCATGGAACTGAGCGTCCCGGTTGCCGTGATCGTCGCCGAGAGCAACCGCCGGGGCCGCCGGCGCAGACTGGCCCGGCGGCTGCGGGTGGCGGGCGCCGCGCTCACCGTCGTCGCGCTGGCCGCGGTCGGCGCGAACGTCGGACTG
Source organism: Kitasatospora sp. NPDC004614 (assembly GCF_042873675.1). Classification (NCBI taxonomy): domain Bacteria; kingdom Bacillati; phylum Actinomycetota; class Actinomycetes; order Kitasatosporales; family Streptomycetaceae; genus Kitasatospora; species Kitasatospora sp. NPDC004614. The sequence continues at coordinate 1,178,715 of NZ_JBIALR010000001.1, forward strand.
TCCACCGTGGCCTCGAACCTGCCCGCCCACAGCGCCGGCCCGGCCGGCGTGGGCGTGGGCGTGGGCGTGGGCGTGCCCCCGCCCACCACCTCGCCGAGCCCGTCCGACGGCGCCGCGGCGAGTTCCGGGACCGAGTCCGGTCGGATGCTGGAGATGCCCCCGGCATCCACGCTCGGTCGGCCGCCGAGCAGCGGCACCTCGGCCCCCAAGAGTCTGCAGACGTTCACGCCCGAGGCGGTGTTCGAGACGCTCGGCGCCATGCTTCCCGCGGACTACCGGCTCCTCAAGGACGCCGTCGTCCACCCCGGCCCGCTTCCCAGCGGCACCGCCGGGGTGGTGATGAAGTTCGTCGACGGCACTGGCCAATCCGCCACCCTGGAAGTGACGATGCGCCAGTCGCGGCTGGTCTTCCCGAAGAACGGGCAGGCGCCCACCGACCCCAGCGACCTGCCGTTCCAGTGCGCGGAGAGCGTCCTGGGCAACGGAGCCCGCACCGTCATGGGCTGCGAGTACGGCTTCCTGACCGACGGCACCTGGGAGATGGTGGAGAGCAACGGCGCGGTGGCGCCGCCCCTGTACAACTACCGGGTCCGGCTGTGGCGGATCGACGGCACCGTGCTCGAGTTCACCGAATACAGCGGGACCCGCGACTTCACCGGCGACGGGGAGACCTTCGCCCGCGGCGACCAGCCGATGAACGCCCGCACCACGCCGCCGATCCCGATGCCCATCTGGCGCGGCGTCGCCGAGAGCCAGGACTGGCGCTGGTTCACCCTGCCCAAGGACTGACACCCCGCCCCGGTTGCGGAGTCTCCCGGTCAGGGCCCGTGCCACCGCGTAGGGTTGGCGCGTGACCGAACAGACGCGCAACGTGGTGGGCGACCACGCCCGGGTGGACACCGTGGTGCAGGCGCAGCACGTCAGCACGGTGAACATCCACCAGGCGGCCGCCGTCGTCCACGCCCCGGCCTTCGAACTGCCGCCGGAGCGCGCCCACTTCGTCGACCGCACCGAGGAACAGGCCCGCATCGCCGAGCTCCCCGAGCCGGACGGCACCACCCAGGGCACCCCGCAGGTGGTGACGATCAGCGGCCTGGGCGGCATCGGCAAGACCGCCCTGTGCCTGCGCGTCGGCCACCGCCTCGCCGAGCGCTACCCGGACGGCGCGCACTACGTCGACCTGGACGAGTACCGCCGCGACGGCGCGGTCGACCTGGCCGCCGTCCTCGCCGACCTGCTCTCCGGCCTCGGCGTCGAACGCGCCTGGCTGGCAACGGACTTCCGCTCGCTGGCCCGCCAGTACTGGGCCCGCACCCGCGGCGGCCGCCGACTCCTGGTGATCGACAACGCCCGCACCGGCGCCGAGGTCCAGCCGCTGCTCCCCGCCTCCGCCGCCAGCCTGGTACTGGTCACCAGCCACGGCCCGCTGTACGACCTCGGCGACACCGCCCCGCTGGAGCTCGCCCTCGCGCCGCTCTCCACCGACCACACCGCCGAACTGCTGCGCCTGCTGTTCGGCGACAAGCGCTGGGCCGCCGCCGACCCCGCCACCGTGCACACCCTGGCCACCGCCTGCGCCGGACTCCCCAAGGCCGCCGAGGTGGCCGGCGAACTCGCCCGCCGCGTCCCGCACCGCACCCTCGCCGCGCTCGCCGAACGCCTCACCGCCGAACTCCACCAGCAGGGAAGCAGGCCCGTGGAAGCCGTCTGGGACGCCGCCTACGCCGAACTCGGCGACGACGCCGCCCAGTTGTACCGCACCCTGGCCGAGTGCCCCGGCCCGTTCGCCACCGAGTACACCGCCGCCGCGCTGCTCGGCCAGGGCCTGGCGGCCACCGAGGACGCCCTCGCCGAACTCGTCGCCGCCGGACTGCTCGACTACCGGGCCGGCGGTTACCGCCGACACGCCCTGGTCCGCGGCCACGCCGACCGCCGGGCCCGGCAGGCCGACCCGGACGGCACCGAACGTGCCGACGCCCGCCGCCGGGTCCTGCACTGGCTGCGCCGCCAGAGCGCCCGCGCCGACCTGGTGATGGCCGGCGCCCGCCTCACCGTCGAAGCGGAGGTGCCGCCGCTGCCGGGCGTCCCCGACGCCGACCTCGGCACCGTCAAGTCCCAGGCGCTGCACTGGATGGAGGCCAACCGGCAGGCCCTGTACGGCGCCGTCGTGCTCGCCCACGACAGCGGCCGCGACCAGGACGCCGTGGCACTCGCCGAATCGCTGTGGACGCACTTCCTCGACCACCCCCGGCACGCCGACGCCATCGAGGCCTTCGCCGCGGCCGTGGCCGCCGCCGACCGCGCCGACCGGCTGCCCGCCCGGATCCGCACCCGCTGCCTGCTCGCCCGGCCGCTGTGGGAGACCGCCCGCTTCGAGGAGGCCGCCACCGCCCTCGACCGGGCCCGCGCCCTCGCCGACCTGCTCGGCGACGCCTCCGCCGACCGCCGACTCGCCGCCTCCGCCATCGACTTCCACGGCCAACTCGCCCTCGCCGAAGGCCAATGGGCCACCGAACACCGCGACGCCGACATCGCCCGCGCGCACTTCGCCACCGCCCGCGCCGACTTCGACGCGGCCCGCGCCATCCACCAGGAGATCGGCAACGCGTACGGCGCCGCGCTGCAGACCTACCAGTGCGCCAAAGCCGCTGCCGCCGCCGACCAGCCGGACGCCGCCGACCTGTTCGCCCGGGCGTACCAGGCGTTCACCGGCATGCCGGGCCGTCAACGCATCTCCGCCCGCGCCCGCTTCGGCCTCGGCCAGGCCCTGCTGCGGGCGGGCCAATTCCCGGACGCAGAGCCCCACTTGACCGCGGCACTCGCCGACGCCGAAGCCCGCCGCTCCACCTTCGACGAGGCCCGCATCCGCACCGACCTCGCCACCCTCGCCGAGCGCACCGGCCACCCCCAGGACGCCGCCCGCCACCGCGCCAGGGCCGCCGAACTGCGCGCCGCGTACGGCGGTGTACCGGACAGCGAGTAGGCCGCGGACCGGACCGCGATCAATCTGCGGGTTCTGCCCCCGCGGCGGGTCCCGGTCCGGTGGACCGTTCTGCGTGACGTGAGTTCAACTGCCGGATGCAGAAGGGGAGTTCGCCGAGCCGTTGCTTGACATGTACGCGGTGTGCTGTCTGGGTCGCGGACTGTCCGATTGGCGACAGCCGAAGGCCCTTCCGGGCCGCTCTCGGACGGGCGAAGCTATTGATCGCCGCCAGGGAAACCGACCGGGCGGCGAACCGGAGCAAGTGCCAACCGCGGGGCGCTGCAGCCTCGGCCGGGGCTGATCCGGCGGCCATGGTCGCCCGCGGCCACCCGGCCGTACTCCTACCGGCCCGTCGATGATTCCCGGCGGCACCGGCCGCCGGCCGAACTCTTGGCGCCGGCACCCGGATGCGATCGCTGTTCCTGCAGGACAGCCGTCTGCCGGCCCGCGCCGGGCCGAACCCGGAGGCCCGGGACGCCGCTCCACCGCCTGAACCGCCGCGAGGCACTCCACGTGCCCTCACGGTGCGATGCCGGCTGCCCCTGCAGGGGCAGCCGCCCCGCCCCGCCTCTGTGTCGCCCCGCCCCGCCTCTGTGCCGCCCCGCCCCGCCTCCGTGTCGCCCCGCCCCGCCTCCGTGCCGCCCCGCGACGCCACCGCTCGAACGGATGCCCCGAAGTGCGGGCACCGCCATGCCTTCTTACGTTTTGTCAAGGAGTCCCCATGTCTAGCCGTATCCTCCGTGTGGCCGCCGCGTTCGCTGCCGCGTCCGCCCTGCCCATGGTCCTGAGCCTCGGCGCCCAGAGCGCCTCCGCGAGCCCGCTGCCCGTCACGGGCCATACCGTCACCAGCTCACCAACGCCCGGTATCGCCTCGAAGGGATACGGAACCGCGTTCACCCCGACCGTCAAGAACCCCGCGACGGCCACCCAGGCCGAACTCGCCGCAGCCGGCGTCGCGAAACCCCAGGGCCTCTCCGCCGGAGCTGCCGCTTCCGGGGTCAATGGCGCGATCACCCGCGACGAGGTCATCGCCCGCGCCCAGTCCTGGGTCGACCAGGGCGTCCCGTACAGCCAGACCAGCTACTGGACAGACTCCAACGGCACCTACCGCCAGGACTGTTCCGGATTCATCTCGATGGCCTGGCACCTCTCGACGGCCGGCACCAACTACGGCGACACGACCTGGACGCTGCCCAACTACGCTACGCAGCTCGGAAGTTACGACGACCTGAAGCCCGGCGACATGCTGGACAACATCGACACCCACGTCGTGCTCTTCAAGGAATGGGCCGACTCGGGCCACACCGTCGCCACCGTGATGGAGGAAGCCCACAGCGGCACCGACGCGCGCATCTCCACCCGGACCCGCAGCGATCTCACCTCGGGCAACTTCAGGCCCTACCGCTACGACAACATCGTGGACAGCGCCCCGGCCCCCACGTCCCTGTCGCACTCCTCCTCGACGGTGGTGGACCAGAACGGCACGGTGCGGGTCTACCGTCGCGGGGCGGACAGCCACATCTACGAGAACCACCTGGACAAGGGCGGCCCGTGGTCGGGCTGGTGGGACATGGGCGGCAACGTGGCCGGTCAGCCGGCCGCGACGGTGGCCAAGGACGGGACGATCATCGTCGTCGGCGTGGGTGCCGACCACGTCCTCTACGAGGCCGACCTGCGTCCGTTCCAGGGCTGGAACAAGTGGATGAACCTCGGTGGCAGCAACCTGGACAACAACCCTGCCGCGGTCACCGACAACAACGGCACCGTCCGGGTGTACGCGCACGGTACCAACGGGCACCTGTACGAGAAGACCGTCGTCCCGGGTGAGCCGTGGTCGGTGACGTGGGACATGGGCGGCGACAACTACCTGACCGGCTCTCCCTCCGCCACTGTCGCGAAGGACAACACCGTCATCGTGGTCGCCGTCGGCGCCGACCACAGGCTTTACGAGAACGACCTCCGCCCGAACCAGAGGTGGAACGTCGGCATGGACCTCGGCGGCAGCAACCTGGACCACAACCCCGCCGCGATCACCGACAACAACGGCACCGTCCGGATCTACGCGCACGGCACCAACGGTCACCTGTACGAGAAGACCGTCGTCCCGGGTGAGCCGTGGTCGGTGACGTGGGACATGGGCGGCGACAACAACCTGGTCGGCTCGCCCTCCGTCGCCATCGGCCAGGACAACACCGTCATCGTGGTCGCCCACGGTGCCGACCGAAAGCTCTACGAGAACGACCTCCGCCCGAACCAGCCCTGGAACATCGGCATGAACCTCGGCGGCGAAATCCTCGCCGGTTCGCCCTCCACGGTCACCGACACCGACGGCACGGTCCGGGTCTACTCCGGCGCCACCAACGGCAACGTCTTCGAGAAGTCCGTCGTCCCCGGCCAGCCCTGGTCCGTGATGTGGAGCCTGGGCGGCAACTTCCCCGCCTGATCGCCGGTCACAGCTCCGCGTCGAGCTCCTCCGCGCGGGCCGGGCGGATGGTGAGGCGGGCGGTGAACGGGCCCAGCACGCAGTCGAGTTCGAAAGGGCCGTCGGCTGTCGGGTGGGCGCCGAGCCAGGCGTGGACGGCGGAGACGGCGGCGGTCGGGTCGATGCGGTGGATGCGCCCACCGGACCGGCCCGGGGCGAGCTGCACGGTGAACGGGCCGTGGTGGCGGTGCCGTAGCACGAAACGGTCGGCGGACAGGACGGCCGCGGCGGTCAGGCAGGCGGGGAGTTCGGCGAGCACGTGGGAGGTCCAGCCGGCCACCGTCCAGCGGCCGGAGCCCGGGCGTCGCCACAGCACGGCGGCGCTGCGCACCTGGGCCAGCGCGGCCACCGGGTGCTCGGCGGACAGGTGGTGGATCGGCAGCTCTGTCGCGGCCGGGAAGCGCTCCACCCGCACCCGCTGCCCGTCCACCTCGGCGCGCACCGCGAGCGCCGGCGCGGCCGACCGCGGCACCGACGGCAGGGGCAACGGCTGGGCCAGCACCGGCTGCCGCGGGGGCGTCAGGTCGAGCAGCCGGTACAGCTCGGTGCGCAGCAGGCCCAGCGCCTGCCCGGGCCGGTCGAACGCGTCGGCGGCCGGGCCGGGGGGAGCGGTGGCCGGGGGGAGGTCGCGGACGGTGTCCAGTCCGGTGAAGCGTGGTGCGGCGGCCAGCAGCCGGGCCATCGGGGTACCGGCGATCAACTCCCGGCCGCCGTCGTAGGCGTTCAGCACCGGACGGCCGAGCGCGGCGGCGTACAGGGCGGTGGAGCCGTGGTCGGTGATCACCGCGTCGGCGGCGACCAGGACCGCCGCCCAGTCCTGGTGCGGGGACGGCAGCAGCAGACCGGCCCGCAGCTCGGGACGGAACTGCTCGGCGAGGTCGAGCCGGCTGCGCTCGCCGACCTCGTTGGGGTGCACCAGCAGCGCGACCCGGTACCGGTCCACCGGTAGGCCGAGCACCAACTCGCCCGGCAGATCAGGGCGTTGGACCAGCAGACTCTCCGGCCCCCAGGTGGAGAGCACCGCCAGCAAGGTCCGGTCGCCGAGGTCGAGCGCGGCCCGGTACGCCTCGCGGCGGGGGTCGGACTCCAGCATCCGGTCCAGCGTCGGATCGCCGACGACGACCGCTCGGGTGGCCGCCGGCGGGCAGAACTCGGCCAGCCGGGACAGCTGTTCGGCATGACCGAGACCGTGCAGATCGGCCCACGGCGCGCCGTCGGAGAGCAGGAACGCCGGGTCGAGGCCGGACGGCAGCTCGGGCGAACCCTCCTCGCGCAGCGCCTTGTTGAAGCCCGCGCCGTGCGGCAGCAGCGCCCGGGCCCGAGCGGACAGGCTGGCCAGCGCGCCCTTCGGGCTGGTGGTCAGGACCAGGTCGAACGGCCGGGCGGTGGCCTGCTCGAAGTCGATCACCCGGGCGCCGGAACGGTCCAGCGCTGCCAGCGCCTCCAGATCGAACCGGGAACCCGGCACCAGCGTGAACCAGCGGGAGATCCGCCCGTCGCCCTCGAACACCGGCAGTACGTCCAGCAGTCGGTGCAGTGCCACCGCCGAGCGGAACGCCAGCAGCACGGAGCGCCGCTGGTCCCCTCCGGTGTCGCGCATGGGCCGATGGTATCCGTGTGCCCGCCGCGACGCCCTCCGGGACACGGCCACTGACGGCCGGCCGGGCAGCGCGGGGCTCGGCCTGATCCGCCGTCGGAAAGGCTCGGGCCGGGACGGCGAAACGCCCGCCGCCGGTGCCCGATTGACGAAACATCGGGTACCGGCGGCGGGTGGTGTGAATGGTCAGACCGTGTTGGCGACCTGCAGGGCGGCCTCCACGCCGGAGGCGATCGCGCCGGAGATCCACGCGTGGTAGCGCGGCTGGCAGTGGTCACCGGCGAAGAACAGCTTCCCTTCGACGGGCGTCGCCACGTGCGGGCCGAGGCTGAGCAGCTGCCCGGGCGTCTCGATGACGGCCTCGCCCAGCGCCCAGCGGTTGCGCAGCCAGGACTGCGAGACGTGCCGGTCGGTGACGTAGCGCCGGATCCGCTCGCCGTACAGGCCGGTCAGGTGCTCCAGCGCCTCGGTGTGCCGGTCGGCGGGGGTGAGGGCGTCGAAGCGCAGCGCGTCCTCCGCCCAGTTGTAGGCGGCCAGCACGACACCGCCGGGCGCGCCGCCGTCGCTGGGGTGGGAGGGGAAGTAGATGAACCGGCTGGCCTCGTCGGAGATGCAGCCGCCGCCGACCGCGGCCACCGCCGCGCCGTGCGGGGCGGGCTTGTAGTCGTTGCCAAGCTTGCTCTTCCAGGTGTTCTCGTCCCACTCCCACCAGCGCTCGGTGAACTCCAGCAGCACCTTGTGCGCGGTGTCGTGCTTGAGTTCGCTGATCGCGCGGCGCTTGCCGTAGGGGAGCAGCGGCTCGAAGTCGACGTGCCGCAGCGCCGCGAACGGCACCGCCAGCACCACCATGTCCGCCCGGTAGTCGGTGGACTTGCCGCCGATCGCGCCGTCGCAGGCCTCGTCCTCCGGGCCGCTCTCGGGCTCGGCCGTCACCGTCACGCCGTGCTCGTCGGTGCGGACCCGGGTGGCCACCTGGCCGCGCGCGATCGTCAGGCCCTTGGAGAGCGCCTCGGTGAGGGCGTCGGTGCCCGCGTTGAACTCGAAGTAGGTGACGGACGGGTTGATGTCGCCCGCGTCGAACACGGAGTGCAGGAAGCCGTAGGACAGCCGGCTGGTCAGGTTCTCCAGCGTGCCGACCGCCTGGATCTGGGCGTCGCCCCAGCCCTCGCCCTCCTGCAGGTAGCGCAGCAGCGAGTAGCCGTCCATGTCGTACAGCAGCTCGGCCATGCCGGTGACGCGTTCGGCGATCGGCTTGTCCGTCCAGGTGCCGTCCTTGTTCTTGTCCATGGTGTAGCCGCGGGCGGTGTCGAGTGCCTTGTCGAAGGCCTTCGAGGCGGTCTGGTTGCTGTCCCAGCCGAAGCTCTTGTTGATCGGCGCCGGGTCCTGCGCGTACTGCTGCTTGGTGACGGTCTGCCCGTTGACGTGCAGGAAGCGGCTGCCGAGACCCTTCGGCGCGACGTACGCGGGCGCTTCGCCGCTGGCGAACTCCTCGCCCGTCCACGACTTGTAGACCACCTTGGCGTCGTGCGAGACCTGGTCCGGCACCGGCGGGAGGTCCACCAGGTCGAACGGGCGGCGCGGCACCTTCAGGTGGTCGGCCAGCGCGAGGGTCAGCACGTGGCTGGACGGGATGCGCATCGCGCCGGCCTCCGCGTGCAGCCGGGAGTCCTGCCACACGTCGCCGCGGAAGGTCTTCACCCGGCCGCCCACCCGGCTGCGGTTCGCCTCCAGCACCCGCACCTTGTGGCCCGCCGCCTGCAACAGCCGGGCGCACACCATGCCGGCCACGCCCGCGCCGACCACCAGGACGTCGCGCGTCTCGGTCTTCTTCACGCGCTGACGGCCGGTCAGTAGCTTCAGGTACTCGAGCGTCAGGTCGTTGTGGTCGGCGTCGGTCAGCAGGATCCGGCGCGCCATGACGAGCGCCGCCGCCTTCCGCGCCGGGTCGGACGGAGCCGCGTCCGCCGCACGAGAGATGTCGGCCCCGGGGCCGGCCAGGGCGGCGGCCGTCACCGCGCCACCGGAGGCAAAGAGGAGTCCGCGTCGAGAGATCATCGGCCCAGCGTGGCAGCGCGCCGCGCCCCGGAACGCGCGCTCCGCCCATCGAGTCCCTTTCACCACTCGCACAGGGGGCGCTCGTCGCACCCGCCCAGCGCGCCCTTCCCGACATGTGCGCCGGGCGCTCGTTCAGCACACCCAGTCGGCGGGGTACGCCTCCCGGAACACCGTCAACTCCTCGGCGGTGCGCACGTGGACGTGCAGCCAGCACAGGTCCTCGCCGCCGTCGTGCCGCACCAGCACGCCCGGGGCGGCGTACCAGCGCAGCGGCGACTCGTCGGGGCCGGTCCACATCGGATGGTCCGGCAGCGGGAGCCGGTGGACGTGGCGGAACAGCGCGGGGAAGTGCGCGGCGGGCAGTTCGCAGGAGTCGGCGTGGGCGCCGTCCGCCAGCAGCGACTCGATCAGCACCAGCTCCACCCAGGCGAGCGAGACGCGCTCCAGGAACGGCACCCACCCGTCCCGGGATTCGACCAGCACCGGCGGGTCCGCCTCGGACAGCCGGTCGAGCGGGATGCCCCAGGCCGCCGCGCTCTGGTTCTCCACCCGGAACACCAGCGCGCGGTCCGCGGTGTCCGTCGCCTCCGACGTGAACAGCCCGGCCGGCGGGAGCAGCGGGTCCTGCGCCGAGGTCAGGTCCGTCCGGCGGCCGAGCAGGCGGTATCCGGCGCGCAGCGCGGCAGGCAGTTCGAGCTCCAATTCCCGTCCTGTTGACGCCAGTTCTTCCTCCGGGCAGCCGTCCTCGGGGCGCAGCGGCCGCCCCAACCAGGTGTCGGCGTACCAGCGCAGGAACGCCCATGCGGCGTGCTGGTCGGGCAGGCCGCCGCGGAGGGCGAGCGCGGCGTCGGGGGAATCCTGGGCGTCGGGGCGAGTGTGCACGGCCGGGGACGGTAGCAGTGCGGTCGGACGCGGTCTGCCGGGAGGGGCGGCCGATATGGTATTCCACAGAACCATGGAGAATCGAGGAACGTCCGTGACCAGTACCACCGCGCCGCCACCCGCCGAACTCGCCGCCGACCCCGCCGTTCAGCGGCACATCCTGCGGGTCCTGGTCACCTCCCAGATCCTCAGCGGAGCCGGACTGGCCGCCGGCATCACCGTCGGGGCGCTGCTCGCCCAGGACATGCTCGGCAGCACCGGGCTGGCCGGGCTGCCCAGCGCGCTGTTCACCGCCGGGAGCGCGCTCGCCGCGATCGTGGTCAGCCGAATATCCGCCGCCCGCGGCCGTCGCCCCGGACTCGCCCTCGGGTACGCCACCGGCGCCCTCGGCAGCGTCGGCGTGATCGCCGCCGCCGCGCTCCACAGCCCCGTCCTGCTGTTCCTCGCGCTGTTCGTCTACGGCGCCGGAACCGCCACCAACCTCCAGGCCCGGTACGCCGGAGCCGACCTCGCCGCACCCGGGCACCGGGCCCGGGCGATCTCCACCGTGCTGGTCGCCACCACCCTCGGCGGTGTCCTCGGCCCCAACCTGGCCGACCCCACCGGCGCCCTCGCCGAGGCCCTGCACCTGCCCCGCCTCGCCGGACCGTTCCTGCTGGGCGGCGTCGCCTACGCCGCCGCCGCGATCGTCCTCGCCACCCGGCTGCGCCCCGACCCGCTGCTGCTCGCCCGCGCCGCCGCCGCGGCCGCCCCGACCGCCGAGGCCGACACCTCCGCCGCCACCGACGCCACGTCAACCGCCCGCGTTCGCAACCGCGTCCTGCTCGGAGCGCAGGTCATGGTGGTCACCCAGCTCGTCATGGTCGGCGTGATGACCATGACGCCCGTCCACATGCACGACGCCGGACAGAGCACCGCCGCCGCCGGATTCGTCATCTCCCTGCACGTCGCCGCGATGTACCTGCCCTCCCCGCTCACCGGACGGCTCGTCGACCGGTACGGCCCGCTCGCCATCGGCGCCGCCGCCGGACTCACCCTGCTCGCGGCCGGCACGCTCGCCGCCGTCGCCCCCGCGGACTCCGCCCCACTGCTCGCCCTCGCGCTCGTTCTGCTCGGCCTCGGCTGGAACTTCGGCCTGGTCTCCGGCACCGCGATCCTCACCGACGCCGTCCCGCTCGCCACCCGCGCCAAGACCCAGGGCAGCATCGACGTCGCCATCGCCATCTCCGGCGCCACCGGCGGCCTCGCCTCCGGCACCGTCGTCGACCTGGCCGGCTACCCCGTCCTCGCCTTCGGCGGCGGCCTGCTCGCCCTGCTGATCCTCCCTGCCCTCGCCACCGCCGCCACCCGGGCCAAGCGATGACCGACCACCAGACGCCCCAACTCACCGTCGACGGACGCGGATTGCTCTGCGTCACCCTGCTGCTGCGCCTGCGCGCCGCCATCACCGACGCCCCCGCCGGCACCATCGTCCACGTCCACGCCACCGACCCCGCCGCCCCCCTCGACCTCCCCGCCTGGTGCCACCTCACCGGCCACCACTACCTCGGCCCCGTCTCCGCCGAGACCTACGCCCTCCGCCTGACCGCCACCCCCACCCCCACCCGCCCCGACGCCCCATGGCACCGCCCGGCGGACTGACGCCCCTCCGGGCGGACGCCGGGCGGTCCCGCCGCTGCCGAGCCCTGCGCGCCGCGCCCGACCCTGCGCCGACGCCCCGTGGCGCCCCCCCCGGCGGACTGATGCCTTTGCGGTGGAGCGCCTCGCGGTCGTGTTGCTGCCGGGTTCGTTGGTGCCGCGCCTGGTGGACTGACGTCACTCCACGCGGAGCGCCCTGCGGTCGCGTCGCTGCCGAGCCGTTCGCGCTGCGCCCGGCAGCCGATCCGCCCCCCGGCCCGTGCCGACGTCCCGTGGCACCGCCCGGCGGACGTACACCCCTCCGGGCGGGCGCAGGGCAGAGCGCCTCGCGTGACCTCCCCGCCGGTCACGGCTACTTCGTTCCCGTCGCCGTCGAGGCCTTCGCGCCTGTCCATCGACCCGACCCCACCCGCCCCGACGCCTGCCCCGACGCCTGCGCCCCCACCCACCCCGACGCCTGCCCCGACGCCTGCGCCCCCACCCACCCCGACGCCTGCGCCGACGCCTGCCCCGACGCCTGCGCCCCCACCCACCCCGACGCCTGCGCCGACGCCCGCGCCGACGCCCGTGACATCGCCCGGCGGACCCGGTCCCGTCGCCGTCGAGGCCTTCGCGCTGCGCCGGCCGCCGGTCCGACCCTCACCCGCCCGACGCGTCGTGGCTGCCCGGCGAACCGACCCCCTCGGGGGCGTGACCTTCCCACCGGTCGCCCCCGTCCCGCCGCCGCCCCGCCGTCGAAGTCGGCCCCGACGCCCCGCGGGCCGACAGCTCCCAGGCCTCCCGGCCGGAGGGCGGACTGAGCACCTCGGATGGGGATATAGGCTGGTCGGGCAGCGGTTCGCCCCCGTCCGAGCCAGGGCTGGAGCGTCGCAAGAGGGAACCTGGTGCGAGTCCAGGACTGCCTCGCAGCGGTGAGCGGGAACGACCGCCGTCACATGCACTGGGCCCGACCGGTCCGGGAAGCGACGGCCAGTAGACAGGCCCTCCTGGGGAGATGCCCGCGAGTCCGAAGACCTGCCGCCGCCCGCGGTGCCCACCGGCGCCGCGGATCGTCCAGCCGTGACTCGCGAAGGAGAGTTGACGTGGCAGATCAGACCGTCGCACCTGTGGTGTCCGCCGCAAAGCCCGCACAGGCGTCCGAGGTGACGCTCGCGCACATCATGAGTGAGCACGACACCAACCTCTACGGCACCATCCACGGCGGCGTGGTGATGAAGCTCATCGACGACGCCGCCGGCGCGGCCGCCGCCCGGCACGCCGAAGGCCCGGCGGTCACCGCCGCCGTGGACAGCATGGCGTTCCTGGCCCCGGTCCGGGCCGGTGACCTGCTCACCGCGCACGCGGAGCTGGAGCGGGCGGGGCGTACCTCGATGACCGTCCACGTCACCGTCACGGCCGAGCGCTGGAACGCCACGGGGCCGGTCACCCGGGTCGCCACCGGTCGGCTCACGTTCGTCGCCATCGACGCCGACAGCCACCCGCGTCCCGTCCCGGCTCTGCTGGAACCCGCGGCTGCCTGACGCGGCGCCACCGTCCGTGAGCCCGGAATGCCGTCCCACCTGGCGTTCCGGGCTCATGGTTGTCGCCGCCGCAAGGTGATCACCCTCACGTAGGGACAAACCGCACCATTGCGGACGGCGCGTGATCGACATGTTCCGTTCAAGCTCCGATTACCCCACCATGGCAGCGTGTGCCCGCCTACGCGCGTAGCGCACCGCACCACACCCCATGGTTCCTGTGGTCCTAGGAGATTGACAGATGATCAGAACGTGGAAGGCCGCCCGCCCGCTGGCCCTCGCCGCCGCCGCACTGGTGGTCGCCGCCGGCGCGAGCGCCGTCCCGCAGCACGCCACCGCGGCCACCCCCAAGAACGCCGCCGCGGCCGCCACCGGCACCCCGAAGCGGGTGCTGTTCGACAACACCAAGGCGGAGACCGCGGGCAACGCGGACTGGATCATCTCCACCAGCCAGCCCGACCCGCTGGCGCAGAACGCCAACCCGACCAGCGAGACCAGCTGGACCGGCGCCATCTCGGCCTGGGGCGTGGCGCTGCAGAAGACCGGCAACTACAGCCTGAAGACGCTGCCCGCCGGCAACACCATCACCTACGGCACCGGCGGCGCGCTCGACCTCGCCAACTTCGACGAGTTCGTGATCCCCGAGCCCAACATCCGCCTCAGCGCGGCCGAGAAGACCGCCGTGATGACGTTCGTGCAGAACGGCGGCGGCCTGTTCCTGATCTCGGACCACACCCAGAGCGACCGCAACAACGACGGCTGGGACTCCCCGGCCATCATCAACGACCTGCTGACCAGCAACGGCGTCAACAACAACGACCCGTTCGGCTTCTCCGTCGACCTCCTGAACATCACCACCGACAACCCGCGGGCGATCTCCTCCGCCACCGACCCGGTGATCAACGGGCCGTTCGGGACCGTCACCGGCTCGATCATCCGCAACGGCACCACCTTCACCCTGAAGCCCGCCGACAACCCGAACGTCAAGGGCCTGGTCTACCGCACCGGTTACAGCGGCAACACCGGTGCGGCGTTCGTCACTTCGACGTTCGGCAAGGGCCGGGTGGCGATCTGGGGCGACTCCTCGCCGATCGACGACGGCACCGGCCAGCCCGGCAACACCCTCTACAACGGGTGGAACGACCCGGCCGGCACCGACGCCGCGCTCGCCCTCAACGCCACCGACTGGCTCGCCCAGGGCGGCGGCTCCGGCGGCAACACCGGCTCGGTCTCGCTGACCAACCCGGGCGCCCGCACCGCCACCGTCGGCACCGCGACCAGCCTCCAGCTGTCCGCCACCGACACCGCCGGCGGCACGCTGTCCTACGCGGCCACCGGCCTGCCCGCCGGACTGACCGTCAACCCGGCCACCGGCCTGATCAGCGGCACGCCCACCACCGCCGGCACCAGCGCGGTGACCGTCACCGCCACCGACTCCACCGGGCCGTCCGCCACCGCCACCTTCACCTGGACGGTCGCCGCGAGCGGCGGCACCACCTGCACCCCCGCCCAGCTGATCACCAACCCGGGCTTCGAGACCGGCAGCACCTCCGGCTGGACCGAGACCAACAGCGGCGGCGCCAGCACCATCAACAGCAGCACCAGCGAGCCCGTCCACTCCGGCACCTACGACGTCTGGCTGGACGGCTACGGCGCCGCCAACACCGACACCCTCGCCCAGACCGTCACCCTGCCGACCGGCTGCAGCAGCTACAACCTCAGCTTCTGGCTGCACATCGACACCGCGTCGTCCCCGACCACCGTCTTCGACACCCTCACCGTCACGGCCAACGGCACTACCCTGGCCACCTACTCCAACGTCAACGCCGCCGCCGGCTACCAGCAGCGCACCTTCAACCTCGCCGCCTACGCCGGCCAGAGCGTCACGCTGAAGTTCACCGGAGCCGAGGACTACACCAAGCAGACCTCGTTCGTCCTCGACGACATCACGCTGAACGTCTCCTGACGCACCGTCAGTGACCTCATCGCCCCGGACCGGGCAGCCCCATCCGGTCCGGGGCTTTGCCGTTCGCTTACCTCGGCATCGAAATCCGAACTGCTTTGTGAAGGTCTTGCCATGAGGATCTTCACCTTCCTAGACTGCGGCAATCCATACCAGGCGCGTCCATGTCACGGATTTGGGGGTGGGCCGAGGTGAAGCGTTTCCGCTTACTCGTCGCGGGCAACGCGGTTTCCGCGTACGGCAGTTATCTGAACATGGTGGCGCTCAACGTCTTCGTCTACCACCTGACGGGCAGCGCGCTGACGGCCGGTCTGTACATGGCGGTGCGGCTGCTGACGAGCGTGGCGTCCGGGGTCGTCGCGGGCGCTCTCGCGTCGCGGATTCCGCGCAAGCGGCTCATGGTGGGGGCGGATCTCACCCAGGCCGCCGCGCTGGTCCTGCTGCTGCTGGCGCCGTCGGGCGCCCGGGTCGCGCTGCTGTTCGGGCTGGCCGTCATCGCCGGCGCCTGCTCGACGGTGTCGGGGGTGTCGCTGCGCAGCGCGGTGCCCGAGATCGTCGGGGCGGAACTGCGGACCAGGGCCAACAGCCTTCTGGCGACCGGCCGTTCGCTCGCGATGGTGGCCGGGTTCGGCTCCGCGGGCATCATCGTCTCCCACCTCGGCTACCGCTGGGCCTTCGCCTTCGACGCGCTGTCGTTCGTCGTCTCGGCGAGCGTGCTGCTGTCGCTGCCGATCCGGACCGAGGCCGCGCGGGAGAAGGAGACCCCGGCCGCCACGAAGGCCGAGCCGGCGGGCGGCGGCGGACGGTGGGCCACGCTGGTGCTGCTGCGGTCGATGCCCGTGGTGGCCGTGATGGTCCTGGTCCGGGCGGTGGACGGCCTGGGCTCCTCGTCCCACAACGTGGCCCTGCCGATCTACTCCGACGCGCTCGACCACGCCCATCCGGCCGCGTTCATCGGCCAGTTCTGGGCGACCTGGGCGATCGGCAACATCGCCATGCAGCAGATCCTGTCCCGCTGGACCTCCCGTACGGGCCGCAGCCCGGGCGAGCGGATCTTCGCGCTGGGCGCCTGCGTGATGTCGGCCGCGTTCATCCTCGTCTTCAGCGGGCTGCCGACCGCCCTCGCGGTCGTGGTGTCCCTGGTGGCGGGCATGGCGGACGGCCTGACCGAGGTCGCCTACGTCTCGCGGCTCCAGACCACCCCGGACGCGCAGCGGGCCCGGCTGTTCGGCCTGTCGGCGTCGGTGGAGAACCTGGGCTTCGGCCTCGGCATGATCCTCAGCGGCGCATTACTGGAGCACTTCTCGCCGCTGCAGGTGGTGGGCGGCCTGCACGGGCTGGCGATCCTGCTCTGCGTCGGGTTCCTGCTGCTGCTGGTGCGCGGCGCGGTCGCGGGACGGGCCACCCCGGCGCGTGAGCGGAAGCCGGAGGAAGCGGTCGACGACCGGGTCCCCGCGTCCGAAGGAGGACGGACATGACCGCTCCCGACGACCGCCGGGTCGCCGTCATCGGGCTCGCGCTCCGCCTTCCCGGCGCCAACACCGCAGACGACTTCTGGCGGCTGATACGCGAAGGCGAGGACCGCGTCCGGCATTTCACGGAAGAAGAACTCGCCGCCGCCGGAATCCCGCCCGAGAAGTACCGGGCACCGGATTTCGTGGGCGCCAGCGCCGTCCTGGACGACATCTCGCATTTCGACGCACCGTTCTTCGGCATGAGCGGCCGAGAGGCCTCCTACACCGATCCGCAGCACCGCCTGTTCCTCGAAGTCGCCTACCACGCACTCGAGAACGCCGGCTACCCGCAGGAGCGCCCGGGTGCGCGCATCGGTGTCTGGGCCAGCACCGGGTACCAGCTGTATCCGATGCAGACCTACCTGCTCAACAACGTGTTCCAGGGAGCGCTCGCGGACGACTGGCTCTCCCGCCTGCAGGTGGTGATCGGCAACTCTCCCGACTTCACCGCCACCCGCACCTCCTTCCGGCTGGACCTGACCGGCCCGTCCGTCAACATCCAGACGGGGTGCTCCAGTTCGCTCGTCGCGGTGAAGACCGCCGCGCAGGCGGTGCTGGACGGCGAGACCGACATCGCGCTGGTCGGGGCCACGGCCGTGCACACGCCGCAGGTGCTGGGCTACGAGTACGTCAAGGGCTCGATCCTGTCGAGGACGGGCCGGGTGCGGGCGTTCGACGGGTCGGCGGACGGCACGGTCGGCGGCAACGCCGTGGCCGCGATCGTCCTCAAGCGGCTCGACCGGGCCGTCGCCGACCGGGACACCGTCCACGGCGTCATCAGCGGCTGGGGCGTCAACAACGACGGCGCCGCCAAACACACCTTCAGCGCGCCCAGCGCGGTCGGCCAACAGGGCGCGATCCGGCGGGCGTTGGAGACGGCCGGGGTCGGCGCGGACGAGATCGGCCTGCTGGAGACCCACGGCACCGGCACGCTCAAGGGCGACCCGATCGAGTTCGACGGCGCCACCGCGGCGTACCGCGTCGACACCGACCGCACCGGCTACTGCGCACTCGGGTCGACCAAGGCCAACATCGGCCACCTGGACGTCGCTTCGGGCCTGGTGGGCCTGATCAAGGCGATGCTCGCGGTACAGCACGGGGTGATCCCGCCGATGGCCAACTTCGAGCACCCCAACCCGGCGCTCGACCTCGACACCAGCCCCTTCTACATCCCCCGCGAAGCCCGGCCGTGGCAGCAGGACGGCCGCCCGCGCCGGGCCGGGGTCACCTCGCTGGGCATGGGCGGCACCAACGCCCACGTCCTGCTGGAGGAGCCGCCGCCCGCGTCCCTCCGGCCGGCGGACGACGCCCACCCCACGCCCGGCGTCCTGCTGGTCTCCGGACGCGACCCGCAGGCGCTCACCGCGAACGCCCGCGCCCTCCGCACCCACCTGCGCCGGCACCCGGACCCCGCACTGCCCGACCTGGTCACCACCGCCGCCCTCGGCCGCACCCACGGACGGCACCGGCTCGCCGTGCGCGGCGACAGCCCCGCGGCACTCGCCGCCGCGCTCGACCGCTGGCTGACCGGCCCGGCCCCCGCGGGCGGCGGGCGCGGTCCGGTGTGGACCGGCCTCGCCCCGCGCGAGGGCGCGACCCCCGTCGGCTTCCTGTTCGCGGGCCAGGGCAGCCCCTCCCGAGGCATGGCCGCCGCCCACGACGGCAGGTTCCGGGAGGTCGCGGACGTCCTCGACGCCTGCGAGGCCCAGTACCGCCGGGAGTACGGCACACCGCTGCTGGACGCGTTCCGCACCGGCACCGAAACCGCCGAGCACCAGACCTGGCCGACCGGCACCGCGCAGCCCGCACTGTTCGCCCTCCAGGCGGCACTCACCCGGATGTGGGACCGGGCCGGCGTACGGCCCGCGATCGTCGCCGGTCACAGCGCCGGCGAGTACGCGGCGCTCGCCGCCGCCGGGGCACTCACCGTGGCGGACGGCCTGCGGCTCACCGCCGAACGCGGCCGGCTCATGCAAGGCTGCCCGCCCGGCGCGATGGTCGCCGTCGCCGCCGACCGGACCACCGCCGAACAACTGGCCGCCGAGATCCCCGGACTCGAGATCGCCGTCGCCAACGGCGAACGCTCGCACGTCCTGGGCGGACCGGTCGAAGCGGCCGAGAAGCTTCTCGCGCTGCTCGCCGAACGCGGCATCCCCGGCGAGCGGCTCCCGGTCGACCGCGCCTTCCACACCGCGCTGACCGAACCGGCGCTCGGAGCGTTCCGCACGGTCCTGGAAGGCATCGACTTCCGACCGCTGACCATCCCCTTCGTGAGCGGGCTGGACGGCAAGCTCCGCCCTGCGGGCTGGGTACCGGACGCGGACTACTTCCTGCGGCACACCCGGGAAGAGGTGCGGTTCGACGCCGTACTCGCGACGCTCGGGGCGGGCGATCCCGTGCTGCTCGACATCGGCCCGCACCACACCCTCGGTGGCCTGGCCCGACGCGCCCTGCCCACCGCCACCGTGGCCTCGGCGATGCGCCGCGGCGCGGGCACCGACCCCCTGTGGTCCGCAGCCGCCGCCCTGCACTGCGCGGGCGCGCCCGTGGACTGGCACCACCTGCTGGAAGGCACCGGCGGCGGCCGCACCCCGCTGCCCGCCTACCGCTTCCAGCGCCGGCACTACTGGACAGGCCCCGAACCGGCGATCAGCGCATTCGGTGAACCAACGGAAGACGAGGACGCAGTGGAACTGAGCAACGCAGGCACGATCACCGCCGACGACGTGTGCCGTCACATCGTCGAAGTGACGGTCGGTCAGCTGGGGGCGGAACCCGGGGCGGTGAACGACGACACCTCGTTCTTCGACCTGGGCGCCGACTCGTTGCAGCTGATCCACATGCTGCGGCTCATCGAGCAGGAACACCAGGTCAAGATCGCCATGCGCGAGCTGTTCGAGGAGGCCGGCACGCCTCGGCTGCTGGCCGAGCTGATCGTGGGCCGGATCCCGGGCGCCCCGGCACCCGCCCCTGCTGCGCCCGCCGCTCCTGCCCCCGCTCCTGCCCCCGCGCCCGCCGCTCCTGCCCCCGCGCCCGCCGCTCCTGCCCCCGCGCCCGTCCCCGTCCCCGCTCCTGCGCCGGTCGTCCCCACGCAGGTCGCCCCCGCGGTTCAGCCCGCCGCCCCGATGTACGCGACACGTCAGGAGATCGAAGACCTGGCCCGCCAGATCCAGCAACTCACCCAGATCCAGCTCCAGATGATGACGCAGCTCTCCGAACTGGTGACCCGTCAGCTCGCCTCCCTGCCCGGCGGCGCGTCCACCCCGGCCGGTGGCCGATGAGCGCCCGGCAGCACCAGGACGGCATCGCGGCCGTCACCGCCGCGGCCGACAGCGACCTCTCCGCGATGGCGGAACTCTCGCGACGGATCGCCGAGCAGCTGGCCGGCGCAGCCCCGACCGCATCCCTGACCGCCGCCGCGCCGTCCGAGCCGACCGCGCCCGTGCCGTCCGGCGCCGCACCGAAGATGCACGGCCCGCGGGTCGCCGTCGACCGCGCCTCCGGCATGGCCAGCGGCACCGGGCCGGAGAGCCGCAAGCGGCACCTGGACGAGCTCGTCCGCCGGTACACCGCGAAGACGCCGACGTCGAAGGAGCTGGCGCAGCGCCACCGCCGGGTGCTGGCCGACAGCCGGGCCGTGGTCGGCTTCCGCTCCAGCACCAAGGAGATGCTGTACCCGATCGCGGCGCGCGGCGCTTCCGGCGTGTCGATCACCGACATCGACGGCAACGGCTACACCGACATCACCATGGGCTTCGGTGTGCTGATGTTCGGCCACGAGCCGCCGTTCGTCCGCGAGGCCGTACGCGAACACCTGTCTCGCGGTGTGCAGTTGGGGCCGCGCAACGCCGAGACGGGCGAGGCGGCCGAGCTGCTCGCCGAGATCACCGGCATGGAGCGGGTGGCGTTCGCCAACTCCGGAACGGAGGCCAACTCGGCCGCGATCCGGCTCGCCCGCGCCGCCACCGGACGCCGGAAGATCGTGACGTTCCACGGTTCGTACCACGGGCACGCGGACAACGTCCTCGGCCGCGCGGCGGGGACGGGCGAGGAGCACGCGACCGCGCCCGTGTCGATCGGCATCCCGGACAGCGCGGTCGCCGACCTGCTCGTCCTCGACTACGGCGACCCGGCGTCGCTGCGCGTCATCGAAGAGCAAGCGCCGTTCATCGCCGCCTGCATCATCGAACCGGTGCAGAGCCGCCACCCGTCCCTGCAACCGGTCGAGTTCGTCCGGGAGTTGCGCGAACTCACGCAGCGCCACGGCATCATCCTCATGTTCGACGAAATGCTGACCGGCTTCCGCCCGGCGCTGCGCGGCGCGCAGGAGCTGTACGGGGTGACACCGGACCTCGCCACCTACGGAAAGCTGCTCGGCGGCGGCTTCCCGATCGGCGCGATCGCCGGACGGGCCGACATCATGGACGGTGTCGACGGCGGCTACTGGAGCTACGGGGACGCCAGCTACCCGCCCGGCGAGACGACCTTCTTCGGCGGCACCTACATCCAGCACCCGGTGTCGATGGTCGCCGCCCGCGCCGTCCTCACCCACCTCAAGACGCAGGGGCCGTCGCTCCAGCAGCGCCTCAACGACCGGACGGACCGGTTCGCGGCCGGGCTCAACGGCTTCTTCGAGGCCGAGGAATTCCCGCTGCGGCTCGCCCACTTCGGCTCGATGTTCCGCTTCGAGCACCGCGCCGACATGGAACTGCTCTACCACCACCTGCTGCTGCGCGGGGTGTTCGTCTGGGAGTGGCGGAACTTCTTCCTGTCCACCGCGCACACGGACGAGGACCTCGCCGTCGTCACGGACGCCGTGCAGGGCTCGCTGCGCGAGCTGCGCGACGCCGGGTTCTTCCCAGGCGCCCGCCTGCTGACCCGGCCGGCCGCCGTGCCGGCTGCCGCGTCGGTCGCCGCCGTGCCGGCTGCCGTGCCGGTCGCTGCCGCGCCGGCTGCCGCGTCGGTCGCTGCCGCGCCGGCTGCCGCGTCGGTCGCTGCCGCGCCGGCTGCCGCGTCGGTCGCCGCCGTGCCGGCTGCCGTGCCGGTCGCCGTGCCGGTCGCCGTGCCGGTCGCCGTGCCGGTCGCCGTGCCGGCTGCCGTGCCGGTCGCCGTGCCGGTCGTCCCCGCTCCGGTGGCCCAGGCGCCCGTCGCGCCGCAGGCACCGGCACCGGTCGCGCCGATGCCCCTCTCCGGTCCGGCCCGCGACCGCACCCAGGCCCCGGCCACCGTCCCGGCCGCCGCCACGGTCCCGGCCGCCGCCACGGTCCCGGCCGCTGCTCTGGCCCCGGTCCCCGTCCCGGCCGCCGCCACCGTCCCGGTCCCGGCCGCCGCTCTGGCCCCGGCCACCGTCCCGGCCGCCGCCACCGTCCCGGTCCCGGCCGCCGCTCTGGCCCCCGCCACGGTCCCGGCCCCCGCCCCGGCCCCCGCTCTGGCCCCGGCCACCGTCCCGGCCTCGGCCACCGTCCCGGCCCCGGCCACCGTCCCGGCCCCGGCCACCGTCCCGGCCCCGGCCACCGTCCCGGCCCCGGCCACCGTCCCGGCCCCGGCCACCGTCCCGGTGTCCGTCCAGCCCCGCACCGCCGGTCCCGGCCCCGACTTCAGCATCTACTTCTTCGGCGACTACCCCCAGGAGGACGCCCCCCGCCTGGACAAGTACGCCATGATCCTGGAGACCGCCCGGTACGCCGACACCCACGGTTTCCACTCCCTCTGGATGCCCGAACGGCACTTCCACTCCTTCGGCGGCCTGTTCCCCAACCCCGCCGTGCTCGGGGCGGCTCTCGCCCGGGAGACGGAACGCGTCCGCATCAACGCGGGCTCGGTCGTCCTGCCGCTCCACGACCCGATCCGGGTCGCCGAGGAGTGGTCGATGGTGGACAACCTCTCCGGCGGACGGATCGGCATCGGCTGCGCGAGCGGCTGGAACGCCAACGACTTCGTCTTCTTCCCGGAACGGTTCGGCCGTCACCGGGAGTCGATGTTCGACCAGCTCGCCGAGGTCCGGAAGCTGTGGCGCGGCGAGGCCCTCACCCGCACCGTCGGGGACGGGAGCGAGACCGAGCTGCGGCTGTTCCCGCAGCCGGTCCAGGACATGCCGCCAATGTTCACGGCGGTCGTCGGCAACCCGGCCTCCTACGAGTCGGCGGCCCGCCACGACCTCGGCATCGTCACCAACCTGATGTCGCAGAGCATCGACCAGCTGCGCGAGAACATCGCCCTCTACCGCCGTGCCCGCGCCGCCCACGGCCTCGACCCGGCCACCGGGCGGGTCGCCATCCTGCTGCACACCCTGCTCGGCGCCGACCACGACCAGGCGCGCGAGGCGGCGTTCGAGCCGCTCTCGCGGTACATGCGGGCCTCGCTCTCGCTGTTCGGCGGGGTGGCGAACAGCCTCGGGTACAAGGTCGACATGTCGTCGCTGAGCCAGGACGACCAGGACGTGCTGTTCGAACGCGCCTACCGGCGGTACTGCGACGACCGGGCACTGATCGGCACGGCCGACAGCGTGCGGCCCGTCGTGGACGCCGTCAGGGCGGCCGGCGTCGACGAGATCGTCGCGCTGGTGGACTTCGGCGTCCCGGCGGCCACCCTGCGGGCCGGGCTGCCCCACCTCGACTCGCTGCGCCGCTCCTACGCCCGGCCCACCGCCGCGCAGCCCGTGCTGGCCGCCGCGCAGCCCGTGCTGGCCGTCGCAGCACCGCCCCGCACCACCGACACCCCGGCACCCGAAGCGCAGCAGCAGCACCCGCTCTCCTTCGGCCAGCAGCGCATCTGGATGCAGGAGCAGATCCTGCCGGGCCGCACCGCCTACAACGAGTCCAAGGCCCTGCTCCTGGACGGCCCGCTGGACGTCCCCGCGCTCCGGTCCGCCGTGCGTGCGCTCGTGGCCCGTCACGAGAGCCTGCGGACCGTCTTCCGCGACGCCGGCTCGGGCGAGCCCGTGCAGGTGGTGCTGCCGCCGCACGAGCCGGACTTCGAGGTGATCGACCGCTCGGCCGAGACCCCGGCGGGGGCCGACGCGCACGCCGCCGTCCAGGACGTGCTCGACGCGGAGAGCGCCCGCCGCTTCGACCTCGCGAACGGGCCCCTCTTCGTCACCCGGCTGGTGAAGCTCGCCGAGCAGCGGCACGTCCTGGTGCTGTCGCTCCACCACATCGTGGTGGACGCGGCGTCGGCGGCCGTGATGACCCGCGACCTCTCCGCCTTCTACCGGGCCGAGACGGCCGGCCGGACCGTCCCGGACGGCGAGCTGCCCGCACTCACCTGGTCGTACACCGACCACGCCCGTGCGCAGCGGGATGCCGCCCGGAGCCCCGGGGCGTCGGCGGACCTCGCGTACTGGCGGGAGACCCTCGGCGGCGACCTGCCGGTGCTGGACCTGCCCACGGACCGTCCCCGCCCGGCGGTGATGAGCTCCGAGGGCAAGGCCGTCTTCCGCGCCCTGACGCCCGAACTCTCCGACGGGCTGCGGGCGTTGAGCCGGGGCCGGCGGGCCACCCTGTTCATGACGCTGGTCGCGGGCTACGCGGCGCTGCTGCACCGCCTCACCGGGGACCAGGACGTGGTGATCGGCACGCCGATCTCCGACCGCCCCGAGGGCTCGGAGGACCTGGTCGGCTTCTTCATCAACACCCTGGCGCTGCGCGTCGATCTGTCCGGCGACCCCGACTTCGGCACCCTGCTCGACCGGGTGCGGCGCACCGCGCTGGACGCCTACGACCACGCCGACGTGCCGTTCGAGTCGGTCGTGAGGGAGCTGGCGCCGAGCCGCGCCACCGACCGCACACCGGTCTTCCAGGTGCTCGCCGAGTTCGAGCGGGACGAGCCGTTCCGCCTCGACCTGCCCGGCGTGCGGGCCACCGCGCTGGACGCCGGGGCCGACAAGTCCCTCGCCGACCTGTGCGTGTACTTCACCGACGGCGGCCCGTCGGAGGGCATCCGCTGCCACCTGGAGTTCAACACCGACCTGTTCGACCTCGCCACGATCGACGGCTGGTTCACGGCGTTCTCCGGCATCCTGACGCAGGCCGTGGCCGACGCTTCGACGCCGCTTTCGCAGTTGGGCGCGAGCACCGCCGACGGCTGGCTCCGCGGCCCGGTGCGCGAGGTGCCCGACACGACCGTGCACGCCTGGATCGCCCGGCAGGCGGCCCGCCACCCGGGGCGCCCGGCCGTCGTGGACGGCGAAACCGTCCTGACGTACGGCGAGTTGGAGCGCCGGGCGACCCGGCTCGCCGCCGTCGTCCGGGACCGGATCGGCGCGCCGGTGCCCGGCGTGCACCGGCCGGTCCCGGTGTGGCTGAACCGCTCGCCCGAGCTGATCGTCGCGCTGCTCGCCGTCCTCAAGGCCGGCCACGGCTTCGCGCCCATCGACCCGGACCTCGGGCTCGCCCGCGCCAAGGCCGTGCTGGCCGACTGCGCCTCGCCGCTGCTGCTGACCACAGGCGACGCGGTGGCCGCCCTCGACCTGCCCGCCGACGTCACCGTGCTCGACGTCACCGTGCTTGACGTAAACGACCCCGGCACCGCCCCCGCCGCGGCCGACGACCCGGCGACGTCCTCCTCGCTGTGCTACGCGCTGCACACCTCGGGAACGACCGGCCGGCCCAAGGGCGTCGCCGTCCCGCACAGCAGCCTGGTGTCGTTCTGCCAGTGGCACCACCAGCACTTCGCGACGACGTCCGAGGACCGCACGGCCCTGGTGTCCAGCGTCAGCTTCGACGGCTCGCTGATGGAGATCTGGCCGACCCTGACGGCGGGCGCCACGCTCGTCGTCGCCGATGCCGAGACCCGCAAGGACCCGCTGGCGCTGGCCCGTTGGTACACCGTGCACGGCATCACCTTCGCCTTCCTCACCACGGCCTTCGCCGAGTCGCTGCTCGGCCTCGACGAACGCCGCCAGCCGCCGCTGCGCCATCTCGCCGTCGGCGGCGACGTGCTGAGGGTGCGGCCGCACGCGTCGGCGGCGTACCGGGTCACCAACGTGTACGGGCCGACGGAGGCCACCATCCTGTGCACGGTGGCGACCGTCGCCCCCAAGGGCGCCCAGGCCGGCCCGATCCCGATCGGCCTGCCCGTCGACAACGTCCGGATCCGGCTGGTGGACGCCGACGGCAGGCCGGTGCCCGACGGGACGCCCGGCGAGCTGTACGTCGCCGGAGCCGGAGTCGCGCACGGCTACCTGGACCGGCCGGACGAGACCGCCGCACGGTTCCTGCCCGACCCCGAGGGCCCGATGTACCGCACCGGCGACCTGGTGCGGCGCAACCCCGCCACCGGGGAGCTGGAGTTCTGCGGGCGCGCCGACGACCAGGTGAAGATCCGCGGGTTCCGGGTCGAACCGGGCGAGGCGACCGAGCAGTTGCGTCAGGTGTGGGGCGTGCGGGAAGCCGCCGTCCTCGCCCGCCGCGACGCCCGCGGGGACGCCCACCTGGTCGGCTACCTCGTCCCGGCCGAACCACTGGGCGGCGACGACGCGACGGCCGCCGCACAGCGCACGGCCTTCGCGACCCTGGCCGCCGGGGCGCTCGCACGCCGGGTGCCGGACTACCTGGTGCCGCGGGCCTGGGCGGTCCTCCCGGCGCTGCCGCTCAACGGCATCGGCAAGCTGGACCGTTCCGCCCTGCCCGAGCCGGACATCACCGTCCCGACGGCGCCCGCCCCGCCGACGGCGCCCGCACCGGCCCCCGCCCCGTCGCCGACCCTCCAGCGGGTGCGCCGGCTGTGGGCGGCCGAGTTCGGCATCGACGCGACCGCGGTCGACCCGCAGACGTCGTTCTTCGAGCTGGGCGGGCACTCGATCACCGCGATCCGGCTGGTGAACCGGGTGCGCGAGGCACTCCAGGTCGACGTGCCGGTGACCCGCCTCTTCCAGCAGCCGACCCCGGAGGCGATGGCCGCCTTCGTCGACGCGTCCCGCCCGTCGGCGGACGAAGCCTCCGCTCCGGCCGCCTCGCCCGACCGCCCCCCTCTCACCGCCACCCAGGGGAGGTTCGCGGACCGCATCGGCAAGCTCCCCGTGCCCGAGGTGTTCAACGTCGCGATGCGGCTCCTCATCACCGGCCCGCTGGACGTCGCCGCCCTCCACGCCGCCCTCACCGGCCTGATCGAGCGCCACGAGTCGCTGCGCACCAGGTGCGTCCGCGACGACCGGACCGGGGAATGGTGGCAGGACGTCCTGCCCGCCGTCCCGGTCGAGCCCCCCGTGGAGGACCTGCGCGGTCTGCCGGAGAGCGAACGCGAGGCCGAGCTGTCCCGGATCAGCACCGAGGCCGCCAGGCACCCGTTCGACCTCGAAGCGGGCGTCCGTCCGGCCGTCCGGCTGGTGCGCACCGGCGAGGAGTCCTGGGCGCTGGTGTTCGTCATGCACCACTCGATGTGCGACGGCTGGGGCGTCAGCGTCCTGTTCAAGGACCTCGAGACCCTCTACCGGGCCGCCCTGACCGGCGAGCCGCACAGCCTGCCGCCGGCGACCCAGCAGACCGACTACGCCCGCTACGAGCGGAGCCTCGACGAGGCCGACCGCGAGGACGACATCGCCTACTGGGAACGCCAGTTGAAGGACGCCACGTTCACCCACGACTTCCCGCTGGACCACCCGCGACCCGAGCAGCTCAGCGGCCAGGGCCAGGTGGCACAGTTCACCGTGTCACCCGAAGCACGAGGCCGCATCGAGGAGTTGGCCAAGCGACTGGGCACCACCCCGTTCGCCGTCACCGTCACCGCCCTGGGCCGCTTCATGGAAACCCTCAACGGCCGCGCCGACAACCTCCTCCAGGTCGCCTACGCCAACCGCCCGCGCCGCGAGGACGAAACACTGCTCGCCTGCACCGTCTCCTCACTGCTGCTGCGCCTGCGCACCGACACCTCGACCCCGTTCGCCGACCAGGTCCGCGCGACCGCCCGCTCCGCCCACGAGGCCCTGGAACACCTGATGCCGCTCTCCCGCTCCGGCCCCCTGCTCCGCGAACGCGGCTACCCGAACGTCCCCGACCGGCTCGCCCACGGCTTCCAGTACCAGAACTCCCTGGAAACCGACATCGACCTCCCCGGCCTCACCATCCAGGTCGAGGACCTGATGGTCCCGGCCGCCCGCGGCGAATTCAACCTCGGCCTCGTCCCGGCCGGCGACGCCCTCGCCGGCTACCTCGAGTACACGACCGACCTCTGGAATCCCGAAACCATCACCACCTGGACCGCCCGCTACACCACCCTCCTGGACAACCTCGTCACCCAGGCCCTGACCGACACCCCCGAAGGCAGCTAGCCCCACCGAATGAAAAGACCCCCAGGAGAACCTGGGGGTCTTTTCATTCGGTGTCCGAGGGGGGACAGACCATGGGCCGACGGCGGTCCGGGCGGCGGGGGTGCTGGAGCTGGCATGACATGCGGAGTCTTGCCGGGTTGGCCGAACGCGGCCAGACCCCGGGTCACTGGATTGTTGTCAGTTGTTGCTGATAGTTCAGTGTTGGTTGGTGGCACCAGACACGCAGTCCCAGAGTTCCAGCCGGGCGTCGTTGGCGAGGCCGCTGGCTGGTCACGACTGCGCTGAAGCCGGGCTGTCGCCTGGAGCGAACTAGCACGATCATGGAGACATCTGTCAAGCTGGGGTGTCTGAGGATGACGATGTGTATGCGGAGTGGAGTAGGCGCGGTTGGTTGCCGTCAATCGAGTGGCGAGTGGGCAGGGCGCGCAGCGTGACCGGATAGGGCGCTTGGCGGCAGCTTCGGCTAATTTCGGGTTCCTCCTCCCGCACCTCGATCTGCTCGTGCTTTACGGCGCTGGTGCCGAGAGCGTCGTGTTCAGAGACCCGAACTCGGCAATGGTGAAGGCCAGACAGTTCGGTGAGGCCCTGGCCGGGGATTTGGTCCGCCGCTTCCGCTTGCAGCCGCAAGGTGATCGGCAGGTGGACCGACTGCATGCTCTGGATCGAGCTGGTGTCCTGCACGGAAACGTCCATCCCGCTTTCGATCAGATTCGCAGCCTCGGCAACGATGCGGTACACAAGGGCTTCGCCGAGCAGGTGGCGGCGTTTCAGGCCGTTAAGACTTGCTTTGCGCTCGGCGTCTGGTTTGACCGGCTGCTGACCGGTTCCCGTGAGCAGCGCGCCTGGGTGCCGCCAGCCCAGCCGAGAGTCCCCCTGGAGCTCAGCGCGGGCGAGCGAGCGGAGCACGAGCGGCTCAACGCTGAGTACTCGAAGGTCCGTGAGGCGCTCGCGCAGACCAAACTGACCTACCGGGATGCCGTCAGCGAGGCGGAAGCACAGCTCAGCGCGCGGCAGGCGGCCGAAGCGGCCCTAGTCGCGGCACAAGCCGAGCGTGCCAGACTCCAGACCCTGCTGGCGGACCTTAAGGAAGCCGCTGCCCAGCCTGTGTCAGAGGCTCTGTCACAGCGCCCTGCGCAGATCGCTGGCACCGCGGCGCGTGACGCGCTGCTCGGCCGTGCGCGGGAGGCAGCGTGCGAGCCGCTAAACGAGGCTCAGGTCCGTGAGGAACTGGACCGCATGTTGCGCAAGGCTGGCTGGTCGGTGCAGGACAACTCCAGCCGATCGCTGAACCTATATGTAGCTCAAGGCGTCGCCGTGCGGGAAATGACGCTGCGTCGTGGGCGCGCCGACTACCTGCTGTACGTGGATGGCCAGCTCGTAGGGGTCATCGAGGCCAAGCGCGAGGGCGATGACTTGCTTGCGGCCGAACAGCAGGCGGCGCGCTACGTGGACGAGCTTAAGGCTGAGCAGCAGCTGGCCTGCTGGCGGAGTGGGCAGCTGCCATTCCGCTATGCCAGCGATGGCGGTAGGACCCTGTTCCGGAACACGCTCGACCCAGAATCGCGTTCTCGACGGGTGTTCTGGTTCCATCGCCCCGAGACCCTGGCCCTTTGGATGCGCCAGGCCGACGACGACCCGTCGGCCCCCACCTTCCGAGCCCGGATGCGCCGTCGCATGCCGCCGCTTGACGAGATCAGCTTGCGCCCGGCTCAGCGTGAGGCAGTAGAGCGTCTGGAGCGCTCGCACTGGACTGGCCGTACCCGTTCCCTGATCCAGATGGCGACGGGCGCAGGCAAGACCTATACAGCAGCGACCTTTTGCTACCGTCTGGCCAAGCACGCTCAGGCCCGAAAGATCCTCTTCCTGGTGGATCGCAACAGCCTGGGTGCTCAAGCCAAGGGAGAGTTCGACAACTACAAGATTCCTGGTACCAGCCGTTACTTCCCGGCCGAGTACAACGTGCAGCGCCTGGCTACCGGCGAGGAAATGCGTGACTCGACCCTTGTCGTGGTCTCCACCGTGCAGCGCCTGTGGATGGCACTGGCCGGTCGCCCCCTCCCCAGCGTGGAGGACGATGCCGAGCAACATGAGGACTTTGAGTCAGCCGGCCCCATCGAGGTGCAGTACAACCCGGGTATTCCCCCTGAAACCTTCGATCTGATCGTCATCGACGAGTGCCACCGCTCTATCTACGGAAAGTGGCGGCAGGTCCTGGAATACTTCGACGCGCACCTGGTGGGCTTGACGGCCACTCCGGTCGCGCAAACGATGGGCTTCTTCGAGCGAAACCTGGTTTCCCAATACACTGAGGAGCAGGCGGTGGCCGACGGGGTTAATGTCCCCTTCGAGGTCTACCGTATCCGCACTGAGATCACCGAGCAGGGCGCGACGATCGAAGCGGGTACTACGGTACCTAAGGTCGACCGGCGCACGCGGCGGGAGAAGTTCGAGGAGCTAGAAGAAGACTTCACCTACCAGGGATCCCAGGTCGGCTCCGTTGTGTTGAGCCTTGATCAGATTCGCTTGGTGATCAGAACCTTCAAGGAGCGCTTGTACACCGATATCTTCCCTGAGCGGGCCAAGGTCCCGGTCGAGCAACGCATGGTCCCTAAGACATTGATCTTCGCGCGCGACGATGAGCACGCTGAGAAGATCGTCGCAATCGTGCAGCAGGAATTCAACCAGGGGCCGGAGTTCTGCCAGAAGATCACCTACAAGGCCAAGAAGGCTGGTAATCTGATCAATGAATTTCGCACCGGCGCGCGCCTACGCATTGCGGTGACCGTTGACATGATCTCCACCGGCACCGACGTCAAGCCCCTCGAGTGCCTCCTGTTCCTGCGCGATATCAAGACCTGGTCTACCTTCCAGCAATTCAAGGGCCGTGGCACTCGCACCATCTCCTCGACTGACCTGCAGCAGGTCAGCCCGGACACCGCAGCCAAGACCCGCTTCGTGCTCGTCGACGCCATTGGGGTCACCGAGCACTCGATGCTGGATGCGGCTCCGCTCGATAAGGACCCCAAGGAGCGCAAGTCCTTGGAGAAGCTGCTGCGTGCGGTAGGCAACAACACCATCACCCCCGACGAAGTCTCCACCCTTGCGGCCCGGCTGGCCAAGCTCCACCAACAACTTGGTCTCGAGGAGCGCGAAGAGCTCGAGCGCGCGGCGGGCAAGCCGCTCACCGAGATCACGCGTGCGATGGTCGACGCGGTCAGCGTCGATCTCCAGGAGGAGGCCAAGGCTCATGCATCGGCAAGTGGAGCCAGCCCCGAAAAGGCCGTCTACGACCTCGCCCGCGCATCAGTGCGTCCGCTGGCCGCTAACCCAGAGCTACGGGCCAAGATTTTGGAACTGCGAAGGTCTGCGGACGTGCTGATCGACGAGGTCAGCGGCGACACTCTGCTGCATGCCGCGCCTGTTGTTGCGACGGAGGACGAGTGCAAGGCGACCGTGCGTGACTTCCGTGCTTACCTACGCGAGCACGCGGACGAGATCGCTGTCTTTCAGCTTGCCTATCAGGACATGGACCGGTCCCCTGTAGAGGTACGAGCGAGGTTGCGGGACATCGCCAACAGCCTCGCCCGCCCGCCGCGCAATTGGACCCCAGCCAGGCTCTGGGATGCCTACGAACGCGTCGGCATTGCCAAGGACGGCGGCAGCCGGACTGACAGGACCCGCAACGCAGCTGACCTCATTTCGCTCATCCGGTACGAGCTCGGCGAACCCGCCGGCGAGGTGCGTGGATTCGCCGAGAACGTGCTCGAACGCTACGCGGCCTGGCTTCTGCGTCAGGAACAGGCTGGCGTCCGCTTCAACGAAACGCAGCGCTGGTGGCTCGACCGCATCGTGGACACAGTCGCCCGGGATGTACGCTTCGACGAGGCCGTCTTCGACGTCGGGGAGCTCGCCGGGCACGGCGGAGCTGATGGGTACATCCGCGACTTCGGTAGCGAAGAGGCCGCCGTACGGTATCTGGACGAACTGAACCGGGAGCTTGCTGCGTGAGTGCGGAATTGCCTGCGGGGTGGACGCGGGCGGCGTTGGCAAGCGTCTGCGAGATCGTCTCCGGAGGGACCCCTAAGACCTCCGTAGCGGCCTACTGGGGAGAGGACGTCGCCTGGATCACTCCCGCCGATATGGCGGAGGATCGGTCACAGGTATTGTTCAGAGGTCGACGAGGTCTCAGTCAGGCGGGCTACGATTCCTGTTCGGCGCGACTTATTCCAGCGGGTTCCGTAGTCTACAGCTCGAGGGCTCCCATTGGCTATACGGCGATTGCAGGCGGGCCCCTCGCTACGAGCCAAGGCTGCAAGAGTGCACTTCCGTCACCAGTCCTTGATTCAAAATATTTGTACTGGTATCTCATTCACGTCACGCCATCGATTGAGCGTCGAGCCAGCGGCACCACGTTCAAAGAGATTTCGGCTAGAGCGTTTGGTGAGACAGAGATCCTATTTCCTGATCTGAGTGAGCAGCGTCGCATTGCCGCCGCCCTCGATGAGCAATTGTCTCGACTGGACGCGGCCCTCGTGGCTATTCGCACCAACCGGCGCCGCGCCGCCCTTGGGATTACTGCACTGGCCAATCAAAAGTTCGCCGGCCTGACAGAGCGTCACCCGATCGGCGATCTCTTCGAAGTGTCGGTTGGCGCTACACCCAGCCGGGCGCGTCCAGACTTCTGGCAGGGAAATATCCCCTGGGTATCAAGCGGTGAGGTCGCTTTTGGTCGGATTACTTCCACGAAGGAGACGATCTCTGCTAATGCTCTCGGGAATCCCGCAAAGCGGCTTCATCCGGCAGGAACTGTCCTCATGGCCATGATTGGCGAAGGGAAGACACGTGGCCAGGTTGCAATTCTGGATATCCCGGCTGCGCATAATCAGAACAGTGCTGCCATCCGTGTCAGTCAAGCCGGATACCTGCCCGAGTATGCCTATTGGTACCTGTTTTCTCAGTACGAGACGAGTCGGAGAATCGCCTCGGGTGGGAACCAGCCAGCGTTGAATAAATCCCGGGTGAAGTCGATACTCTTTCCAGTGGCGCCGCTAGATGTTCAGGCCCGCATCGTCGAGGAGATCGAGACCGCGGCAAGTCATCTTCGAGCTCTTGGGGTCGCCCTTGAAGCCGTTGAGCATAAGGCCGCTGCCCTGCGCCGTTCGCTCCTGGCCGCTGCGTTCTCCGGTCGCCTCGCACCACAGGCATCCACGCCGTCCTTCCAGGAAGAGATTCCGTCGTGAGTACCACCTCCATTTCGAATACGCAAGCTGCCATTCCCTTTCCTGCTGCGCCGCAGCCGATAGAGGATGCGCAGGCGCTGGTCAAGCTGCTGACAGACAACTGCGAGCTTCTGCGGCACTCAGGTGTCTCGGTTCTGGAGTACGTTGAGCAGCTTAGCTATCTGCTGTTCCTGAAAATGGTCCAGGAGCGCAAGACGCGGCGAATCAACAAACTCGTCATTCGCGATGACGGCTACGATTGGGCGAGCCTGGTCGCGTTGCGCGGCACCGCGATGATGGATCGTTACACGGAGATTCTTAACGGCCTGGCGGGGATGCCGGGTATGTTCGGCGCGATCTTCGAGGGTGCGCGGTCGAAGATCGCCGAGCCCGCAGCTCTGGATCGCCTGGTACGCGACGTGTTGGACAAGCACCAGTGGTCGATGACCAACACGGACGTCAAGGGTGACGCCTACGAGGGCTTGCTCAAATGGGGCGCGGAGGATCGCAAGACAGGCGCTGGCCAGTACTTCACGCCTCGCCCTGTGATCGACGCGATGGTCGAGTGTGTGCGGCCCAAGCCCGGCGAGAAAATCACGGATCCAGCTTGCGGTACGGGCGGCTTCCTTATTGCCGCGGCTGACTACATCGAGCGGCACCACGGCTCTTCGATGTCAGCTGAGCAATGGACCAAGCTGCGCAGCGGCGACATCGAGGGCGTGGAGCTGGTGCGTGACACTGCTCGGCTGGCCCTTATGAATATGCTGCTGCACAACGTTGGCTTGCCCAACGGCGAGTCGCTTATTGACGTGCGCGACTCGCTGGCCAAGACTCCGGCCAAGCACTACGACATCGTCCTGGCCAACCCGCCCTTCGGGGTGGGCACGATCAGCGGCGCGAACTACAGCGAGTCCCGCCAGGACCTGTGGACCGCCACCACGAACAAGCAGCTGAACTTCCTTCAGCACATCTTTACCGTTCTCAAGACAAACGGCCGCGCCGCTGTCGTCCTGCCGGACAACGTGCTGTTCGAGGGTGGGGCCGGAAGCCGGATCCGCACCCAGCTGCTGCAGACCTGCGACGTGCATACGATGCTGCGCTTGCCCACGGGTATCTTTTACGCTGGCGGGGTCAAGGCCAACGTGCTGTTCTTCGACAAGCGCAAGCCCAAGCCGGATGGCGCGCCGGCGACGACGCAGCTGTGGGTCTACGACCTGCGCACCAACGTTCACGTCACGCAGAAGCGCAATCCGTTGCGCCGTGAGCACCTCGACGACTTCGTTTCCTGTTACCTGGCGGGCAAGTCGCGTAAGGAGCGGGTGGAGTCCGAGCGGTTCAAGGTCTACGACTATGCGGAGCTGATTGCCCGTGACGGGGTCAACCTCGACCTGACCTTCCTCAAGGACGACTCCCTTGCGGAGGTTGACAGCCTGCCTGAGCCCGAGGTGCTGGTCCAGGAGATCATCAGCGACCTTCAGTCGGCGCTCGCGGAGTTCCAGGCCATTGGTGAGGCCCTCGGCCTCTCCCCTGATGAGTTTGCGGGCGACGTCGCGGAAATGCCCGGGGAAGCACTTTACTGAGTCCCAGAAATAGAACTAGCGGGCTATTATTCCTTCGATCAGGACGCGGGACCGTTCGGGTCTGCTCAGGCGGGGAAGAGAGCCGCGCAGCCCTGATTGGTCCTTCGTCGGTTTGTTTCGAGGGAGGACACTGGCCTTGACCGTTTCTGCAGCCGACATGCCCCAGCAGGTCCGCCAGGTGCGTGAGCAGCTGTGGGAGACCTATCACGGAGTGATAGACGACAACGACATCGCACACTTTGGGGGCGGAAACTATGAGCAGCGCTTCCTATCCCGCGCCCTCGCGGCTCTCACGGTGCGACGGCTCGCCAAGTGCACGGCGACCGAGGCGGCTCGCTTCGTCACTGACGGCATCGCGGACCAGGGGCTAGATGCGATCGCGCCGATGCCCCAGTCCGGGCAGTTGTTGCTGGTGCAGGCCAAATGGAGCGACGGGGGGAAGGCCACGTTCGACGTGGACGCGGCCAAGGCCATGGTCGATGGCCTCAACCGGATCGAGAATGAGCTCTACTCGCAGTTCAACGAGCGTGCGAAGACACTGGCCGAGCAGTCCAGGCCGCTCTTGATCGATGGGGAGACCAAGCTGGTCATCGCGCTGATGGGCACGGCCGCGCCCGACCAACCGGCTTGGGACGTTCTGAAAAACGCCTTGGAGGAGTTCAACAAGTACGGGGATCGGATGACGGTTGAGGTCCTGCTGGCACGAGACTTCCACGCCCAGGTCCACGCCGATCTTCGGCCGGAGCCGATTTGCCTGGACGTCCGCCTGGACGACTGGTACCAGCAGAAGGGTGACCTTGAGGCCTACCAGGGCACGGTCTCAGTTGAGACCGTCGCCGACTGGTATGAGCAGCACGGTTCCGCCCTGTTCGAGCAGAACCTGCGAGCGCCGCTCGGAAGCACCGTCGCTAACGTGGAGATCGGCACCACGCTGACCTCCCAGCCCACCAGCTTCTGGTACTTCAACAATGGCATCACGATGATCTGTGACTCGCTCAAGGCGAAGCACGAGAGTGCCAAGGCACCGCGGAGCCGGCCAACCACCCTCGCAGTGTCCGGGGCGAGCATCGTCAATGGCGCCCAGACCGTAATGGCGATCGCCCGGGCTATGCATGAGGATGGTGAAACCGCGGCCAACGCTACCGTCAGCATCAAGGTCATCAACACGCAGGGCGACAAGAGTCTTGGAGTGCGTGTTTCGCAGGCAGCCAACCGGCAGAACGCCATTGAGGCGCGCGACCATATCGCCCTTGAGCCCGTGCACCAGTCGATCAAAGCGAACCTACGCGCTGAGCTGCGCAAGCAGTACGTCATCAAGCGTGGCGAGCCCGTTCCTGCCCCCGAGACCGGCTGCTCACTGGACGAACTCGCCTTGGCGCTTGCCTGCCTGCATGAGGATGCCGAGCAGGTCGCCCGAGTCGCGAGCTCCACGGAGAACCTCTGGGAGCAGGGCGACACCGGGAGCCATACCTTGCTGTTCGGTCGCGAGCCCTCGCCGCAGAAAGTATGGCGTTCGGTCGAGACGCTACGTACGGCCCGCAGTGCGGTTTACGAGCTCGGTGGTGGCCTAGACGGGCGCGAGGCCGCAGTTGCCGAGCATGGCGCCTTCCTCATCACGCACCTGGTACTCCGACACCTGGACGCAGCGAGTATCGACGATGTTGACTTCGACTGGGACAGTGAGATCCTCGACAAGGTCCCGGCCCTTGTGCCTGAACTCCTGAGGCGGCTGGCCCATGCCATCCGCACGATGTTCGGCGAGCGGGCCCAGGTTCGCACGGCCTGCCAGAACACTGAGTCTTGTCGCCGCCTTGCCGAGCAAATCCTGGCTGAACTGGCGCAGGGCATTGCGCTCCCCGAGCCTCCGGTCAAAGAACGTAAGCAGCGTCGCCAGAACACCGTGCCGCTGTTGGTGGACCGACGCGTGCTTAAGGACGGTACGCCGCTTGATTTTGTGGCGTATACCGAGCCTGAGCGAGCGGCTTTGGAAGCGTGGATGGCCGAGGATGTGCGCCGTGGCCAAGCGACCTGGGTCAACCACCGCACCAAGCCGATCCTGTGGGCCTACGACCAGCAGCGGTACTCCCCGTCGGGGTTGGTCTCCAAGATGTGGTGGGAGGCGGGCTGGGATGAGCGGCCAGTATCCAATCAGGGGACCGCGCGCTGGTTCCGAGCCGACGCTCGGAGCCTGGTGGGCCTCGCTGAGGAGATCCTTGATGCCGAAAGCGGTGAGGACCTCGACAGCGGAAACTGACGGCATCTGTCCCGTTCAGTCGAAGACAGGGCCGCACTCTCTATCGATCTAGTACCAATACCGGTGATTTAGGTTGATTTTTGGCGAGTCGGGGTGGTCTTGGTCGGTCCGACCAGGACGACGCCGGGCCGGCCCGGTCGTGGCGGGTCG